>CAMYKZ010000082.1 GCA_947259045.1 uncultured Afifella sp.
CGGGTCATGCACGCCCATGATTTCCGCGATGCCGTGGAGTTCAGGGATAAGGACATATTGATTATCGGCACCAGCTATTCCGCCGAAGACATTGGTTCGCAATGCTGGAAATACGGCTGCAAGTCGGTGACGGTAAGCCATCGGACGGCGGCCATGGGTTATGACTGGCCGGACAATTGGCAGGAGGTGCCGCTTCTGCAGAAGGTTGAGGGCAACACGTGCACGTTCAAGGACAGCACGACGAAAGACGTCGATGCCATCATCATGTGCACGGGCTATCAGCACCATTTCCCCTTCATGGCCGACGATCTGGTGCTCAAGACGGCCAACCGGCTGGCCACCGCGGATCTCTACAAAGGCGTCGCCTTCGTCAACAATCCCAAACTGTTTTATCTCGGCATGCAGGACCAGTGGTACACGTTCAACATGTTCGATGCACAGGCCTGGTGGGCCCGCGATGTCATCATGGGCAAGATCGACCTGCCGTCCAAGGACGCCATGAAGGCCGATGTAGCCGATCGCGAAGCCCGCGAAGATGCCAACGAAGACGATTACGCCTGCATCCGCTACCAAGGCGATTATGTGAAGGAACTGATTGCCGAAACCGATTATCCGAGCTTCGATGTCGATGCCGCCGACGAGGCTTTCTTCCAGTGGAAAAAGCACAAGAAGCAGGGGATCATGACGTTCCGCGACAATTGCTACAAATCGGTCATGACCGGTTCGATGGCTCCGGTGCATCACACGCCCTGGAAGGATGCGATGGACGACACAATCGAATCCTATCTGGAGAACTGACGGGTTTGGGAGATGGCAAAATTCACCAGTCATCTCCGATCACTGTCTGTGGCATGGTTTCTGGGTTGCCTGCTCATCCCAACTGCCGTTGCAGAACAGGTTGATCTGGAACTGGTGCTGGCCATGGACGGTTCCGGCAGCATCAGCGAGGCGGAATATCTCCTGCAGCTGGAAGGCACGGCGGCGGCCTTTCGCGATCCCTCCATCCAGCAGGCAATCCTTTCCGGGCCAACCGGACGGATTGCCGTTTCCGTTGTGATCTGGGCCGACGCCGCCTTCCCGAAATTCAAGAGCGGCTGGCATGTGCTGGATTCCAAAGCATCGGCCGATGCTTTCGCCGCCCGGGTGCGCAATTTCCATAAACATACCGGCCGCAAATTCGGCATTGGCGGCGGTGGCACAGGCATTGGCGACGGTGTGCGGGAAGCACTGGAAATGCTCGCCGGCAACGGTCACAATGGTGTTCGCAAGGTGATCGATGTTTCAGGTGACGGAATCGAAACCGATCCCTGGTTCAGGGAGGCGATCACATTGCCGGGGGCAAAGAAGCTGGCCGACGCACAAGGCGTTACCGTCAACGGGCTTGCCATCCTGACGGATTTTTCCGGACTGGATGACTGGTACCGGCAGAATGTCATCACCGGTCCCGGTTCATTTGTCATCGACGCCCGCGATTTTGACGATTTCGGACGGGCGATCCGGGCGAAACTCTGGCGCGAGATTTCGTTTACGATCAGTTGGCGCGGATCGCCGCGCAGGCAACTCCGCCTGGCAGGTTCGGGAGCCGGAAATGCCGTTACCCGCATCCCTTGAAAGCGACAGAGCGTTGCCGGACAAAACCGATGTGGCCATCATTGGCGGCGGCATTGCCGGCGTGGCGACGGCCCTAGAACTTGCCGAACGCGGGCTTTCAATCGTTCTGTGTGAGAAGGGTATCATCGCTGGCGAGCAATCGAGCCGCAATTGGGGCTGGTGCCGGCAGATGGGACGCGATCGGCGGGAAATTCCGCTGATCCAGGTTTCCATGGGTCTTTGGCGTCAGATGCGGCAACGCACCGGTGAGGAGACCGGTTACCGGGAATGCGGCATTGCCTATCTGTGCGAGAGCGATGCCAAACTGGAAAAGCGCGAACACTGGTACCGGACGCATGCCAGGCCGAATGGGTTAAGCTCGCGGATGATTTCGGCCGCCGACGCGCAGGCGATGACGCCTGGATGCACGATCGGCTGGAAGGGCGGGTTGTTTACCCCCAATGACGGCCGCGCCGAACCGGCACTGGCAGTCCCGGCCATGGCCCGGGCTGCACGGAAGGCCGGGGCGCTCATCTTCCAGAATTGCGCCGTGCGCGGCATTGAGCGGGAAGGCGGCAGAGTGTCTGGCATTGTCACCGAAAACGGCGCGGTCGCCTGTGACGCGGTGGTGCTGGCCGGCGGCGCCTGGTCGCGGCGCTTTTGCAACAATATCGGAATTGAATTGCCGCAACTGACGGTGATCAATTCCGTGATGCGGACCACCGAGATCGAGGCCGGCGTGACGCACTCGGTCTCCGGCGGCAATTTCGCAATCCGCAAGCGGCTGGATGGCGGATATAGCGTGGCTCACTCGGTCTTCAGCATGGCCGATATGATGCCCGACAGTTTTCGGCTGCTGCCCGCGTTCTGGCCGACGCTGAAAAATGAATGGCGTGATTTCCGCTTTCGCCTCGGCAGCCGGTTTCTCGACGAAGCCCGGCTGAAACGCCGTTGGGCGATGGACGAGCAATCGCCCTTTGAGCAGGTCCGGATACTCGATCCGGCGCCTGTGCAATCGATCCAGAACGAAGCGCTGGCCGCGTTGCGCAAGGCTCTGCCGGTGTTTCAGAAGGCCCGGATCGCCGAGCAGTGGGCCGGTGTCATCGATGTCGTGCCCGATACTGTGCCGGTCATCTCCGCGATCGACGCCTTGCCGGGGTTTCACATGGCGACCGGATTTTCCGGCCACGGATTCGGGCTTGGCCCGGGCGCGGGAAAGCTGATGGCCGAAATCGTCACGGGCGAAACGCCTTGCGTCGACCCGGCGCCGTTTCGGTTCGGGCGTTTCGCCTGACTTTGAATAACTGCGCCTAGCTGCGCGGTTTTTTCTTTTCCGGATCATAATGCGGGAACCGTACCACGCGCGCCGGCAGCCGTTTCATATGGCCGTCCAGTTTGCCGATTTCGACCTCCGTGCCGATTTCCGCATGCACGACATCGACGCGCGCCAGGGCGATATTCTTTTTCAGAACCGGGGAGCGCATGCCGCTGGTCACGTCACCGATCTGCGGCCGGCCGATATGGATGCAATCGCCATTGCCGACCGGCTCATGGCTGTCGATTTCCAGACCAACGAGTTTTTTGCGCGGGTGGGACTTGCGGTCCATCAGAGCGGCTTTACCGATAAAATCGTCGTCCTTCGATTTCAGCGGGACTGTAAAACCGATGCCGGCCTCGAACGGGTCCGTCGTATCATCGAATTCGAAATCCTTGAAGATCAGGCCGGCTTCAATGCGCAACCAGTCCAGCGCTTCCAGCCCAAGCGGCTTCAGGCCGTGCGGCCGGCCTGCGTCCCAGACGGCATCGAATACGGCTTTGGCGTCTTTCGGGTGGCAGAAGATTTCATAACCCAGTTCGCCGGAATATCCGGTGCGCGAGACGACGACCGGGGCGCCTTGAAAATCGCCGATCCGGCCGACTGTGAAGCGGAACCATTCCAGTTCGCCGATCTCTGGGCGGGCCGGCGGTGTCCAGATAATCTCTTTCAGAATATCGCGGCTGTTCGGCCCCTGCACCGCAATATTGTGCATCTGGTCGGTCGATGACCGCACCCAGGCTTTCAGGCCGAGTATCTGCGCCTGTTCGCGCATCCAGATGCCGGAAATGTCGGATCCGCCGATCCAGCGGAAATTATCCTGCGCCAGGCGGTAGACCGTGCCGTCGTCAACCATGCCGCCATGCTCGTAACACATGGCGGTATAGACCACCTGTCCCTCTGACAGTTTGCGGATGTTGCGGGTCAGGCAATGTTGCAGCAGCGCTTCCGCGTCCGGACCGGTGACTTCGAATTTGCGCAATGGTGAAAGATCCATCACCACGGCGGCTTCGCGTGCTGCCCAATATTCTTCCACCGGTCCGTCATTGTTGAACCGGTTCGGCAGCCAATAGCCGTTATATTCGGTGAAATCGCGGGTGTGTTCGGCGAATGAGGAATGGAAGGCCGTTTCCTTCGTCAGGACGGCGTCAGCTTCTGGTGTCATGCGAAAGGCCGTTGCTTTCTTGAAGGTTTCGTTGGCGCCGTAGACGCGCAGATGAATGTCAGTCGGGTTCCAGCCATTGGCTGCGTCGATATCGCAGGGGCAGGCGGAGGCGACGCAGACAAGGTCGGTGAGCGCGCGCATCAGGACGTAATCGCCCGGGCGCGACCAGGGTTCGTCAAAATAGATCTGGTTGGCCGCGTCGATATTGGTGTTGTAGAAATAATTGAGCGCTTCCCAGCCCCGCCGCGCCTTGATGTCAAACGGCTCAAGCACGCTGTTGAAGTTGTCGGTGCAGTTGACGTGTCCCGGATAGCCCATATCGTCGTAATATCTGGAATTGCAGGCGGTCATGAAAACGTCGTGCCGGCCGCAGGTGTCCTGAATGAGCTCCACCAAAGGCTCCATGTCGAGATCGAACGCCTTGGCCGGCAGTCCGGGAACCGGATTGATCAGTCCGAGCAGCGATCGGGTGATGGTCGCATCGAGCGCCTGCGCGTTGCCGGCGTCGAGCTTGCGCTGCGAAAACGCCTGGAAGTTGGAACATTGACGCCCTTCGACATCGATAATCTGGATATATTCGCCGGCCTTCACCGTAAAGCTTTCCGCGGTTGCCGTATGGATGCGGAAGTCCTGGACCGGATCCGCCAGCGGTTCTGGCAGCCTCGCATTCGGTGACGTTCTGATGGTGGCCCGGTGAAGAAGTATTTCGATCGGGGTGGCCGTATCCTGATGGTCAAAATCCATTCTGCCGCCTGGCGCCGCCACGATGACGATACCGTCGCGCTGGACGTCGAATTCCGCTGTGTCGCCGGCCGGCGATCCGCCGCCGAAAACACGAACGGCTTTTGCATGCGCGAGATCGATATTGCGCCGCTTCAACGATGCCAGAGCCCGATCGGCGCTTTCATCGCCATTGGTCAATATGGCCTTGAAACCATCGGCGTCATCGTCTGAACCGATGCCGAGCACAGAGGCGTCGTACCGGCCATTGGCGCCAATGCCGATGATCTCGCAGACCTGGCAGCCTTCCTTGTCGATAAGCTCCAGCCGGTCACCCGCCTCGACTTCCACAATGACGGAACCACCACCGGCGGCGAGATAGCGTTCGGTACCGGCGGGAAGGCTCGAAATGCCCGGCCTCAATATGAGAGACGGCTTTGGATCGATAAAGTTCTTGGCTGGAACATCGAGCATGATGGTATCCGTGGAACGGTCTGATGATGGGGTCACCGTAAATCAATCCGGCGGAAAAAATCAACCAGATTGGTATAAAATTGGACTGTTATTGGTCTGTTTCAGATCCCCAATGTCGATTGCCCAAAATGGGTTTGGCGCAGACTGCAGCACGAAGATCAATAGCTCCGCGGCATGCCGAGAACATGCTGGCCGATATATCCCAGGATCAGGTTTTTGGAGATCGGCGCTGTCTGATAGAGCCGCGCCTCGCGCCATTTGCGCTCGATGCCGTATTCGCGGGCAAAGGCGAAACCGCCGAATACCTGCATGCAGACCTCTGCCGCCTGCCACGAGGCGTCGGCGGCCAGCATCTTGGCCATATTGGCCTCAGCGCCGGCTTTTTCGCCGGCTTCAAACAGGGCCGCAGCCTTTGCCACCATCAGTTCCGCCGCCATCAGGTCGGCATAGGCCTTGGCGATCGGGAACTGGATACCCTGGTTTTTGCCGATCGGATGGCCGAAGACGATCCGTTCATTGGCATATTCGGTAGCGCGGCGAATGAAGAATCTGGCGTCGCCCAGGCATTCATAGGCGATCAGAATGCGTTCCGCGTTCATGCTGTCGACAATGTAGCGGAAGCCCTTGCCCTCTTCGCCGATCAGCGTATCGGCCGGAATTTCCAGATTGTCGAAAAACACCTCGCAGGAATTGTGGTTGATCATGGCGTCGATCTTGCGCAGTTCCAGCCCGTTGCCTTTCGCCGCCTGCATGTCGATGAGGAAAACCGACATGCCGTCGGAGCGTTTCTGCACGTCGCTGGCCGGTGTCGTCCGGGCCAGCAGCAGCATCAGGTCGGACTCCATTGCCCGGCTGGTCCAGACCTTCTGGCCGTTGACGATATAGGCATCATTGCCTTTGCGCTCGGCGCGGGTCTTCAGCTGTGTCGTATCGCTGCCGGTCGTCGGTTCGGTGACGCCGAATGCCTGCAGGCGTAACTCGCCGCTGGCGATCTTCGGCAGGTAAAACTGCTTCTGTTTTTCCGATCCGTGCCGCAGCACAGTACCCATCGTATACATTTGCGCATGACAGGCGGCGGCATTGCAGCCGCGCTCGTGGATCGTTTCCAGCACGGCGCCGGCGGCACTGAGCGGCAGGCCCGAGCCGTCGTAATCTTCCGGGATCAGCGCGGCGAGATAGCCGGCATCCGTCAGCGCCGCGACGAATTCCGACGGATAGCGGTCTTCGCCGTCGAGCTTGAGCCAGTATGCATTGGGAAAATCTTCGCAGAGCCGGGCCACGCCGTCGCGTATCTCGGTCCATTGCGCAAAGGCGGGCATCTGCAGTTCGGTCAGGTCGCTCATTGTTCCAAGCCTGTTTTGACGTTGCCGTCGATTGCGGATCGCTGGGCGGTGCTGCCAGCAATGCCGGGATGACGCGCCTGTGGCAAGCCGGCACGCTGTTTTATTTTCACCGCCGGAAAAATGCGAATTGAAAAATATTTCAATCGATGATAAAAATATCAGAACTCAGAGTAAATCTGGGATCGGGAGGACAGAGTGGCCATTGCAGGCAACGGACCAGTCCAGCATAAAGATAACAGCATGGCGACGCGCGCCGCCTGGCTGCACTATGCCGGCGGCCTGACCCAGGCTGAGGTCGCCAAGCGGCTCGGCCTGACGAGCCTGAAGGCGCATCGCCTGATCACCCGCGCAAACCAGCAGGGCCTGGTAAAGGTCTTTATCGACGGCGAAGTATCGGAATGCGTCGAACTGGAAAACCAGCTTGCCGGACGTTACGGCCTCGATTATTGCGAGGTGGTTCCCGATTTCGATCTTGATGATCTGCCGCTGAAAGCCCTGGGCACAGCAGGGGCGCAGTTTCTCAAGCGTCAGATCGACCGTGGCGAGCATCGTTTGATCGGTGTCGGCCATGGCCGGACCCTGTCCGCCTGCGTTGAATATCTGCCGCGCACCAGCGCCGGCGAAACCCGTTTCGTTTCACTGCTTGGCGGTCTGACGCGGAAGTTTTCAGCAAACCCCCATGATGTCATTCACCGTCTCGCCGAGCGAACGGGCGCGGAGGCATTCGTTATGCCCGTGCCGTTTTTTGCCAACACCGTCGAGGATCGGCAGATCCTGCTGTCCCAGCGCGGTGTTTCCGATGTTTTTGACTTGGCCAAACAGGCAAGCCTGCTGATCGTCGGCATCGGCACAGCCGAACCGGAAGCCTCGCTTGTCGCCACCGGGATGATCGAGCGGGCCGAGATCGAAGAGGTCAGGCTGGACGGAGGCGCAGGCGAACTGCTCGGGCATTTCTTCGACGAACAGGGCATGCCTGTCGAAAAGGCACTTTCGGAACGGACGCTGGCGCTCAGCCGCGACGATCTGCAAGGCCGCAGGATTGTCGCCGTCGCCGGCGGCAAAGTGAAGACCCGTGCCATCAGGTCTGTATTGGAGAGCCGCTTCTTGAGCGGCCTCATTACCGATGAGCGCTCGGCACGAGCGCTGATCGAAAAGGTGCAGGGAGGGTAACCGGCATCGGTTGAAAGCGTTGATACCCACAGGAGGAAGTAACCAATGCATGAGAAAGAAAAAGATCTGATCCGGGCATTCTTGGACGGGAATGTCGATCGCCGGGGGCTTATCAAGGGGCTTGGCGCGATGGGCCTGACGGCCTCGTCCGCGGGCGTTCTTCTCAACATGAGTGCGACCAATGCGCTTGCCGCGGATTTCGACTGGAAGAAACATTCCGGCACCAAGCTCAAACTGCTGCTCAACAAGCATCCCTATGCCGATGCCATGATCGCCAACCTGCAGAACTTCAAGGATCTGACAGGCATGGAAATCGAATATGACATCTTCCCGGAAGATGTTTATTTCGACAAGGTGACGGCCGCCCTGTCGTCGGGGTCTTCGGAATATGATGCCTTCATGACCGGCGCCTACATGACCTGGACCTACGGTCCGGCGGGCTGGATTGAGGATCTCAACGCGTGGATCGGCGATCCGGAGAAAACCAATCCGAACTACAATTGGGACGACATGCTGGAAGGCGTTCGCGCATCGTGTGCATGGAACGGTCAGCCCGGCGGCGAACTGGGGTCCGCAGATGCCAAACAATGGTGCATTCCGTGGGGTTATGAGCAGAACAATCTGAGCTACAACGCCGCAATGCTCGATGCCGCCGGTGTCAGTGTTCCGAAGAATATTGACGAAATGGTCGAGACCGCAGCCGCACTGACCAAGGATGGCATCTACGGCATCGGTGTCCGCGGCTCGCGCTCCTGGGCGACGATCCACCCGGGCTTCCTGTCCGGTTATGCGAACTTCGGCCAGAAGGACCTCAATGTCAGCGCCGACGGAAAACTGTCTGCGGCGATGAATACGGACGTCTCCAAGGGTTACCATGCCCAGTGGGTCAAGATGATCCAGGACAGCGGCGCCAAGGATTGGGCAACCCACACCTGGTATCAGGTCGGCACCGATCTCGGCGCCGGCAAGTCCGCCATGATCTACGATGCCGATATTCTCGGCTATTTCATGAACGGCGGCGACAACAAGATGGCCGGTAAACTGGCTTACGCTCCGTTTGCCGCCAATCCGGACGCGAGCGCGCCGACGCCGAATATCTGGATCTGGTCGCTGGCGATGGCGAGCGCCTCCAAGCAGAAAGACGCCACCTGGCACTTCCTGCAATGGGCATCCGGTCCTGAACATGGTCTGTTCGGCGCCACGAAGATGGATTTCGTCAATCCGGTGCGCAAATCGGTCTGGGCCGACGACATGTTCCGCGAGCGGCTGAACAGCAGCTATCCGGGTTATGTGGAAATGCACGATGTTTCCGCCCCCGGTGCGAAAATCCACTTCACGGCACAGCCGCTGTTCTTCGATCTCACCACCGAATGGGCGGCGACGCTGCAGAAAATGGTCGCCAAGGAAGTGCCTGTTGACGAGGGCCTCGACCAGTTGGTCGAAAGCTTCGACCGTCAGCTCAAGGAAGCCGGCCTCGGCTAAGCTTTCTCCCGAGCGGAGCCCGCCGCCCTTCGGGGTGGCGGGTTTTTCTGAAACAAGGTTTTGGAACAATTGGCGGCAGGCGTTCAGGGTTGCCTGACAGATACGCGCATTTGGGCCACAGGGTATGACACGTGCCTGATATGGAAGATTGAGGGATGACAGTGCAGGCGACACCGGAAAGAGCGGCGCCCCGGTTCAGGATCAGCAGGCGCGCTTTGCCCTATGTGCTCAGCCTGCCGGCGCTGCTTGTCTGTATCGGGATCCTGGTTCCCTTCTTTACTGCCGCATTCTATTCCCTGCAGCGCTACCGGCTGAGCCAGCCCTGGGCGCGCAAGATGAACTGGGGTGAGAACTATCTCAATTTTCTTTCCGACCCGGGTTTCTGGAACACGCTCAAGGTCTCGCTGGTCTATGCCGGCCTGACGGTTGTGCTTGAATTGCTGCTCGGACTGGCAATCGCGTTGCTGCTGCAGAAACGCTCAACGGTGAACAACTTCATCTCCATCATGCTGTTGATGCCGCTGATGACGGCCCCGGCGCTCGCAGCGCTGATGTGGAAACTGATGACCAATCCCGGGTTCGGTATTCTGAGTTATTTTCTGACGCTGATCGGCATTGACGATTTTCGCTGGGGTGCCTCACCGGACTCTGCCCTGCTCACCGTCGTTCTCGTTGATATCTGGGTCTATACGCCGTTCATCATGATTCTGCTTCTGGCCGGTTTACGCTCCCTGCCGAAACAGCCTTTCGAGGCTGCCGCCCTCGATGGCGTGCCGCGCCTGCAGCAGTTCTGGAGCATCACGCTGCCGATGCTGACACCCTACATCCTGACTGCCGCCCTGTTCCGTCTGCTGGAATCGATCCAGCAGTTCGACATCATCTACGCCATGACCCAAGGCGGACCCGGCGACACCTTGACGGTCTTCCAGGTCGAGGCCTACCTTGATTTCTTCCAGTCGACCAATGTCGGCCGCTCGTCGGCGCTGCTGATCATCCTGTGGGCGATCACGTTCTTCATTTCCAACATCTTCGTAAAGCACTGGCTCCGGTTGCGCGAACGCGCCCGCGGCGCGGCTTGAGGGGCAGGCACCATGGAACATACATCCACACTGGAAAAGAGCCTTCGGGGAATTGCGCTGGCTCTGATCGTGATCTTTTTCATGTTCCCGATCCTCTGGATCATCCTGATGTCCTTCCAGACCAATGAGACGATCCTGCGCGTGCCGCCGTCGATCGTGTTCGACCCGACGCTCGACAATTACCGGGCGCTGATCTCCGGCGAACTGAAGACCGCCGCCGCCTCGCTGGAGATCAACTTTATGCAGAACCTTTGGAACTCGGTGTTCCTGTCGGTTGCATCCGTGACAGTGGCGCTGCTGCTGGGCGTGCCCGCAGCCTACGCCTTTGCCCGGCACAAGTTCCGCGGTTCCGAAGACATTGCGTTTACGCTTCTGTCGTTCCGGTTCGCGCCGCCGCTTCTGGTTCTGCTGCCGCTTTCGCTTTATTTCCAACAGCTTGGTCTGGCCGATACCTATCTCGGTCTGATCTGGGTCTACCAGCTGATCTGCCTGCCGCTCATCCTTTGGATCGTGCGCGGTTATTTCGAGGATATCTCCGCCGATGTGGAATATGCCCACCGCATTGCCGGCCATTCCTGGTTTTCAACCTTCCGCAAGATCGCACTGCCGCTGGCGGGTCCGGGCATTGCCGCAGCGGGCCTGCTGGCCTTCATCTTCTCATGGAACAATTTCATTTTCGCGCTGGTGCTGGCCTCCGCCGACAAGCAGCCGGTCACTGTCGGCGCGCTTGCCTTCGTCACCGCGTCCGGCATCCAGTACGGCCAGATTGCATCGGCCATCGTTCTCTCGATCGCGCCGACGCTTGCGCTCGCCCTTTATGCGCAACGGTATCTGGTTGAAGGCCTGTCGCTTGGCGCGGTGAAGGGATAGCGCGATGACAACGCTTGAATTGAAAAACGTCGTCAAACGCTATAGCGGCGAAGCCGTGCTCAACGGCCTCTCGCTGCAGATTGCCGACGGCGAGACGATCGCGCTGTTCGGTCCATCGGGCGCGGGCAAGACCGTCATGCTGCGCCTCATTGCCGGCGTGGTTCATGCCGATGAAGGACAGGTCCTCATCGACGGCCGGGACATGGCGGAAGTTGAGGCGGAACATCGCGGCATCGGGATGGCGTTTCAGAATTTTGCACTGTTTCCGCACATGAAAGCCTTTGCCAACATTGCAAGCCCGCTGGAGGCGCACCGGCAGCCGAAGGATGTGATCCGCTCTGCCGTCGAACAGGTGGCAAAGCTGCTCAAGATCGATCACGTACTGGATCATTTTCCGCGCGAACTGTCGAACGGCCAGAAGCAGCGGACCTCGCTTGCCCGCGCACTTGTCGGATCGCGGCCGATCCTGCTGCTCGATGATCCGCTGCGAAACGTCGATGCCAAACTGCGGTTTGAGATGAGGCTTGAACTGCCGCGCCTGCTTGCCGATCAGGGCGCAACCGTCATCTACGTGACTCAGGACTACAAAGAAGCGATGGCGCTGGGTGACCGGATCGCGGTGATGGCCGAAGGCCGGATCCAGCAGATCGGTTTGCCGGAAGATATCTATCATTCACCCGCCAATATCGAGATCGCCCGGCTGTTCGGAGATCCGACAATCAACCTTCTCGATGTTGTTCCCAATTCGAACGCTGGCGGCGTCTTCGTCGAGATTTCAAATATTCCGACCCGGATCGGTGACGCCCACGGCAAGTGTATCGGGCAATCCTGCGTGCTTGGCCTGCGTCCGGAGGCGATCCGGTTTGTCGATGAAGGCGCCGCCGCAGCAATTCCCGTCCTTGTGGAGGCGGAGACACCGCTGAATGAGAAGACGGTCACCCTTGCGGTGACAAAGGGCGGCCGCGAAATCCTGATCTCACGCCCGGCCGGGACACCCGGGCCGGCAGACGGGCCGGCGCATATTGCAATCGATGGTGCGGCCGCGCTGCTGTTTGACCGCGCCGGCGGCGCGCGAATCGGCTCCCACGACGAAACCACCGTCCAAAGCGGAAAAGCAGCATGAGCGAAGTCGCGCTTTCAATCCGGAATGTCGACAAGATTTACGGAGCCGCCGGCACAGGCGTTCATGCCGTCAACAATCTGTCGATGGATATCCGAAAAGGCGAAATCGTCGCGCTTCTCGGCTCATCGGGCTGCGGCAAGACATCGACATTGCGGATGATTGCGGGCTTCGAGACGGTCACCAACGGTTCGATCCTGGTGGCAGGCCGCGAAATACAGACGCTGCCGCCGGTCCGGAGAAACGTCGCCATGGCGTTCGAGGGTTATTCACTCTATCCGCCGCTGACGGTGGGCAACAATATCGCCTTTGCCTTGAAATCCGCGAAACTCCCGGCGGACGAAGTTGATCGCCGGGTCCGCGAAGTTGCGCGGATGCTGGAGATCGAGGATATTCTTGAGCGTTATCCGAGTTCGATATCGGGCGGCCAGCAGCAGCGTACATCGCTCGGCCGGGCTTTGATCCGCCATGCCGAGCTGCATCTTCTTGACGAGCCGATGGGCCAGCTTGAACCGCAATTGCGCGCCATCTTGCGCGGCCGCATCAAGCATTTCATCAGGGAACGCGGCCTGACTGCCATCCTTGTGACCCATGACCAGACGGAAGCCAATGCGCTGGCCGACCGCATTGCCGTCATGGAGGACGGTATCCTTCAGCAATTCGATACGCCGGAAAAAATCCGCGAAGAACCGTCGAACCTGTTTACCGGCAGTTTTGTCGGTGAGCCGCCGATGAACGTTTTCGAAGCGCAGGTTTCAGCGCAGGATGACCGGATCGGCCTCAAACTGCCGGACGGTGTCTCGCTTGATTATGCCCAGTCTGCCTTCTC
>CAMYKZ010000083.1:0-5077 GCA_947259045.1 uncultured Afifella sp.
CCGGTAAAAGCGCCGCCGGCGGAATATGCCAGGATCGGCTATGAGGCGCTGGTCGGGTCGCTGGGCAAGGCGGGGTATGAGATTGTGCGGTGAGAATGGCGGCTTTCGCCTTCAAGCGCGGATGTCGTTGGCATCGAACGCAAGCTGCATCAGTGACTACGAATAATCATCGATTGACGCCGACTGCCCGAATCGATCGATGAAGCGCTTTTTGATCGGGCTAAACCACTCGGAATGGCGGCCAAGTTCGTATCCTTCAGCTTGCAGAACTTCAAGTGCGAACTGGTCTGCTTCCAAGTGTTTGCTTTGCGCTATTCGGGCTGCATCTTCCGGTGGGATGCAAAAACCCCATTCGACGCAAAGGTCTGCCAGCAAATAGTGAATACGCTCTTCTAACGGTTGTCGTGACGTATTGGCATTGTTTTTCATCGATGAGCCTATTCACCCAACCTTCACCACTTCATCCCCCACCGACACAGTTCCATCCTGCACCACCCGCGCATAAATTCCGCGCAGGCGCTGGCGTTTGCCTTCGCCGGTATTGACGAAGACGCAGGCGTCGCGGCCGTAACGGGCGATGAACTTGGCGCAGCCGAGATGCGGCACGGCGGTGATTTCGATGATCGCCGAACCGATCGCCAGTCGCTGGCCGGGGGCAAGATTGTCCGGGCCGATATCCAGGTCGATGAAGAGGTTGTCGCCGGCCAGCGGCCAGTTTTCCCGCTCCCCGGCGATCAGCGATATCAAGCGGGAATTCATCATGCAGATCTGCACATCCGGGTGCGGGTCGCCGTCGTCCGTCGACATCCAGCAGCCCTTGGCCCAATGGTCGCCCTCCACTCCGCCGGCCAGGCTGATCCTGACACTTTGCACATCAAGCCGCTCGCCCTTGTCAGGGCGGACGATAATGGCTTCGAGCGAGCCGTTGTCAGCCGGGGAGGTAAGCACGTCCGGCAGGCCGGCGTGGAGTTCGTCGCGGGTGAGATGTCTGGGCATGGGGTTCCTCGGCGGGCAATGGTCGGTGTGTTCAATTCCTTCTGGCAGTTTTGGCCGGATTTACCCCCGACCTCAATACCGGAATCGAACATGTTGATGGATCCAAAGCGAGTCTGGATCCCCGGAACAAGTCCGGGGATCCGGTTCTTGCCCCTGCCGAAGCGGGTGCGAGATGCGCTTTGCCGGTCAAGTGCGCCTTTGCAGCGCCGTGCGCGGCGCTTGTCCGCAGCATCTGCAGGCATTCACTCATTGCCGATGGGACAGAATATTGACCAGTTTGCCAAACGGATCGCGGACGTAGAAGCGGCGCACGCCCTAGGGCTCGTCGGTGATCTCATATGCAATTTCAAACCCGGCCGTCCTGGTGCGCCGGTAAATCTCGTCCACGTCCTCCACTTCGATCGAGATGTCCGGTACCGGTGTTCCCGAGCCGCCTTCGCTGGCGATGCTGATCTGCGGAGACGCCGCGCCGTCAGCGGCCATTGTCACGATCCAGCCGTGATCCATCACGGTCTCCAACCCCAGCAGGTCGCAGTAGAATGCCTGCGCGTCCGACGGTTCGTCGGCCGCAATATTCGTCACGATGCGCTTGACCGTCATGTCCGTCTCCGCGTGTTGAGCTTCATAACATGGATCGGTGATCAGATCTCCAGCCGGTAAAATTCCACTGCATTGCCGCCGAGTACTCCCGCGCGTTCATCTGCGCTGAGGCCGGCAAGCAACGTGTCGGTGGCGTCCACCCATTGATCGTAGGTCGCGCGAAGGGTGCAGACCGGCCAGTCGGAACCCCAGACCACGCGCCCGGGCCCGAAACTTTCCAGCACATGATCGGCATAGGGTTTCAGGTCTTCCACGCTCCAGCCGTCTGCGGCTTCGGTGACAATGCCGGAGAGTTTGCAATAAGCGCCGGTCTCCTCGGCGATGCGTTTGATGCCGGGCGCCCAGTCGTCGAAACCCTTGTCGGCGATCTGCGGTTTCATGCAATGGTCGACGATGATGCGCAGGTCCGGATAGCGTTTGAACAATGCGATGAAGCGGCCGAGATGGCGGGGGAAACCCAGCGCGTCGAAGGCGACGTCATGGGCGCTCAGCGCCCGGAAGGCCCAGTCGAGTTCCGGTTTCAGCATCCAGTCGTCGTCGGGGATATCCTGGATCATCGGCCTGACGGCGCGGAATTTTTCGTGGTTCGCGAAGCGGGTCAGATGGCGGATGTGATCGGGGTTCTCGAAGTCGATCCAGCCGACCACGCCGGCCACACGCCTGGTACTGTCGGCGATACCGAGCATATATTCGGTTTCTTCGATCGTCGGTGCGGCCTGGACGAGCACGGTTGCGGCGATTCCGTGGCGGTCGAGCAGCGGTTCGAGATCGGCGAGGCGGTAATTGCGGGCAAGCACAGGGTCGGCCGGGTCCATCCAGCCATAATCGCCGCGGGCCGGGGCCCAGAAATGCTGGTGCGCATCAATGCGTATGATCATGGTCTACCCCCAATGCGTTTGAGATTTCAGTCTACCATTTTCCGGCAACAAATTCCGCCTCGTCTTCGCCGGGCCATGGCGGCATGGTCACCGCGACAGCCGAAAGCGGTTCCTGTCCGGTTGAGCGGAACTGGAAATGTGTGCCGAGCGGGATCGTCACGCACAGGCCGGCCGTCAGATCGGTGATCTCCTCGCGGCCGTCCTGATACCGCCACATCTGTCCATTGCCGCGCAATATGTACCAGATCTCCTCGACCGTTCTGTGCCGCACGGCGCTGGAGGTTTTGCCGGGCGCGAGTTCGAAATGCGCCATGCCGCCGCCGGCAAGGCCCGGCAGGATGCGGACGTCGGAGCCGTCGGGCGCGGTGGCATCGGGCTCAGTGGGCAGGGTCTGTGTGGTGAAGTCCGTCATGGCGCTCCTCGCGCTTCGGCGCAGATCGGCTCAAATGTCGTCCGGCGGCAGTTGAAAGTATTTCTCCAGTGCGTCAAGGCCGTTGAGGAATTGTGCGACCGGGCGCTCGCCAAGTTCAGCGCACAGAGCCCGCTCGAAGTCCTGCGCCAGCGGGACAACGCTCTGGAATGCTTTCACGCCATTGGCGGTCAGCGACAGGTTTTCGGTACGCCTGTCGCCCGGGTCCCGGCTGCGCCGCAGCCAGCCGCGCCGTTCAAGCTCGGCCACTGCGCGGCTGACCTAGGTCTTGTCAATGGCGGAATGGGCGCCGATCTGCTTGGCCGTGACCTTGCCGAACTGGCCAAGCGTCGCCAGGCAGCGCCATTCAGAGCGGCTGAGACTGTACTTCTCCCGGTAGATGGTTGCAAAATCCTGGCTGACCCGTTCGGCGATGCGCATCAGCCGGTAGGGCAGGAAGGATTCAAGCGCAAAAATGTCTGCCGATTCCTGCATGGTTTGCCACCTGTCACTCTTGATAGTTTCATATGTAACTGTTACGATAGTAACCAATTATCGAGCAACGTCAATTGAAGGATCGCCGCCGTGACGCATCAGTACATGCCGGGCTTTGGCAATGATTTTGAAACGCAGGCGCTGCCGGGCGCGCTGCCGCAAGGGCAGAACTCGCCGCAGAACTGCGCTTACGGGCTCTATGCGGAACAATTGTCCGGCTCGCCGTTCACCGCGCCGCGCGGCACCAACGAGCGCTCATGGCTCTACCGGATCAGGCCGTCGGTGCGCCATACCGGGCGTTTCTCCCGCATTCAGGTGCCGGACTGGAAGACCGCGCCCTCAATCGACGATCACGACCTGCCGCTCGGCCAGTTGCGCTGGAACCCGGTGCCGATGCCAAATGTGGAAACCAACTTCATCTCCGGAATGCGCACCATGACGACCGCCGGCGACGTGCATACCCAGGTCGGCATGGCGGCGCATGTGTTTGTCATCAACACGGCGATGGAGGATGATTATTTCTTCAATGCCGACGGCGAATTGCTGCTTGTGCCCCAGGAGGGCGGTATCTCCGTGTTTACCGAAATGGGCATGATGGAGGTGACGCCCGGCGAAATCTGCGTCATCCCGCGCGGCATGATCGTCAAGGTCGGGCTCCTGGATGGCCCGGCGCGCGGTTATGTCTGCGAGAATTACGGCGCCAAGTTCACGCTTCCGGACCGTGGCCCGATCGGCGCCAACTGTCTGGCCAATCCGCGTGACTTCAAGACGCCGGTGGCGGCATTCGAAGACAAGGAGACGCCGTGCCGGCTGACGGTGAAATGGTGCGGCCAGTTTCATGTCACCGAGATCGGCCACTCGCCGCTCGATGTGGTCGCCTGGCACGGCAATTATTCGCCCTACAAATATGATCTGCGAACCTTTTCGCCGGTCGGCGCGCTGTTGTTCGACCATCCCGATCCGTCGATCTTCACCGTGTTGACGGCGCCGTCGGGCGAAGCGGGCACCGGCAATGTCGATTTTGTCATTTTCCCGGACCGCTGGCTTGTGGCTGAACATACGTTCCGGCCGCCCTGGTATCACCGCAACATCATGTCGGAATTCATGGGCCTGATTTACGGCCAGTACGACGCCAAGGAAGAGGGATTCGTGCCCGGCGGCATGAGCCTGCACAATATGATGCTGCCGCACGGGCCGGACACAATGGGCTTCCAGAAGGCCACCACAGTGGATCTGAAACCGCAGAAACTGGAGGGCACGATGGCCTTCATGTTCGAGACGCGTTTCCCCCAGCATGTCACCCGGTTTGCAGCCGAGCTTGAAACCTTGCAGGATAGCTATATCGAATGCTGGGACGGTTTGGAAAAGCGATTCAACGGCCAGCCGTAACTGCGGGAGAGCAACCACACATGAAACTTGCCACATTGAAGAACGGCAGCCGCGATGGCCGGCTGGCTGTCGTCTCGAAGGATCTGACCCGTTGCCTGCCGGCGACCGGCATCGCGCCGACACTGCAGGCGGCGCTGGATGATTGGACGACAATTGCGCCGAAGCTGGAAGAGCTCTCTGAGCGGCTGGAAGCCGTGCCGCCGCTGGGCGACCGGTTCCGCGAGCGCGAAGCGATGTCGCCCCTGCCGCGGGCCTATCAGTGGGCCGACGGTTCGGCCTATGTCAATCATGTGGAACTGGTGCGCAAGGC
>CAMYKZ010000083.1:5138-29762 GCA_947259045.1 uncultured Afifella sp.
CGCCGATCAGGCGCGCGATGCGATCCGGCTGATCATGCTGGTCAATGACGTTTCGCTGCGCGCTCTGATCCCGGCCGAACTCGGCAAGGGGTTCGGGTTTTTCCAGTCCAAACCGTCATCGGCGTTTTCGCCGGTCGCGGTCACCCCGGACGAACTGGGCGAGGCCTGGGACGGCGGCAAGGTGCATCTGCCGCTCTGCGTCGATTTCAACGGCGAACCGTTTGGCCGGGCGGACACCGGCGTCGACATGACGTTCGATTTTCCCGCACTCATTGCGCACGCCGCAAAAACCCGGCCGCTTGGCGCCGGCGCGATCATCGGATCGGGCACGGTCTCCAACAAGCTCGGCGACGGTCCGGGCAAGCCGGTGAGCGAGGGCGGTGTCGGGTATTCCTGCATCGCCGAGATCCGCATGATCGAGACCATCGATCACGGCGAGCCGAAAACGCCGTTCATGCGGTTTGGCGATCAGGTGCGCATTGAAATGAAGGACAAGACCGGGCACTCGATTTTCGGGGCCATCGAACAGACCGTCGAACCGGCGGCCGAACAGGGCAAGAACTGAAATCAGCGGGGAGACATTAATGGCCAAGGGGTTCGCTTCAACCGGCGATATGGCGGAAAAGACGATCTCGTTTACCGAGATCGGCCGCGATCTTTATGCCTTCACGGCAGAGGGCGATCCGAACACGGGCGTGATCATCGGCGACGACAGCGTCATGGTTGTCGATGCACAGGCGACGCCGAAGATGGCCGGGCAGGTGATCGAGCGTATCCGCGCCGTCACCGACAAACCGATCAAATATGTAGTGCTTTCGCATTATCATGCGGTGCGCGTACTGGGTGCGTCGGCCTATGACGCGGAACAGATCATCGCTTCCGACACCTGCCGGGCCATGATCCACGAGCGCGGCCAGGAGGACTGGGATTCAGAATTCGGCCGCTTTCCGCGCCTGTTTGATGCCGCCGAGACTATTCCCGGCCTGACCTGGCCGACAATGACCTTCAGCGGCAAAATGACCATCCATATGGGTAATCGCCGGGTCGACCTGATGCATCTGGGCCGGGCGCACACCGCCGGCGACATCGTCGCCTGGGTGCCGGACGAAGGCGTCATGCTGACCGGCGATATCGTCGAATATCATTCCGCCTGTTATTGCGGCGACGGCCATTTCGGCGACTGGCCGGCGACGCTGGACGCCATTGCGGCGTTTGGTCCCAAATCGATTGCGCCGGGCCGCGGCGATGCGCTGGTGGGCGAGCCGAGGGTGGCGGAAGCGATTGCCAATACAAAGGACTTTATCCGCTCCACTTTTGAGCCGGTGGCGGCAGTGGCGGCGCGCGGCGGCTCGCTGAAAGAGGCCTGGGACGCCTGCCGGGCCGTCTGCGATCCGAAGTTTGCCGATTATGCCATCTACGAACACTGCCTGCCGTTCAACGTGGCGCGGGCCTACGACGAAGCACTCGGCATCGACACGCCGCGGATCTGGACGGCGGAGCGGGATCAGGCGATGTGGGGGCAGTTGCAGGGATGAGGGTGTTTTGGACCTGGTTGATCACATAGGCCGGATGGCCCTCAACAATGCCTGGTCGAACCATCGGCTCATCAAAGCCATGGCCGCTCTTTCCGACGCGGCATGGAAAGCTGAACGCCTAAGCTTCTTTCCATCGCTTTGTGCGACGATGAACCATATCCTGATTGTCGATTGGTTCTATCTGGACGCGCTGAAGCAGGGCGGCCGTGGTCGGGACGTTTTCGAAAGCGGTGATATTCCATGCCCCGGTTTTACCGTCTATGCCGAGGCGCAATATCAATCGGATCGTGATCTCATCGCCTGTTGCGACGGTCTTTCGAACGGCGATCTTGTGCGTAAAGTCCGTCTTGACCGGGAAACCGGCTTCAAGACCGACACGATCGGCAATGTCTTGCCGCATCTTTTCCAGCACCAGATCCATCATCGCGGTCAAGCCCATGCAATGCTTTCGGGAACGGATGTCGCACCGCCGCAACTCGACGAGTTCTTTCTGGATGAAGATCGCAGCGTTAGAGCGGATGATCTGGCGGAGCTAGGGATCCGGTAATGCCCAGCACCGCCTACAAACCGTTTCCCTACACCACACCGCCGGAACTGACCGGCGCAAAGCCCGGCCGGGTGCCTATTGTCATCGTCGGCGCCGGGCCGGTCGGTCTGGCAGCCGCCATCGACTTGGCACTGCATGGCGTTCAGTCGGTGGTGCTGGACGACAATGACGTCGTTTCCGTCGGTTCGCGGGCGATCTGCTGGGCCAAGCGGACGCTGGAGATCTTCGACCGTCTCGGCATCGGCGAGCGCATGGTTGACAAGGGCGTCACCTGGAACGTCGGCCGGCTGTTCCATGGCGATTGGGAGGTCTATTCCTTCGATCTGCTGCCGGAAGACGGCCACAAGATGCCGGCGTTCATCAACCTGCAGCAATATTATGTCGAGCAGTACCTGGTCGAACGCTGCGCCGATTTCCCCGATCTGATCGATCTGCGCTGGAAGAACAAGGTGACCGGGGTCGAACAGCGTGACGATGGCGCGACGGCAACCGTCGAGACGCCTGACGGGACCTACACCATTGAGGCCGATTACATCCTGGCCTGCGATGGCGCCGGCTCGTCCGTTCGCGCCATTCTGGGGCTGGATTTCGCCGGACGGGTTTTCGAAGAGCGGTTCCTGATCACCGATGTGGAAATGCAGGCGGATTTTCCCTCCGAGCGGCTGTTCTGGTTTGAACCCCTGTTCCACAAGGGCCAATCGGCACTGCTGCACAAACAGCCGGACAATATCTACCGGATCGACCTGCAGCTTGGTTGGGATGCCGACCCTGAGGAGGAAAAGAAACCGGAAAACGTCATACCTCGCATCCGGGCGATGGTTGGCGATCGTCAATTCGAGATCGACTGGGTCTCCGTTTACACGTTCCAGTGCCGCCGGTTGCGGCGGTTCGTGCATGACCGGGTGATCTTTGTCGGCGACAGCGCCCATGTGGTCTCGCCATTCGGCGCGCGCGGGGGAAACAGCGGCATTCAGGATGTCGACAATCTCGTCTGGAAACTTGCCGCAGTGCTGAACGGCAGGGGCGGGCAGGACCTGATTGAAAGTTACAATGAGGAGCGGGTGCACGGCGCCGACGAAAACATTCTCAATTCCGCCCGGTCCACAAGTTTCATGACGCCGAAATCGAAGGTGGAAAAAATCTTCCGCGATGCGGTGCTCGATCTGGCCGGCGATCTGACGTTCGGCCGCCGGCTGGTCAATTCCGGCCGCTTGTCGCTGCCCTGTTCGCTGGACGGTCTGAAGCTGCAGACGCCGGCGGATGGAGACACCGCATCGGGGCTTGCGCCAGGCCTTGCCTGTCCGGATGCGCCCGTTGACGGCGACGGCTGGTTGCTCAAGCATCTTGGCGGCGGGTTCGTGCTGCTGCAGATTGGGCAGGCTGAGCCTGTGGAAGGCATTGATCCGTCGATTGAGCGGATTGCGGTCATGCGGGCGGCAGGGCATCAGGCCGATATGGTCATTCTGCACGATGGTACCGGACATCTGACGGAACGCTATGGCACAGGCCATTATTATCTGATCCGGCCCGACCAGCACATTGCGGCGCGGTTTGACAGGCCGGACAGTGACAGCATCAATGCGGCCTGGCGGCGCGCAACGGCGAACTGAACGCCAGAACACGGGACACGGGCCCGGAGAAGGTAGACGGATGAGTGCCAAGCATATCGATATCGGCCTGGACCATTTCGCCGGCAGGGGTGACGATTTTTATGCCCTGCTGATGCAGGCCCATGACGGGCTGAGTTTTGACGATAGCTGCGCGCTGAACGCCCGGCTTGTGCTGCTGCTGGCCAATCAGGTCGGCGATATCGACATCTTGAAACAGGTGCTGCAACGCGCCGCTGAACGGTTGGGTAAAGAGGCATGAGCAAACCGGTGCTTTACGATTATTGGCGATCCTCGGCGAGCTACCGGGTGCGCATCGCGCTCAACCTGCTGGCGGTCGATTATGAGATGGTGCCAGTGGATCTGCTGGCGAAGGAGCACAGGAGTGCGGCGCATCTGGCGCGCAATCCGCAGGGTCTTGTGCCGGCGCTTGAAATCGACGGATTGATGCTGACGCAATCGCTGGCGATGATTGAATATCTCGACGAGACGCGGGCCGGTTCGCTGCTGCCGGATGCCCCGGCCGAGCGCGCCCGCGTGCGCATTCTGGCCTACGCTGTCGCCATGGAAATTCACCCTGTCTGCAACACGTCGGTGGTGGCCCATGTGCTGGAACTGAGCGGTGGCCGCGATGCCGAGCAGGTTGCCTGGATGCGCAAATTCATCGGCGAGCGGCTGGCGGCGCTGGAAGCGCTGCTGGCGCAGCAGCCGGAAACGGGGTTCTGCCACGGCGACCGGCCGACCATGGCCGATTGCTGCCTGATCCCGCAGCTCTACAATGCCAATCGCTGGGGCGCGGATGTCAGCGATCTCAGCTGCATCAGCCGAATTGCGGAAAACTGCGGGGAGGTGCCGGCATTCGCTGCGGCCCATCCGGATCGGGTCAAACCGGGCTAGAACCGGAAAGCTGGCCGGACAGCATCCTCCGCCAGCGTGATCAGAATTCCTGCCACTCGTCATCGGCGGCAAGCGCCGTGTTGCCGGAGATCTTGCGGGTCAGCGTCTTCTGCTGCTCATGCACCGGGCTTGCCGCAGGTTTGTCGCTGTGCGCAGCTTCGTGCGGTACGGTCACGGTGTGCCGCGCAGTCTTGAAGAAACCGACTGCGGTTTGCAGTTCATTCACCTGGTTCATGGCGGATTTTATCGCGCCCGTGGTCTCTTCCACCAGCGACGCATTCTGCTGGGTCATCTCGTCCATCCCGGTGACGGCAGCGGAGACCTGCTCCAGGCCGGCGGTCTGCTCTTGGCTGGCAGCGGCGATCTCTGAAACATAGTCGGCCACTTTCTTGACCGAACTAACGATCTCTTCAAGCGATGTGCCTGCCTCGTTGACAAGCCTGGCGCCTTCCTGGACCTGGTTGTCGGAACTGGTGATCAGATCCTTGATATCCTTGGATGCCGTTGCCGAACGCTGGGCCAAAGCACGCACTTCATTTGCAACGACGGCAAAGCCCCGGCCTGCTTCGCCGGCCCGTGCCGCTTCCACCGACGCGTTCAGTGCAAGCAGGTTGGTCTGGAAGGCGATCTCCTGAATCAGGCCGACAATTTCGGTAATCTTCTTGGAGGATCCTTCAATGCCACCCATTGCAGAAACGGCCTTTTCCGCCACTTCGCCGCCAGTCATGGCCGCTTCACGCGCCGCCGAGGCAATCTGGTTTGCTTCCTGGGCATTATCGGCGTTCTGTCGCACGGTGGCCGATAATTCTTCCATTGAAGCCGTTGTCTCTTCAAGTGACGAGGCCTGATGCTCGGTACGGGTGGAAAGATCGACGATGCCGGACGAGATTTCGTCCGTCGCCACCTTGACCGCACCGGACACATTGGCGATGCGTCCGAGCATATCTTCCATCTGCTCGCCCATCCGGTCGGCATCGTCCTTCAACCTTGCAAAAGCGCCCTTATGCGCGCCTTGCATACGCTTTGTCAGGTCGCCTTCCGCCAACGCGGAGACGACTTTGACCACCTGATTAAGGCCGCTATCGACGACATCAAGCAGTTCGTTCATGCCTTTGGACAGGTCGGCAAAAAATCCGGCCTTGTCGGCCTCGCGCAGGCGCCGTGAAAAGTCGCCTTCCGAAGCACCGTGGACAATCGCTGCGATCTCTTTTTCCACACTGATTTGCCCCGTCATGTCCTTCCATTCGATGACCGAACCCAAACGCTCGCCACGATTGTTGGTGACCGGGGTAAAGACGATGTCGAATGTGCGCTGACCAATTGACGTGCGCACGATATCGGCGCTGTCAGCGGATGCCAGAACACTGCCGCCATCACTCCATTGAGGTCCGAACAATTCCAGTTTCCTGCCGATCAGGCCGCTGGGCGCGAACTCAACCAGTTCGGTGCGGATATCGGCCTCGGCGTTGGCAAACATTTCCTCCGCCGCGCGATTGAGCGCAACGATCTTGTTGTCCGGATCGGCGATCATGAAACTGGTCGATGCCATGGTGACAGCGGATTGCGCCCGCATGGCGCCGACCGACACGTCGTAGAACTTGTCCAGCGTCCTGGCCATTTCACCGATCTCGTCGCGTTGGTCGCGATATGGGATGACAATATCGGCTGCGCCGTCGGCGATTTCTCCGAAACTGTTGGTGATGGCGCGGAGCGGCCGGATGATGCTGCGGCTGACGGATATGGCAATTAGCAGAACAAGCGCAAACAGTGCGCCGGCGGAAATCATCCAGATATAGCGCATCAGGTCCCGCGTTGCGTCCAACTCGGCGCGGGAGGCAGTCAGGCCATTTACGGCCGCCAACCCAATTTTTTCATATTCCGGTTCCATCCGGGCGTAGATTTCGCTGAGTTTCTGCACTTCCGCGTCAAACTCCAGTGACGTGGCGGCAAATTCGTGAAAACTTTTCTGATAATTGTCCATCAGGCCGGAGATCTGCTGCCGGGTTGCGAACGGCAGGCCGGAGGATTGCAATAATGCATCAAATTCTCTTCGGCGTTCGTCGATCCGGCCGATATACTTGTCGGCCCGGCGCATGATGAAATCCTTTTCATGCCGCCGCATCATCAGCATCTTGACTGTCAGAGCATCCAGACCGGCGTCGTTGATTATTTCTTCCACACCATGCACGGCAGTGCGCAATTGACCTTCAAGACCGGAATTCTCGTCAAGGCCGATGCGTTGAGCCAGTACCGAAACCGTTTTCAGTTGCGCGATATGGTCCTGCGTCGCTTCCGACAGAATTCCGATTGGGCCCTGAAGGCCGCTAGCGGAATTCATGCCGGTCATGGTGCCCAGATATTCGCTAACCCGCTGTGTCTCGTTGTCATACCGCTCGATATATTCCATGTCCTTGCGCAGCAGGAAATCCTTCTCCCGGCGGCGCATCTCCAGCGCCCCTTGGGAGACATGAGCAGCAGCATCCCGGAGGCTCTCATTGGACCGGTTGGCCGCCGTTGCCGTCTCAATGCGGCTGTCGGCGATCAGATAGGCGATACCGAGCAGCGCGAGGCCGACAAGCGGCACAGCGGCCAGAATGGCAATCCGGGTGTTGATCCGCACGTTGAATATGGTTCCGAACACTTGTCTTCTCCTGCCATTACCGTAAACGCAGATCCTGAGGAGCGCGTTCAGTCGAAATAGTTCAAAGTCAGATCAGCAAGCGCTGAATCTAAACCTGAGCCCCTTGCGGCCCGGCTCCGGAATCTTTGCGATCCTCACTTTTGGCCGGAATAAACCGGCGGCATTCAGCAAAATGCTTCGCGTCGACCAGGGATCCTCCGGCACATTGTGCCCGGCGCGAAACGGTGTTGCAGAGCTAACTGTATTTGAGCAAGGAACGTCCCGAAATTCGATTTGTTGAATAGGACGATAAAATGAATGTGTAAGGAAAGGCTGAAAACGGGATTTACTTGGAATTAAATAAACGGACTTGCAAAATCTCGAAATTCTTTGAATATGTACATTATAAGTTGTATTATTTAACTGAAATGAATCCGGTCGCGAGTGAGCATTCGAGTTTTAAACGATGCATTTACCAAGTTTCGAACCGATACGCTACGGAATGTCTGCGTTCGGCTGAACGCGCCGAAGCAGCAATATCAGGTCCGCGATAATCCCTGACAGGTGAGGGCAGGTTCGGAGAGTCGAAGGTCCTTTTGCCAGACGGTGCGGATGATCTTCACAAGGTGACTACGATGTTGCCGACATGCATCTTGTCGATGAACGCCTGCTGGGCGGTGTGAAGTTTTTCAAGCGGGTAAGTCTCCGCCAGCAGTGGCTTGATTTCGCCGCGTTCGATATAGCCGACAAGATCTGCAAATGTCCCCGGCGGAACGACGGTCGCGCCGGTGAATGTCAGATCGCGCAGATAGAAGGTGCGCAGATCCAATTCCACCATCGGGCCGGCAATGGCGCCGGCGCAGGTGTAACGCCCGCCGCGGGCGAGAGCATCGATAAGCTTGGGCCAGTAAGAACCGCCAACGACATCAGCGACCACGGTAACGGTTTCGCTGCCGATTGCTGCCTTCAGAGCCGCTTTCAGATCATTCGGAGCCCGTGGCAGGATAGCATCCGGCCCGACAGATCTGACCTGATCCTGCTTGCTGTCGCTGCACATGGCGACAGTGGCCGCGCCACGCCGGTTGGCCAGTTGAATGAGGGCGGAACCGACGCCACCGGATGCACCGGGGATGAGAACCAGGTCGTCTTTGCCCACATTGGCCCGGTTGAGCATGTTTTCAGCCGTCACATAAGATGTCGCGAAGGTGGCGAGTTCCGCGTTGCTCAGATCGCTGACGACCGGATGGACGTTGCGCTGCGTGATCGTTGTGTAGTCAGCAAAGCCGCCATCGCATTCGGAGCCGAAATAGGCGGTCTTGTCCAGATCGAGCGGCGCATCCTCGTCGCGTGTCCATGTTTCCACCATAACCCGTTTGCCAATCAGCGTTTCGTCAGCCCCTTTGCCGGCTGCGACCACGGTGCCTGCGACATCCGCGCTGCGCGGAAAGGTGATTGGCGCGCCGCCCCATGAGGGATCATCGGCATCGACTTTGTCGTATGCGGAACCGGTCGTCGCTTCAGACACGGATTTGGAATACCAGCCGGAGCGGGTGTTGACGTCGGTATTGTTCAGGCCGCAGGCATGCACCTTGATGAGAACTTCGCCGGGGCCAGGGCGCGGCACCGGCCAGTCGGCATGGAATTCAAGCTTGTCCATGTCGCCATGGCCGGTGAGCACGAACGCGCGCATTCGATCCGGTATTGCTGTCATTCGGCGGCCTCGGCAGTTGGCGTATGCGCGCACGGTAGCAGGTTTTCAAGATCATGTGGCGGTTTGTCGAGCGCTTCTGTCGCGGCAGTTCAGCGATCAGAACAGTGCGTTGGCGGGGCACCTTTGCTGCGGCGCTTCCGGACCGGGTCAAGCCGGTTGAACACTGAACAAACCGCCATCCTGGAACCAGGATGGCGGCTTATAATCGATACGATCCTGCTTGAAGTCAGGGCGCCGCGCGGATTGTTTCAGAATCCAGGTCAACACAATGTGAGAGCGGATTATGGAACTCGTCTGGCGAGCAGCCGAAAAACCGAAAAATTGCGTTGGACCGCAAAGGTTCAGGTTATGATCGTGAGGGCAGGCGGCGTCGCAGCGGAACGACAAAGGCCAGCAGGAAGCCGATGTTCAGAACTGCATTGAGCGGCGCGCCGGCGGCGATCGATCCGGCGCTGTCGAAAATGAACCATGCGCTGATGCTGGTCAGGATGATTGATCGGGCGATCTCCGGTTCGCGCGGATAGAGCCGCGCGGCGACCAGCCATAACATCAGACCCCAACCGACCATCAGGCCGCCTCCAATGGCGCTGATCAGCCGTGTCGCCGGCGCTGCCAGGGTTTCCGTGCCGTCCATTGGCCAGAACAGCAGGTCGATGAGAAAACGCATCGGTTCAGCGCCGGCCGGATGGGCGGCCATTACAGACAGGACACCAAATCCGATCACCAGTGCCGAGGCTGCCTTCATCCATGTAATTGTTGCTTGTGGGCTCATCATCAGATCTCCTCTGCTCTTTGCTCGGCAGACAGTTTGGCAACGTCATTGATGCTGGACAATTACCTTGAAGGTAAGTGCCATTTTCCTGATCACGCTTATGATGGGCCGGCAGGACTATTGGACATCGGCAGACGGAACAAAGACACATGGAACAGGCTTTCGGATCGCTTCTCAAGGACTGGCGCAGCGCGCGGCGGATGAGCCAGCTTGAACTGGGGCTGGCCGCCAATGTGTCCGCCCGCCATATTTCGTTCATCGAAACCGGCCGCGCCAGACCTAGCCGTTCGATGGTGCTGCAATTGTCGGAGACGCTTGAGGTGCCCCGTCCGTACCGCAACACCTTGCTGAATGCAGCCGGGTTTGCGGCCGCCTATCAGCGGCGGGATCTGGACGCCGACGAGATGGTGCATGTGCGCGCGGCGATGGAATGGACACTTGAGCGGCATGATCCGTTTCCAGCGATTGCAATCGACCGGCGCTGGCTTGTTGTGTCGGCCAACACGTGCGCCGGCATGCTGCTGTCCGGCATTGGCGTAGGTGTGGGCGACAGCATGTTGGAGGCGATGACACGGCCGCAAGTGAAAGACGCGATCGACAATTGGCCGGAGGTCGCCCGTCATACGATCACGCGGCTGCGCACCGAAAGCGCTCATCTTGGCGGCGATCCGGTGCTTGACGAAGCAGCCGACAGGCTTGCCGGTGATGTCGGCCCGGTACCGGCAGACGCCGGGTCGCTGCCGGCTGTCGTGCCGACCTGTTACCGGGCCAACGGCATGGTATTGTCGCTGATCTCAACGATTGCCCAGTTCGGATCGGCAGAGGACATCGCGCTGGCTGATCTGAAGATCGAACTGATGTTTCCCGCTGACGATATGACGCGGGATATTCTGATGGGGGCGCAGGGCGGCAAATAGTCCCGCAAATACCTTTCTTGTGCTGAAGTGCGCATTGAACCGTTTCCGCCCCAGCAGCGACTAATCAACGCTCATGTTCTTTGGGCCTCGCCAGCGCGACGATTGGCAATGGCGACTTCACTCAATCGATCAGAACGGGAACGAAAGATATGCGAACATCAAGCAAAGTAAACGCAATAATCGCGCTGACGCTTTTACCAGCCCTGACATTTGCCGCAGAAGCCCAGGACGCTGGCATCACAGCTGATTTCCAGCCGGTTGTGGAAGGCGCCATTACTATCGCAGAGGTGACGGCCCCGCAAAGCGGGTTTGTCGTGGTCTGGCTGCCGAAGGACAACAAACCGTTTCATGGCCGGGTCATCGCTGCGGTGCCGGTTGAAGCCGGCGTGCATGCCGATCTCAAGCTGCCGCTTGATGAAGATATCGGCCCTGACCAGACGCTGGGTATTGTTCTGCATCAGGACACCGGCGAAGCGGGAAAGTTCGAGTTCGAACTCGGCAAGGAGATTGACCTTCCGGTGATGAACGGCCGCCGCCCGGTCATGGAAGTGATCGGCACGATCGAATAGGCGCAGAGCCTGACGATTCCAGTTCGGTTGATTTCAGCCTATTCCGCCGCATCCGCCTTCAACACGCCGCGGCGGATCTGGTCTTCTTCGATGGATTCAAACAGCGCGCGGAAATTGCCTTCGCCGAATCCGTCGTCGCCCTTGCGCTGGATAAACTCAAAGAAGATCGGCCCGATCACCGTCTTTGAGAAGATCTGTAAAAGGATTTTGGTTTCACCCCCGTCGACGACACCTTCGCCGTCAATCAGGATGCCGTGTTTTTTCATCCGCTCGACCGGTTCTTCATGGCCGGTGACGCGGTCGAAACTCTGGTCGTAATAGGTCTCCGGCGGGCCGGGCATGAATTTCAGGCCGTTGGCGGCGAGCTGATCGGTGGTGGCGTAGATATCATCGGAGCCGACGGCGATATGCTGAATGCCTTCGCCGTTGTAGCGTTTGAGATATTCCTCGATCTGGCTTTTCTCGTCGGCCGATTCATTGATCGGAATGCGGATCTTGCCGCACGGCGAGGTCAGGGCGCGCGAAAACAGGCCGGTCATCTTGCCTTCGATATCGAAGAAGCGGATCTGTTTGAAATTGAACAGATCGGCGTAGAAATTGAACCAGGTGTCCATATTGCCGCGCCGGACATTGTGGGTCAGGTGGTCAAGATAATAGAAGCCGCCGCCCTTCGGTTTCGGGTCGGTTTCGCCGAGCCAGTCGAACTCCTGGGAATAAGGCGAACCTTTTTCGCCATAAGTGTCGACAAAATAGAGCAGTGAGCCGCCAATACCGAGGATGGCCGGCACATCCATCACCTTGTCGTCGCCCTCATAAGGTTCCGCGCCCAGAGACGGTTATCGCCTTTGATTTGTGTTTTGCAACAGGCTGATAGCCCATTTTCTCAAACAGTTGACTGAGCTTTTCCGGTTCCGGATGGGCGAATTCGACGAATTCGAATCCATCGGTGCCAGCCGGGTTTTTGGCGTCGATCGTCGCCGGTGGCGCGTCGTGCGGAAATGGACCCATGTCATTGTCTCCTTGATGCAGCAAAATTCCAATAGGCGCACAATATGACTGAAATTCGATGCAAGATGTTTGCAATTCTCGCGTTATATGACAAAAATATGCAAGATACTCGCATATGGATGTGAAAAATGACAAATTCGAATGATCTCGATGGATATGACCGCAAGATCCTCGCATTGCTGCAGGATGATGCGCGGCTGACGAACAATGATCTTTCAGAGGCTGTTCACCTGTCGCCGTCGCAATGTTCGCGTCGCCGGGCGCGGCTTGAAAAGGACGGATTTGTGCGCGGCTATCATGCCCAGCTTGACGGGGAGAAGGTCGGCTTCGGCATGGTCAACCTGATCAGCGTGACGATAGCCACACATAATCGCAACAATGCCCGCCGGTTTGGCGACCTCGTGCGCCGGCTGCCGGAAGTGCAGGAGGCCTATTCGCTGACCGGCGAAATGGATTACCTGATCAAGGTGGTGACGCCGGACCTGAAAAGCCTGTCCGCATTTGTATCCGACGTGCTGTTGCTTGATGAATCGGTGCAGCATGTGAAAACGGCGATCGTGCTGGAAACGCTGAAGGATACCAGCGCGGTGCCGGTTGCCGGGTGAGCACGTTTCGGCCAATTGCGATCAATCTTGATGGAAATTCAGGATTTCGGTGCTGCGATTGAAACACTAGTGTGGGAGAGGCCAGTCTGCCAGCAGTTTCACCCGGACACGGTCCGACGTCCATTGCGGCTCTTCCACAATTTGCAACATCTCCACCGTCAGACGCCGTAATTCCTGTCCATCCGCCGTTTCCAGAACGAGTATGCCCGGCGCATCGCCGGATTGCCCGGGTGCTGCAAACACCTGCGGCCGGCGATAGACAACAATGGCATGGCGGCCGTCGGGGCTTTCGAACCGTCTCACTTCCTGCAGATCGAAATGACGCTCGGTGATGATGCCGATGACAGTCAGTGCTGCAATCAGCGCAATGATCGCAACGCGCGTCGTTAGCGAGGATTGTCTCAACATGCCGCCATTGTGGCCGAATTCTCGCGATCATTGAAATCAATGTTCAGAACGCTCCGGCCGACTATGTTCCCGGACGCCGCCATGGGATAAATTCCGACCAGATTGATTCTAAACCAAGAGGTCATGATGGATCTGTTCTCGCTGGAAAACCTGTTCACTCTTGCCATGCTGATCCTGCTCCAGGCGGTGCTCGGTTTCGATAATCTGCTGTATATTTCCATTGAATCCAAACGGGTGCCGGCAGAAAGCCAGCGGATGGTCCGGCGGCTCGGCATCGGTCTGGCGATCCTGCTTCGGATCGTGCTGCTGTTTGTCGTCGTGCAGATGATCGAAACCTTCAAACAGCCGTTTTTCGGCATTCATCTGGGAATTATCGAGGGCGAAGTGACGGTTCACGCGCTGATCGTTCTGATCGGCGGCGGCTTTATCATCTATACGGCGATGAAGGAAATCTATCATATGATCTCGATTGAGGACCTCAGCCATGATGAAAAGGGTTCGCAACGCCGCTCAGTCGCCAGCGCGGTGACTTTGATCGTCATCATGAATCTGGTGTTTTCGTTTGATTCCATCCTCTCCGCACTGGCGCTGACGGATGTTTTCTGGGTGATGGCCATTGCAATCATTGTCTCCGGAATCATGATGATGGTTCTGGCCGATGAAGTGGCCAGTTTTCTCGCCCGCAACCGGATGTATGAAGTGCTCGGCCTGTTTATCCTGTTCATCGTCGGCGTGATGCTGGTCTCCGAAGGTGGCCACCTGGCCCATCTGACCCTGTTTGGCGTACCGGTCGAACCGATGGCCAAGAGCACGTTTTATCTTGTGCTTGGCGTCATGGTCGTGGTCGAACTGGTGCAGGGCCGTTACCAGAAGAAGATCCTTGCCCGAAAACATGCGGAGATCAAAGCCGGTGGTGCTCTGGCCGTGGCCGATTGATTGCTGGCGACGCCTGAATCCGGAAATGTTTCACATTCGAGCGGAGTAGCCTAGATGGCCGATCGCAAGTGGTTACGCCGTATCGTTCTGTTGGTGATTTCCGCAATCGGGTTGGCGATTTCTGCAGGACTGGCGAATTCCGCCACGCCTGTGCCTTCGCCCCGGCCTGAACCCGGCTCTCAGCCTCAATCTGCACCGGAGCCTGAGCCGGAGCCCGCGGCAAAAGATGACATAATCCGGTTCACGCTCGAGCGCGGCTTCGACGGCCTGTCGGCGCCGTTCCTGACGGCGGTTGAAAAGGGATATTACAAAGCGGAAAACCTTGATGTCAGGGTCTTCGCCGGAACAGGCTCGCGCGAAAGCCTTTCCCGCGTCGCGTCGGGCGCCTATCAGTTCGGCTTTGCCGATATCAACGCGCTGATCCGGTTTCGCGATCAAAATCCCGGTCGCGATATCAAGGCGATCATGATGGCCTACGATATTCCGCCCTATGCGATTATCGGACGCAAGAGCCGGGGTGTTTCAGAGCTGGCCGATCTTCAGGGCAAGACACTGGGCGCTGTGCCGACGGACGAAACCTACGCGTTGTGGCCGGCCTTTGTCACCGTCAGCCGGATCAATGCCGGCAAGATCGGTATCGAGCATCATGGTTTTGCCCAGCGCGAACCGGTGCTGGCGCAGGGCCGTGTCGACGGCATCCTGGGCGACGCCCTCGTGTCCGTGGCCAGGATGAAATCGGCCGGTGTCCCGGCAGAGGATATTTCCGTTATCCTGTTCGGACGCAACGGGCTCGACCTCTATGGCCACGGCGTGATCGTCAATGGGGAATTTGCCAGGGATCATCCGGACGCGGTGCGAGGGTTCGTCAAGGCGACGTTGCGCGGTTATCTCGACGTGGTTGCGGATCCGGCGATCGGCATCGACTCCGTACTTGCGCGTAACGGTGAAGCGCGCGGATCGGTCGAGCTTGAACGGCTGCAGATGGCGGTAAACGATCATATCGCCACGGAATGGGTGAAGGCGAATGGTCTGGGCGGTGTCGATATGGACCGGCTGCAGCGTTCCATCGGCCGGCTTGGCCTTGCCTACAAATACAAAACGAAAGTGGAGGCGGCGGATATCTTCACCGATATCTATCTGCCGCCGAAAGCGGATCGAATGCTGCGCTGAGGGCTTCCGATTGTGTTTGGCGGCTGGCCTATTCCAGCTTTTTCCCCAACGCTTCGGCCGCCGGTTCGCTGATGTTGCGCAGGTGATCGAGGTCACCGGTTTCGGCTTCGCAGACGCCGTCGGTGTCGCGGACGATATAGAGCGGCCGGCCTTTGACCTCGGTATAGGTGCGGCCGAGATATTCGCCCAGAATGCCGACGGAAAGCAGGTTAAGACCTCCAAAAAACAGCACCAGCACCATGACCGACGCAAAGCCTGGAACGTCGACGCCGAAAATCATCGTCCGCACGATCAGAAACCCGGCATAGGCAAAACCGATAATGGCGATGATGCCGCCGACATAGGACCAGATGCGCAACGGCACGGTGGTGGAGCTGGTAATGCCGTCAATGGCGAAATTCCAGAGTTTCCAGTAACTCCAGCTGGTTTCGCCGGCAGCCCGCTGTTCGCGCGAAAAGGGCAGGGAACATTGCCGGAAGCCGACCCAGGCAAAAAGGCCCTTCATGAAACGGGCGCGTTCGGGAAAGCGGTTGAGCACATCGACGACATCACGGCTTAACAGCCGGAAGTCGCCTGCGTTTTTCGGGATCGGCCTGTCCGCCATGGCATTGAAGATGCGGTAGAACATTCCCGCCGTGAACCGTTTCGCCCAGCTGTCCGTCGACCGGTCCGCGCGGGCGGCATAGACGATGTCATAGCCTTGCGTCCATTTCCTGACCATGTCGGGGATCAATTCAGGTGAATCCTGCAAGTCCACATCGATCGGGACGACGGTCTGGCCTGCTGCATGGGCAAGACCCGCAGCCAGGGCCTGGTCCTTGCCGAAATTGCGCGACAGGGTAACGATGGAGATGCGGCTGTCATCGCTGCGGCGCTGCTTGAGGATCGAAAGCGTCTTGTCCGTCGAGCCATCATCGACAAACAGCACTTCGAACGAGACGTCCGGACCGTGTTCGACAATGATCGCATCCAGAATAGGCATCGTCCGTTCCAGAAACGGGGCAATGCTGTCTTCTTCATTATGCACCGGGACAACGAGGCTGAGCAGCAGCGGTACCGGTTTGTTGACGGGTTTCCTGGACATGGTCCTCCGATAACCGAGGATGGCTAATTTTCCATGAAAGCTGAGAAAATGCCAGTTTCGCGCCTGACATTCAGTCGGCTTTTTGCACTTCAACCGGCTCTACCGCCGACAATCCGCCGGTGATCATTGGCGGGCGGGCCGGGGATTTTTTGTCGGTGACGATAAATGGAAACTCCGAGATGACCGCATTGCGCATGCCGTCCGATGTTTCAATCACTACTTTCGTCCCTGCTGCAGTCAGCACCGGAGGCAGGAAACCGAGCGCCAGATTGGCGTTGGCCTTGGGCGACCAGCAGGCGGATGTCACCGAGCCGATGATGGTATCGCCGGAAGTGATATGCCATTTGGCGTCGTTCGTGCCGAGCGGATCGCCGTCGATCGTGAAGCCGCAGATGCGCCTGGAAACGCCATATTTGTTGATGGTTTTAAGGGCATCCTTGCCGATGAAACGGCTTTCCTTGCCGAGATCGACCAGCCTGTCGAGGCCAAGTTCAAACGGATTTGTCCAGCGGTCCATGTCGGCGCCATAGGACAGCATGCCGGCTTCCAGCCGGTTGGCCTGGGAGGGCGCACACGGGGCAATGCCGAACGGTTCTCCGGCCGCCATGATCCGATCCCACAAGGCGTTGCCGAATTTGCCGTCGCGCAGGAACAGTTCGTAACCGCGTTCGTTCGACCAGCCGGTGCGCGAGATGACGACCGGGGCGGGGCCCAGTCCGGTTTCCACTTGCGTGTTGCGGAAGTGAAAGAATTTCAGGTCCCGGATCCAGTCCCCGACCAGTTCGACCATCAGATCGGTTGCCAGCGGACCCTGCACCTGTGCCGGCGAGACATCCGGTTCGTCGATTTCCACGTTGAGCGACATGCCGAGCGCCAGACCCTTGACCCAGAACATGATGTCGGAATCGGCGATCGACAGCCAATAATGATCGTCCGCCAGTTTCAGGCCGACCGGGTCGTTGATGATGCCGCCGGTCTCGTCGCAAATGAAGACATACCGGCAGGTATCCGGCTTCCAGGTGTCGAGATTGCGCGGGGTCAGCATGTTCATCATGTGCGCCGCGTCAGGCCCCTTGATCTCCACCTGACGTTCCGCAGCCGTATCCCAAAGCGTCACCCGCTCCGTCAGCGCTTGGTAATCCTCCTCCGCCGAGGCGTAGACGGCCGGCATCCACATGTGATTGTAGGCCGTATAGGATTGGCAGCCGGCCTTTTGCGTGCTTTCGAAGAACGGCGATCGCCGAATGCGGTTGGAAAGATTTGCGGAATTTCCGGCCATCGGCATTTTCCCGGTCCATGACTTTCCGTCTACTACACTTTGCGGGGTGAAAAATATGTCTGGATATCGTCATCTGATGACGCAATGGGCCCGCTCGCATGACGCGTGCAGGCCACACTATCTCCCTGAATCCGGTTAGGCACGTGTATGATGCCGGACATGACCACAGACCCTTTGCTGCAGCCCTATCAGCTGAAACATCTCACCTTGCGAAACCGGGTGATGTCGACGGCGCATGAACCGGCTTATTCCGAAGACGGGCTGCCGAAGGATCGATACCGGCTCTATCATCTGGAAAAGGCCCGCGGCGGCATTGCGCTGACCATGACCGCCGGCTCGGCCCTTGTCTCGCGCGACAGCCCGGCGGCATTCGGCAATCTGCTTGCCTACCGCGACGAAATCGTGCCCTGGCTGAAGCGGCTGACCGACGATTGCCATGAAGCGGGTGCGGCGGTGATGATCCAGATTACCCATCTCGGCCGCCGGACCAACTGGAACCATTCCGACTGGCTGCCGGTTCTGGCGCCGTCACCGGTGCGCGAACCGGCCCATCGTGCTTTCCCGAAGGCTGCTGAAGACTGGGATATTGACCGCATCGTGACCGATTATGCAGATGCGGCTGAACGCATGCAGGCCGCCGGGCTCGACGGCATCGAACTGGAGGCCTACGGCCATCTGATGGACCAGTTCTGGTCGCCGGCAACCAATCTGCGCGACGACGACTATGGCGGAACACTTGACAATCGCTTGCGGTTCACCTGGCGCGTGCTTGAGGCGATCCGCAAGCGGGTCGGTGCGGATTTCATCACCGGCATCCGCATGGTGGCCGATGAAGACTGGGAGAAGGGGCTGAGCCGCGAGGAGGGCGTGGAAATCGCCCGCCGGCTGGCGGCGTCAGGGCAGGTCGATTTCCTCAACATCATACGCGGCCATCTGGAGACGGACGCCGCATTGAGCAAGATTATCCCGATCCACGGCATGGCCTCGGCGCCGCATCTGGATTTTGCCGGTGAAATCCGCGCCGAAACCCGGTTTCCGGTCTTTCATGCTGCCCGCATTGCCGACGTTGCGACAGCCCGCCACGCCATTGCCGAAGGCAAGCTTGACATGGTCGGAATGACGCGGGCGCATATCGCCGATCCGCATATTGCCAGAAAGGTGATGGAAAACCGGGAAGACGATATCCGCCCTTGCGTCGGGGCGACCTATTGCCTGGACCGGATCTATGACGGCCACGAGGCGCTGTGCATCCATAATCCGGCGACCGGGCGCGAGGCGACAATGCCGCATGTGCTGCGCCCCTCCGACGAGCCGGCGCTGCGGGCCGTGGTCGTCGGCGCAGGTCCGGCAGGCCTGGAGGCGGCGCGCGTGCTGGGCGAACGCGGCCATGAGGTGACCGTGTTCGAGGCAGCCTCAGAAGCCGGCGGGCAGGTCCGGCTGGCCGCGCGCTCGCCCCGGCGCCGCGAACTGATCGGCATTGTCGACTGGAGGCTGGCGCAATGCGCTAAACACGATGTCACGTTCCGCTACAATTTATTGGCGGAAGCTTCTGATATTGCAGCGGAAAACCCCGATCTGGTGATCATAGCAACCGGCGGATGGCCGAATACCGAATTTCTGGACGAGGGCAGCGACCTGGTGGTCTCGTCCTGGGATATTCTGTCCGGCGATGCGCCGGTTGGCAGCAATGTTCTGCTGTTTGACGACAATGGCGGCCATCCGGGGCTGCAGGCGGCCGAATTGATCGCCACCGCCGGTTCATCGCTGGAAATTGTGACGCCGGAACGGTTTTTTGCCGCAGAAATTGGCGGCCTCAATCATGTGCCCTATGCCCGCGCATTCATCGAGGCCCAGAGCCGGATCACGATCAATTCGCGTCTCATGTCGGTGCGGCGCGACGGCAACCGGCTTCTGGCGGCCATTGGCAGCGATTACAGCGACCGGATCGACTGGCGGCGGGTCGATCAGGTTGTAGTTGAACACGGAACATTGCCGCTGGACGATATCTATTTTGCCATGAAGCCGGGGTCGCGAAATCTGGGTGTAGTAGACTACCGGCAGTTGATCGACGGCGGAGATGTTTTGCCGAACGCCAATCCGGGGGCCAGCTACCGGCTCTTTCGCATTGGCGATGCGGTGTCGTCGCGCAATATCCACGCGGCGATCTACGACGCGTTGCGGTTGTGCAAGGATTTGTGATTAGGCCGTGCACTCATAAATATGAATCGGCTAAGCCGCTCGGGAGAATGTCCGGTTTGCACTCAGGTTCAGACCTCTCAAACTGGCCGCGACACGGGAAAATGTGCGAAAAACAGACGCTGACGGAACTTCTACCGGTACAGTTCAACGTTCGCGATTGATCGGAGTTCGTCAATTGCAGTTCGCAGCTGCCGTGTAAGCGCAATTATCGTTTCCTTCTCAAAATTCAAAGCCGCGGTTGGTATCGGTGCCCCGAACGTCACCCGGACGCGAGGTCGGTTTATGAGATGCGCGACCTCTATGTTCGTCGGACCTTGGTAGAAGGCAGGCACAAGTGGAACCCGGGCGTGAAGAGCGATCGTCGCGGCACCCCGCTTGAAGGCAATATTCGTCTCGCTCCGCGTGCCGCTCGGGAAGATCAGGATGATCTCACCATGCTGCAGAATGTCGACTGCGGTTTTGATCGAGCTCAGCGACGGCTTCACGCGGTCAATCGGAATAGAACCAGCGTGCTCCAAGACCCACCTCGCCAGCGGTGGATCGAACAGTCCGTGCTTTGACATATAGCGCAACTGCCGGGGGTACACGGCATTGGCTAACCATATGCTGTCTGCCCAGCCAACGTGATTGCAGGCAATGATTGCCCCCGGCCGTCCAAGCTGAAGAAGGTCCGGTCGATTGATGATCTCCAGCTTGCCGGCACGATCAATAAGAACCTTAAGTCCAGGAGAGACGGCCTTGAGCAAATTCATTCGGCAACTCCAGAATCTAACTGCGTATCCAAAGTAGTATCTGGGTCAAGTCGGTGCCGATCTGCTGATGTCCAATAACGAAAGTCGTGACAGGGCGCGAACCCACCTCCCGTTCAGGCAGTCTGGCATAATGCCGCCCCGAAAATCGGAGCCTACGGCAGCGGCAGACTGCTCGATAATTGTAATTCCTCGCAGCCTGCGGGAACCGCTATTTGATCTTTTTTCCGGCGACTACCAGAGGCGTTTTTCCAGCATTGGAATCTGCTGTGGCAGAAACTTTCACTTTGGCCTGTTTGGGTTTTCTTGCTTCTTTGTTGCCACGCTTATTGTTGCCTTTAGACATTGTATGTCCTTCGATTGTGCAACCAAATTCGACAGGTATCGCATCGAAAATTGCTGCGGGTTATCCATTGGGCGAAAGCTTCGCGAACAATGGTTTCACTTCTACGACTGCTGCTGCGTTCGTTTGAAGCCTCGTATCGAAGCCACATTCAGGTGAAGTTGATCACCCTGGTTTCGGGGAACCCGGCGATCGCAAGAGCGGCAGCACCAGCCGCGGGGCCGTAGAGTGCGGGTTGCAGCCATTCAGGAGTATTCATGCCAATTTTCTCCGTTCGGAGTAAATCATTTTCCCTATAATATTTCTCAATATAGCATAGATATTGATGGAATAATTTATTTATTCAATATTATACGCAATTATTCTGAAGCATAAACTATTTTAATTGCAATAATCTATCCAATTATATTGGAATTTTGGCAATTTTATACAGTGGGCTCGCAGATATCAGCGCGGAAATCACGCCAGCTGGCTGCGTGAATTAGATCGACCCGGGCAGATCAGAAATCCGCCGCGGCCAGATTAAAGGAATAGGAACCGTTCTTTCGGCCGCGCGCGTAGACCTTCTCCGCAACCTCATGGATCTGCTGCCGTGCGGCATCGAAGGCCTTCAGAAATCCGGCTTCGGTGCTCCCCATCTGCGGGCTGAACCTCTTGAGGGCATTGCCTTCGACAAAAAACGAAATCTCCATTGCGCTGTCATATCCCCAGAACCGGACACGGTTTTTCGCCTCGTCGAAACTGCGGCTGCTGTTTGGAAAGCTTAATGTCATCTGTTTTCCGCCGCGATCTGGGCGGGATCGGCGCCTGCGTACGGGCTCATGCGCTTCAGATATTTGAACAGGTCGCTGTCTGTTGAGAGGACGAGCGTGGTGATTTCGGCGATGATGGACTTGCAGGATTGCATGGTGTGTGCGCCGGCAATCAGGCCCGGTGTCTTAACCGGCATTCCCCGGATGAGCCCCCGTTCGTAAAGAGACAGTAATTCGGATTGCCCGCCGAGGAAATATTGAGCGCTGTGCGGGAGGGTATCATGCTGTTCTCGACGTGCTTTCATCGAACGCATCCATTTTGTTGTTTGCGGTATGGTTTGTTGCAGTCCCAGGCGTTTCCCGAATAATCGAGATGGGCGTTTTCCGGTACCGCGACGTCGACACAACTCTCCTTGAACGCCCGATAGCCACGTTCGCATTCCCATCCCAGCCCATATGATGATGCGTTCAGGAGGTATCCGTTTTCCGGCACTGGAACCGCAGCACAGCCACCGTCGGCCTTGCGATGTCCCCGATCGCATTCCCATGCAGTGCCGGCGGAGTTCAGAAAGGCGTTCCGGGGCACAGCGACTGCGGTGCAACCATCCCCGGTGTTGCGATATCCCCGGTAACATTCCCATCCGCTGCCGAATGTCTTGTTGGTCGGAAAGGCGTTGGCCGGCACGTTGATTGCGGCACAGGTCTCATTGACCGCCCTGTAGCCGCGGTCGCATTTCCATCCGGACTGATAGGAATCCTCCGCGAGATATCCGTTCGCCGGCACATTCACGGCAACGCAGTCCTCGTTGATCCGGCGATATGCGCGGTGACATTCCCATCCGCTTCCGGACGGTCTCAGAAAACCGTTCCGGGGCACACTGATCAAGGCGCAGGTCTGGTCGGCCCTCTTGAAACCGTAGTTACACTCCCATCCGCTGCCATACGATTTCGCATGTGCGTTTTCCGGCGGTTCATCCGTCAAAACGTTTGCAAGCCCATTACGCGCGGGCGTGGTTTGCGCCAGCACCATGCCGGGAACGGTCACCAGTAGCGCAAATGCGAACAGGCATCGGATAAAATAGAAGCTGGAAAGCCGGGGGTGGTTCATAGGGTATTCCTTTTTTGCTTTTTAGATTGCAGCCATCGCGTGTTGACCGCCTGCGTGGTCGTTGAGCAGGCCGTCATTGCCGGGCAGATGGGCGATCAGCTTCAGGATCTCGATATTGCCGATTTTGGTTTTTGCCCCCAATATTCTCAAACCGCCTTCTTCCGGCGGGATGACTTCGACCGGCGCAACGATCAACTCGCCCTGGCTTTCGATCACGGCAACGGAAAATTCCAATCCGTCAGGAAAGGGATCGATCGTTGGGTGTGGTGACAATCTCGATTTCCAAATTCTACGCCTCCTTGCGGGATCTATTTTCTGGGTTTGCGAGGCGGGATCGTGCGGCTGTCGGCCTGCTTGATCTGCAAGCCGATTGACGCCTCCGTTTTTGCTGGGGCCTTGTCCTTTTTCGGTTTCCGGATCTCGCGGCTGCTTCGTTTCTGACCTTTTGCCATCAATATTTTTCCTTTTTCTGGGGTTGTTCCGCCTGAAAAGGCGGCGCATCAGATTCTTCGATAATGTCTTTCGCGGTCACGCGGATCTGACATCGGGCGTCGTCCTGAACGCGGTTGCGCCGATCCGGAACCGGGTCTGTTGAACCCGGTCAATTCCGCCATTCAGAAACCTGCGGCAAAGTGCCGGTCAGGTCGACATGGGCGGCATCGCTTGGTGATCGCAATTGTTTTTCTGAGAATCGGAAGCTGAGGGTTTGTCCGTCATTGGTCTGCAGCCGAAGATCGTTGCGCCCGAAGACTTTTTTCAGCGTCTCCGGAGCAACGCGGATTTCACCGCTGCCGCTCAGCTGGCCGACTTTGGAGACAAAGCCATCGAAATCATAGGATGCGCGGCCGACTTTTGCCTCCCCGCACGTCAGAATACCGTCACCTCTGAGGCCACCAAGATAGCGCATGATCAATTTTTTCCTTCTGATTGGACAGGATGCGAACCGGCATCCGACTCAAGTGCTGTTGCGAGTTCCGCCTGGTCGATCCGGAAAACCTGGTGCGAACCGTCTGCATCCGAAATCGCCGGCGTGTGCAGCATCGTTGCGGTTCGCCGGTAGGCGAGAAAGGAAAGGCCGGGGATCTGCTCTTCGTCGACGACAAGCCGGTAGGTTCCTGCCGGTTGCAGGCGATCGAATGGCTCCAGCATGAACGGATGCCTGAACGAGACCGTCGTATCCGTGCTCCGGGCTGTCATGATGCTGTGCCTCCGCCGTCTGATTGCGTGTCCAGAAACGACGCGCAACGGAGCCGTGGATCGCCACAGCCAACCGTATGCGCCAAATCGCACACAAAATTACAAATTAAAGGTAATAAGATCGTCAGCTTGGCGCTAACCTACTAGCACAATGCCAAGTCGTTCGAACGCCTATTCGCGTTTAGAGAATATAGTGTATGACGTGGCATAAAACAAGGACGCGACGAATTCTGGCAAATTGTGGATCTCCGACCGCAGACGTCTACTTTTTATTTCTGAACAATTGTCCGTCCGGGAATCGCCAGCTTGCAGATTCACTGCGTGCGCCTCCCACTCTGGGACAACAAACAGCCATCTCGTTGCACATATCGGGAAATTACCCATTCCCGGTGAGTGTCATTTTGCCCCATATCGAATCGCGGAGTACGGCTTCCGTTTCGCCGTCGACACCGGACACTTGGACAGGCATTGCCGACCACGGAGCGATTGTGATTGAAGCCCGCAGAAGCTTCTAATCATGCGCTATGAAATGACCGGCATTGAATGGCCGATTATCCGACCAATTTTGCCAGCCAAGCCTCGCGGAGTTCCCCGTGTTGACGACCGGCGTG
>CAMYKZ010000084.1 GCA_947259045.1 uncultured Afifella sp.
CGCGGTCGTGCCGCCCATATCGAAGGAGAGCACCTTGTCGAGGCCGTAACGCGCGGCAATGTTGGCGGCAAACACCGCGCCGCCCGCGGGCCCGGATTCGACAAGCCGGACCGGAAATTCGGCCGCATCGCGCAATGAGATGATCCCGCCGCCGGAATGCATCAGAAAGACCGGGCAGTCGACGCCTTCCTTGCCCAGCCGGCCGGCGAGACGGCCGAGATAGGACTTCATCAGCGGTTTGATATAGGCGTTTGCGACGACGGTGTTGAAGCGCTCATATTCGCGCATCTGCGGCGACACTTCGCTGGAGAGCGAGACCATCGCATCGGGCATTTTTTCCGCCAGCACGTCGCGCACCAGTTTTTCATGCGCATCGTTGACATAGGAATGGATCAGGCCGACCGCGACGCTCTCGTACCCGGCCTGCGCGATTTCGGCGACGAGTGTTTCCACCGCCGCCCGGTCCAGCGGAACAAGCACAGTGCCGTTCGCCGCCAGGCGCTCGTTCACGACGTAGCGCTGCTGGCGCGGCAGCAACGGCTCCGGTAGCTTGAGGTTCAGGTCGTATTGCTCGAAACGGGATTCCGTTCTCATCTCGATTACGTCGCGGAATCCCCTGGTCGTGATCAGCGCCGTTCTGGCGCCGCTTCGCTGGATCAGCGCATTGGTGGCCAGCGTCGTGCCGTGGATGATCTGGCCGATGTCCAGGGGCGCAATGCCGGCCTTTGCGCAAACCTGATGCATGCCGTCGATGATGGCGTCTTCCGGCGTGGCGTAGGTGGTGAGCACTTTGGCGGAGAATTGCCGTGCTCCCGCCTCCAGCACCACATCGGTAAATGTGCCGCCGATATCGACACCCATGCGAACCGAAGGTTTGTCCATCCTGCCTGCTTCCGGATATTGCCTTGTCGGGACAAGAGTAGGGTGTTTGTTCGGCCGCGGCCACAGCAGACTGGATCGCCGGCCGACCCGCCGGCATCATCAGCGTTGCCCGTATCTGCGGCATGAGCCGCAACCCATGTGTCCGGTGAACGTCATGTGTCCGGTGAACGTCGGCGGTACCTGAGCGCCGGGTCTGGCGCATTCGATGTCTACGCGCTTGGCGCCGTCGGGCGGCGCCCGTGGTTCGCAGCAAAAACGACATGCGCCGGGCGCTTGGTCTCCCAGCCACGCGCCCGGCGGTCGTCATTCGGATATTTGTGTCGTATTACCGGTCGATAACGAAACTCCCGTTCTCGATGTAAACGGTTTCGTCGCCGTCGAGATCGAGCTGATTGCTGTCGTCAAGCGCTACGGTACATCCGTCCAGGCAGATGCCATCAAGGTTTTCATTCGCGGATATCACGATGTCCTGCGTGGCCGGTTCGCCGCTGTCGTCAACCACCAGATCGACTATCCGCAGGCGATATTCCGATGCGTCCCGGTTGGTCAGCGATGCGCCTTGCGCTCCGTTGGCAGCAAATAGAAGTGCGCCCGCCAGTATCGCCAGGCCTGTTCTCATAATCCTTCTCTCCTCGTTTGAAATCCCGCCGGGACTTCCTGATTACTTGTTTGCGCCCGGGGCTTTGTACCCAGGAGCGGGTTTGGTCGAGGCTGCCTGCTGAGAACCGGTTTTCGGATCGGGTTGCTGCCTCGAGCCCGTCTTGACTGTACCGGGCTTTTTCGTCGACTTGTCTGTTTTCATCGTCTGACACTCCATATGTCGGCAATTTCTCGCCGAACGATGAAAACATAGGAACATTGATTACATTCGACAAACGAAAATAATCGTCTAATGATATTGGCAAAACCGATACATAGAATGATGCCATTGTTATGATTGCGCAGCGTCTTCGAGCCTGCATGCAGGGCAGTTTCATCGGCAACAGCAATCTTCAAGACTGCGGCCAAAGTCGCGCTCCGCTGCAGCAGACTGTTCGAGGCCACGTGATGCGCCACGTGATGCCCCACGTGATACGATGTTCGAAGGGCCATCAGGCCGGGCGTTCAGGCGCGCCCCTGGGCACGACCATTTTCGCCAGAACGATCATTTCCGCATTCGCCGGAAGACGCTGCGGCTCTTGAGCTTCCGTGATCTTCCGATAGCCTTGTACCGGGATGAACCCATGGCGCGCGAGATGATGGCGCAATCGGGCTTCGTCCCAAGTGTCCTCGCCTGTTTCCACTGAATGAATGTCATCGCGTATCACTGAAAGAACATATCCGGATATCATGGAGTTCTCTGCCTTTTGCCGGATGATTTCGGTCAAAAAGGAAACGGGGCCGCGAACCATTCGGGGGGCTTGGGTTTGCGCGGCCCCATCTCTTTACTGCAGCCTTGCGGCGGCGGATATTGCCATGGCCATCCGGGTCGACGGTTGAGGTGTCTGCCGGTGTCTCCTCCCGAGACACGGAGCACTCGCTTTATTGGCTCACCATGACCACTGCTCAGCTGTTACTCAGACAGCATCTGCTGCCGTCCTGTCTGTTATATGCATTCTGATATTGAAGTTGACAAACGAATATAGTTTACCGATGAAATCGTAAAATCGAATACATCGAAAGTGCCGGAGATGGATGTCAATTTGGCCCGGACGTTCCTGGCCGTTGTCGAAACGGGGAGCTTTGTCGAAGCGGCCAAGCGGGTCTTTGTCACCCAGTCCACGGTCAGCATGCGTATCAAGCTTCTCGAGCAGCAGCTTGGCAAAAAGCTGTTTGAGCGCAGCAAGAACGGGGCGGCGCTGAAACCGGCCGGGGCCCGGTTTGAGAAACATGCCCTGGCCATGGTGCGGGTCTGGGAACATGCTCGTCTCGAGATCGCTCTGCCGGAGGATTATCGGGCAGCGATCACCATTGGCGGTCAGTACAGCCTCTGGGACGGGTTTCTGTTTGACTGGATTTCCAGAATGAGATCGAAGGCGCCGCAGATCGCCATCCGAACCCAGATGGGCTTCTCCGATGTGCTGATGCAGCGTCTGGTAGACGGGACGCTTGACATCGGCGTCATGTATACGCCGCAAAACCGACCCGGTTTCAAAGTCGAATTGCTGTTTGAGGACGAACTGGTCCTTGTTTCCAGCGAGCCGCGTCGCTCCGGACAGCCCGGGAAAAATTACATCCTTGTCGATTGGGGGCCTGAGTTCCGTGCCGATCACAATCTGAATTTTCCTGATCTTTCCACACCGGGTCTTTATATGGAACTTGGCTCGCTCAGCCTGAAATATCTGCTGGAAAACCGCGGGTCGGGTTATTTCCCGAAGCGATTGATCGCCCCCCATCTCGATGACGGTACGCTCAAGCTGGTCAGGCAGGCGCCGGTATTTCACTATCCCGCCTACGCCATGTACCCGTCCGAAGGAGACACTGAGCTTCTGCAGCTCATTCTCTCAAATCTACGGCACATTGCGGCGGGCCTGTGCACATGACGCAGTCCGCCTCTTTCCGGTCACACGACCGGGCGACAGCCGCGGACCACGGGTCCGGGCCGCATGGCTCAGCCGCGCAGACGCGGAAAAAACCACGGCTGAGCCATGTCATAGGTTATTGAATCAGCAATCGATCGAATAACCCTGCAATGATCAGCACTGATATAAATCCGGCAACGACAAGCGCGATTGCATAACTCACATACCAGTCCCGATTATTCCTTTTTTCGTAATACATGTTCGTATGCCTCAAGCACGGTCCCACATTGGAACCGTCAACTTGATCTGGGTATGCCGGCGCCGGCTTCAAGTGCGCTGAATTCGAATGGCTGGCGCGCTCGCCGGCACAAGCGGCAATTTCTGCGGCCTATTTGATCTGCCGATGAATAACGCCAAAAAATATCATGGCGAAAAAAGCAAATGTGCCATCTCCATATCGGAGATCGGGCCGATAGATGTTCCGCCGAAAGAAAATCGAAGCGCGCCTGGACGGCGACGGCGTCAGCCGCGGATGTCTTGCCTTGAAGCTCGCTGTAATGCCAAAAGAGTTGCTGTTTCATCTATGGGGACCCAGGCAAACAACCGAGTTTGCCGGCCGGATCATCGACATGGACATGATATGGACATGATACTGAACCGCTCGGATACCCATGGGCTGTGGGCACGGACGTCGCCACCGGGGCCGGCATGCCCGGCGCTCCAGGGCAGGGAACATGCGGACGTGGCGATCATCGGCGCCGGCTATACCGGCATATCTGCGGCGCTGGACCTGGCGGATGCCGGCAAGACCGTTATCGTGTTGGAAAGCCATGACCCGGGCTGGGGGTGTTCAGGGCGGAACGGCGGGCAGGTAAACCCAGGCTGGAAGCTGGAACTGGACGAAATCGAGAGATATTACGGCGCCGATCGCAGCGGCCGTGTGATCGATGTCGTCAAACGCGCTTGCGATCAGGTTTTCGACCTTGTTGACCGCCATAACATCGAATGTGAAGCAAAACGCTCCGGTTATGTACAAGGGGGTCTGGGCAAGCGCGGCGTTCGCCAACTGCAGAAGCGCTGTCGCCAGTGGCAGCACATCGGAAAAAGTGCCGAGCTGCTGAACGCCCGGGAAAGCTCAGACCTGCTGGGGACGGACGTCTATGACGCCTGCATGCTGCACCCGGACGGCGGAAATCTGCAGCCGCTCGCCTATCTGCGCGGGCTGACCCGTGCGGCTCAATCGGCCGGAGCCAGGATTTTCAGCAATTCGGAAGCCGTGTCGATCGAACGGGATGGCAGTGACTGGCGCGTCGGCACGAACGCCGGTGCGCTGACCGCTCGCCATGTGTTGATCGGAACCAATGGCTATACCGGCAAGCTCTGGCCCGGTCTCCGGAAAACGGTCATACCGGTCGCAAGTGTCCTGACCGCGACGGAACCGCTCCCTGACAAAGTGCGAAAAGCGATATTGCCCGGCCTGCATTCCGTTTCCGAAACGGCGCGCATTCAGGTTTATTACCGGATGGATGCTGAAGGGCGCTTTGTCATCGGTGGCGCAGGACCGGTTTGGCGAGCGGCGCAAGACGGCGGGACCGCCGCATGCCGCGAAATTTCCGAGCGCTACTTTCCCGCACTCAAGGGTGTTGGATGGGGATACAGCTGGGCCGGGTACGTCGCCATGACCTGGGATCGCGCGCCGAAACTGATGCAGCTTGCTCCGGGCGTTCTGGCCGGCATGGGATATAATGGCCGGGGGATCGCCATGGCGACGACGATGGGCCGGCAACTGGCTCTGGAGGTGTTGGGGGAGGGGGCTGATCTGCCAATGACGCCGATTTACCGGACGCCGTTTCACGCATTGCGCAAATTCGGCGTTCTTGCGACTCTCGCCAAGGGGCGCCTGCTGGACAAACTCGACTTATCGGACAGCCCATGATCACATTCCGTCTGCCGGATGACCTGCAGGCCGTCCTGTTCGACAAGGACGGGACCTTGATCGACTTTGAACACACATGGGGGCCGGTCAATGTCGAGATCGCCCGCGTTGCCGCGGCGGGCGACGAGGCGCTGGCGCTCAAACTGCTTCGCGCCGGCGGCACCGATCCGGCGACAGGCAAAACCGCTGCCGACAGTCTGTTCGCATCCGGCAACGCAAAAGAAATCGCCAGCCACATGATCTCGCAGGGCAGCCGGTTCGGCGCGGCGGACCTGACGGGGCGCCTGGATGCCCTGTTCAGGCAGGCGGCAGGCCGTGCCGTACCGGTCACCGATCTGCCGGCGCTGTTCGACACGCTGCGGGCCCGCAACATCGTCGTCGGCATCGCCAGCAGCGATTCAGAAGCGGCAATCCGCGATACCGCGCAAGCGCTGGATATTTCCGACCGCGTCGACTTTATCTGCGGCTACGACAGCGGCCACGGGGTCAAACCCGAGCCGGGAATGGCGCACGCCTTTTGTGCCGCGACAAGCAGCCAGCCCTCGCGCATGGCAGTGGTTGGTGACAACCGGCATGACATGGTCATGGCGCGTGCGGCGGGCGCCTTTGCCGTCGGCGTTCTGAGCGGAACGGGAACGCCCGAGACGCTGGCGGATTATTGCGATATCTGCCTGGCGAGCGTCGCCGATCTCCCTGGCCTTTTGCCCGGCAGGCCTCCTCACGCGCCATAGAGGCAACGCCTGCCGGCGGTTTCAGCGGTCGCGCCACGCCTGCGTCCGTTTCAGCACGCCCTTGGAAAGACCGATGTGGATGACCCGGGCCAGGGCGTTGGTATAGAAAATCATCATTCCCATGGCCGCCGCGGGCGCGACGTCACCGGCATCGTCCATGTTCAGCACTGCGATCGAGGCGAGAGACGTATCCGTTGAATAGAGAAACACCACTGCAGAGACCGTGGTCATGGCGTTGACGAAAAGATAGATGGAAATATCCAGGATGGCCGGCAGGCAGACCGGTACGGTGACGCGGGCAAACAGTTTGTAGAAAGGTTGCTTGAGCGATGCCGCGACGGATTCGAACTCCCCATCCATCTGCTTCAGAGCCGTCACCGCGGTCAGGTGGGAAACCGTATAGAAGTGCGTCACTGTGACCAGTACGAGGATGGTCATCGTTCCGTAGATTGCGTTCAGCGGATTGGCCGGGTTGTTGAAGAAAAAGATGTAGGCGAGGCCGAGCACCATGCCGGGAACGGCCATCGGCAACATGGCAAGAAGCTGGAATGTCGCCCGTCCGGAACCGAAGCCCCTGGTTTTCTCCACCATATAGGCTCCGGCGAAAACAATGATGGTGCCGCAGCCGGCCGTGAGCAGCGCCAGCCGGATGGAGTTGCGATAGGCATTCCAGCCGCCGCCGTCCATCAGGTCGAAATTGTAGTTCTTGAGGCTGAGGCTCAGATCATAGGGCCAGAACTTCAACAGGGCCGCAAACTGGCAGACGCCCAATATGCCCAATATGAACAGCGCCATCAGGCAGCAGAATGCGAAACAGATCAGATCGAAATTTCTGCTCGGCGTAGGCCGGTAGACGACAGATCGGGTCGACAGGAGCGCGACCTGCTTCTTCTGCACCTGACGGTCGATTGCGAATGCGAGCACCGCCGGAACCAGCAGCACGACGGAAACCACCGCCCCCATCTCGAAATTCTGCTGGCCGATGACCTGCTTGTAGATATCAACCGCGAGCATGTTGTACTGACCGCCGATAACCTTCGGCAGACCGAAATCCGTAATCACCAGATTGAACACAACGAACGCTGCGGACATCAGTCCGTAGCGGGCGCCTGGGATGGTGACTGTCCAGAATGTTTTCCACCGGCTCGCCCGCAGCGAGACCGCGGCCTCGTAAAGGCGCGCATCGGAAATCGACAAGGCCGTGGTGATGATGATCATGGCATGCGGGAAGGTGAAAAACACCGAGCCGATGACGATCCCGTAGGGGCCGTAGATCGATTCGCCCATCATCATCGATTTCAGCATGCCCTGGTTGCCGAACAGATAGACCAGGGCAATGCCGGGCAGCAGCGAGGGCACCAGGATCGGCGCCATCGCGATCAGACGAAATGCGCCTTTGAACCGCATGCAGCTGCGGCTGAGCGAATAGGCGAAAGCAAAGGCCAGACTGACAGTTACGAACGTACTGACCAGCGATATCCACAGCGAGTTCTGAATCGACCGGAACAATGACGGCGTCGAAAAGTAATTGACGAAATTGCCGAGACCGACAGACGTTACCGGGCGCAGCACCACTTTTCGGAATGTGTTGGAATCGACTTCCTGCCAACCGGTCCCGGACTGCCGCTCCGAGCCGATCAGGAACACGACGTCTTCGGCCGTGCCTCGAACCCGGTATCGCACCGGACTGCGGAAACTGAAATCGGGAAACAGCGCGGTGACGGCCAGGCGGCCGTCCGAGCCCGTCAGCAGTTCAGCCGGCGCAATCGCGCCCAGTTCCCGGTTCAGGGTTTCCGCTGTGACGATCGCGCCGTCGAACCGGCCGGTTTCATCACTGACCTGGAATTCGTACTGTGACAGATCGAACCGGTAGGTCGAGAACGCCTTTGAAAGCATGGCGTAGAGCGGCAGCGCGAGCGAGACGAAAAGATAAAGGCAGATCAGCACGATGAAAGCCCGCATGATGCGGTCGTCGCGCCCGAGTTTGGCCTTTACGGCCGGGCCGGCCGGAACAGCCGGATGGGCGGTTGCCGTCATGGCTTGCCCCCGGCGCGCCCGGCAAAGATCTTCAGCCGCTCCGCGGGAATTTCGATCAGAACCTCGCCGTTCTCGCTCAACGAAAGACGCCGCGCCGCATTGATCGAAAAATCACCGATCAGCTGCGTTCCGGCAAGCAGAGGGCTGCTCATCCGGGTTCGCCAGAACGAGCCGAGAAACTCCATCTCGTCTATCATCATCGCGACCAGATTCCCCGGCTCATCGACGGCTTCGGGAACATGGGTTGAATCGGCCGCTTTTTCATGCGGAATGATGTCCTCCGGCCGGATGGCGGCAATCACGTCGGTGCCGTTTTCAAACCGGTTGGGCGCGCACAGAAAATCCATGAGCCCGATGGCAACCGAGCCCGGCCCGCCCGCCGCGCCGGTCTTGATCACGGCGGGGATCTGGTTCATTTCGCCGATGAAATCGGCAACGAAAAGCGTCTGCGGTTCCCGGTAGATTTCCTGCGGCGTGCCGACCTGTTCGATCACGCCGTGGTTCATCACGACGATCCTGTCGGCCATCGACAACGCCTCTTCCTGATCATGAGTGACCATCACCGTGGTAATGCCGAGTTTGTGCTGAAGCTCCTTGACTTCATGGCGCAGGTGAACCCGGACCTTGGCGTCCAGCGCCGACAACGGTTCGTCCAGCAGCAACAATCCCGGCGACGTCGCGATCGCCCGCGCCAGCGCGATGCGCTGCTGCTGCCCGCCGGAAAGCTGTGCCGGATATTTCCGGCCCTGTTCCGGCAGACCGACCAGGTCCAGCAATTCTGCAACCCGGCGTGTAATCATATCCCGCTTCAGGCCGGTGTTCTCCAGTCCGAAGGCGATATTCTTTTCGATCGTCAGGTTCGGAAACAGCGCGTAGGATTGAAAGACGATGCCGAAATCCCGTTCCGCCGGCGGCAGGCTTGAAATATCCTTTCCGCCTTGCTCGATCATGCCGGTTGTCTGCAGATCAAGTCCGGCAATCGCGCGCAGCAATGTTGTCTTGCCGCATCCGGAGGGGCCGAGAAAGCAAACGAATTCGCCGTCGCGAATGCCAAGCGAAATGCCATCGAGGGCGACAAAATCGCCGAAGACTTTCGATACGCCGGTGATCTTGAGATAGTCGTCTGTGAGCCCGTTCGCAGCCGGCTGCGTCGGCTCCGTCACGTCCTCAACCTGCATTGGATCCGTTTTCATCACGTCAAAGCCCCCCGGAACGTCGGCACGAGGGAGGCACCGCAGGTGCGGCGCCTCCCTTACCCGCCTGGATCGTCTCAGCCCTTGGGATCAGACTTTGAATCGTAGCGCTTCTGCCACTCTTCGAGGATCGCCCTGCGATTGTTGGCAGCGAACTCGAAATCGTTGTCGATCATCTTTTCGGTAAGATTTTCGGGGAAATGTTTGACCGGTTTGGCCACGCCCGGATAAGCGACGACGGCATATCCGGTATTGTACATTTCGTTGGCTTTTTTGGTGATCGTCCAGTCCACCAGGGTTTTGGCGGCCTCAAGATCATCCGTACCGGCAACGATGGCCGTTGCCTCCATATCCCAGCCGACACCTTCTTCAGGCACTACGATGTCGATCGGTGCGCCGTCATCCTTCGACTTGGCGCCGCGAAAGGCAAAGGAGATGCCGATCGGAATTTCCCCTGATGCTGCCAGCTTGCACGGTGCGGACCCGGAATGGGTGTAGCGTGCAATGTTTTCATGCAACTGGTCCATGAAGGTCCAGCCATCGTCCTCGCCGAACATCTGAAGCCAGCTCGAAACATCCAGAAAACCCGTCCCCGATGAATTCGGGTTCGGCATGATGATATGGCCCCTGTATTCCGCCTTCGTCAGATCTTTCCAGGATTTCGGCGCAGCGAGGCCGAGTTTTTCGCCCTCCACGGTATTGAAGCAGACCGCAGCCACCCAGGCATCCATTCCGGTCCAGGCCGGCGGTGAGCTTTTGTCGATGAATTTAGGATCGAGATTCTCAACGCCCTTGGGAGCATAGGGTTCCAGCATCCCTTCCGTCTTCATCAGCAGCAGCGACGTCGCCGCCAGACCCCAGATCACATCCGCCTGCGGATTGTTTTTCTCCGCCAGAAGCTTGGCAGTGATGATACCGGTCGAATCGCGCACCCAGTTGATCTTGATATCAGGGTGGTCCTTGTTGAACTCGTCCGCGTACCGTTTCAGGTCTTCCGCTTCGACAGCTGTATAGACCGTAAGCTCGGCTGCGAATGAACCGGCGGTCATGTAAAGGCCCGCTGTTGCAGCAAGCATCAAACTCCTGGCAAATGCCATATCCTGATCTCCCTATATTGATTTTTCATTGTCTCCCCGCAGCCAAGTTTAACACCTCTGATCGATGTTGGGGAGTGCCGGTTATGGTTACCGCTGATGCGGCGATTTTCGCCGGGGTTCCCGGCAATTTCGCGACGACCATGCTCCATCTGCGTTGGCAAATCCAGCATGGCTGTTTCCTCCGATGAGTGCCTTTTGATTGAACGGCGCGGCTCCGCCGCGGCTGATGCAGGCCTATGCGATCGGGCGCCGATCGGGATCACAAAGCGGAATGCGCATTCGGACAGTAAGTCCATCAGAACCGGGACGGACTTCCAGGGTGCCGTTATGCTGGCGGGCAACGGTTTCGGCAATCGGGAGGCCGAGGCCGCTGCCCTTTCCCGGAACCGCCTGACCAAACCGCTCGAGCGCCGTCGCCACATCTGTCTGGTCCATGCCGATGCCGTCATCCGCGATTTCGATGCTGACGAACTGGTCATCCTCGCGCAATCGGACCGAAATCGCGGTCAAGTCCGGCCCGCCATGTTGCAACGCATTGTCAATCAGGTTCGAAATCGCCTCGCGCATCATGACGACATCGGTCTGGACAGGGAGTGGTGTGTCAGCCTTCTCCAGTCCCAATGCGACAAGCCGCTCGTTGGCGTGCGGAAGCGATTGTCCAACGGAATCCTCCGCAATGTCGTTCATATCCGCCACATTCTCGAAACTCGCAGACTTCGTGGCGTCTGCCCGCTCAAGCGCCAGAAGCTTGTTGGCCAGATCCGTTGCGTTGCGAGCGGCATCCCGCAATTCCCGGGCGCGCTTCTTCGCTTCCTCGCCTGACGGTGCGGATACGACCGCTTCCGCCATCGCTTGAACGCCGGCAATCGGATTGCGCAATTGATGGGCAGCGTTGGAGATAAATGCGGTCCGGGACCGCATTTCTTCCGAAACCTGGGTCAACAGGACATTCAGGGTTCTGACAATGCCTTGGACCTCAATCGGAACAGGGCGCCGGATTGGTGTGAGTTCGTTCATGCTCCGCTGCGAAATCGCTTGCTGCAGATCCAGTAGCGGCCGCAGACCCAAGCCGACGCCATACCAGACAACAAGTGCAACAGTTGCAATGAGCGAAATGATGACGGAGAGAGTTCGCAGTGCAAGCCGCGACAGGATGCGATCGCGCACAGTGTTATTCTGCCAGATGGTGAAAGTGTAGATTCCGCTCATATCGTCGATCTCGGCCTCGCCGCGCAGGCGCAGCGCCCGGACCTGCTGGCCAGTATATATCGCATCATAGAACATTTGATCCGCATTGAGATCGGGCATACCCGCCGTGCGGACAGGTGGTGTCGCGTAGCCCTTGACGAAGACCCCGTCCGGCGCTGAGACATGATAGAAAACCTGAGCGCCGGAGGTGTTCTGCAGAAGCTCCCGGGTGCGCCGTGACGGCAGTTCCCCGCCAGACATCGAAATCTCCCGTTCAATCGCCAGGGCAGTCGCCAGGAGGGATCGGTCGAACAGTTCCTGGGCCGTCCGGCGAGCGTCGAAAAATTGCCAGACGCCGACACCGATCGAGATCAGCAAGAGCGGTCCCAGGATGATCAGCGTCAGTCGGACGCGGAGCGAAAGCCGCTTCATTGCCGATCTTTTTCCAGAAGCTGGTACCCCAGCCCGCGTTGAACCCGGATGCCCACGCCGAAATTGCCAAGCCGCCGCCTGAGCCGGGAAATATAGACTTCGATGGCTGTCTCCTCGACATCGGTGCCGGTGCCGTAGACCCGTTCAAGCAGGCGTTCCTTCGAAACTATCCGCCCTTTCGCGGCCAGGAGACACTCGAAAACAGCGATTTCACGGCGCGGAATATCCAGCGAATCGCCGTCAATCAGGATTTGCCGGGCTTCCACATCAAAAGTCACGCCGCCGATTTGTTGTGTTGGCGGCAAGCTTTGCGTTCTGCGCCGGGCAAGTGCGCGAAGCCGCGCTTCCAGCTCATCCATGTCAAACGGCTTGACCAGATAATCATCAGCGCCTGCATCCAGTCCCTTGATCCTGTCTGTCGTTTCCGACCGGGCGGTCGAAATTCCGTCGAGTCCCGGCAAGTTCACGTCCAGAATGACGATCTCGGAGTCATCGCGCGCCAGGAATTCGTCCGCCTGCAGGCCATGGTGAATCAAGTCGACCGCGTGACCGGCATCACGCAGGCGGTAGGCTATGCCTTTGGCCAGGCTCTCATTGTCTTCAACAACGACGAAACGCAAGATACCCTCACGACAGCTTTATGAAAGGTTCGCAGACGAACTCTCGATCATCAAGTGGGAAGAAACCCACTGATGACCATTGTGCAAGCTGGCGGCACAAGATCGCCAGCACGAATTTTATGGGAGGATAATATGTCCAGAAAACCAATCGCGATAGGTGCGATCGCAACGCTGGTTGCCGGTCTCGCGACTTCAGCTTACGCCCTTGATCTGTCGGGCAAAACGGTGGAGTTCGTGATCCCGTTCTCCGAGAGCGGCGGATCGGCCAAATGGGCGAATTTCTATGCGCCGCTAATTTCGGAGGCTCTTCCCGGCAAACCGACAATTGTCGTGAAGTACATGCCCGGCGCGGGCTCCACCAAGGGTGCAAACTGGTTCCAGGACCGGACTTTTGAGGACACCCAGGGAACCGTGATTTTCGGCTCGTCGGGATCAACGCAGTTTCCCTACCTGCTCGGCGACCCGCGGGTGAAATACGAGTATGGCGACTGGAACGTCGTGTTGGCTTCGGGCACCGGCGGCGTGGCGTTCCTGCCGCCCGATCTCGCCGGGAAGATGAACGGGCTCGACGCGACCGGCCTCCAGGACACAGATTTCATCTGGGGCAGCCAGGGCGCTACCCGTCTTGATCTGGTGCCGCTTCTGGCCTGGGAAATGCTTGGCATGAAGGTCGAGCCGGTCTTTGGCATCAAGGGCCGCGGCGACGGACGGCTGATGTTCGAACGCGGCGAAGCCAATATCGACTACCAGACCTCGGCCGCATATCTGGCCAATGTCGTGCCGCTGGTTGAAGCCGGTCAGGCGGTTCCGATGATGACGTGGGGAGCGCTGGACGCTGACGGCGATATTGTCCGCGACCCGACATTCCCTGATCTCCCGTCTTTCAAGGAGGTCTGCGAGGCTACCCCGGTCTGCAAGACATCCGGCGAAGCCTGGGACGCGTGGAAGGCCTTCATGATCGCGGGGTTCCCGGCCCAGAAAATGATCTTCCTGCCGAAGGGTGCTGATCAGGACGCCATTGATACCTACACCAATGCGCTCAATGCCGTCTTTGCCCGCGCCGATTTTCCGGAGATCTCCAAGAAACGCCTGGGCGTCTATCCGCAAATGACCGGCAAACAGGCGACGGCGACACTCGCCCTCGGGACAAAGGTTTCTCCGGAGGCAAAAGCCTTTGTGCTGAAATGGTTAAAAGAGCGTTACGGCGTTTCGCTGAACTAGCTTGTACGAGACCCCGCGCGGGAACGCGCGGGGTTTTTCAGTTCTCTGCACGGATAATCAAATCTCATGGACCTGCTTGCGACTGCGCTGCCAGCACTCAGCGATGCTTTCTCGCTCATCCTGCAGCCCCAGCAGATCATGTTCCTGGTTCTGGGGGTCCTGCTCGGCCTTTCGGTCGGAGTTTTTCCCGGCCTTGGCGGGATTGCGGGATTGTCGCTGGTGCTGCCCTTCATGTTCGGGATGGACCCGGTATCGGGCCTGGCACTGATGGTGGGTCTGGTTGCGGTGGTTCCGACCTCCGACACGTTCGCTTCCGTGCTCATGGGTATCCCCGGTTCGTCGGCCAGCCAGGCGACTGTTCTCGATGGGTTCCCCCTGGCGCGCAAGGGTGAGGCCGCGCGCGCCCTCGCGGCGGCTTTCGTGTCGTCGCTCTTCGGCGGACTTCTGGGCGCGACTATTCTGACGTTCTTTATTCTCGTTGCGCGGCCACTGGTTCTGGCTTTCGGCATGCCGGAGATGCTCGCTGTCACGCTTCTTGGCCTTTCCATGGTCGCGGTCCTGGCCGGCCGCGTCCCGCTCAAGGGCGTTGCTGCCGCCTGCCTTGGACTTCTGGTCGGAACCATCGGCGAAGCGGGCCATGGCGGCAACTTGCGCATGGCGACCTATGACATTCCCTATCTGACTGACGGCATCAAACTGGTCATTGTCGGCCTGGGCACATTTGCGATCCCCGAGATTGTCAGCCTTCTGCGCCAGGATCAGTCGATAGCCCGCGGCGCGACTCTCGGCGCAGGCTGGGCACAGGGGGTGCGTGACTGGTTTGCAAATTTCTGGCTTTCGGTCCGTTGCTCCATCATCGGCGTTATCGTCGGCGTGATTCCGGGGCTTGGCGGGTCTGTTGTCGATTGGATCGCCTATGGCCACACGGTCCAGACGGCAAAAGACAAATCCGGATTCGGCGCCGGCGACATCCGCGGTGTCATCGGACCGGAAAGTTCCAACAACGCAAAAGAGGGCGGCGGGCTCGTCCCGACCCTTATCTTCGGCATTCCCGGTTCCGGATCGATGGCTGTGTTCATCGGCGGGTTGGCGCTTCTCGGCTACGAGGCAGGACCGCAGCTCATCCAGAACAAGCTCGATGTTACCTATACTGTGGTCTGGTCCCTGGCGCTCGCCAATGTCGTCGGCGCGGGCCTTTGCATTGCTCTGTCGAGCCCGATCGCCAGATTGACGACAATCCGCTTCACGCTGCTGGCGCCGTTTCTGTTCATGATGATCGCCTTTGCGGCATTCCAGTCGCGCCAATCGCTCGGCGACCTTGTTGCGCTCTTTACCGTTGGCCTGCTGGGCATCTTCCTGCGTCGCTTCGACTGGTCGCGGCCGGCATTCCTGATTGGTTTTGTGCTGTCCGACCAGGCGGAGAATTTTTCAGCCAATGCCCAGCAAATCGCCGCTTTCAAATTCCGCAAGGGGCTCGAGACCGGGCTCGACTATGTCATGTCACCGATTGTCATCGTCATTTTGATCGTCATGGTGGTGTCGATCGTTGTCGGGATCCGCCAATCCGCACAAATACGGTCCGAAGGCACGGTCGCCGCGGGCAGCAAACGCGCGCCGATGATCTTCCTGCTCGTCATCCTGGCCTACATTGTCACAGCCTGGATCAACGCGGCACAGATAGGCCTGACTTCGGACAAGATATTCCCGATGACCATCGCAACGGTCGGAATCCTCGCGCTTGTGCTTCTGCTTGTCCGGATGATGCGGGCGCCTGAAAGCGATGAGATCTTCGCTGACAGAGAGGTGGAAGGCGAGGACGCGGACGCACCACATGGTCTTTGGGGCACGCTTGCCTGGTTTGCCGCGCTTTTGATCCTCTCGTCACTTTTCGGGTTCATCCTCGCTCTTGCGATCTTCCTCGTGACGTTCCTGCGGCTTCGTGCCGGGCTTGGCTGGGTGCGTGCGGTAGCCTTGTCGGCGGCGGGAATCGGATTCATGTGCTTCCTGGCCTCGACCCTGAACCGCGATTTCCCGCCCGGCCTGTTGCAGGAATTCGTCAAGCTCCCCTGGCCTCTAGGATAAATTCGATGAGCCAAATCCCGATACCATTCCATTTCCTTCGCGGCGGCACGTCGCGTGGACCATACTTCCTCCGCAGCGACCTGCCGGAAGATGAAAAGGCGCTCTCCCGGGTGCTGATCGCAGTTGTCGGCGCTGGCAATCCGAGAAACATCGACGGCATCGGGGGCGGTACCGCCGTAACGACGAAGGTCGCCATGCTCAGCGCGTCGCAGGAAGATGCCGCCGACGTCGACTACTACTTTGCGCAGGTCGCGGTCGAGCAGCAGCGCGTCGATTACAGGCCGACATGCGGCAATATCCTTGTCGGTGTCGGGCCTGCAGCCATAGAGATGGGCCTGGTTGAAGCAGTTGACCCGGAAACGCGGGTGCGGATCCGGGCTGTCAATACCGGAGCACTTGTGGAAAGCATTGTGCAGACTCCCGGCGGGCGCGTGCAGTATGAGGGCGATGTCGTGATTGATGGCGTGCCCGGCACGGCGGCCCCGGTCGCGCTGAATTTTCTCCAGGTCGTCGGATCGCAATCCGGTGCAATGTTCCCCACAAAAGCACGTATCGATGTCATCGATGGAACGGAAGTGACCTGCATCGATGTCGCCATGCCGATGATGATCGGCAGGGCGGAAGACTTCGGGGTCAGCGGATCCGAAACCGTCGCCCAACTTGACGAGAACAAGGCACTTTTTGAACGAATGGAGGCTCTCCGGTTCGAGGCCGGCCGGCGCATGGGTTTCGGCGATGTGTCGGATTCCGTCATTCCCAAGATCGGCCTGATCTCGAAACCGCGCGATGGCGGGCTTTTCAATGCCCGGTATTTCATGCCCTGGGCCACGCACCCGACGCTCGCCGTGACCGGCTCGCAATGCCTGGCCGCCTGCGCGCTGGCCCCCGGTACCGTGGCGGAAGGGATCGCGGCCCCCGGCGGTCCGTCGCCGCTCGTCGTGAGCATCGAGCACCCGGCGGGAAAGATGGACGTCACGGTGAACTACACACGCACCGCTGACGCATTTGAATTTCATTCAGCGGGCGTGGTCCGCACGACCCGCCTTATTGCCCGCGGCGAAGTGATGGTGCCGGCATCTGTCTTGCGGAGTTGAATTGATGAGCCAGCCAGGACAATCGAACGGACCGCGGGTATACGACATCCTTGCCCGTGTCTTCCGGCAGGAGGCTGTCGATACCTGCTTTGCACTTCTGGGCGACGCCAATATGAGCTTCGCCACGCGGCTTGCCGAAGGCGGTTGCCGCATGATCTATGTCCGCCACGAACATTGTGCCGTGGCCGCGGCCATGGCGTTCGCACGCAAGAGCGGCGATGTCGGCGTGGCCACGGTGACCTGCGGCCCCGGACTGACGCAACTGATGACGGCACTCCCGGCAGCAGTGCGTGCGCGATTGCCGCTGGTCGTCTTTGCAGGAGAGGCGCCGCTGAAATCCGCCTGGTACAATCAGGGGATCGACCAGGCGCCTTTCGTCACCGCTACCGGGGCGGCCTATCACAGCCTGCACCTGCCCGAGCGGATGCCCGTTGCGGTGCGCGATGCCTTCCTGCAGGCACGGCACGAGCGGCGCCCGGTCGTGGTCGGCGTGCCGTTCGATCTTCAGGCCCGCGTCTGGACCGGCTCTGAGACCCTGCCGGAGCCTTCCCGGGCCATCATGCCCGTCGTCTCGCCCGTGCCGCCAAACCCGCAAGACGTGGCGCGCGCGGCGGCGATTGTGGACAAGGCCCGGCGCATAGTGGTGATGGCCGGATTGGGCGCGGTTGACGCCGGGGCGGGGCCGGCATGCCGTGCGCTTGCGCAATGCTGTGACGGGCTGCTTGCAACGACCCTTCCGGCGCGCGGCCTTTTTCATGACGACCCGTTCTCGCTGGGCATCGCCGGCGGCTTTTCGCCGGAGGAGACGCGCCGGACCTTTGCCGAGGCTGATCTTGTGATCGCGGTCGGCTGTTCGCTTGCCCATCACAATTCCGATGGCGGCAAGCTCTGGCCGAATGCGCAGGTGCTGCAGGTCGATCTCGATCCTCTTGCGCTCAGCCAGGGCCGGGTCGCGGCGCAGGCGCATATCCGCTCCGATGCAAGGTTCGGCGTCGAAGCACTGACCGCTGCGATAGCGCAACGGGCGGCGGATTGGCGAAGCCCTGCGCTTGCCGCCCGGCTGGCCAGATCCCCCTTCGAAGATATCTCCGGCGACATTGGCGACGGGCTGCACGATCCGGGCGCTGCGGTCGCCGAACTGGACCGGGCCCTGCCGGCTGACTGGGAGCTGGTGAATTCATCCGGCCATTGCTCGTTGCCATCGGCGTTGCCGCGGCGCGGCCGGATCGGACGGTGGTGATGTTCGACGGGGACGGCAGCCTGCTGATGCATGTCCAGGAACTGGAGACAATCCGCCGGCACGGGATAAACATTCTGATTGTCGTGCTGAACGACGGTGCCTATGGCTCGGAGATCCACAAGCTGCGCGCCGAAGGGCTTTCCGATTCCGGGGCAGTTTTCGGGCGGACGGATCTGGCCGCCGTTGCGCGCGGCTTCGGCATCGGCGGCGAGACGGTGAGCGACCTGTCCGATATCGGCAGGCTGACCGCTGAATTCTCCGCGCGCGGCGGAGCCGCGGTATGGGACGTGCCGATCTCCGACCGCGTCTGTTCCCCCGTCATCCGCCGGGCCCACCCCGGCATCGGTGGCGCGGCACACTGACGGGTGGGGCGAAGCTGCTTGTTCTCCCGGCGCAGATGGCGAAGTTCATCTCGCTCAGCGCTGGTCAGGCCGTCATCCCGAACGCCTTCGTCGCGTTCAGCCTGTTTGACCCAGCCATGAGTGGTGGCGACGCAAGGCTCAAACTCGCGAGCCAGACTTTCAACACTGCGACCGGACTGCGCCAGTGCAATAAGTTGATCCCTGAATTCCGCAGACTATGAGGAGACCACAGTCCTTACGCGATCACTTCCCAAAAAAGGCCTGCTACCGCAACGAATCCCAGCGTGAAGAGTAGTGTTCTCACGTAGGGCACAGCGAGCAGATAGACAGCGGCGTGCGCCAGGCGCATCCAGAAAAACCACGCGGCCCAGAATGCCGTCATCGCGTTTGCTTTGCCGGTGATGTGTGCGATGATTACCAGCGCGGCGAAAGGCGCAAAGACCTCGACGGCGTTAAGGTAAGTACGATCGGCGCGTTTTCCCCACAACGGAACAGGCCTTGGCGCAGGGTCAACATAGTTTGTAGGCGTCATCCTGCACGAACCTCCGCAGGACGAGGCGAATGCCGAACCCGGCATCATGGATGTTTCAATCGCGCCCGATCCAGACGGGGAAAATGTGCCAGAAGGAGACATTGCGCTGCATCGTTAATTCGCAGTTCGCTTGAAGTCATGCAATGTTCGAGACTGTGATCGTCTCCAGTCAAATTGCCCGTCTGCTTATGTCTTCGCTGTCGATACAAAGGTGGTTGGCACTTTCCTCCAAAGATTGTTTATCCTCGTCACCCTGAGACCAGGGAGACAAAAATGGCGACCGGAAACGCACAATCGACCAGTACCGACCCCCGAACGATTGAAATTGATACATTGCGCATCCTCCAGCGTCAGCAGAGTCACTATGGGGTTATCGATGTCGGCTCCAATTCAATCCGCCTCGTTGTTTATGACGATCTAAGCCGTTCACCGTTTCCACGTTTCAACGAGAAGTCACTCGTCGCTCTGGGCGGCGGATTGGACGAGGACGGCGGCTTCACCATATCCACGATCACGAAAGCGCTGCACGTGATTGTGCGTTTCGCTGCAATTTCCAGGGCAATGGAAGTCCCGCGATTGGATGTGCTTGCAACCGAAGCAACACGGAAGGCAACCAACGGCGCCGATTTTGTGCGGGCCATTCAGGAAAGGACCGGTCTGAACGTTCGGATTCTGTCGGGCGAGGAGGAAGCGAACTATTCTGCGTTGGGCGTTTTATCCGGTTTCTTCCAGCCCAAGGGCCTCGTCGGTGATATTGGAGGCGGTAGCCTCGAATTCGCCGAAGTCGTCGGCGACCGAGTCGGTGATCGGACGGCGAGTATACCGCTCGGCGCTCTTCCGGTAAAAGCCATGCTCCAGGAGGGGATCAGTTCCGCGAAGGAGAAGATTGATGCGATTCTTGACGGAGCCATGCCACCACTTCTGACCGAGCCGGTTTTTTACGCAATCGGCGGCGGCTGGCGGGCACTGGCGCGCGTGCACATCGCGATGAACGATATCCCGATCAAGGTCGTACACGGTTATGACGTGCCGGCAAAAGGGCTTTCGACGCTGGCCAAGAAAATATCGAGAATGAGCCCGGAAGAGGTTTCCGAATTGGCGGATGTACCGAACCGACGGATCGACACCTTGCCTGCATCTGCGCTGGTTTTGTGGCGCGTCTTGCGCAAATTGAAACCAGACAGGCTGGTATTTTCGGCGTTTGGATTAAGGGAAGGCTGGCTCTATTCGCAACTCGAAACCGAGGAACAATATCGCGACCCCTTGCTGGAGGGCGCTCAGGCGATCGGATTACCGGGAGCTCGAGTTCCGGGTTTCGGCGAGGCACTTGGCCGTTGGACAGAAACACTGTTTCCTGGAGAATCGCAACATGATCGCCGGTTGCGGCTTGCCGCCTGCTCGCTGACAGACATTGCCTGGCGGGACCATCAGAAAATCAGGGGAACTGAAAGTTTTTTACGGCTGTTGCAATTCCCGTTCATCGGAATCTCGCATCCTGAGCGCGCCTTTCTCGCTGTCACGATTTTGGCACGGTACGGCGGCAAGTTAGACGACTTGGTGAAATCCAAAGTTGGCACTCTTCTGACCCCAAGCGAAATGCAAAGGGCGGTTATTCTCGGACGGGTCCTTCTACTCGGTCATCGGTTTTCGGCAAGCGTGCCAGATATCCTCCAACATGCTCGCCTGCATATCGACGCGGACGCCGTCCGGCTGGAAGTTCTCAATCCCGAAAGCGTTCCGGACACTGAGGCAGTTTACAGCCGGTTACGGCAACTGGCGAAAGTCGCTGGCATCAACGGAGCAGAGATTATCGAAGCATTCGAATGATCATAGGGAAACCGCTTCGGTCAATTGCGGACGTGGCTAGGCACAAGGGAGTACGTGATCAGAATGCCGTCTACTCGATCAACTCGACGGACCCGCAGCAGAAAGGCCATGTCAGGCAGGGACATAGTTTCGGCTAGGCTAGGTTCGCGCGGCAAACCGGCCAAGCATTGCGGAAAAGGTCAGCGGCCTCTGATTCACTCAAATTTTCGGCAAGCTCTCGCTCCAGCACGTCACGGTAGACGGGCCACATCTTCTTTTGAAGCGCTTTGCCTTCGGCGGTTATCCGAATGACCTGCCCTCCCATCTTTATCGCAACTTAGCTTCTCGATATAGCCTGATTTCACGATGCGGTCGGTCAAGCGGGACATTGTACTGAGGGATCAGCACCTCTGATTGAAGCTGATAAGGCCGCAATCCATCCGCGTCCGCCCACTTCAATTCCAGCAAAAGGTCTTACCATGCAAGAGGCGGCAGTCCTGCCTTCTTCAGCGCTACCTGTGCGTACTGCTGAATGCGTTCTGAGGTGCAGACGAGCCGCGCCCAAGCGATCTGATGCGTGTTTGTGAGGGTGGTTTGCTTTTCGGTCATGGGGACTAAATAACGGTTAAATGCATTCGCATCAAACTTGACAATAGATGCGATTGCATGTTATTGAATGCAAATGCATCTACATCGAAGAGGCCTGCAATGCATAAAGAAGTTGACTTGAGAGAGCACACGCTTGTCAGCGGGCGCGGTCTGGTAGACGGAATTTGGCATCCTGACATTTCGAAACATGCGCGGGAACCGGGTTTCGAAGAGCGCTTCCTTGCGGGGCGTTACGCGACGTCCATTGACCTTGACGACCTTCGGAACCGCCCCGGGGACTATCACCTTTACGTCGCCTACCCATGTCCTTTCGCCCACCGTGTGATACTCGTCCGTGCTCTCCTGGGTGTGACCGGGATCGGCATGTCGGTGTGCCATCCCTGGCTCACAAAAGAAAAGGGCTGGATGTTTGCGCCGGAAGGGGACCGCGAAACCTATCTCGGGCTCACTCTCGACGCAGGCCTCGGCAAGCAGGCACTTCACGAAATCTACACGCATGCGGCACCGCGATTTACGGGCCGTGTCACGGTTCCCGCTCTATTGCATCTTCCGAGTGGCCGGATCGTCTCGAACGACAGCTTCATGCTGATGGCCGCCCTGTCAAAGGCGTTCGACCCGAAGGGCCGTCAGATGGGTATCCTTCCTGCTCATCTGGTCTCAGTTTCAGAGCCTGTGGGTGCCACCACAAACCTGGCCAACCTTGATCCGTTATCTTTGGCTAATTGGGTCGCCGACAGAATTTCGGTGGGCGCCTATCGCGCGGGAATGGCGCGGACACAGCACGAGTATGAGCATTATCTCGTTGCATTCTATCAAGACATGGATCGTCTGGAAGGTTTTCTCACCTCTGCGGTTCTCGGAGACCGGTTCGGGATGTATCCACTGGCGTCTCTGGTTCTGCTCGCGACTTGGGTGCGTTGGGATCCTGCCTACCGGCTCGTTCTCTATCTCACTGCCAAGTCGAAGGATGAATACCCGGCAATAGCCCGGGAATGTGCAAGGCTCCTGAGCGACCCTAATATCGCGGCGACGGTTCGTCAGGACCAGATTATCCGACACTATGTTGACGACGACGCATTCGTGAACCGGAGGCTGGTGAAAGGACGCTATCTTCTACCAATCGGCAGTCTGCGGCCTGCGAGCAGTCGAGAAAGAGGTACACAACCCACTTCTCACGATTTCGCAAGCGGGCCAGTGGCGTGCTAGTGGGCGGACTAAACGTGCAGTTCACAAGTCTTGTATTTACGGCATTAAATACCGCTTGGGATTACCTCGCCGCGCTGGCAGGCTTCATAACGAACTATATTCTCACAACGTGTGGCAGGTATTGCGATGAATGACTTTCTTCAAGAAGTTCTGGACATGCATGACTTTCTTGAGAGTTGGCTCAAGGGCACGGTCTCAAGGGGGGATGGGCAGCCTTGGCGTCTTGCCCACGGGCTCTCCAATGACTTTGTCGTCATCCATCCGAGCGGCTTGCGTGGCGGCAAGACCGACGTGCTCAGGGCTTTTGCAACGTCATACGGTGAGAAACCTGCCTCTTTCGGGTTGATGGTTGGAGGAATAGAAACTCGTCTGATCGCAGACGGCTTATGCTGTGCCACTTACGAGGAATGCCACAGAGGAGAACCGGGGCGCGCCCGCGTTAGCACTGCCTTGATACGCCGACGGAACCCGCAACCGGCATTCGAATGGCTCTTCCTGCAGGAAACGCCTGCGCCCCACGTCGAGCCGGCAGATCAGAAGAGCACGGCGATGCGGCAGACAGTTTGACTTGGGAACCGCCAACCGAGAACGAATGCCTACCTCGATGAGGCATGTCATCGCACATAGCGGGTGCTGCGCCTATCGTTCCCGGCTGCGGCCCTCCTCTTGGTTTGGAGCGCGCCTCAGTTACGCGATCCTCGACATCTTCGAATCCTGCTTCGCTGATCGAAGCTGGCGAACAGCAGATTCGGTCGACGGAAAACCGGCACGACTGTTCGCACTAATAGCGCAGAAGCACGGATACAGCGACGGGGCTTGCCGCATATATGGGCGAGCCAACCCTGGTATGGAAAGACCGAGAAATGGCCGGGTTCAACCGGGGAATTTGCCGACCTGAAACTCGCGACCGCGCAGCATGTCGTCGAGCGAGCCGAACGCATTCATGTAATGGCCGGAATAACCAGTCGCCTCGATCCGGCGGAACATGTCCGTCCAGTCGACCATGCCTTCGCCGGGCTGCATGTGAAGTTCATATTCGCCGTTGCTGTCGGCCATTCGGACCTCGCCAAGCCGGTCGGTCGGGCCGCCGTCGAGGAAACCCGCGATACCGACAGGGAGCAGCGTGGCATGGTTGATCGTGAACGACCAGCCGAGATTGGGCGAATCCAGCCGGTCGAAATAGTACATCGTCTCTTCCACATCGGTGGGCAGGTAATGCACTTCAGCGAGGTCGGGTTCCCAGTTGAGGTTCTCAAGCAGGATTCGGGCGCCTTTCTCCTCCGCGTAACCGAGCGTGCGCTTCAGCCGTTCCAGGCCGACTTCCATGCGCTTCTGCACATCGTCGGTGAAATGATAGCCGCCATGAACCACAATCCATTTAGCGTCGAGCAGGGCGAAGGCGTCGATATAGGCTCTCAGATATTTGTCGACCGCCTCGCTGAGGAAGGGCGAGAATTCGGCGACATTCACAGCGGATAAGGTGTGCAGGCCGAGCTGGATGCCGTGCTCTTTGCACTTTTCGCGGACCGGCCTGCAGCGCGCCTCGTCGAATGTTTCCAGCGCATTTGGCTCGATGTCGATCTGGCAATCGATAAAGGTCACGTCATGGTCGATGGCCCATTGCACGGCGTCTTCCACCGAGAGCTTGCGGCCGACGTCGACGCCAATGCGGTCAAGAATGTTCATCTGGCTTCAGCCTTTCATTCTAGTGCTTAAATCCGGGTCAGCCAGCCCTGTTGTCAGTTGCGCATCAAGTCGGGAAGCCATGTCGCCAGTCCCGGAATGGCGATGGCCACCAGCATGAACAGGACGATACCCCAGAAAAACGGCATATTGGCCCGCAATACGCGCATCTGGTCGACATTGGCGATACGCCCGGCAATGACCAGGGCGATCGCCATTGGCGGTGTCACCTGACCGATGACGACGGCGATTACCATCAAGACGCCAAAGTGCACCAGATCGATATTGTAGGCAATCAGCGTCGGCAGGATGATCGGCAGCAGCACCGGGATTAGCGGATCGAGAATCATACCGGCCAGAATGGCCAGCAACATCATGGCCAGAATGCGCAGATAGGGGCTGTCCACGACAACGACGAGATCGATGAACCCGACCAGGAAGTCCGGCACATGGGCATTGGTCAGGCCGGCGCCAAGCGCAAACGACAGGCCGACGATGATCAACAATTCGCCACTCAGTTGCACCGCGTTTGCAAGCACCCGGTAGAGTTCGCGCAGGCTCAGCGCGCGGTGCACGAACATGGCCAGAAACATGGCATAAACGACAGCGAACGCACCGGCTTCAGACGGCGTGAACACGCCGATCACAAGCCCGCCGACGATAATCAGAGGCAAGCCGAAAGGCAGGATCGCCCGCTTGCCGCTGTGCCAGACAACGTCGAGGGAGAAGGCGGCATAGGGCAGCCAGCCGCGCTTGCGGGCGAGATAGGCAACAATCAGCATCTGGCTCAGTCCGAGCAGCAGCCCCGGTATCACGCCGGCGAGGAACAGCGCGCCCAGCGAGACGCCGGTAACAGCCGAATAGAGAATCATCGGCGAACTTGGCGGGATCATCGGGCCAATGCCGGCCGAAGAGGCGGTGAGCGCGGCAGCGAAGTCAGCCGGATACTTGTTCGCTTTCATCGCGGGAATGACGATCGAACCTGTACCGGCAAGATCGGCGGTGGATGAGCCGATCATGCCGCCGAAAAACATACTGGTGACAACATTAACATGCGCGAGACCGCCGCGCAGCGAACCGACGATGGCGCGGGCGAATTCGAACAGGCGGGCGGAAATGCCGCCGGCATTCATCAGGCCGCCGGCCAGCACGAACAGCGGCAGCGCAATCAGCACAAAACGGCCGAGGCCCGACATCATGGTCTGCGGCAGGGTCAGCGCCCAGGCGCCGGACAAATAGAAGTTGAGGAAAACCGCGCCGGCGATCGCCACCAGCATCGGCACGCGAAGCATCAGCAGTCCGCATAGCAAAAGGATCGCTACTGCCGCCCCCAGCAACGGCGTCATGACAATGGTCCCCCGTTCGTGCCGGCATGATGGCGCTGGTGCCATTCCTTGTAAAACTCGGCGACATAGGCCATTGCAGCGCCGGCGGCGCCGAAGACCAACGCCGAGGTTGAAATGCCGGTCGGGATCTGGACATAGAGTGCAACATCGCCGCCGAACAAACGCACAAAGTCGTACGAAACCCACGCCATCAGCAACAGAACGCCAATATTGACCGCATAACCGAACCTGGCCACGGCACTTTGATAGCGCGCGGGAATCTTCTCAAAAAAGAAATCGACCCGTATCATCGTGCCCCTGCGCACCGAAAGGAAGACGCCCGTCATTGCGAGCCAGGGCATCGACATCTGCACCATCTCCTCTGCCCAAGAGAAGCTGTAATTGAGTGCGTAGCGGGAAAAGGCATTGCCGAATACAACGGCGACAATGGCAACCAGAACCGTCACGCCAATAATCTCGACGATCAGGTTGATGATCCGGTCAGCAAGCGGCTGCCCCTCGTCCGGATCACGCAGTTCCATTTTGCGCGTAGCTTCTTCGATCTGCCCGGCGATATCCCCGGTATCGGGATCGTCGGTCGCCGTATTGCCCGCATTTGCGGGCTCCGTTTGCTCACTCATCAAATTTTCGCTCTTGCAGAACCATGTTCGGGGCGGCGTTGTCGCGTTAACCGCACGTTTGTCCCGGCGGAGCGGTCACACGAGAACCGTCCCGCCGGTCTGGTATTGGTTGGTTACTGGTTGGCCGCCGCAACAAACTTGGCAGTGAAATCCTTGCCGGCAATTTCGCCAATCTTGTCCGCGATCGCGCCAGCCGCTGCGTTGAAGGCCGCCTGGTCGATATCGTTGAACTGGACGTTCGGGGCAAGCTTGCGAATCTCCTTCTCAAGATTTTCGTCATTGTCGGCGCCGTACTGGCGGCTTGCGACTACGGCCGTGCGCGCCGCTTTGTGCACCATTTCCTTTTGTTCCGCGGTCAGCGCATTGTAGCGGTCGAGGTTCATCACGAACGTTATCGGTGTGTAAACATGGCGCGAGAAGGAAATGTATTTCTGAACCTCGAACCACGAAAACTTGCGGATATTGCCAAGCGGATTTTCCTGGCCGTCGATCACTCCTTGCTGCAGTGCCAGGTATATCTCGCCGACATTCATCTTGATCGGGGTGGCGCCAAGCATTTCAAACGAAAGGATACGGGTTTTGCTGCCCGGAGTGCGCAGTTTGACGCCCTTGAGATCCTCCGGTTTGACGATCGGACGGATATTGTTGGTGATGTGGCGGAAACCAATTTCACCGAAACCAAGAACCTTGAGGCCGGCATTCTCCTGGAATGACTTGTCGAGCTCCTCGCCGATCGCTCCATCAAGCACGGCAGATGCCTGCTCCCGGCTGCCGAACAGAAACGGGATGTCGAAGACTGCGAACTTGGAATCGAGCTGGACTGCGTCAGAGCCGATCGGAATGACGTCGAGCTGACCGGTACGGACCTGCTGCATATGAACAATCTCGTCACCCAGCGTGCCGCTGTCGAAATATTCGATTGCGACATCTTCGCCCATTTCCGCCTTCAGGGCGTCGCGGAACGATGCCAGCATGAACTGGGTCGATGCACCTGGCGTACTTTCCACTGACAACCGCAATTTGAGAGTTTCCGCTTGCGAATTGATTGTTGCCATAAGAGAAAGCACCAATGCGGCAGCCGTGCTTCCAATAGACTTCCGGAAATTCATCATCATGTTTTCTCCCTATAGTTGATTATTCGGCTTATCTCCGAGTTAGTTTTATCATGCGTGTTGAGATTACCTATTTTCAGCTCAACGATGAACAATAAGAGAAATTTATATTGAACCGTACGAAGGGTCAATTCGGCCTTGAGCCAATGATAAACACGATTGTTCGACTTGAACAACGCCCAATTGTTATCGACGGGCGAGGACCAGATGTGCCCGGGTCGGAAGCTCTATGCCTTCCGCCTGCGCATAAGGCGCCAAAAGCCGTTCGACGTCGGCGATAAAGTCTTTCCGGTCCGCCGGCGAAAGTTGGGCGAGAGCGTGTCGTGTCGCCGGTGCGCCGGCGGCAACGCCGTCGACAAAAGCTTCGGCCGAAGCAAAACTTGCGATCAGTTCGTCGGTTTCGAAGCTGACAATGTCAAAACCCGCGCCAGTGATGAGGGCGCGTGCCGCCTGCGGGTCGCCGAGCGAAAACGGTTTTTTCGCCGGGGCCAGGCCACGAGACTCAAGGGCCCGGGCCAGAGCATAATGACCCTTATTGTCGGAAATGACGCTCCACATGCTGGCGGCCAGGCGGCCGCCCGGTTTAAGGGCCCGGTGGATCATCGCCATCGCCGCAGGCGGGTCGGAAACAAATTGCGGGCCCTGCATGCACAGACACAGATCGGCCGATCCGTCGGCCAATGCGGGTTCCTCAGCCGGCAGGGCATGCCATTCGAATGTGACCCCGGCCGTCGGCCCGGCAATGTTGGCGGTGCGTTCCGCCACCGCCACCATGCCGGCATCATTGTCAATGCTGACCAGATGGCCGCCGGGCGCCAGGCGGAGTCCGGCCAGGCGAGCGCCGATCCCGGTGCCGCAAGCTACGTCGAGCACAGTCTCTCCCGGCACCGGATTGGCCAGGTCAACGACACGCTGTGCCCAGGGCCCGAAAATTGGTCCGACAAGGTGATCTTCATAGGCTTGGGCAGCGGTGGTATCGACGGTTTCTGGTGGCATGCTCGGGGTCCTTGTCGGATCAAAAGAATGGATACGGGTTCAAATCCGCTGCAGCGAATTATTCATCGCGACCCGCCGTCAATCCGGAGTTCGGCAATCCGGTTCCAGTCGAGTCGCACGCCCAATCCTGGTCCATCGGGAACTCGCATGAAACCCGGTTCGGCACGAAGGTCTTCGGCAATAATGTCAGCGGACGATCCCATCGGCAGCATCGAGCCGATCTCGTGCGGTCCGGCCAGGTTCGGGGCGGTCGCGGCCAGATGCGCTTCAGCGACAGCGGCGAGCCCCATTTCGAAGACATGGCCGAGAACCGCCTTCATGCCGGCGGCGGCGAGCATGTCGACGATCAGCCGCGCGCCGCTTAGGCCGTGTTTTGTCACCTTGACCTTGACCCGGTCGGCGGCACCCAGCCGGATCACTGTCATCGCCTCCTCCGGAGTGGTGACCATGTCGTCGGTCATCAGCGGAATGCCTATGGTCTTGCGGATCTCCACCATGCCAAGCAGATCGCGGCGTGAGATCGGCTGTTCCATATGCTCGATATCGTAACGTTCAATGGCGCGGATCAGGCGGATGGCGTCGGCCGGCTGGTAATGGTCATTTGCGTCGACGCGCAATGCAATATCATCGCCGATTGCCTCACGGACCGCAGCGACGCGGGAGACGTCGGCGGCGACAGTATCGCCGATCTTGATCTTGATCGCGGAATACCCCGCCGCGGCTGTCTCCGCCGCCTGCTCCGCCATCGCGTCGGGCGCCGCAATTCCGATCACCGTGCCAATAACCGGGATGTGATCATTGATCCGGCCGCCGAGCAGATCGGTTACCGAGACACCGAGGACCTTGGCCTGCAAATCGTGCAGCGCCACATCGACCGCCGCCTTGGTCCACCATCGGTCTTTCAGTGCGGCTTCGACCCGGGCGCGGCCGAGCGTTCGATCGGTGGCAGCAATGCCGACAAGTGCCGGAGCTACGATGGTGCGGACCGCGCCAACGATCTCGTCGGGCAGTTCCTCCGGTTTTCCGGGCGGCGCGCAGACGATCTCGGCAATCCCCTCCAGATTGTCGTCTTCTGTCCTGAGCCGCAGGATGACCGATGTATGGATCCGCGTCCGCCCCTCCGATATGGCGAAATCACGTGCTCCGGAAACGCTAACCGGAATCGGTTCAACGGAAATGATCTTCGGCGCGTTCTCCATCAGCGCCCACCGCACCGGTGCAACCCGACAGTATGGACGGCGCAGGCTATCCGCCTGACTGCGATGCATGAGATCGTGGCCGGGTCCAACTGGCATTCTCCTGAATCACAGAGCATTGAGCGGATGCTATCCATGCCAGCGAGTGCGGGTTCGGTCAAGCGGGTCGCCGAAGCTGCTTTATCCGGCATCCCCCAGATAGAGATGCGCCTAACTTGAAAGTTGGATTCGATCCCTTCTACTTGCAAGCCTTTTGAGGCTTGGTTGGATTGCGAACATTCAGCCGCCAGGACAAGTTGCAATGAACAGACTGCAAGTCCGTTGAGGGTCGAATATCCCGTTTTGAGCGGGGTCAAAAAACGTCGAGAATGCGCCCAACAGCGGACCCATTCCGCCAAAACGTCTTGATTGCCCCCGATAACGGACCTGTTTCAACGCCGACTAATACGATGAAATTTTGCCAGAAGCGGAAGTTCAGCCATTTTACGGTGAACGACTACCTGGAGCCCAATTCGAACCCTGGCTGCACTGACGCTGACGTCCTACACGACCGGAATATCACCCGCGGTCGAGCACTTCGACTGCCAGTATCGTGGGTAGGTGCCGCACCATCTCTTGCCAGCTGTCACCTTCATCAAGGCTCGCGAATACCGAACCGCTGTTTGTACCAAAATAGATGCCCGCCGGATCACGCGTATCCCCCGCCATGGCTTGACGGAGAACGGTGAAAAAGCAGCTCTCCTGCGGCAATCCCTCACGCATATCCTGCCAGCTTTCTCCACCATCGCGCGAACGCCAGACCGCAGCGGCGGCATCTGGTGGAAAACGCCCGATGCTGTCACCGTTAAGCGGTATCGTCCAGATCGTATCCGGATCGCGCGGATGAACGCGGATCGGAAAGCCAAAAGTGGACGGAAGTCCTTTGGTTATGTCGTCCCAGCTACGGCCACCATCAACAGAACGCCAGACGCCGTGATGGTTCTGTTGGTAGAGTAGATCATCGGAGCCGGGTGCGTGCACCATGTTGTGGACGCAATGCCCGGTTTCAC
>CAMYKZ010000085.1 GCA_947259045.1 uncultured Afifella sp.
TCCAATCCCGAGTGCCAATTCGTCGGCATTGATTTCAACCCGGCGCACATCGCCATCGCACGCGAAGACGCCGCAGAAGGTGAACTCAGGAACATCAGGTTTATCGAAGGCGCATTCGAGGATATCGCGATGGCCGACCTTCCTGAATGCGACTATGCGGCGATACATGGCGCTTATTCGTGGCTGCCGCCGGCCGCGGTCGAAGCCGTGCACGAAATCGTAGGTTTGAAGCTTCGAACCGGCGGTGTTTTTCTGCTCGACTATCTCAGTGCGCCGGGCCGCATACCGATCTCTCCGCTGTGGACCCTGCTGCGTGAAGTTACAAAAACGGTCGAGGGCAGCAGCGAAGATCGTGTTGCCCGCGGGATGGAGATCCTGCGTTGTCTCGACAATGCAAGCAGCCATTATCTCACCCAGACCCCGTCGGCGAGATCGGTGCTCGCCAAAAACCTGCAACGGATCGACAATGGCGATCCTTCCGTTCTGCGGCATCTGGCGCATCATGCGCTGGCTGAACATCAGAATGTGAAATTCTTTCACGAAATTCAGTCTGTGATGGGCGACGCAGGTTTGAAATTCGCTGGAAGCAGCGCAACGCCTCGCAACGATCCGCAACTTTGCCTGCCGCCCGAATTGCATGAGCTATGCGACCCTGAAGATACCGCCGCATCGGAGATGATAAAGGACTTTTTTCTCGGCGGACGGCAACGCAAGGATGTATTCATAAAGGCTGACCGTAAAACCCCCGAAGCCGGACGCGAATTTCTTCAGCAGAATGCCTATATCTGCGCAATGCGCCCGTCCGCCGCCCTCCTGCAATTCTGGAGCCGGGATCTGGAAAAACAAAACCTGCAGCTGCAGCCCGATCCGGTTTTGCTTTTCGCACTCGAATGCCTCGATCAGGGTGTGACAGCGTTCAGGGATTTCAAGACTGAAGGCCTGGCAAGGGGCATTCATGCAGATCATCTCATCCGCGCCTTCAATCTTATGCTCAGCAGACCCGATATTCACCTCTGCCGCGAAAAGCCATTGCAGACGAACGACCAAAGAGAGACTGCCGTCGTTAACGCGAGCGCATTCAATCTCACTGCACTGGCAAGGTCTGCCGGATCAGGGCGGAAGAACGTCATAATGGCGTCACCTGTCCTCGGCTCCGGACTTGCGCTTGGCCCCGGCCCCGCCAGGACAATCGACGCGCTTCTTCACAGCCGCGCTCCGGCACGTTCCGATCAGGAAATTCCGTTTCCGGATGATAATCGCGATTTCGAAACCAGGCTGATGCCGCGTCTCAGAAGGCTCGGAATTCTGTATTGACGCCAGCTCGCACGAAATTCTTGGAATTGCCTGTGACTTTCGCGACAAAAGCCCAAGATCAAATGGCAACACCAGAAGCCGGATCGGACAATGAGGAAAGTGGCGGAGAGGAAGGGATTCGAACCCTCGAGACAGCTATTAACCGCCTACTCCCTTAGCAGGGGAGCGCCTTCGACCACTCGGCCACCTCTCCACCGCCGTGAATAGTTGGACTTCCTCGGGCGTTCAAGCGGTTTTTTCACAAACGGCAAAAACCGCTCGTGGCAGCCGGCAGGTGGGTGCGGGAATAGTGGCGAGCAATGAGCAAACGTCTTCGCGGCGCTTTGGCCAACGCGCGGACGATCGGCGGGAAAGGCAATTCCCGGACAGTCTCCAGCGCGCGGACCGGGTCGCATCAATTGCGACACTTGCAATCGGCGCACCCAACTACAGGCACTATCGGGAGAGACAGGGAATGCCGGTTGTTGACCTGGCGAGGCGACATCGATCACCATCGGACATCAGGCAAGACGATGGTTCGTCGCGAAGTCGGAAAAACCCGGCTATGGGACCGGCCAAACGCAGCCGGATTTCTTACTGCTTGGAGAGCCATTCGCGGGCGGCGCGCAGGGCTTCGGCGATTTCCTCGCGTGACATTTCCGTGGCGATCTCTTCGCGCCGTTCGGCGGCAGCGCTTTCACCCTTGGCTGCGGCGAGATTGAACCATTTGTGCGCTTCAATCAGATTGACCGGACCGGACCGGCCGGTCGCGAAAGCAATGCCGCGCTGGAAAAGATCCTCAATGGACAGTGTTTCACTGCGTCGATAGGCTGCTGAAAGATAACCGGTCATGGAACTGACCCCCTGCTGTTTGGTGCAGACTTTCTGCCTGCTTGGATGCCTCCATGTTCTGGTCGCCCGCTCTTTTTCACGTTAACAAACACGATTAACGATCAGTCATCGAAGCGTTTCCCTATCGTTAATTTCGTCTGCGTATTTTTTCATAACATACTGTTTTTATTGCTTTTTTAAACTCCCATTGACCTGACGTCAAAACACGCCCCGCAACGGATATTTAACCATGCGGCACGAATGGGCCCGATCGGCTTGGGCGCGAGAACATCAGCGCACCGCACGGATGCGGATCACACCGCCATCCGCTCAGGCACCCCGATTTGGCTTCCGCTCCCGTCGCCGGTAATGTGCGATGAGGGACAAAGGAGGACACAGGAAATGACGATCCCGGACTTAAAACGAGGGCTGATTGCGGGGCCGGCACTGGCGGCTTGTGCGATCCTTGCAGCATCGATCGGCCATGCCGCCGAACCTCTGGGCACCTGGCTCAGCCAGTCGGGCGAAACCAAGGTCCGGATCGCACCCTGCGGCGGATCCCTGTGCGGCACGATCGTCTGGGTGAAAGGTGGCGGCGCCGACAAGATGAACCCGGATAAGGCAAAAGCCGGCCGCCCGCTTGTCGGCGTCCAGATGATCTACAATGTGACGAAGGGCGGTTCCGGCTACAGCGGCAAGCTTTATAACTACAAGGACGGCAACACCTATACCGGCAAACTGGAAATGGTCAGCGATACCTCGCTGAAACTTTCCGGCTGCCGCCTGAAAGTGTTCTGCCGCAGCCAGATATGGACGAAAACGCAATAACGCAAACGAAAGCCCCCGCGGGTTGCGGGGGCTTCATGATAGGGGATCTGGTTCAGATCAGCATTTGTTGACCAGCCGCACCCATTTGCCATTTTTGACAGCACCCGGGCCGGACGCAATCACCCGGTACTTCTCGTCGAACGAAACTGCCGGCAGCGGAGCGTTGAACGTCGCCTTGCCCATATATTTGTCCTGGCTGAACAGGCCGTTCGGCTTGCCGTAATTCGGATTGTCAACAACGTTGACCCAGCCGATGAACGCCGTCACACCGGAATTCTTGTGCTGCAGCCGAACAGCGACCTGCCCCATCTGCTTCGCGGTGACCCGGGCGGAAACCTTGACGCTGGCGGCGCAGCCGCCCAAATTCGGATTATTGAAAATCAGCGCGGCCTTTTTCGGCGCGACCGGCGCAGCCGATGCGACATTGGTCAAAACGCCGGATGTCAGGACTGCCACACCAAGGGCCGCAGCGGTGATCTTTGTAAACTTGGACATTGTGTTTGCTCCACATGAGATTGTTTCGTTATGTCCATTGGACGCACGCACCCGGCAAAAGGTTCAATTCAAGTGTGCCATGAGACAAAAAAATGAGTTGCTGCAGTCTGTGCATTGGCACAACCCGGCCCTCAGCCGGCCATTCCACTCGCCGTAATACCATCGCGGAATAGCAAAAAGCCCCCGCCGCGGCGGGGGCCTGTATGGTGCCTGAATTCGGCGTGGCTCAGCACTTGCGCACGAACGGAACCCATTTGCTGTAGACGACCTTGCCCGGGCCCGATGCGATCGTGCGGATCTTGTCCTTCAGCATCGGCGGGGCGTAGTTGAAATTGGCCTTGCCCATATATTTTTCCCAATTGTAGAGGCCGTTCTTCTTGCCGTAGTTGGGATTGTCGACGACATTGACAACGCCCAGCGGGGCGATCGCCATATCGCTCTTGCGCTGCAGCCGAACGATGACCTGGCCCTTCGATTTTGCGACGACGCGGGCATTCAGCTTGATCACTGCGGCACAACCGCCAAGGTTCGGGTTATTGATCAGCATCGCAGCCTTTTTCGGCGTGACGAATGCGGCAGAGGCGACATTCACGCTCGGCGCGAGCATGGCAACAGCGAGAACCGCGGCGGCAACTTTCGAAAACTTGGACATTTGAATTCTCCTGATGAACGTTTTCCTATGTCCATCAGACGCGCCTGGCCGCGAAAAGGTTCAAATCGAGACAGGCCGACCGGCCCTGAAACCCCCTATCGTTGGCCGAACAGGACCTTCTGGGCCTGTTCGTCATCCTTGATGTTCGATCGTTTCTCCTCGCCGACCGCCATGCCTCTGGCAACCGCCGGGCGCGTCAGCAGGCCATCGCGCCAGCGCTGCAGGTTGGGAAACTCGGCAATGTCGATACCCTGGCGCTCCGGTGTCCGCGCCCATGAGACGATCGCCATATCGGCGATGGAATAATCGCCGGCAACATAATCCCGGTCGGCAAGACGCGTATCCAGAACCCGGTAAAGCCGGTGCGCTTCGTCTTCATAGCGCTTGATGGCGTAGGGAATTTTCTCCGGGGCGTAATTGCGGAAGTGATGGTTCTGGCCCAGCATCGGGCCAAACCCGCCCATCTGCCACATCAGCCATTGTTCCACTTCAATGCGGGCGCGCTCGTCTTCGAACGGATAAAAGGCGGCGAATTTTCTGCCCAGATACATCATGATAGCTGCGGATTCGAAGATCGACACGGGTTTGCCGCCCGGGCCTTCCGGGTCGGTCAGCGCCGGCATGCGGTTGTTGGGGGCAATGGCCAGGAATTCCGGCTTGAACTGGTCGCCCTTGCCGATATCGACATAGCGGATGTTGTAAGGAAGGCCGAGTTCTTCCAGCAAAATGGTAATTTTCCAACCGTTCGGCGTCGGCCAGTAATACAGATCAAAGGGTGTGGTCCGGGTCGCCATCATTCGTCTCCACCAGCTTGCAGTTCAATTCTAGAGCATCGGCCTGCGGCGGCAAGCCGTTGAACGGCGTGCGCCGGGTTATTCCCGCCGCAGGCAGGCCAGATAGAAGCCGTCAGTTGCCGATTTCGCCGGCGCCAGCTGGATTGCGGTCCCGCCCGGATAATAAGCGCACGAACCGTCAGTTCCGGTCAGATCCGCGAACCGATCGCGCAGCGCAACGGGCTGGAACTGCGGAAAGCGCTGCCTGAAGGCGTCGATCTGACCCTGGTTCTCTTCCGGAAACATTGAGCAGGTGACATAGACCAGGGTCCCGCCCGGGCGAACGCAAGCAGCCGCCCGATCCAATGCGGCAATCTGTTCCGCCAGACGCAATTGCAGCGATTGCTGCGTCAGCCGCCACTTTGCGTCCGGATGCCGCCGCCAGACACCCGACCCGCTGCATGGCGCATCGACAAATACCAGGTCCATGCGCTCATGCAGGTCATCCAGTGCATTGTCTTGCGGCGGACGGACCTGAACATTGCGGGCTCCTGCCCGCTTCAGCCGGTCATAGATTGGCGCAAGCCGGTTGCGATCATTGTCATAGGCGTAAATCTGGCCGCGGTTCTCCGTCATAGCGGCCAGCGCCAGGGTCTTGCCGCCGGCGCCGGCGCACAGGTCGAGAATCTGGTCGCCCGGTGTGGCGCCGCAGAGCAATGCGCAGAGCTGACTGCCTTCGTCCTGCACTTCCACACGCCCGCGCTGCCAGGCTTCGTCGGATTGAATGTTGGGATGGCGGCGGCTGCCTTCGGTCGGCGGCACGCGGATGCCGACAGGCGACAGCGGGCTTGCCTGCGCCTTGATGCGGCCAAGCTGTTTCAGCGCCCGTTCGCGGTCGGCCTTCAGGCTATTGACCCGAAGATCAAGCGGCGGGCGCCCTGCAAGCGCCCGGGCTTCCGCCAGCCAGTCATCGGCAAAGCCCGCCTGAAATGCGGCAAGGCACCATTCTGGGATGTCCGCCTGAACATGTTCGGGCGCAGCGGAAAGATCGCCAGGCCCATTCAGGCGGTCGATCTCATCAGGTGTCAGAACTCCCGGGCCGTGGGTCTCGTCGGCAGCGATCATGCCGGCAATTTCATCAAGCTCAGCCTGCGGCTGCGATGCGACGGCGCCCAATGCCAGAGCGCGCGGCGCATCGGACTTCATCCGCCAGGCAATGGAGAGACGGCAGCGCAGGGCATCATAGACGATATTGCCGATTGCCGCACGATCGCTCGATCCGGCGAAGCGGTGCGACAGGCCCCAGTCGCGCAATGCCGCAGAGGCCGGCCTGTGCCGCGCCTCCATGTCCGCCAGGACTTCGATTGCGGCGCTGATCTGGCCCGGTAAACGCATTGAATGCCCGTCTTTCGTTTTGTGGCCGCCGGTCAGATCGATCGGCAGCCGGCAACCCCCGGCAACCCTAAGGCGCCATATAGTTCGGGCTTTCGCGGGTGATCGTCACGTCATGGGCATGGCTTTCGCGAAGCCCGGCGCCGGATATGCGGACGAATTCCGCCTTCGTCCTGAATTCTTCAAGTGTCCTGGCGCCGACATATCCCATGCCTGAGCGCAAACCGCCCGCCAGCTGATGCAGCACGTGGGCCACCGGACCCTTGTAGGGCACCTGCCCTTCGACGCCCTCCGGCACGAGTTTCAGCGAGTCGCGGACTTCGGCCTGGAAATAACGGTCGGCCGATCCCCGGGCCATCGCGCCCACAGATCCCATACCGCGATAGGCTTTGTAGCTTCGGCCCTGGTGCAGATAGACCTCGCCCGGGCTTTCGTCGGTTCCCGCCAGCAGTGATCCGATCATCGCAACGCGAGCGCCGGCGGCCAGCGCTTTGGCCAGATCGCCGGAGAACTTGATGCCGCCATCGGCGATGACCGGAATGCCGGCCGCGTCGGCTGCTTCCACCGTTTCCATGACCGCTGTCAGTTGCGGCACGCCGACACCGGCGACGATCCGCGTGGTACAGATCGAGCCCGGCCCGATGCCGACCTTGATGGCGTCGGCGCCGGCGTCAATCAGGGCACGGGTTGCGTCCGCCGTCGCAACATTGCCGGCGATGACCTGAATGGCATTGGACATCCGTTTGACCGCGGCGACGGTCTGCAGGACCTTTTCTGAATGGCCGTGCGCCGTATCGACGACGATGACATCGCATCCGGCGTCGATCAGCCGTTCGGTGCGCTCCTGCGCGCTGTCGCCCACAGACGTTGCCGCAGCGACGCGCAGCCTGCCCTGTTCGTCCTTGCTGGCATGGGGGTTGAGCCGCGCCTTTTCGATATCCTTGACCGTGATCAGTCCGATGCAGGTATCGTCGGCATCGACGACGAGCAGTTTCTCGATGCGGTTCTGGTGCAGCAGGCGCTTGGCTTCCTCCTGACTGACGGAATCGCGTACCGTAATCAGGTTTTCGCGGGTCATCAGTTCGTAGACCCGCTGGCCCGGGTCGGACGCAAACCGCACGTCACGGTTTGTCAGGATACCGACCAGACGGCCGGTCGCATTACCGCCGCTGCCGCCGTTTTCAACGACGGGAATGCCGGAAATATTATAGGCATGCATCAACGCCTTGGCATCGGCCAGCGTTCCGTCGGGACCGATGACGACCGGATTGACGACCATGCCGGATTCGAATTTCTTGACCTGGCGGACCTGTTCCGCCTGGGCGTCGGGCTCAAGATTGCGATGAATGACACCGATACCGCCGGCCTGGGCCATGGCGATGGCCAGCGGGCCTTCCGTCACAGTGTCCATGGCGGAGGATACGATCGGCAGATTGAGTTCAATCGATTTGGTCAGCCGTGTCGAAATATCCGTTTCGCCAGGCAGGACTTCCGAATGGCCGGGGCGCAGCAGGACATCGTCAAATGTCAGCGCTTCACGACCGGTTACAACATCAACAATGCGGGCCATGCCAAATCTCCGTGCCAGGAAAAACAACACCCCGATGACGCAGGCTGGCACCCGGCGTCACTGAAATCCTCCGGCGAGAGCCAATGCCGGAATCGATAAGGAGTTTGACGCGTTGCACTATCATGGGAATCCGGCTTTGGAAACCGGTCATCGCCGTTTGATTCAGCGATTATCCCCACTGCCGCGATAGCCCATGGCGAGCAGATACATCTCGGCGGAATCGGAACGGCTGGCAGGCGGTTTGACATGATATACACGCTCGAAATCGCGTTTCAGCCCGTTCAGAAGGTCGTTCTCCGTGCCGCCGCGAAACACCTTGGCCAGAAAATGCCCTCCCGGAGCAAGCACATTGCGGGCAAATTCGGCTGCCGTCTCGCACAATCCCATGATGCGCAGGTGATCGGTTGCCTTGTGACCGGTTGTCGGCGCCGCCATATCGGACAGCACAAGGTCGGCCTTGTGGCCGCCAAGACAATCGATCAGTGCCTGCGGCGCATCGTCATCAAGGAAATCCTTCTTCAGGATGACCACACCGGGAATCGGATCGACGCCGAGATAGTCAATTGCGACAATCAGCGGATCGACTTCGGTGGAACCGGTCAGTTTCGCCGCGACCTGGCTCCAGCCGCCGGGCGCAGCACCCAGATCGATAACACGGCTGCCCGGTTTCAGAAGCTTATGCTTGTCATTCATCTCAAGCAGCTTGAACGCCGCGCGCGAGCGCCATCCCTCCGCCTTTGTCCGGGCGACATAAGGGTCGTTCAACTGGCGCTGCAGCCAGCGAACCGACGAGGGTTTGCGGCGGCGTGCCGTCTTGACCCGCTCCTTCAGGCCGCGATGACCCGATCCACGCTTTCCGGTCACAGTCCGTCGTCCCCGTCGCGTTTGTCCCCTTCGATTTTGCCCCCTGCGCTTTTGTCTCCGGCGTTCTTGTCTCTGTCGCTTTTTCCGGCGCCCGGACGCAAATGGCCGTCGGCCCGCATCATCTGGACAAGGATCCCTTCACGCAATCCACGATCGGCGACACGCAGCCGTGTGCACGGCCATTCGCGCCGGATCGCCTCGAAAATGGCACAGCCGGCCAGTACGAGATCGGCACGCTCCTTGCCGATGCACGGATTGGAGACGCGTTCGCCGTAATCCATCCCGGTGATCTTGACCATCATGCGTTCGATCTCGTTGTCTTCCATCCAGATCCCGTCGACACGGCGGCGGTCATAACGCGGCAGATCGAGATGGACGCCTGCAAGCGTCGTCACCGTGCCGGACGTGCCGAGAAAATGGAATTGCCGTTCGCCGAGCGCTTCCTTCAGTGAATCGCGCGCCTTGAAACGATGAAATTCGTCCTGGACATCGCCGACCATGGCTTCGAACACGCTTTTGCCGACATCGACGCCACCATGGCGTTCAGAAAGCGTGACAACACCGACAGGCAGGGAAACCCAGGCGCGCAACAGGCCCCGCCTGCGGCGGTTCTTCTTGCGGTCCAGCCAGACGATTTCCGACGATCCGCCGCCAATATCGAACAGAACCGCCCCGGCAGCCTGCGGATCGAGCAAGCCGTGGCAACCGGCCACCGCAAGGCGGGCTTCCGTCCGGCGGTCGATAACCTCAAGGTTCAGGCCGGTCTCGCGCCGCACACGGTCGAGAAAATGCTGCCCGTTGGATGCCTGCCGGCAGGCTTCGGTGGCGATCAGCCGCGCGGCCTTGACATGGCGTTCAGCCATCTTGTTGCGGCAGATCCTCAAGGCGCCAAGCGCCCGCGCCATTGCCGCTTCGCTGAGCTCGCCGGTCTGGCTCAGCCCTTCGCCAAGCCGGACAATGCGCGAAAACGAATCCACCACCCGGAAACCGTCGCCAACGGGTTCGGCGACAAGCAGGCGGCAATTGTTGGTTCCAAGATCAAGCGCCGCATAAAACGGCCCTTTGGAGCGCGCATTGCGGTTGCGCTTTCGAAACCCACCCCTGCGTCCGGTCTGGCGCCGCGGGCCGGTTGAATCCGGCGCATGATCATTGCGGCCAGGATTCAGCGTATCCGTCGGCGTTGATGCCCGGACCGACGTACTTGCGGAACCCGTATTGGCCGCCTCGTCACTGGACCAGACACCGTCCTGACCAGAAACAGCTGCAGGATCTTCTGCATCTGCAGTCATGGTCACATCTTTCTCGCTATCGCCGGATGGGCCGTTGGCGACCCATCCGCCAGCATTGCGTTGGCGCCACGATAGCAGTGTCTGGCCGGATCGCAAACAGGCATCCGCGCCGGGTGTCGTTTTTCGGGTTCGGCCACAATTATTGCAGTGTTAACAAATTATAACGGCCGTTATTTCAATTCTTCTCTAAACCTGTACATTGATATTGCTGAACACACGGCAAGCAGGCCTGCAACACAGGCCGGGACAGCAAACAAAGGGGCGAAGTTTTCATGAAGTATTCTCTGTTTATAGCGATCTCCTGAACGATTGCACTGCAAGGTTGCGCATCAGTTGTGCGCGGGGTCAACGAAGATGTTGCAATCAACGTAACACCGGTGAATGCGGAAATCCGAACATCGACCGGCCACGCCTGCACAGGGTCATGTGTCATCAACCTTCCGCGCAAGAAGGAATTCACGGTGACCGCATCGGCGCCCGGCTATCAGACCGAGATTATCGAAGTAGACACCCGCGTCAGCGGCAAGGGCGCTGCCGGGATGGCTGGAAATGTCATTATCGGCGGTGTAATTGGTGTCGGTGTTGATGCCGTCAGCGGGGCGACACTGGATCATTATCCCAATCCTGTGATTATCAATCTGGAGCGTGGCAGCGGCACCAAAACAGTGCCTGCCGAGTCGGCTACCGAGCAAAAACCGACAAAACCGGTTTCCTGAACCGCTGTTATTTGATCGACGTTTTTGTTATTACCCACTTGAATTTCGGAAGAGCCTGATGGTAGAGGCAGGCTCTTCCGGTTTTGGGGAATAGTTTAACGGTAGAACAGCGGACTCTGACTCCGTCGGTCCTGGTTCGAATCCAGGTTCCCCAGCCAAATCATTTTAATGACTTACGCGAAAATTACTGCCCTACGGGGCAGTACGTTGTGCGTTTTTTTGTGCGTTTGGCGCGAAATTGGCTGAAGTGCGCCGTTGATCGCCGAAACCTTTTCACCGTCGTCGATTAAGTCCATGCTTGTCCGATGATACGCACCGTCTCCATTGCATTTGTTCTTCTTTTTGCGCTGGCCATTCCGGCAAATGCGGGGCCGTTACAGGTTGGCGAGGCAGCTTATTACCGCATGGACTATGATACGGCTGTGAAGTCGTATCATAGGGCCGCCAAACAAGGTAATGCGCGCGCCCAGCAATACCTTGGCCTACTATACTACGAAGGTAAGTTCGCGCCGAAAGACGTCGTAGAGGCCGAGAAATGGTTCCGTAAAGCCGCAGCGCAGGGCGAAACTGAGGCAGAGTTTTGGTTAAGCCTTATGTACCTCGATGGCAATGACAGCCAACGGGACTATGCTGATGCATTAAAGTTGCTCCGCGAAGCCGCTGTCGAAGGTGATGCCCGTGCCCAGTTCAACTTGGGCCTCCTCTATTACCGAGGCAAGGGTTTGCCTGCTGATCGTGAAATAGCAATTAAGTGGTTCCGCAAGGCTGCGGAGTTGGGATATGCCAAGGCACAGAACTACTACAGCGTTACCCTCACTGATGATGTGGAGAAGAAAAAATGGCTTCATCAGGCTGCCGAGCAGGGTCTAGTTGAGGCACAAGCTTCGCTCGGCGAACACTACTACTTGATAGACAGAAATTTCGCGCAAGCATTGAAGTGGTTTCGCAAGGCAGTTGAGCAAGAAAACGAGTCGGCGCAATCTTGGCTCGGCCAAATGTATGAACTTGGTCGGGTCGTGCCGCAGGATTATGACGAGGCGGCGATGTGGTATCGCAGTGCGGCTGAATCGGGGGGTGTCGTTGGCCAGCAAAACCTTGGCAAGATGTACGAATATGGCCTTGGTGTTCCGCAAGATTATGTTCAAGCACACATGTGGTATAATCTTGCCGCTGCTCAGGCACCGTCCGTAGGGTACGAGCGCGACAAACTGTCTGAGAAGATGACCCCCGACCAGATCGCCGAGGCCCAGCGCATGGCCCGCGAGTGGACGGCTGAGCATCAGCAGTGACGGTCGCTGGAAAAATGGAATAATGAAGAAATCAATCGCAACGATTATCACTGTGTTGAGCCTGGCAGGGTGCGATGAAATTAAAAGCTATTTTAGC
>CAMYKZ010000086.1 GCA_947259045.1 uncultured Afifella sp.
GATCAGCGCCAGCCCGGCGTCGAGTGCATCGTCCGCCAGTTCGCCGGCGCGTCTCACATAGGCCAGTTCAGCATCGCTCTTGATCATACGCAGGCGCGGCACGAGATCCGATGCGTCTTCGGTCTTGCAAAACGCCGCCAGCGCTTCGTCGACCGCCCGGCCGTTTCTGGCCGTCAGGCCCTGGGTGTCATATTCGATGCCGAAGGTAGCGCTACGCAGGCCCAGATCGTCCAGCATGTCACGCAACTGAACCGCCGGTTGGGCGTGTGCGCCGTCGATCCAGATGCGGATATCCTCAATGATCGAGGTCCGCCTGGCCTGGCGCAGATCAGCGGAACGGGTCAAAAGCGTGACGGATCCGTCCTGTTTCAGCACCAGGCACTGGAAGAAGCAGAAACCGAATGTGTCATAACCGGTCAGCCAGTATTGGCTTTCGGGCGCGAACATCAAAAGCGCGTCGATCTGACGCTGCTCCATCGCAGCCAGAACCTTGTCTTTGCGGGCCTGAAATTCCTCGCCGGTGAAATGCGTGGCCATGGGTTCAGTCCTCGTCGATCACGATGGCAGAAAGCATCCGGCCGTAATCCGGTTCGTTACGGTGGGTCGTGCGGCGGTAGGAAAAAAACAGCTCTTCATCGGCATAGGTACAGCGGTCAAGATTGACCGCCTGGCCGACGCCGGCCCTTTCAAGCCGTCCGACAATATAACCCGGCAGGTCGAAGCGGAAATGGCCCGGCCGGTCGGAGGCGGTAAACCAGGACCTGTTGGCGGCGTCAGCCGTTTCGAACCGCTCGGCAAATTCCGGGCCGACCTCATAGGATTTTCCGGAAATTGTCGGGCCGAGGACTGCAACGATATGATGATGTTTTGCGCCAAGCGCCAACATGGCATCCAGGGTCGCCTCGATGATCCCCGTCAGCGCGCCTTTCCAGCCTGAATGGGTGGCTGCGACGATTTTTTCCACCGGGTCGGCAAACAGGACCGGCCCGCAGTCGGCGGTTCCAACGCCAACGGCGACACCGGGACGATCGGTGACGACGGCATCGGCCTTCGGGCCGGCGCCCTGCGGCCAGGCCTCGGTCACGTAAACGGCAGCGGCGCTGTGAACCTGATAGGGTGTCGCCAGCGCCTGAAGTGGAACGCCGAGTGCGTCACAGACGCGTTGGCGGTTGGCGGAGACCGCATCTTCATCGTCATCGGATCCCCGGCCGGTGTTCAGGCTGGCATATATTCCAGTTGACACCCCGCCGCGCCGGGTAAAAAAACCATGACTGATGCCCTCCAGGCCGGCAAGGGCCGGTGCTTCGATCCTGTCAGCCTGATCATTTGGCTGATCGCTTGTCTTGTCGGGCATCCGGTTATCCATCGTCGAATTCTCCACCAGACAGAGCGTTACCGGCGCACCGGACAGAGTCAATCGGTTGTGAAGGGCAGCGGGATAACTTGTCCGCTGGTCACCGCCATAACCTTGAATAATTCGCCCATCTGGTCAGGACCGGCGAGGCGTTCGACGGCAGCCTGAACAGACTTTTGCACCGTCTCGTCCTTGCCATGCCCAAGCTGGCCGGCCCGTTCAAGCAAACCGAGTGCGAGCAGAAATTCCCCCTGTCCGATCGGCCCGTGACAAGTCACATCGCAATCGCCGCAAGCGCGTTCAAGCGCGGCAAAATCCACATGCGCCGTCAGGTCGGCATCGCCCGGATCGGCGAGAACGCCGACATAATCATGTTTCCGGACGGCCTGCAGGGTTTCGCCGGTTGCCGGACCACTATAGCCATAATCGATCACCAGAGCCGCGCCGCCGTACCTGCCGATCCGGTCGGCGATCCTTTCCATGACGGCTAACGATGCCGGGCTGATCTCGGCGATCGAGCCTTCAGGCGCCTTCGGCAGATCCAGTGTGCCGGGACCGAGGCTGAACGTCAGTTCGCCGGTATCTGTCAGTCCGATCCGCCGTTCCCGCCAGCCGGACGCACCGGCGACATACTGGCGGATCGGCAAAGCATCGAAAAACTCATTGGCGACAAGCAGCACCGGGCCGTCAGGCACACTGTCCAGACTGTCGTGCCAGTTCTTGTTGGCGGTGCAGTTTTCCAGCGTCTCTTGCTGGACAGTGCGCAGAACCGGGCTGATCTCCACCAGATGAACCTGCACTGCATCGCGAAAGCCGGGTTGATGGCTCGCGACACGCAGAATGTCCGCCATCAGCGTACCGCGGCCCGGACCCGCTTCGACGAGATTGACAGGCGAGGGAGCCCCGATCCTGCGCCAGGCATCCGCAAGCCAGCCACCGATCAGTTCGCCGAACAACTGGCTCACTTCCGGCGCGGTTATGAAATCGCCACCGCGCCCGAACGGATCCTGTTTGATGTAATAACCATCGGCGGGATCGGCCAGGCACCAGGTCATGTATTCGGCGATGCTGACCGGGCCGTCGGCTTTAATGCGCCTTTTCAGGCGTTCGGCAAGGGTTGATATGGTCAGGCCTCGCTGTTGTTGCGCAGGGCATAGACGGCGGCTGCAATCCCGATCAGGACCATCGGCAGCGACAGGATCATGCCCATGGTCAGGAAGCCGGAAATGAAGCCCAATTGTTGATCCGGTTCGCGGAAGAACTCTACCGCAAAGCGGGCGAGACCGTAGCCGGCAATGAAAATTCCTCCGGTCAGACCGGGATATTTCAGGCTTCCCACAATGTGCGTCATGATGCGCAGAATGACGAACAGCAGTATGCCTTCAAGCGCTGCTTCGTAGAGCTGGCTCGGATGACGCGGTTCCGGCCCGCCGCCCGGGAAGACCATTGCCCACGGGACATCGGTCGTCCGGCCGTAAAGTTCGCCATTGATGAAATTGGCCAGCCGGCCGAAAAACAGGCCGAAGGGAACCGAGGCGCAGGCAACATCCATCACCGGCAGGACGGGAATCTTACGCTTGCGGGCAAATAACAGGATAGCGATTATCGTCCCCAGCAATCCGCCGTGAAACGACATGCCGCCTTCCCAGACCTTGAAAAAGGCAAGCGGGTCAGCAAGATAGAGGCCGGGTTGGTAAAACAGCACGAAGCCGATCCGGCCGCCCAGAATGATGCCTATGACCGCCCACAACAGCAGATCGTCAAAGTCGATCGGGGCTAACGGCGCTTGCCGCCCGGCCCACAGGGACTGGTTGATGATCAATCTTCGGCCATAGCGCCAGCCGAGCAGGATGCCGGCGAGATAGGCGAGGCCATACCAGCGAATGGCAATCGGTCCGATCTGCAGTGCAATCGGATCGATATTCGGATAGGTGAGCGCGAGAAATTCCATAGGTCAGCAAGACCATGGCTGGTGATACCGGTCAAGAACGGGTTCAGCATGATCAGCGGGAATTGATCGCCTGCGCTTGTGACCGGGCCGATTGACCATATATTAAGTGGCAAGCCGGCACAGTCCGGCTGTTTCGTAGCAAGGAAAGCAAGACCGATGACCCAGACCAGCAGCCGCCTGATGGACGAATTCGCAAAACTGATGAGTGACGCCGCCGGCGTTGCCCAGGGCGCCCGGCGCGAAGTGGAGACGGCGGTCAAGCATCAGTTTGAGCGTTTCATCGGCGAGATGGATCTTGTCCAGCGTGACGAATTCGATGCCGTCAGCGAGATGGCCGCGCGGGCGCGGCAGGAAAACGAAACCCTGAAGGGCGCAATTGCCGGCCTTGAAGCCAGGCTTGCAAAGCTGGAAACCAAGCCGCGCAAGGCGCCGGCCAAGCAGGCGGCCAAGAAGCCGGAGTGAAATTCCCGAATAGCTCAAAGCGGTAATGGTGGATAAGCCGCCGGATTTTTCCGGATGGGTTTTTCTGGCCGCTGTCTCACCTATAGTTGGTCCAACAAGAGATTCGGTTGTCACAAAACTGTCTCTGGTTGCGGCAACCTTGTGATCGTCATCACTGTTGTTGATTCGTCTGCGTTTGCGTAACGCCGATAAACTATCGTCCAATGATGCGAGAATGTATGAGCCTTATCGATTTTGAAATTTCGGAAATTCCCAATCCAGTCGATCTGATCGAGAAGATCGCTTCAGCCAATGACTGGGCTTTCGACCGCTCCGGCGAGGACGAGATCACCATTTCGGTCACCGGACGATGGTGCGAGTACAGCGTCTCCCTGTCCTGGATGGAAGGGCTGGAGGCCGTACACCTGGCTTGCGCTTTCGATTTCAAGGTCATCGAACGGCGCAAGCTTGAGGTCATGAAACTGCTGGCCTGCATCAACGAACAGCTTTGGGTCGGTCATTTCGACATCTGGCAGGCCGAAAACGTCGTGATGTACCGCAACGCGCTGCTTCTGTCCGATGGCGCCATCGCCCAGGCAGGCCAGCTTGAAGCCATGCTGGGTGCCGGCGTTGATTCCTGCGAGCGCTATTATCAGACCTTCCAGTATGTGATCTGGGGCGGCAAGACGCCGGAAGAGGCCATTGCCGCCGTTCTGTTTGAAACCGTTGGTGAAGCCTGACGGCAGCGTTCACCATTGCGCGCTTTTGACCTGCTGAATGCGGTACAATTTGCCTTATGTTAAAGGTAAATCTGTTCAGGCTTCAGGATGTGGATCATGGCAACACAGAAAATGCGCGACAAGATTATCGATGCGACCCTTTCGCTGCTTGGTGAAAAGGGCTGGGCTGAGGTTTCGCTTGAGTCGATCGCCGGCGAGGCCGGTATCAGGCTGCCCCAGCTCCGCGACGCGTATGATGGACGGGTCGCCGTGCTGCAAGATTTCGCCCGTCGGACCGACCGCCATGTGCTCGAAAATCTTGATCCGGCGATGGCGGATGAACCGGCCCGCGAACGGTTGTTCGATATCCTGTTTTCCCGTTTCGAGGCGCTGGGACCCTACCGTTCGGCATTGCGCAATCTCGCCGCATCGATGCTGCGCGACCCTGTGCTTGCACTTGAGATGAACCGGTCGGTCACCGGATCTATGGGCTGGATGCTGAGTGCCGCCGGTATCGGCCATGCCGGGCCGGGCGGGCTCGTGCGCGCGCAGGGTCTGGCGATCGTATGGGGGCAGGTGATGCGCGTGTGGCTGGATGATGACGATCCCGGCCATGCGCGAACCATGGCCGAACTGGACCGGAGACTGCGCCGGGCGGAGCGCAATGTGATGCGGCTGGAGCGGCTGTGCGGCCTTTTGCCAGGCCGCCGCAACCGTGCTAGCGACAGGACGGAAACGCCAGCTGATGCCGGTACATGAATCTGCGCGAAGCAGCGGGCGTTAAAAACAGGGTGGATGCGAGATGACGGACTCGATTGCCGAAACGATCAGTTTCGACGATTTTCTGAAAGTTGATATCCGCGTTGGCCGGATTATCGAAGCCGAACCGTTTCCCGAGGCCCGCAAGCCGGCATTCAAGATGAAGATCGATTTCGGTGACGGGATCGGCATCAAGAAAAGCTCCGCCCAGATCACGAAGCATTATCGGCTTGACGAACTGGTTGGCCGGCAGGTTCTGGCCGTGGTCAATTTTCCGCCAAGGCAGATCGGGCCTGTGATGTCGGAAGTGCTGACGCTGGGCGTCCCGGACGAAGACGGCGAGGTGGTGTTGCTGCAGCCGGGACATGACGTGCCGCCGGGCGGCAGACTGTTCTGACACGGATAATACAGGCAATTGCAGATCGGCAATGGCGATTCCGGGTCGCCGTTTCCCGGTTGGTTGATCTGCATCAAGACCGGACGTTCCTTCCTGTGGCGAAATGAGATCTGCAACCGGATCGGCTGCGATGGGAGATTTCGCTCGATGGAAGGCTGGCACGGATCATTCCCCCAGGCGCTTGAACGCCTGTCGGGCAGCGACGGACATACGGCAACCCTGTTCGTGCACGGCACGCTGAAGGTCTTGCTCTATGCGCCGAAAGGTGCCGATCAGCAGATCCCCCATGACCGGGACGAGATCTATATAGTCGCAAGCGGAACGGGCCAGTTTCAGCTTGGCGAGGGCAATCTCGCATTTGCGCCCGGCGACGTGATGTTCGTGCCGGCGGGCGTGGAGCACCGGTTTTTCGACTTCAGCGACGATTTCGCCACTTGGGTCATGTTTTACGGTCCCAAGGGCGGTGAAATGAGGCGGCCGGGTCTATCGGCAGTCGACTGAAATTCCGGGCGTTCAGCGTTGATGCCAATCGGCGGTCAGCGGTTTGGCGCCGTTGAGTTCGCCATATCCGCCGCCGGTCGTGCCGCCCGGATCGTCGCCGAAATATCGCGGATCGACGGGATCGGCTTCGGGCTGGAAGCGTACGTCGCAGGACAGGCGCAGACGGTTGTCAGTGGCGTGGTTGTCGAATGCGCCGTGCAGCAGATACATACCGAAAATGATGAGATCGCCGGGCGCAAAATCAGCCGTCAGAAGACGCGTGTTGCGCTCGGTGGCCAGGTCGGCCGGATGTTGGGTGACGGAATTCATCCGGTCCTTGTCGCGCGCCACGTCATACCCGTCGACGGATTGCCGAACATCCGGCCATTGATGCGAACCCTCGACAATGAACAGCGGGCCGCGCTCCACCGGCACCGGCCCAAGGGCGATCCAGCAGGTCAGAACCCGGTCTGTCGTGCGCGAAAAGAACGGCTTGTCGCAGTGAATGTTGGTGAAACGCCCGTTGATACCCGGCCGCAGAAAAACGAAATCAAACGGCCGGGCAGCTTCGCCGAATATGTCGGACAGCAATGCCGTCAGTTGACGGCCGTGGGTTACCGCCCGCATGGCAGGTTGTTCGCTCACCGATTTCCAGAATGCGCCCTTGTCGGGCCGAAGCTTCAGGCGGTTCGAACGCCCGGTTGCCCGCGTGTCGCCATCCGGGTCTTCCACCTCGTCGACGTTGGCCAGTTGAAGGAAGACGTTGTGCCTTGCCGATGCGGTCACTGCCGGATCGATGCCATTGCGGATGAACAGATAACCCTCATCGTCCAGCCGACCAGCCAGATCCTTCGGCTTGCCGGTCAGATCGGCGCTGTCGCGAAGTTCGCCGAGACTGGATTCAGGAACAATTCGCTCCTGTGCCTGGCAGGTCGTCGAAAAGCGCGATTGCATCTGCGTCATGGCAAGCCTCTGTAATTGCTATTGTGAAACAATATCAGAGGTTTGCCGTCGCCGGCAAATCCGGTCGGGCGGGCGCTATGCCGGGATCGACAGAAAGACCCGCAGGCCTCCGGCCGGGCTTTCATCAAGCCTGATGTTGCCGCCATGGCTGTTGGCAATGTCGCGGGCGATCGACAGGCCGAGGCCGGTGCCGCCATGGTCGATATTGCGCGCTTCATCAAGCCGGTAGAATGGTTTGAACACGGCCTCGCGTTCTTCCGGCGAAATTCCGGGCCCGTCATCGTCGATGACAATTGTCAGCATGCTGCCGCTGTGGTGAGCCTGTATGTTGACATGGTCGGCATATTTCGCGGCATTGCTGACAAGATTGCCGAGGCAGCGGCCAATCGCCAGAGGTCTCACCTGGATAAACGGGTCTCCTTCAAACGAAATCCTGATCTCCGTACCCAGGTGATCCTGATCAGTGCCGATCTGGCGCAACAATGCGTCCAGATCGATGCGGCCGGTTTCCTCTCCCGCATCGCCACGGGCAAAGGCCAGATAGTCCTCAAGCATATGGCTCATATCGTCGACATCGGCTCGCAGGTTGGCGCTTGTCTCTTCGTCACCCATCATCGCCACTTCCAGCTTGAAGCGGGTCAGGATGGTGCGCAAATCGTGGCTGACGCCCGACAGCATCGCGGTGCGCTGTTCGATCTGGCGTTCGAGCCGTTCGCGCATATCGATAAAGGCCTGGCTTGCGCGCCTGACTTCACGGGCGCCGCGCGGTTTGAACTCCTCGACCGGACGCCCCATGCCGAACCCTTCGGCGGCATTGGCCAGATTGAGGATCGGCCGGATCTGGTTGCGCAGAAACAGCAGGGCGATTGCGATCAGCACCAGCGATGTGCCGAACATCCAGACCAGGAAAATATGCGAATTCGAGGCGTGCGCCCGGCTACGTTTGGCAAATATGCGCAAAACCGAATCGTCGAGTTTGATCCGGATCTCGACAAGATCGGATTTGCCGACCGTATCGATCCAGAACGGCCTGCCGATGCGATCCGAAATCTGTTTGGACAGGGTTCTGTCGAGTAACGAAAAGAACGGTTTCGGGGCTGCGGGCGGAAGCGGTCCTTGAGGCAGAACGGAAACCGTCAGGCCAAGTGTTTCTGCGGAAATGCGGCTGATCTCGGCATTCCGTTCGTCCTGGGGATAGGTTTCCAGAATTTCGACAATCGCTGCAATATCGCGGGCAACGGAATTGGACAGCCGGCGGGTGACGGTTTCCCAATGACGTTCCATGAAAACATAGGCGACAACCGATTGCAGCAATACGATCGGTACTACGACGATCAGAATTGACCGCGCATAAAGGCCTTTTGGCAAGCTGCGCATGAGCGCCTGGCCGAATTGTCTGAGCGGGGCGGTGCCACGGCGAAGGCGGCCGCCGACTTCGTTCATCAACGCCATGCGGCACCGATCTTCCTGTTGGCAGGTGTTTTGTCCGGCAACACCCTAGTCAACAAGCAGACGATAGCCAATTCCCCGAACGGTATGAAGGTGAACCGGATTGGCCGGGTCAATTTCGATCTTGCGGCGCAACCGGTTGATCTGCACATCGACCGTTCGTTCGCCATTGGCGCCGGAGGCATTGAGCAGCTCGTGCCGCTGGACCGTCTCGCTGGGCCGGCCGGCAAATATCCGCAGCATTTCGCGTTCCCGGTCCGTTATCCGGATGACATCACTGCCGTTGCGCAGTTCGCCGCGCTGAATGTGAAAAGTGAACGGACCAAAGCGGACAAACTCGATCTCCGGTATAGGCGGCAATCCCCCGCGGCGCAGAATATTGTTGATCCTGAGCAGCAGTTCGCGCGGTTCGAAGGGTTTGGGCAGATAATCGTCCGCCCCGACCTCAAGACCCTCAATCCGCTGGTCGGAATCGGCGCGTGCCGTCAGCATGAGGATCGGAACATCGGAACTTTCGCGCAGGCTCTGGGTCAGTTCGAGACCGGATTCACCGGGCATCATGATGTCGACAATCAGCAGATCGAACATGATCCCGTCGAGCTGGCGGCGCGCTTCGGCTGCAGAAGGTGCTGCGGTTACCCGGAACCCGTTTGCGCCGAGAAAGCGCGTCAGCAATTCGCGAATTCGATTGTCGTCGTCAACGACGAGCAGATGCGCCGCATCGTCTGTCAGGGAACCGGGAGTTTCGGCAATGTCCGCTTCGGTCAATCTGTCTGCTCCTTGCCGGTCAGCCGCATCACATTGGGCTGTTCCGTCTCGTCGATCATCTCAAACAGAAACTTGGAAATAGTATCGCGGGCCTCAGGTTCAAGCTGACGGAATGCGTCATGGATGCGGCGACACTGAGGCTTCAACAATTGATTGGCCAGTCCCCGCCCACACTCGGTTGTGTATAAAAGCCGCTGCCGCCGGTCATTCGGTCCGGGTTTTTGTTCGATGAAGCCGGAGTCGATCAATTGTTTCAGAACCCGTGCCAGGCTTTGCTTGGTGATATTGAGAATATTCAGCAGATCGGCGACAGTCAGGCCCGGATTGCGGTAGACAAAATGCAGAACCCGATGATGGGCGCGGCCAAATCCGTAGCGCGCGAGAATCGCGTCTGGATCGGAGATAAAATCCCGGTAAGCGAAAAACAGCAGCTCAACCAGATCAATATCATCTTCTGCAAGGCCATCATCAGGCCGGTGATCCAGGGCAGGATCGTCATATGAATTTATGTCAGCCATATTGACATATATTTTTCTGTTCGTTACGTGCATTGCTGACGGAATCAACGGATTTCAAAAAAACCATCGCTAATTCGGCGTTTCGTGGAATTATAGACCATGATTGGAATTTGCAGTTAGTGCAATTCAGTAATTGGTAGCAAGAGTCGTCGCGGTTATCAGCGCGATCAAGTGTGAGAGGAAAGAATATGGCAGGCGTCCCGTTTGATCAAATGAGTGGCCAGATCTGGTACAATGGCGAATTTGTGGACTGGGCCGACGCAAATGTGCATGTGCTGACCCATGGCCTGCATTACGCCAGTTCGGTCTTTGAGGGCGAAAGAGCCTACCGCGGCGCCATTTTCAAAAGCCGCGAACATACGGAACGGCTGCACAATTCAGCAGGTCTGCTCGATTTCAAGATACCTTTTACTGTCGACGAGATTGAAGCGGCAAAGCGCGAAGTGCTGTCGGTCAACGGTTTTTCCGATGCTTATGTGCGGCCGGTCGCCTGGCGCGGCAGCGAGATGATGGGTGTTTCAGCGCAGACCAATCGCATCAATCTGGCGATCGCGGCCTGGCAGTGGCCATCCTATTTCGACCCGGAACAGCGCCTGAAGGGCATCCGGCTTGATATCGCCGACTATCGCCGGCCTGACCCGATGACGGCTCCGGTCAAGTCGAAGGCAGCCGGTCTCTACATGATCTGCACGATTTCCAAACATGCCGCCGAAGCCAAGGGCTATGCCGACGCGATGATGCTGGACTGGCAGGGCCGCATCGCCGAGTGCACCGGCGCCAATATCTTCTTTGTCAGGGACGGCGTTATCCATACGCCGATTGCCGATTGTTTCCTGGACGGCATTACCAGGCGGACTGCCATCGATCTGGCGAAAGCCCGCGGCTTTGAGATCGTCGAACGGCGTATCATGCCCGATGAGATGGAAGGCTTTGCGGAATGTTTCATCACAGGAACCGCTGCTGAAGTCACGCCTGTATCGGAGATCGGGCCCTACAGCTTTGCGCCTGGCGACATTACCAAAACCGTGATGGACGACTACATGAACGCTGTGCAGCCTGCGGCTGCAGCCGAGGCTGCAGAATAGGTCAAAAGCCGGAGGCGACGTATAGTGCGGCGCCTCCAAGCGCCATTAGCACAAGCGGCGCAAGCCATATCCCGACAAATCCTTCCGGCAGAGGGCTGTCATCGTCGTGCGGTTCGAGCAGGATGGCGACCTTGTCGCCGATCTGCGGATCAGGGACTGCAAGTGAAGAGGGCAGGGTCTTTTCGCGTAGCCTGCCGTCGCGGCCGACATATTCCACAACCGGAAGACGATATTCATTTTCACCGCTCATGCGTTTTTCCCAACCGGTCAGCTTGCCGGTCTTCGGCAGCGCCCTGGAAACGAAAACCACACGCCGCGCAAGCAGCGCCAATCCGCCGAATATTGTCAGAGCGCCGACAAGATAGAGATAAGTCTGCATGCGGCAATAGTGCGCGAAAGTGTTCTAAGAGCCGTTAACGGGCGCGCTCGGCTACCAACGCCTGGCTGCGTCGTCGTCGTGATCAGCGGCTGATACCCAATCGCCGGACGTGCCGTCGACCAGATGCTCCTTTTTCCAGAACGGCGCTCTGGTCTTGAGGAAATCCATCAGGAAAGATGCTGCACTGAACGCTGCTTCGCGGTGGCTGGAAGCGGCCAGCACCAGCACGATCTGATCGCCGGGCTCCAGCTTGCCGAACCGATGGACAATGGTCAGCCCGGTCAACGGCCAGCGTTCGATGGCGTCTTCGGCAATGCGGCGGATTTCACCCTCCGCCATACCGGGATAATGTTCCAGTTCGAGTGCCGAAAGCCGGCCATTCTCGTCACGGCACAGGCCGGTGAACGTCACCAGTGCGCCGATGTCCTTTCGTCCTGCAGCCAGGATACCGATTTCTTCCTCGGTATGGAAAGGATCTGCCTGAACCCTGATTGTCGGGGCGGGCTTGGTCATGGGCCGGCCTCAGCCGCCGGTCATTGGCGGAAAGAACGCGACCTCGCCGGCGTTGCCGATCGGCGTTGCGTGATCGACATGTTCCCGGTCGATGGCGGCGCGTATGACATCCGGTTCTGCGAACGCACTGGCATAGGTCTCGTCCTTCTCTGAAAGCCAGGCGATCAGCTCAGAGACATTGGCGACATGGTCGGGAACATCCACGTCTTCTTCCGCATGTCCGATCCGTTCGCGCACCCAGGCGAAATA
>CAMYKZ010000087.1 GCA_947259045.1 uncultured Afifella sp.
GCCCGGGTTTTGACTTTTTCCGGTTCGGCTTGCCGGTCTGCGCCTTGGCGTAAGCCGGTTTGCCCGGTTTTCCGCCACCTGGCCTGCCGGCTCCGGTTTTCCCACGCTCAGATTTGCCGGCGGATCGCTTCGCAGCGTCTGAGTCTGCCGGCTGGTCGCCGTGTTTCTGTTCAAATTTGCGTTTCGGTTTGCCGTCGCCCGGTTTTGACTTGCCGGCATAGGGTTTGCCGCCAAATTTTTTGCCGCCGTATTTTTTGTTTCCGAATTTCTTCTCGCCGTATGATTTCCCGCCACCGGACTTGCGCTCGCCGTCGCGGCCCATATCCGGTGGGCTGTCGAGGCGCCTGATGGTGATGTTTTTCTCCAGCGTCTTGTTCGGGCCGACCGCATCGACAAATCCTTCCGCGCAGCGGGTGGCGATTTGAACGTAGGTCTCCTCGTCCTGCATGCGGATCGCGCCGATCTCACGCTTGGTGATCTGGCCTTTTTCGCACAGCATCGGCAACAGCCAGCGCGGTTCGGCGTTCTGCTTGCGCCCGACCGATATCGAAAACCAGACGCTGTCGCCGAAATCGTCGTGCTGCCTTTTTTTCGGCGGCTCCGGCGCGGCGACTTCAAGCAGGTCCTCCGGCGCCGACTGGCCGGCACGGTGCAGGCGCAAAAAGGCGGCGGCCACCCTTTCCGCGCCGTGCCGGGCAAGCAGCGCCTGAACCAGTTCCTGCTCCTCGTCGCTCACGGCTTCGCTCAAAGTCGGATCGGCAAGCAGCCGTTCGTCGTCGCGTTTGGTCACATCTTCGACCGACGGCGGCCGGGCCCAGGTGGCGTCGATGCCGGCGCTTTTCAGCAGGCGTTCGGCCTTGCGCCTCGCATTGCCGGGCGCAATCAGCACGCTGACGCCCTTGCGCCCGGCGCGGCCTGTCCGGCCGCTCCTGTGCAACAGGGTTTCGCGGTTGGTGGGCAGGTCGGCGTGGATCACCAGTTCCAGGTTCGGCAGGTCGATGCCGCGGGCCGCCACGTCGGTGGCGATGCAGACCCGCGCCCGGCCATCGCGCATCGCCTGCAGCGCATGGGTGCGTTCGCTCTGGCTGAGTTCACCCGACAGCGCCACCACGGCAAATCCGCGATTGTTGAACCGGGCGGTCATATGGTTGACGGTTGCCCGTGTCGCGCAGAAGACGAGGGCGTTCTTGGCCTCATAAAAGCGCAGCACATTGATGATCGCATTTTCTCGCTCGTTCGACGCCACGCTCAAGACGCGATATTCGATGTCGAGATGCTGTTTCTGTTCCTCCGATGTGGAAATCCGCACGGCATCGCGCTGGTACTTCTTTGCCAGATTGGCAATCGTGCGCGGCACGGTCGCCGAGAACATCAAAGTGCGCCGTTCCGCAGGCGTCGTCTCCAGAATGAATTCCAGATCCTCACGGAAACCAAGATCGAGCATTTCGTCGGCTTCATCGAGAATGACGGCCCGCATCTGTGAGGTATCGAGCGAGTTGCGCCGAATATGATCGCACAGGCGCCCCGGCGTACCGACGACGATATGAGCGCCGCGTTCAAGCGTGCGCCGTTCTGAGCGCATGTCCATGCCGCCGACGCAGGATGCAACCGTCGCGCCGGTCTGCGCATAAAGCCATTCCAGCTCGCGTTTGACCTGCAGCGCCAGTTCACGGGTCGGCGCGACAACCAGCGCCAAGGGCGCACCCGATCTTGTGAAGCGCTCGGCGCCATCGAGAAGCGTCGGGGCGATGGCGAGGCCGAACGCAACAGTCTTGCCGGAACCGGTCTGGGCTGAAACCAATGCGTCTGCGCTTTCAAGTTCGGGCGCAACAACCGCTTTCTGTACCGGCGTCAATTCGGTGTAACCACGCTTGTTCAAGGCCTGGCCAAGCGCCGGGACGATGCCTTCAAACTCAATCATTTTCTGTCTTTCGGAAATCTGGCCGCCGGTAACGGATCATCCGTTTGCGAAGGGCAGGGCGCGGCAATGGTGCGCGGCGCGTCAATGTTGGGCTGTTACTACTTGGGCTTGGCGTTTTTGTACAGGGTTTCTGAACGCCTGACGCAGCACAAATTCCGGGCTTCGATCATCCGGCATTGCGACGGATCGGCGGTTGTTCTTATATGGTCGCAGCAGCGATCCCGCAGCAGCGAAGGATGTGTGTCATGCCAAGCGTTTTGGAAGCCGATCAACGCCAATCCTTCGACCGCGACGGTTATGTGCTCGTGCGCGGATTTTTCGATCCGCAGGAAGCCGAACTGCTGCAATCGGCTATCGATCTCGATCCGGCCATTCGCGGCCATTTTTACGACCGCGGCGATGCGGAAGGCATGACGACCAAAATGGCGACGTGGAACCATCCCGGCGACAGCGTCTACGGGCTCGCGGCGCGGTCTCACAAGATGGTCGATACGATGGAAGATCTGCTCGGCGGCGAAGTCTACCACTACCATTCCAAGATCACCGCGAAGGAACCGCATGAGGGCGGCGCCTGGGAATGGCATCAGGATTACGGCTACTGGTACAACAATGGCTGCCTGTTTCCGCTGATGGCGTCGGCCATGGTGGCGCTCGACAAATGCACGAAGGCCAATGGCTGCCTGCAGGTGCTGAAAGGATCGCATCATCTTGGCCGCGTCGATCATGGCCTGCTGGAGGGCGATCAGGTCGGCGCGGACCTGAAGCGCGTGGAGGAGGCGAAAAAGCAGCTGGAGCTGGTCTATTGCGAGATGGAGCCGGGCGACGTGCTGTTCTTCCATTGCAACACGTTGCACCGCTCAGACCAGAACCGCTCGCCCGACCGGCGCTGGACCCTGATCTGCTGTTACAATGCCGCCCGCAATGATCCCTACATCGAACACCATCATCCGCGTTACACGCCGATCGAAAAGGTGCCTGATCAGGCAATCAAGGGAGCCGGCCTGAAATTTTCCGATGCCGATCATGCCGGAGCCTTTCTGCAGAAATCGACGGCGCCGGCGGACTTGAAGAAAAAGGGCGGCAAGGTATTCGAGCAGGGTTGAGGCGGTACAAATGCACTGTAGGACCTGTGTCGTTCTATCCGGATGGAACGCTAGCTGTCGTATAGGCCGAGAAAAGACTTATGGCAGGCAGGGTCTGTTCATCCCCCTGCAAGTGCCTGCTTCAGCGCCAGCATGTCGCGCCAGGCGAGGCGCTTTTCCAGCGGCCGGCGCAAGAGATAGGCCGGGTGCATCGTCGCCAGCGCCCTGATCTCGCGGTTGCCATTGTGGAACGCCTGCCATTTGCCGCGCAGCCGCATGATGCCCTGGCTGGTCTGCAGCATCTGTTTGGCGGCCGATCCGCCGAGCAGCACGACGACATCCGGATCGGCAAGGGCCATCTGCCGTTCAATGAACGGCCGGCAGATCTCCGTTTCCTGCGGCGTCGGGGTGCGGTTTCCCGGTGGCCGCCATGGCACGGTATTGGCGATGTAGACCTTTGTCCGGTCCAGTCCGATCGCCGCCAGCATACGGTCGAGCAACTGGCCGGAGCGGCCGACAAACGGCAGGCCCTGCAGATCCTCATCGCGGCCCGGCGCTTCGCCGATCATCATCACACGGCCTTGCGGGTTGCCGTCGGCGAACACCAGATTGGTCGCCGTGTTGCGCAGATTGCAGCCCTCGAACGTCTCCAGGATCGACTTCAGTTCGTCCAGGCTTTTGGCCGACGACGCGGCTTCGCGGGCTGCCATGACGGTGCCTTGTGACGGCACACTGACATTTGAGTTTCCGGCTGGTGTCGGCCTGGCGGACACAGGCGCCGGCGGATCGCTGAACCGAGGCGGCGATGGCGCCTGTTTGCGCGGCTGTGCGGCGGACGGGGCCGGGACCGCTGGCGCTGCGGATTTTTGTTGCGCCGCCGACTTTTCTGCCTCGCTCTCTGCAAACCGGTTGACCGGCGTTTCAGCCAGTGGCTGGTCCACCCCGGCATCGCTGTAAAACCGCAGGATCGCCTCAGGCGAGATCGAACTGGGTGCAGGATTTTCGGCCATAAGTCTTCATCCCACAATCACGCGGTGAGGGAAAGCCGGGAGGCGGGGCCGTCGACAGAAAGTAATATTGACGTTGACGTCAACGAAATATATCCGGCTGGCTCAATCATTTGTTTTGGACAGGCCGTATTGCGCCATCTATCCAGAGCCGGAATTATGGTTAGATTGAAGCCGGATTGAGCGGACGGTTTGCGAGGGTCAGGAACATGGCGGAAGAAAACATGTCGGAAGAAAATCGGGCGCTGCCAGAGCGCGAGAGCATGGAATATGATGTCGTCATTGTCGGCGCCGGCCCGGCTGGCCTTTCGGCGGCGATCCGGCTGAAGCAGCTGGATGAAAACATCTCTGTCGTGGTGCTGGAAAAAGCGGCCGAAGTCGGCGCGCATATCCTCTCCGGCGCGGTGATCGATCCGGTCGGCCTCGACCGCCTGCTGCCGGACTGGCACAATGATGAGAGCTGCCCTGTCAAGACGGAAGTGACCGAAGACCGCTTCCTGGCGCTCGGGCCGCACGGGTCTGTCCGCCTGCCCAATATCCTGATGCCGCCGTTGATGAACAACCACGGCAATTACGTCGTCTCGCTGGCCAATGTCTGCCGTTGGCTTGGCGAAAAGGCGGAAGCGCTGGGGGTGGAAATCTATCCGGGTTTTGCCGCCGCCGAAATCCTGACCGACGACAATGACGCCGTCATCGGCGTCGCCACCGGCGACATGGGCGTGACCCGAGACGGCGAGCCGGGCCCGGCCTATCAGCGCGGCATGGCACTTCTTGGCAAGTATGTTCTGATCGGCGAGGGCGTGCGCGGGTCGCTGGCCAAACAGCTGATCGCGAAATACCGGCTCGATGCTGACAGCGATGTTCCCAAGTTCGGCATTGGCCTGAAGGAGCTTTGGGAGATCGATCCGGCGAAATTCAAACCCGGCCTGGTGCAGCATTCGTTCGGCTGGCCGCTCGACATGAAAACCGGCGGCGGATCGTTCCTGTATCATTTCGACGACAATCTGGTTTCCGTCGGCTTTGTCCTTCACCTGAATTACCAGAACCCGTATCTGTCGCCGTTCGAGGAATTCCAGCGTTTCAAGACCCATCCGGTGATTGCCGGCACATTCGAGGGCGGCCGGCGTATTTCCTACGGCGCCCGCGCCATCACCGAGGGCGGCTACCAGTCGGTACCGAAGCTTGCCTTTCCGGGCGGCGCGCTGATCGGCTGTTCCGCCGGGTTCGTCAACGTGCCGCGCATCAAGGGCAGCCACAATGCCATGCTGTCGGGCATGATGGCGGCCGAACATGCCGCTGCAGCGCTTGGCGAAGGCCGGGCCAACGATACGCTTGCGGCCTACGAGGCGGCATGGCGCTCATCCGATATCGGCGCGGACCTGAAAAAGGTCCGCAACGTCAAACCGCTCTGGTCGCGCTTCGGCACGATTATCGGTATTGCCCTTGGCGGGCTCGACATGTGGACCAACCAATTGTTCGGCTTTTCCGTCTTCGGCACGATGAAACACGGCAAACCGGACTATGCGACGCTGAAGCCGGCGGCGGAATGCAAAAAGATCGAATATCCGCGCCCGGACGGCAAACTGACATTTGACAAGCTGTCGTCGGTGTTCCTGTCCAACACCAATCACGAGGAAGACCAGCCGGTTCATCTGAAGGTGGCCGATCTGGCGCTGCAGAAATCCAGCGAGCACGACGTTTTTGCCGGCCCCTCCGCCCGCTATTGTCCGGCCGGCGTTTATGAATGGGTGGAGGAGGCCGGCGCCGATCCGCGTTTTGTCATCAACGCGCAGAACTGCGTTCACTGCAAGACCTGTGATATCAAGGACCCGAACCAGAACATCAACTGGACGGTGCCCCAGGGCGGCGAGGGGCCGGTCTATCCGAATATGTGATTGCGAGGCGCGCCCTCAGTTTTCGTCCTCATCCAGTTCGGCAAGAACGGCCTCCAGCCGCTCAGCCGTCTTCCGCGCTTTGGCTACTTTGCGCTGCAGAAAAAACTGCATCGCCAGCGTGAACAGGAGCGAAGCGCTTGCCAGTACGATACCGGCCCACCAAAGCCACGACCAGGCAGGTTTGAACCAGGTAACAAGGGCAATGATCGCGAAGCCGAACACCCAGCGCACAACCCACATGGCCAAAGCGCCGGCGACAAGCTGCGAGGTTTGCTGTTCGACGCTGCCGAGTTCGTCAGTCACATCGTCGGAATTAAATCCCTGTTCGGACATTCTGCGCTTCCCGATCCGGTACCTTCAGTTTGGCCGTTGCCGGATTTAGGATCGGTTTAAGTTCAAACTGTGAATTCGGAGGAAATCTCTCATGAACAAAAATCGCCTGCCGTTGTCCGGCGGCTGCCAGTGCGGCGCCGTTCGCTATCGCATCACAGGCTGGCCGCTGACGCTTTATTGCTGCCATTGCAGCGAATGCCAGCGTCAGGCGTCGTCTGCTTTCGGCATGTCGATGCGGGTTGCGCGGCAGAACGTGGAGATCGACTGGCAGGCAATGGCCCGGCGCGTGCGCGAGGCGGGCCAGCGCAATGAAGTGCATGGCCATTTCTGTCCGGACTGCGGCGTGCGTATTCTGCATGATCGCCCGGGCAGCGCGACCGTGACGATCAAGGCAGGCACGTTGGACGATACATCCTGGCTCAATCCGGTTGCGCATATCTGGACCGCCAGCGCCCAGCCGTGGGTGCAATTTGCCGGCGGGAGCCTGGTTTATGAGTACCAGCCGGAGCGTTTCGATGAACTGGAAGCTGCATGGGCCGGGCGGGATGTGGGGTAGCATTGAGCCGCTATTCTGCGGCGACGGCGCTTTGTTCCTGAACAACGGGCTGCCGGCCGCCGTCGGCCGGTTTCAGTCCGGATAGGGTAATTGTCAGCCGCCCGTTCCTGAGAACCGCATCCACGCGTAATCCGAGCGCCTCGCCGAGCGCTTTGACCAGCGGCAGGCCGAGCCCGGAATGGGCCGCTGCAGTGCGGCTCGGGTCGCGCTGCCAAAACCGCTCGAACAGCCTGTCGAGGTCGGAGGCTTCCAGGTCGGTGACGCTGTTTGCCACCGAGATCCGAATTGTCCGGGCTGCAGTTTCAGCGCCGCAGACAATGGTTGAACCGGGCGGTGAATATTGCATCGCATTGGACAAAAGGTTGCGCAGGATGATGCGCAGGCTTTCGCCGTGGCTAAAAACGCCGATATCGTCGCTCAGAGCCAGCTTCACGGATCCGGCTGCCTGTTGACCCGGTTCGCCGACAATCTGCCGCACAAGGCCGGCAAGGTTCAGTGGCTCAAGCGGCAGGTCAAGTGTGCCGTTTTCGCAGTGTGACAGGGTCGTCAGAACGTCCACCATATGGTTCATCTGCTCTGCAATGTCCTGCACGTCGGAAAAGAACTGCCCAACCGCCGGATCGCCCGCCTTCAGCGTCCGCGCCACTTCCGCTGCCGATTTCAACTCTGCAAGCGGTGTTCGCAACTCATGGGCGACGTCGGAGCTGAATCGGCTCTCGCGCTGGAACGCCTGTTCGACGCGAGCCAGCATCAGGTTCAACTCGCTGACGATCGGCTCCATTTCATCAGGTGTTCTGGCAAGTGTCACCCGGGCGGACAGATCTGAAGGATCAAGGTTTTCAATCTGGCGCGATCCGTCGCGCAGCGGCGCCAGGCCGTCGCGCACGATCCGGTGGATGCCGATTGCCAGCCCGGCGGTCAGAAGCAGTCCGGACCCGGTCAGGATCAGCGCCAGCAGCAGCAAGATCCGGTCCAGATCTTGCCGCGAACGGGCAAGCGCAAGGCCGAGCACCGGCCGGCCCTCGGCAGCCGGTGCGGCGCTGCCGTCCTCGTCTTCGTCGAGGCGGGGCAGGAACGCCATCGCAATCTGCCGCCCGGCCCGGCCGCCGGGCAGGACGATATTGCGGATGTCCGGCGCATCTTCGGGGCTCAGCCTGGTGGTTTGCTCAAGGTGGCCGTCGCCGAGTGAAGTCGATTTTATGAAATCTGTTCCGTCCGGGTTGCGGATATGCAGATAAAGCGGCTCATCCGCCTGTGGCGAATATTCCGTCAGGATATCTTCGGAAAAATCACTGTCGACTCCGTCCTGATCCTGATCGACCAGCGAGACGATGCCCGCCGCTCTGGCCAGGAGCACGGCATCAAACTGTGTTTGCAAATGTCTGGCAGCGAGAAAATACAACAGGCCAAACACAATTGTCGTAACCGCGGCAATGGCAAGGATCACCTGCCGCCTGACCGAGCGCTCGATGGAATAGGATTTCTTATTCGACAAAATAGCCCTGCCCACGCCGGTTTCGGATTGGTGAGGAAACACCATGTTTGGAGAGCTTTCGGCGAATTGAATAAACCAGCGCTTCAATCACATTGCTCGCCACCTCATTGTCGCTCTCATAGAGGTTTTCGATGAGCGTTTGCTGAGGAAAAACACGATTCTTGCGCCGGACGAGATATTCCAGCAATTCGTATTCGCGCGCTGAAAGGCCGGTATCGGCGCCATCGGCGCGGACTGCGCGGGCATTGGTATCCACCGTCAGAGCCCCTGCACTGATGCAGGGGTCCTTCTGACCCGAACCGCGCCGGTGCAGCGCCCGCATCCGCGCTTTCAGTTCATCGAACGAAAACGGTTTGACCATGTAATCGTCGGCGCCGAGATCCAGCCCGCGCACCCGCGTCTCCGTCTCCTCGCGCGCCGACAGGATCAGGATATGCGTCTGCCGGCCGCCACGCCTGAGCGCCTGCAAAACACTGAGGCCATCCATTTTCGGCAGCATGAGATCCAGAATGATGACATCGTAATGATAGGTTTCGGCGAAGCTCAGGCCCTCTTCGCCGTCGCCGGCCGTGTCGATCGTATGGCCGTCTTCCTTAAGCCCAAGCCCGATTGACCGGCGCAGCCGCTCTGAATCTTCCACCAGCAGGATTTTCATCCACAAACTCCGTTGCGGGCAGCAATTGCGCCAGCCTTTTGCGCCAGTCTTTGCCGTTCTGATGATAAAGGCAAGCGGCCGCCTCGGCGCCGCCTTCTCATCAAGTGCTCATTTAGCCGCCCTAGCGTCTTCCTCCAGCGAGACCCAATTCGATGGAGGGCATCATCAAAACCGACATTCAGTCCGCGCCGGGCGCAGATCCGGCTCCGCCCAAGCGGTTTATGATCGCGAGAGCGGATCTGCGTCTGGCCGGAGCAAATCCGCTGGCGGTATCTGTTGTCGCGCTTGTTGCCCTGTCGCTCCTGTTTGTCTGGTATCCGGAAATCGATCTGACGGTGAGCAGCTGGTTCTATTTCCCGGACGATGGATTTGAATTGCGGCGGAACGGCATTTTCCGCGGAATGCGGATCATCGGGCGGTTGCTGCCGGTTGCGGTGGCGATGACGGCAATCGGCCTGCTTGTTGCTGCGCTGTTTTCATCCCGCTCCGGCGGATTTGGCCGACCGTCTCGTTCCGTTTTCCTGTTGACCACGCTCGCTCTCGGCCCTGGCCTGGTCGTCAACGCAATCCTGAAGAACAATTGGGGCCGCGCCCGGCCGCGCGAGACGCTCGGGTTCGGCGGCGACTGGCCGTTCTCGCCCGCCTGGCTGGACGTCGATCATTGCGTTGGAAACTGTTCCTTTGTCTCAGGCGAGGCTGCCGCTGCATTCTGGCTTGTTGCGCTGACCTTTGTGGTCCCGGCGGCTCAGCGGGGCCGGACGCTCGTCCTGACCCTGATCTTTGCAATAATTGTTTCCCTGAACAGGGTAATCTACGGCGCGCATTACCTCAGCGATATCGTCATCGCCTGGGCGATCGTTTTCCTTGTTCTGGCCGCACTGTCGCGACTCCTTCTCGGTGACACCCAGGCGGCCATCATTGATCTGTGGTTTGAACGGCTGCGCGGCCTCACACGTCCGGCACAGATCCGCCGATCGACCGGGTGATGTCGTCGGCCGCCGCCCGCACCTGTTCGCCGACTTGATCCAGCCGCCTGTCCGGCAACCGGTTGGCCGCCTCGAAAATCCTTGAAATCCACGGCGAGCGCATGATCAAGCGGACATTCGATCCGGGATTTCGCATCGAATTGCACCGCAAGGACTTGAACCTTGCCCTGCAGGGTGCAAAATCTCTCGGCGTCAGCCTGCCCAATACAGCCAATACGCAGGGACTGTTCAACGCGTACAGCGCCAATGGCGGCGCTGCATGGGATCATTCGGCGATCATGCGCGCGCTGGAGATCATGGCCAACCACAAAGCCGCATGAGGGGGCCGCCGCATGAACACAGCACCGCCAGATCCGTCACTGGAGGATGCTGAGCACCGCGCTCTGTTACGGCGAGTGTTCGATGTGGCTGTAGCGACTGCCCGTCCGGAAGTCTGTGTGCCGAAATATCTGCCGCCGAAACCGGCAGGGCGCCTGATCGTCACCGGCGCCGGCAAGGCGGCTGCCGCCATGGCCCAGGCGCTGGAGGCGAACTGGGACGGGCCGCTTTCGGGCGCTGTCGTCACCCGGCACGGCTACGGGCTTCCAACGATACGTATCCAGGTTCTGGAGGCAGGCCATCCGGTACCCGACGAGGGCAGCGAACAGGCGGCCCGGCAGATGCTCGGGCTCGCCCGGTCCGCCGGGCCGGACGATCTTGTGCTGTTTCTTTTATCGGGCGGCGGTTCGGCCCTGATGGCAGCACCCGCCGACGGCCTGACGCTGGCCGACAAGCAGGCGGTGACAAAGGCGCTTCTGGCCTCTGGCGCGCCCATTACCGAGATCAATTGCGTCCGCCGGCATCTCTCCGCCATCAAGGGCGGGCGGCTTGCGGTTGCCGCGCATCCGGCGCCGATCATAACCCTGGCGATCTCAGACGTGCCCGGCGACGATCCGGAGGCGATCGCCTCCGGGCCGACCGTAGCCGACCCCTCGACCTTCGCCGATGCCAGGGCCATTTTGAAAAAATACAATATCGACGGTCCTTTACCGGTGATCTCTCATCTGAAAGATGCTGTCGATGAAACAGCGAAGGACGACGATCCAGGTCTCGACAGCGCCGAATTCCGGATGATCGCACGGCCGGCGGAAATGCTCGCGGCGGCAAAGGCCGAGCTTGAACAGGCCGGTTACAAAACCGTTCTGCTGGGTGACGATCTGGAAGGCGAGGCGCGGATTGTCGGAGCCGATCACGCCGCACTGGCAAAACAACATGCCGAAGAGGGCGGTCGCGTCGCCATCCTGTCGGGCGGCGAACTGACGGTAACGATTGCCGGCCGCGGCCGCGGCGGACCGAACCGCGAATATGCCCTGGCGCTGGCCATCGCGCTGGACGGCGATCCGCGTTTTACGGCGATTGCATGCGATACCGATGGTGCCGACGGTGCGCCGGGCTCCGATGGCGGCGATGTCGCCGGCGGCATGATCACGCCGGATACGCTGAGCCGAGCTCAGGCGGCGGGCCTCGATGCGAGCGCCAGCCTGGCCGATAATGATGCGGGCGGGTTTTTCGAACGCCTCGGCGACGCTGTGATCACCGGCGGGACGCAGACGAATGTCAACGATTTCAGGTGTATTCTGATCGGTTGAGCCGGGATCGGACCCATTGCATTTTCCTGCCTGTTGCGCCTTATTGCTGGCTTCCGGAACATTCTGCCTGAGAGTGCCATGTCTGCCCCGATCTTCACACCGCTGGTCCAGTCGTTGCCGGCCTCCGTTCCCTTTGTCGGGCCGGAAACCCAGGAGCGCGCCCGCGGCGAAACGTTCCG
>CAMYKZ010000088.1 GCA_947259045.1 uncultured Afifella sp.
GCGTTTTTCGGCCTGATTGCCCTGGGCATCGGGCTGCTGGCGGTCCGGGTGATTGTCCATCTGGTGACATTGCCGGTCGAGATCGACGCCAGTTTCGCCAAGGCGCTGCCGATCCTGCGCGAGGGCGGCTATGTGGCTGAAGACGATCTGCCGGCCGCCCGTGAAGTGCTCAAGGCGGCAGCCTTCACCTATGTCGCCGGCGCGCTGATGAGCCTGGTCAACCTGGCCCGCTGGATCGGCGCCCTGCGTTGAGATTTTGTTTGCAGGATTGGCCGGATAAAAACGCCATTCCGATTTGACGGATTTGGGTTAGAACATTAACCCCAAACTCCAAGCCCCAAACTCCAAGCCTCAAACCCCAAGGACGAATGCCATGACGATGCACCAGAATTTCATCAACGGCGAGAAGGTCGGCGACGCGGCCAAGGCCAACATCAATCCCTCAGACACCAACGATGTGATCGGCGAATATGCCTCCGCCACTGCCGATGACGCCAAGGCAGCCATCGCCGCCGCCAAAGCGGCGTTCCCGGCCTGGTCGCGCTCCGGGCTGCTGGAGCGGCAGGCGGTTCTGCGCAAGATGGCGGACGAGATCATGGCAAACAAGGACGAGCTTGGCCGGCTGCTGGCGCGCGAAGAGGGCAAGACCCTGGCAGAAGGCATCGGCGAGACGATCCGCGCAGCGCAGATCTTTGACTTTTTCGCCGGCGAAGCAGTGCGGCTGGTCGGCGAAAGCGTGCCCTCGATCCGGCCCGGCATCGGCGTCGACATGACCCGCGAGCCGGTCGGCGTTGTCGGCATCATCACGCCTTGGAACTTTCCGATTGCCATACCGGCCTGGAAGATTGCGCCGGCGCTCTGTTACGGCAACACCGTAGTCCTAAAGCCGGCCGATCTGGTGCCGGGCTGTTCCTGGGCCATCGTCGATACCCTGCACCGGTGCGGCCTGCCGGCCGGCGTGCTCAACCTGGTGATGGGCAAGGGTTCCGTCGTCGGCCAGACGATCCTCGACAGTCCCGATGTCAATGCCATCACCTTCACCGGTTCCGTTGAGACCGGCAAGCGGGTGGCAGCGGCAAGCATTGAACATATGCGCAAATTCCAGCTTGAAATGGGCGGCAAGAACCCGCTGGTGGTGCTGGATGACGCCGATCTGGATATTGCCGTGGATTGTGCCGCCAACGGCGCGTTTTTCTCCACCGGCCAGCGCTGCACCGCGTCGTCCAGGCTTGTCGTCGGTAAGGGCATTCACGATCGTTTTGTCGATGCGCTGACGGAAAAGCTGAAAGGTCTTGTTGTCGACAATGCGCTGAAGGAGGGCACCCATATCGGCCCCGTGGTCGATGAGAGCCAGATGAAACAGGACGAGGATTATCTGGAGATCGGTCGCGGCGAGGGCGCCAATCTGGCGTTTGGCGGCGAGCGGCTGAACCGGGAAACGCCGGGCTTTTATCTGCAACCAGCCCTGTTCACCGAATGCAACAACCAGATGCGGATCAGCCGGGAAGAGATTTTCGGCCCCGTCGCCGGCGTCATCCGGGTCAAGGATTACGACGAGGCATTGAGTGTTGCCAACGATACGCCGTTCGGCCTGTCGGCCGGCATCTGCACGACGAGCCTGAAACACGCGACCCACTTCAAGCGCAATTCGGAAGCCGGCATGGTGATGGTCAACCTGCCGACGGCGGGCGTCGACTTCCACGTACCGTTCGGCGGCCGCAAGGGTTCAAGTTACGGGCCAAGAGAGCAGGGGCGTTATGCGGCTGAATTCTTCACCACGGTGAAGACGGCCTATACGCTGGCGTGAGCTGGATTTCGCGTCTGATGCAACATGGAGCCGCGATTGTTTCCGCGGCTGCATGGCTGTCGCTGGTATCGCTGCCCTCCACAAAAGGCTCCGATGCGTCGCCGCTTGATGACCTTGCTGACTCGGGCTCGATCACCTGCAAGCCGGCGATAAAGCATTTCTGCCGCAACATTCACGCCGGCTGTTCCGGCCGGTCCGACATCAAGGCCGGGCCTTTTGTGCTCAGCGTGACAGGCGAAACGGCGGACCTGGATTTCAAGACAGCTTCGCCGCCGGAGAGTCCGACAGCCGGATTTGTTCAGGCAGCTGATGACAAGAGCTACGTTCTCGTCCGGCTGAGGCCGGATGCTGACTATATCCGGATCGAAGCCGATGGCCGTTACAGTTTCCGCCTCTACCGGCGCGGCACCGCCTATATGTCCCGCGGCACCTGCCGGTAACAGCCCTGTGTTGGTCAGCACACCGGATCAGCCCGGCCCGTCAGCCGCGGTTGTCAGAGAGATGCCCATGTCGGGATCCGTCGCGCGGATACTTGTTCTCCGGCGCAATGTATCCACATTGAAAAGCCGCCCGTCGCCGGTCTTTCGTGTCCTATTATTCGGGCTTGATCTTGGCTACGTTATTAGCCAACCGTGCTTTTTTTCGCGGTATCGCTGTGATGTGCCCAATCAATGCAGGGCGACTAAAAGAAACGAATCAAGTTGATAATGGCCAGTATGACAGGGCAAATGCCGACCAAAGAGGCGCTTCGGGCAAGTGAGACGCGGTTGCGCCGGATTCTCGACACCGTCGTCGCGTTTGTCGGCACACTGACGCTGGAAGGGATTCTCACCGAAGCCAACGAACCGGCGCTGGTGGCAGCGGATCTGAAACGGTCGGACGTCATCGGCAAGCCCTTCTGGAACTGTTACTGGTGGAGCCACTCGCCGCAGGTGCAGCAACAACTGCGCGATGCGGTGAAACGGGCGGCGCGCGGCGAACTGGTGCGCTATGATGTCGACATCCGGGTGGCCGGCGGCGCCCTCATCACGATCGATTTTCAGCTTGCGCCGAATTTCGATGCCGAAGGCAATGTTGTCGAACTGATCCCCTCCGGCGTCGACATAACCGAGCGCAAGCAGTTTGAAGAGCGGCTCAGGCGCAGCCATGGCACGTTCTCCAATCTGGTTCAGAATGCGCCGTTCGGCGTTTATCTTGTCGACGATCAGTTCAGGCTCGCCCAGGTCAGCGCCGGCGCGCAGAAAGTGTTCAGCAGCATCCGTCCGCTGCTTGGCCGCGACTTTGCCGAAGTCTTGCAGATCCTGTGGCCCGAACCCTTCGCCAGTGAGGCGATCGGCCGTTTTCGCCATACGCTGGAGACAGGTGAACCCTATCGGTCCGAGGACACAAACGAGGTGCGCGCCGATACCGAAGAAATTGAGGCTTACGACTGGCAGATCGAACGTGTCACTCTGCCCGAGGGGCAATTTGGCGTGGTTTGTTATTTCTACGAACTGACGGCGCAAAAGCGGGCCGAGGCTGCGTTGCGGATCAATCAGGCGCAGCAGAGGCAGATCCTCGACAATGTCAACATCTTCATCGGCCTTGTGGACCCGCAGGGCGTGATGACGGAAGCCAATTCCGCGTCCGCGGCCGCGGCCGGCGTCAGCAAGGAGGAACTGGTCGGCATGCCGTTTGCCGACGCCCCCTGGTGGTCGAATTTCGAAGAGGTCCGGGATTACGTGCAGGACTCGATCGAACGTGCACTGGCGGGTGAAAAGGTGCAATGCGATCTGACGTATCATCTGCCGGATGGCGAGGCCAGGTGGGTCGATTTCCGGGCCGCGCCGGTTTTGGGCGATGACGGAAGCGTCATTGCCGTCGTTCCGTCCGGCGTTGACATAACCAAGCGCAAGAAGGCTGAACATGCCCTTGCGGAGCGGGAAACCGCCTACCGGCTGGCGCTGACCGCCGGTCGAAGCGGTGCCTGGTCGTGGGACATCGTAAATGACAATGTAACCTGGTCGCCGGAGGTTGGCCGGCTCCTGGCCATCGAGGACCAGGATTATCCGCGCACTATCGGCGAATTCCTTACACTTGTGGCAGAGGGAGACCGTGCCGATATCCAGTCGACTATCGAGGAAATCCTCAACAGCCCATCGCTGGATTACGAGATTGAATGCCGCATGCGGCGCGGCGATACCGGCGAATATCAATGGACCCGCGGTGTTGGAGAAATCATCCGCAGCCCGGACGGTAAACCGCTTTCCATCCGCGGACTGGTCAGCGACATAGATGAACTGCGCAGCACACAGAAAGTGGCGCGCAAGCGCGATCAACGTATCCAGAGCCTGCTGAATTCAACCGCCGAAGGGATCTATGGTATCGATCATGAAGGAACATGCACTTTTGCCAATCCCTCCTGTGTGAAGATGCTCGGGTTCGGGTCCGCAACGGAACTTATCGGCCGTAACATGCACAAGCTTGCGCATCACAGCTATCCGGATAAAACGCCATATCCGGTAAATGAGTGCCGCATTTACCAGTCTTTCCAGACCGGAGAACAGATCCACGTTGACGATGAGGTATTCTGGCGCGAAGACGGGTCAAGCTTCCCTGTCGAGTACTGGTCCTATCCGATTGAAGAAGGCGGCCGGGTCGTCGGTTCGGTAGTGACGTTTCTGGATATAACGGCACGCCGGGAAGCGGAACAGAACCTCCGGTCGGCGGCAGAACGCCTTGGTCTCGCCCTGGAAGTTGGCGAGATGGGCGTCTGGGACTGGGACATGCGCACCGGCATGGTTGAATGGTCGGATTATCATTACACGCTTTGCGGCTACCAGATGGGCGAAATCACGCCGAGCTTCGAGGCCTGGCGGGCAAGGGTTCACGCCGACGACCTGCAGCGGGTCGATGACGTGCTGGATCACGCGAAGGAGAACAAATCGGTCTACGAATGCTCGTACCGGTTTCAGCATCCGAATGGCGATGTTCTGCATGTCATCGCCCGTGGCCGGTTTTTCTATTCCGGAACGGGCCAGCCCGTTCGCATGATTGGCGTCATCGATGACGTCACGAAACTGAAGGCGGCGGAAGCCCACCGGGAAATGCTGATGGGCGAACTGAACCACCGGGTCAAGAACACACTGGCGACGATCCAGGCGATGGCGTCCCATACGCTGCGAAACGCGACAAGCACGGAAGCGTTCCGCGAAACGTTCATTGGCCGGCTGCATGCCATTGCGTCTGCCCATGATATACTGACGGACACGACGCAGGCCGGCGCCCGTCTCACCGATCTCATTTCCCGGCAGGTCGGCCCCTATGCCGACCTTGACAGTGACCGGCTCCGCCTCAACGGGCCGGATGTCACACTTGATCCGACAAGCGGGCACGCGCTCGGCCTTGTTCTGCACGAGCTTGCCACCAACGCCTCGAAATACGGCGCGCTGAGTACGCCGTCGGGTCGGATCGATATCACATGGACGCTTGGCCGAACGGCAGAGTGCCGGATGGTGACCCTGCAATGGCGCGAGTCCGGCGGCCCGCCGGTTCAACGGCCGGAACGAAGCGGTTTCGGCAGCCGGCTGATCGAACAGTCGCTGACCCTCTCGCTGGCTGGCGAAGTCGAATTGAACTATGATCCGGACGGGTTCAATGCCGTGTTGAAGGTTCCGATGGAGGCTGGTTATGGCTGATGCGCCACGCATTCTCGTCGTGGAAGATGATCCGCTGATCGCCATGGACCTTGTGGCCGAATTGGCCGATCGCGGTTTTGAGGTTGTCGGCCCCGTCGGCCGCGTTGCGCCGGGCATAGAAAAGGTTGAGCAGGAACATCTGTCAATTGCCGTGCTCGACATCAGTCTCGGCGCTGCTGATTCCTTTGACATTGCGCGGGCACTCAAGAAAAAGCAGGTGCCGTTCGTCTTTCTGTCCGGCAATGCCGGCGAATTGCCCGACGAGTTCAGTGATCAGACTGTTCTGAAGAAGCTGATTGACTATGATTTGCTTGAGCAGACGCTGAACGCCGAGTTGCGCTGAGGATGACCGCTACAGACGGCGGTCTGCGAGGCCGCGTTGCAACAAAAAACCGCCCTGACCATTGAAGGAAAGGGCGGTTCATGTTTCTGCCCGCTGCCGGTCCGCTTTGTCAAAGACATATGCGAAACCGGCGGCGTGCGCTGTGACAGGTTCAAAAGGCGCGCCGGTACATCCGCGGTCGGCCCTTTAAACGCACATCACAGGATTTCAGTCGGCGGCCTGAAGCTGGCCAGCGGACGACTTGCCAGTGCGGCTGTCGGTCTCAACTTCGAAAGAGACTTTCTGACCTTCGTTCAGATGGCCAAGACCAGCGCGTTCGACGGCAGAAATGTGAACGAAGACGTCATTGCCGCCATCGTCAGGCTGAATGAAGCCATAGCCCTTCTGGCCGTTAAACCATTTGACTGTTCCAGTTGCCATTTTTCGTATTCCTTTCCAGGAAGTAGTATGTGCGTTTTCACGGATGCGCGCACCCGTGGATGATAATCGATGTCTTGGATTGGGGTCGTAGGCCGTGCACCGGATTGTTTCACAGTATCTTTGGCCGAGCCGTCTGGCCGAAACTCGATGGACACTTACATAATGGAAGTTGTGACTTTTTTCAAGATATCTTTGGCAGGAACTGAAAAACGGCATTCGGAGGCCGTAACGGAGCAGATTTGATGATTTGGGTTTCACACTTGTCTGCCGGAGTTCGTTGATGGATTCCGGGTTTTTGAAATGGATTGATCTGCCGCCTGTCTGGCTGGCCGCCATGATGGCGGCGGTCTGGATGTTCGCAAGGCTGGTGCCGGCCATGTCGTTCAGCCACCCGGCGTTAACCGCGGCAGGTTGGGCGCTGATGGCAGCCGGCGCGGCGCTGATGACGGTTTGTGCCTACTGGTTCCGGCGCCGGAAGACCAGCATTGTGCCCCGACAGACCCCGGAAGCGATGCTCACCGAGGGACCTTACCGGTTCAGCCGCAATCCGATCTATCTTGCCGACGCGATCATCCTCGCCGGCTGGACATTCGTCGCCGGTGCGCCCTTCGGACTGCTGAGCGTGCCGTTGTTTGTCTGGATCATCAACCGGCGTTTCATCGCCGGGGAGGAGGCGGTTATGGCAGAGAAATTCGGGGCGGATTACGCGGCCTGGCAGCAGCGGACGCGGCGCTGGATCTGAAATATCAATCAGTGCGCTGGATGCTAACGGCAGCGCAGGACCATGAACCAAACGGCAGCATCTGAGCGCTTCGGATCGTGTACAAATCCGCATTTTTCATAACAACGGATCGCACGCGCATTGTCCGGGTGGGGATCGACGCAGATGAACTGCGGGGCCTCGCAGGCGACAATCAGGCCAAGAAAGGCCTGCAGTGCCGTTGTGCCAAGCCCTTCCGACAGGCCACCGCCATCGCACAAAAACTGATCGGCGCCGATATAGTCGCCCTCGTAAAGCACATACTGAAAATAGCCGATGGGCTCACCGTCAAGGCTGCCGATAAAGCGTTTGTTATTGTCCGGATCGGTGGCGTAGCTTTCGGCGACTTTGTCGATCGTGTCGTCACCGTCGTCCCACCATTGTTTGACATGCGGGCGCTGCAGCCAGTCGAGCAATGTCGGGAAATCATCGGGTCGCAGCGGACGGAAAGTGATCATCGGGCCATGGCAACGAATTGCGCGGTTTTGTCAATCGGTATCGGCCCGTATCCGTCCGCATCAACCTGAACAGGGACTGTCCGGCGCGGTCCAATACGCTATATTCCGTTTCAATCCGCATTTTTTGCAAAGTGCCGGGAACCATGAGCGATACGGATCTCAAACCACGCACCGAAAACAAGCCGAAAACCCAAAAACCGAAGCTCTACAAGGTGCTTCTGATCAATGACGATTATACACCGCGCGACTTTGTCGTCACCGTGTTGAAGCGTATCTTCAGGATCAGCGAGGATCAGGCCTACCGGGTGATGATCACCGCCCACCGGCGCGGCACCTGCGTTGTCGCTGTCTATACCCGCGACGTCGCCGAGACGAAGGCGACGGAAGGCACGGACGCCGGCCTCAGGGCTGGCTATCCGCTGATGTTTTCCACCGAACCGGAGGAATAGGGGCTGTGCCGCAGCCGCCGACAGCGGCCGATGGAAGCCGACAGCGCGGATGGAGCGGAGGCAGGTTATTTTGTGCCGCAAACGGGTTGAATGCGATACCCGCAAATGGCTAATCATTGGGTGTGGATCGCGAAACCGGCGAACCTTCCCGCAGCGCGCGCCAAAAAAGGATCTATGATGCCGCTTCAGACAACATGCATCGGGGCCTACCCGAAGCCGGACGGATTGCCGGTCCAGGACTGGTTCCAGATTGAAAAGGGCCACACGACAGGCGGAGCCAGGGTAACCCAGGCCTATTCCGAGGCGATGGCGAATTCCAATGACGCGGCGACGGCACAGCTTGACCGAGCGACCGGCCAGGCTGTCACCGATCAGGTCGATTGCGGCATCGATGTACCGACTGACGGCGAGCAGCGGCGGGAAAATTATATCCACTACCATTGCCGCCATCTGGCCGGGTTCGATTTCGACAATCTGACCAACCGGGTGCTGCGCAGCGGTGCCTACGCCGCCGATCTGCCGACAATCCGGAGCGAGATCCGGGCCACAGAGAGTCATTTTCTCGATCATGACTGGCAAGTCGCGCAGAGTTTTACCGACCGGCCGGTGAAGATTACCGTCCCCGGGCCGATCACCATCATGGATACCACCGCCAACGCCCATTATTCCGACGACCGAACGCTTGCCTTCGATCTGGCGGCAGCGCTGAACCATGAAATCAGAGCGCTGGCTGCTGCGGGCTGCACCTACATCCAGGTCGACGAACCGCTGTTTGCCCGCAAGCCGGACGAGGCGCTGGCCTATGGCGTTGAAGCGCTGGAACGCTGTTTTGACGGCGTCGGCGACGAGGTGACGCGGGTCATGCATATGTGTTGCGGTTATCCGAGCCATCTCGACGACACCACCTATCTGAAGGCCGATCCGTCAAGCTATCTGCGCATCGCCGAGGCCCTCGACAAAGCGGCGATCGATCAGGTTTCGATCGAGGACGCCCATCGGCACAATGATCTGGCGCTGCTGGATAAATTTTCTGCAACGACAGTCATCTTCGGCGCCGTCGCCATCGCCAGAAGCGCGGTGGAGCCAGTCGAGGCGATTGCGCAGCGGCTGGGGCAGGCGCTGGAGCATATCGATGCCGACCGGCTGGTGGCGGCGCCCGATTGCGGGCTTGGGTTTCTCGGTCGCGAGCTTGCCATGACGAAACTGCGTAATCTGACGGCGGCGGCGCAGTCGGTCTAGAGGGCGGTTTACCGGGCGGTCTGGAAACAGCCTTATTCAGCCTTGAACGCGTTGTCGAAGAACGCGATCACGTCCTTGTTGAACCAGGTGTGAAACGCCGCGCGATCGAAGCCGGGCTTGTCAACGCAGACCATCTGCCAGACTTTCGGCTGGGCATCTTCCAGCAACGGATTGCAGGGCGTAAGGAAGGCGAAGTGACCGGCGCCTTCGACGATCCGGATTTCCGGCTTTATCGGCAACGCATTGCCGACCGCCGCCGCATTTGTCTCAGTCGGCACACTTTGGTCTTCAGATCCGGACCAGAGCTGGACCGGAATGGAGACCTGCGTGAGGGATTTTTCATCGAAAGCGAAACCGAAGCCCGGGGCTGCAACGACGGCAGCCGCAATGCGCGGATCATGCTGCCAGGCGGAGGCAGGCAGGTCTGCAATGTTTGCGGCGGCGAGATCGTCCACCATGCCGATCCGGCACACCAGTTCGCCGGGATGCCTGTCGCAATGGGCAATCGCCGTTGCGATATCGGGAATGCCGCCTGCCGCAATGAGCGCGGTTGTTCCGCCGGCTGAAAACCCGAATATGCCGATGCGCGTGCTGTCGATCCTTTGCCGTTCAGCCCAGCCGGAAAGCATATGATCTATCACGCTTTTGATGTGGCGCGGCCTATCGAGTACCCAGCGCGATGGCGGCGCGCTGTCGTCCTGGTAATTGTTGCCGGGATGGGTCAGCGCGACAGCGACATATCCGGCTTCGGCCAGAGCGAGAGCCGTATCCGCATGGCCGCCCATCCAGCCGCCGTCGCCATGGGACAGTACGACCATCGGCAGGGACTTGCCGATGATTGCGCCATTCAGGGCGAGCGATTGCCGGAATGGCGTGTTGGGCCGGTCCGGCGCATTGCTGGCGGATGGGTACCAGATGCCGATGCTGATCGGTTCGCCGGCCGGACCAGGCGCCTGTGCGCGCTGAAAGCCTGCGGCATCTGCGTGCCCAGGCGCGGCAAGGGCAAAGAGCAGTAAGATGGGAAGAATTTTCATTGGTACGGGTCCTGATCGAGGTTTTCTGACGCTATCGAATTAGGTGAAACGGGTGTTATCCTGCGACCTTGATCGCGATCGAGGTCGAACCCGATCGCGATCAAGGTCATTGTGTGCATTGACCGACCCCGTTTCCGCGATCTGAGGCCCCCGCGTCACCATGCTGTTCATTCCACTCCCTTTTGTTGTTGCTCTGCTTTTGCTCATTCTGCTTGTTCAGGCCACAAGGCGCGTGGATGCGCCTTCGGGCCGTTTGTTTATCGCTCTGATCGCCATCTATGCCGTGCTGTCGGTGTTGATCGGCTTGCGCTGGGGTTATGGCGTACGCATGCTGCTGCCTGTCCAGTCCGTTCTTGCGGCAGGCTGGGCGTCTCTGGCCTGGTTGAGTTTCCGCGGTCTCTCCGACGGCAGGGCCATCCAGATGGCGCGGGACTGGCCGCATCTTGCTCCGGGCTTCGCCATCCTTGTGCTGGTCGTTTTTTGGCCGGCGCCGATCGATTTGGCATTGATCGTGATTTATCTGGGCTATGGACTTGCGCTTTTGCGGTTCAGCATGGCCGGGGCGGATGGGCTGCAGATGGTGCGCCTGGATGAGGCCCTGCTCGCGCACCGGGCGCTGCTGACGACAGCTGTCGCGCTGATCGTTTTTGCGCTGATCGATCTGCTGATCTCAATTGATATCAGGTTTCTGGACGGCAGCCATTCTGCAGCGATCGTTGCGATAGCCAACCTGCCGGCATTGCT
>CAMYKZ010000089.1 GCA_947259045.1 uncultured Afifella sp.
AGAAGGCCGGTGGTGGCCAGACGGCCTCAGGCGCCGGTATCGGTAAAACCGACAGCGTCGGTCCTCAGACCGGCGGTTCCAAATCCAAAGCGACAAAATCGCGCAGCAGAGGCAACAACGGCGGCCTTGGCCGTAGTGGCCGGTCAAATGGCAAGAGCCGCAAATAGAACCGGCTTGCCAAACGTCAGAAACGAATGGACCCCGCGCATTGCGCGGGGTCTTTTATGTCAGCAAACGGAAATTCGAATTTCGGGCTGCGTCAGTTGATCAGAGCAAATCACGGAACCTGAGAAGCGCCATGAGCGCGTGCTGGACATTGTCCACCCTGACTTCATTATCATAGGCTTCAGTACGAACCGAACCGATCACTCTCGCTTTTCGGGAAATATAGAATGTGTCGATCTCGTCCTTGAACTGAAGTTGGGCGATTGATCTGATGCCACGCCAGATCGCAGTCTCATACCGGTCCGCCCTTTGCCCGTCTTCCCTCTCCCGGGCGAGAGCGAGAGCGTCCACCAGGCTTTCCAGAAACACGCCGGTGGATGAGGCATGCGGCGGCCCGTAGGGTTTGCCGGGCGTGTAGAAGCGGCCCCACAAATCCGGATCCAGATCGCCTCCCCACTGCTGATGATCCAGCAGCCAGTCATTCATTTCGAAGACATAGTCGACAAGATCGGCCTGCCGGCACAATGGCCAAAGCTTTGCACATGCCATCGTATGCCATGGCACAAAGGCTGGGTTCCTGTTGCTGCGAAACCAGGTCCGGTAATAATCGACGCTCTTCAGAACGCGCTGAAGTTTTTCAGGAACGTTATCGCGTTCCAGCGCACTGGCAAGGAACAACAGTGCTTCGCCGGGATAAAAGTTCTGATTGTCATTTCTCTCCGCCGGCCGATAAAATGTGCGGAACGAACCGTCATCCTGCCACAACGCTTCGATCGTGCGGCTGAGTTTGCCGTATTGGCCAGCGAATTTTTCAGATTGCGGGCTCTCAAGGATGGCGAGTGCGGCAAGCGCGACAGCCCCCAATTTGACCGATCCGTCCCAGGCGATCAGCCCGAATTCCTTGTCTTCCTGGTAGAACCGGGCAAGGTTGAACTGCAGGTTGCGCCGTGCCGCCTTGATCTTTTTTCCGTCGCCGGCCGCCTGCCCGAGCCGGTTCAGCGCGATGGTTGCCATAAACCTGCGAATTGTATTGTCCGCTGTGGAATATTCCCCGCGGCTCGGCCAGTATTTATATGGAATTTCACCGTCGGAGCCGCTATTGGCCATGAACCAATTGCCCATTCCTTCGATCGTCTGTTCGATCACATCGCGATCGCGGCTATCGGCCACAATCGTGTTACCGCGGTAAACAGCAACCGCCCTCGCCTGCGCCGGAAAGCAGAAGAATTGTTTCATGCCGAGCAATTCGACAGTACCGCCGGTTGCAAAGAACCGTTCAGCCGAAAGATTGTGTTTTTCCAGCACCGCTGCAAAAAGGCGCTGTGGTGTTCGGTTCTGAGCAATCATTTCTGTCGGCGAGAGCCGGTAGACCTTGTCCGGCAATATAATCTGAATGCCATAACGGCCGCTGGACCTGTTCGTCAGCTTCTTTTCCCATTGCCTTGCCGTAATTTTCTGAACACTTTGGGTCAGGCAGACTTCGAGAAAATCAGCATTCGGATATTCAGCGAGCGCTGCATCCAGATGCGACCATACCGATCCACCGGTGGACCAGATCGCATCGAGTTTCCGGCCGTTCTCGCGAAGACCAATGAACGCCAAACCGGAAACGGCCTGTTCTGGCGGTCCGATCAGGGCCTGACCGGCACGATGCCGAAAATATTGAGAAATATCAGCAGGTTCCATGGCGATTCCCGAAAGAAGGACAAATTCGCGGCAAAGAATAAGCTCAAACTCTTAAGAAAGCTGGACATTTCAGCGTCATAGGTCCGGCCGGACGTCAATTGATTCATTCCAGGATTGTTCAACGGATTATACACCCCGCTATGCCACAGTCATGAAATTGGTATGGGCGTGGATCCCGAATGAACAAGAATTCACCTATCGTTGCCGAACCGGAAGACCTTGCGGAGATCGTCAGGGGCAAATGGCTGAAGCCACCCACCCGACCGATTCATTATGTCCGCAGCAGCGTCGAATTTCTTGAACCCGGTCTGGAAGATTTTCTGTTCGTTCCGGAACTGTTTTTCGGTCGGAACGGTCCTGGCAGAGGCCAGGCTCTGCTGTCCTGCCTGGATGCCAGCGAGCTTGGCGCGAGCGGGTTTATGGTTTCGGAACGACCAAGGAACCTTGCAACCGATGCCCCCTGTCTGATCGTCGAAGACGCGCCCGCTGCCTTGTCGCTGCTGGCCGGACACCTGCAATCAAGGTCAAATGCCCGACGTGTCGCAATCACCGGCAGTGCCGGCAAAACAACGACAAAAGAAATGATCATGTCGGCCTTGTCGGCTGCAGGAGACGTGACCGGCTCAATCTTCAATTTCAATGCCGGGCGAAGCTGCATTGACCTGACATTGTCAAATCTTGCCCCGATCTATGATTTCTGCTGTGCCGAGATCAGCGGAGTCGGCAATATCAAGCTCCAGGCAGCGATTTTTCAACCCCATGTCGCTGTCATCACCAATGTGCTGTTTGAGCATGTCGAGCGGTTCGAGAAACAGGGCCTTGCCGGCGATCAGGTTCTCGAGGCGATTGCTGACCGCAAGGTGTCACTCATTCGCAATCTGGTACATGGCGGCCGTGCGGTCTTGAACCGCGACGATCCGGGTTTTGAGAAGCAGCGGCGGGTCCTCGACGAACGTCCGGACGTTCAACTTGTCACATTCGGCAGCCATGAGGATAGCGATATCCGGCTTGTCCAGGCCGATCTGGGCCCGGACAGTTCTGACATTCGAGCCACAGCCGGCGGCGATGAATTTTGTTACCATATCGCAATTCCCGGGGAACACATGGTGTCAAACAGCCTGGCGACGATAGCCGCCGCCACGGCTCTGGGTATCGATCAGAAAACCGCATGTGTCGGACTGGAAAAATTTGAACCGGCGCTTCGCCGCGGCGAAATCCGCACGATCCCGTGGGGGAACGGATCGATCACGGCGATCAATGAAACGGTCCATTCCAGCGTTCCGGGCCTGCGAACATTATTTCGGACCCTTTCGAAGCGGGACGTGGCGCCCGATGGCCGCCGGATCGCCGTGCTCGGCATTATCGGCGAACTTGGAAACAGCATGGTCGAACAGATGGCGGACCTGGCAGCCGAGGCAGCGGCGACCCCGATCGACTATTTTTATACAAACGGCGAAGATCCGAGGTTCTTCAACCGGCAATTCCCCGACCGGAGCCGCATCGCTCCGCATGCCGGCAGCCTTGAACAATTGTTGCAGATGCTTGAGGCGGAACTTCGGCCGGGCGATACGGTCGCCTTCAAGGGTTCCCGCAAACCGGAGGCGTTTTCATTGCGTACGGTCTGGCAACGCCTGGTCGAAACCCGTGTCCCGGCAAAGGCTGATCCGGTGGCGGAAAAAATTGAGGACGAGATCCGGATCCTGTTTGCAGGCGACACATACTTCGGCGAACGATTCCAGGCTGAACGCTCACAAAAAAGCCAGATCAATTATCTGGATAAATTCGGATACGGTTACAGTACCGAAAAAATCAGACCGTTGTTCGATCGCGCAGCTACCGCAATCGTCAATCTGGAGTGTGCACTGACCGCACGAAGGCCGCAGCAGACAGCCGGCGATGAACCCGTCCGTCATTTCGGCTCACCCGACAATTCGGTAAAAGCATTCGGCCAACTTGGAATCGCTGCCGTTCTGCTCGGAAACAATCATGCGATGGATTATGGCGAAGCCGGCCTCCACGACACGCTCGCCGCCCTTTCGAAGGCTGGCGTAGAGGGCGTCGGTGTCGGCGAAAGCCGGACCGCGGCCCAGCAACCGTTTACTTGCGAGTTCTCACGTTGCGGATCAACGTTCAAACTGGCCGTAATCTCGGGCCACGAATACAGCGAACGCCATGATCGGGAGGATAATATCTACGCCGGATCGGCTAAATGGGGCGTCAACAATCTCAATACCACGCGCCTCAAGGCGCAGATCGCAGACCTGAAAGCCGACGGCTATTACGTCGTCGTGTCACCGCACTGGGGTGAGCGCTACAGGTTCAGAAGCGGAAACCAGGATCGACTGGCTCGGCGCATCATCGACGAATGTCACGCCGATCTGATTGTCGGACATGGTTCTCAGGTCTATGGGGAAATAACCAGGATCGGCAGTCACTGGGTGCTTTTCAGCCTTGGCAATCTGATCTTCAATTCCGAAGGCGAATATTCACAGCACGGTCTGATGCCTTACAGTTTTGTCGCCGAGCTCTGCGTCCGGTTTTATTCCGCCGGTTATCGTTTGGCACTGAACATTTATCCGATCGTTTCATGCAACCAGATCAGCCAGTTCCAACCGGCCTTTGTCGACGCCGGACAGTTTGACCAACTGACTGCATCACTCAGACATCACTATGATCCGTATTTCTTTGATGAGAACATCGACGTTCTGCAGGAAGACGGGCGATATTTCTATCAGCTCAAGCTGGTGTGAAACGTCGTCCGCCCGCCCCCGGGACAGTGGCAGACACAAACTCCGTTGATTTCGCGATCCGGCCACCAGAATTTCATGATCCCGGCAGCGGCTTCGATTTTGTCACCGCGTCAAAATGCCGTTCAGAACGATCGCATCCGCCTTAACCGAGACCGGTCACGATTTTAACGGCATGCGCACCGATGGCTTCAATCGGGCTAACAGCTTTCGCTGCTCGTCCGCCTTTGGTCGTGAGCGGATATGTCTGAACATCATCACCTGTGCAATGGAGCAAAACGGCGCCTTCCGGTCTGTCGAAACTCGTCTTGCGAACCGTCCGATTGCTTCCGAAAAGCCGGAAACCGTCTTCGCCGCCGGACGTACGCAAACTGGAATTTTCATCAATCATATAGAGAACCTGGCCACTTGCATCGGCAGCAAGATCCAGAACATCGGCCCGGATCCCGGAAAATCCTGCGAACACGGTCAGATCCGCCCTGTCGATCCCCAATCCAGACGTGCGTATTTCTTCCGGCGGGAGCGCAAGGACGACGGTCTGCGCCCACGGGTCTTCGAGGCAGCGGCCCACGTCACTTGCAAGATCCGGCGACCGCGGGGCAACCAGGCTGCCATTGATGAATGCTCCTGCCTCTTCAAGAAGAGCAGTGCGAATATCCAGATTTGTGAGTTGCAGGCTGATCTCGCGCGCGACGGAATCTGCGCTCTCGCCGACGACGATGACAACCGGAATTCGACCGTCATCACCCGGCTGGAATATCGCATCCAGAACCATGCCGCCATAATCCCGCTCTGTTTCGCTCTCGGCGATTTCATGCACATCCAAACCGGGAAGATCGTTGACTTCACAAATACCCCCGCCGACTTCGCGCCAAGACCGTGTAATGTCTGGCGTCAGCAGATCGATCCCGGCGATATCGAGTCCAACGGCCAGACTGGCTCTGACTGCAACATCACGATTGTCCGGGTGGACGCTTTCGGAAATATCGTAAGCGCTTCCACCGGCGTGGACGCTGCTTGGCGAACGAATGAAAACGGTCCGGCCTTTTTCCGGCACATCATCGATTGTCAGCCTTTGCTTTAGCAGCGTCCGTTCCACGTCGCCGCTGAACGGGACCTGATGCATCATCGCCAATCTGTTCGATTTTCTTCGCGGATCCCGGTTGAATTCCGCCAGCAGCGACTTCACCGTCGATTTGCCGTCGCCGATAATGCGGGCGCGATCGCGCCGGGCAGCAGCCATGAACCGGCCATTGATGACCAACAGGCGATAATCATCGCCCTGCAGCGCTGTTTCAACCAATATTCTGCGGCTGTATCGGCGGGCATCGGAATAGGATTGGCGCACTGATTCCTCATCGCGAATATCAACGGCAACGCCACGCCCGCCACTGCTGTCGAGCGGCTTGACAACAACCGGGTAGCCGATCTGCTCAGCGGCCCGGCAGGCATCATCGGCTGTTTCGACGATCTGCTGAACGGGAACCGGCAATCCAATGCGCGCCAACGCCCTGGCTGTCGCATGCTTGTCATGTGACAGGCGGCAGGCAAGGTAGGCAGTCGCCGGTCCGCGGGTCACATTGAAACGGCGTGCATTGCAGCCCCAACCGAGCTGGGCAATCGACATATCCTGTCCGAACCTGACACGGAACCAGGGTATGCCGCGCTTTCGGGCCGATCGAAGAACGATCAACGCGTTGATCCCGAAAGATTGCACCTCGATGTAGCGCTCCAGGGCCTCAATCTGATCCTGGATTCCCGCCGAAACCTGTCTGTTTTCAGAGATCGCAATCAGGATGTCTGCAACGATATCAAATGCCAGCTTCAAACGGGGAGCAACCCGGTCATCGTGGCAGGTTGCGCCAAAAAATACACCCCCGGTAACCTCGTCCCGGACGGCTTCGATCGGCCCGGACACGTCATCCAGAAGGTTGCACAAAGCTGCCGTCACAATGCTTAGAATCGTGCCGCATTGAAGATCGGGTTCCAGATCATCGGGAGCCGAATCGAGGCAATTGGCAAGTTGCGGGTAATTCGCGTCAATGGTTTCCGCTATTTGCGGCACGGATATCACCAGGCCGGCAGCGCCATGGTATTGAAAAAGACCGACCGCGGCCGAACGGTCTGCAAAAAGGTTTCTGCCCGATAGACGCAGATATTCAGTCAGCTTCAACATGGAACCCCCGGCGCCTCAAACACAGGGCCCGAGGATAACTGCTGGATCACCTATCCAAAAGCGATCTTTCCGCCTCCGGATATTATTTCCGCGATGCCATCGGGCCAAGCAGCACCACATCCCATTTGCGGGCGTTGCGGCTGTTCTGCATCTTCAGGAATGTGTATCCGGTCTGTTTCCACGTCTTGACGCGCGACGTCAGACTGTCGAGCACGTAATCGCCCTTCTTGGTCCGCACCACCAGCACCACATGCTGCTCGACCCTGCGCGGCAGGACCTGCGCCATAAACAGGCGATTGGGCGCCACACCGGCTTCAATCAGCCGCTTGAGTTTCATCAGCACGATATCTTCGCAATCGCCCTTGCCTGAATCGGGCAATGTCCAGCGTTCCCTGACGCCGAACTGGGCCTGATCGGAAACCTGGCGGATCTTTCTGTTGACCCGCGAATTGATCTTGCGGGCAACCGCCATGATTTCAGCGTCACCGGTGATTTTGCCGCTCGACCGGTTGCTGCATGCCCACGGATATTGTCCGCAGACATTCTTGAACCCGAACGGCGCCTTGCCGGCCTGGAAACGCGAAAGATGCGGCGCCTGCAGCGGACCCGCCACGGCGGTCCCGGCAGCCGGCAGGACAAGCAGGAGGCCTGCGGCAAACGCTGCGGCAAACATTGATCTGGTATTTGTGATCGTTTTCATAATCCCACCCTTTTCCCTGGTGAGATTTTTAGCGATCAGACGTTTAGCAACCGTCGATTTCAGCTGAACGATTTAAGACAAATATGGCGGCAATTGTTCAGGTGTTATTTACCCTGGCGATCTGACCAGCACGTTTCTGAACTGCCAGGGGTCGTCATGGTCCAGATCCTCAGGGAACAGATCGTTGCGGGCGGTCAGCGGGGTCCAGTCGGTGAAATAGCCCTGGACCGGGCCAAGATACGGCATCTGGATTTCAAGGCAGCGGCGGAAATCCATTTCATCGGTCCCGACGATACCGGCTTCGGGGTTTTCCAGAGCCCAGACCATGCCGGCCAGCACCGCGGAAGTGACCTGAAGGCCGGTTGCATTCTGATAAGGCGCCAGATCACGGGTTTCTTCAATGGAAAGTTGAGACCCGAACCAGTAGGCGTTTTTTTCGTGGCCATAAAGAAGAACCCCGAGCTCGTCCGCGCCGTCGACAATCTCGTCTTCGTCCAGGATATGATGATGGCTCTGGGCGTTACCGCCATTGCCGAACATTTCATGCAGCGACAGCACGGCATCGTTGCTGGGGTGATAGGCGTAATGCACCGTCGGCCGGAATTCCGGCGAATTGCCTGACCCGAGGGTAAAAAAATCCGCGATCGACACGGCTTCGTCATGCGTGACAAGAAAGCCATATTGCGCGCCAGGTGTCGGGCACCATGTCCGAACCCTTGTATTGGCGCCGGGCTGCTGGAGAAAAATCGCCAGGTTTGACCCGTCTTTCTGATCGCACGCATTCCCAGGCCGCCATTTTTCATGGGTTCCCCAGCCCAGTTCTGCCGGTTGAAGGCCCTCCGAAATGAAACCTTCCACCGACCATGTGTTCCAGAACACGTCAAGCGGCTTGGGCTCGCGAGCGCGCTGCGTATCGCGCTCGGCGATATGAACACCCTTGACGCCGGCCTGCTGCATCAGCCGTGCCCAGCCCTGCTGGTCGCCGGTCGCCGGCTCCTGATAATCCAGGCCAATCGCGTCCGCGACATCGGTCAGCGCTTTTTTGACAAACCAGGAGACCATGCCGGGATTGGCGCCGCAGCAGGAAACGGCCGTTGCACCGCCCGGAGAACTGATCTTTTCCTCGCGCACGGTCTTGTGCAGCGCATAATTTGTCCGTTCGGCGGAATCGGCGTCGGCATCGAAATAGAATCCCGCCCAGGGCTCGACGACGGTATCAATATAGAGCACGCCGATTTCCCGGCACAGCTTCATGATGTCGAGCGACGACGTATCGACGGAGAGGTTGACGCAGAATCCCTGCCCGGATCCTTCACTCAGCATCGGCTGAAGCAAATCGCGGTAATTATCGCTGGTGACGGCCTGGTGCAGAAATCGGATATTACGGTCATCAAGCAGGGCGCGGTCCAGATCGTCCGGCGCAATCACGCTCAGCCGATCAGGGTCAAATTCGATATGGCGTTCCAGCAGCGGCAGAAACCCGCGGCCGATCGAACCAAAACCGATCATCACGATGGGGCCTTCGATACGGGCGTGGATGGGCCAGTCGGCCATAGTCTATCTCCATGTTTCGATTCAGATATCTGGACAGTGTTGCGGATCGGATTGCCTGACCGCTTATCAGATGCCGGCTCGGAATGAAAAGCGCATCTGCCGAAAAACGGCCCAAGCGTGTCCTTCGCGCCACAGGTCGGGATAAAATTCGCCAAACGACTGAAGTAACGTTACGTTAGTCTTGCTTGGTAATCGGGGTTCAATGAAAAGAGGGTACGTTGGGCTTTCAAATGAATAATGAGTCGCGGGGGTTTTGATGAACCGTTTAACAGTATTTCTGACAGCGATCGGCTTCGGGCTGGTGTCGATCCTGGCTTCGGCAACGGCAGCAACTGCCGGCGCCACAAATCGTATCTATGATGCCAACAGCAAGACCTGGGTGGAATATACACCAGGCAGGCGCTATGGCGGGAAATCACCGGTCAAGCGCAAGACTGTCGATTATGACGGGCCTTACAAGGCAAATACGATCATTGTCGATACCGAAGAACGCCGGCTTTATTACGTTATGGGCGACGGTAAAGCGCTGAAATACGGCATTGGCGTCGGTCGTGAAGGATTCCAGTGGTCGGGCAGCAACCGGATCAGCCGCAAGGCGGAATGGCCGGGCTGGACGCCGCCTCCGGCAATGCGCAAACGCCAGCCGGGACTGCCGACCTATATGGAAGGCGGCATCGACAATCCGCTTGGCGCCCGCGCTCTTTATATCGGCTCGACGATCTACCGAATTCACGGATCGAACGAACCCTGGACAATCGGCCAGGCCGTCTCCTCCGGCTGCATCCGGATGACAAATGATGATGTGTCACACCTTTATAATCAGGTGAAAGTCGGCACACGGGTCGTCGTCCTGCGCTGACGGCCAATTGTCATAGAACTGAAAAGCCGGCCATTGTGCCGGCTTTTTGCTGTCAGGTTGGCGCAATTGCGGGTTTGCGCTGTTGGCAGCCTTTTGGTTAGGATCGGCGGATGGCCCGATCAAAAACATTAATTGCGGCTCATATTCTGCTTGCCGCAAACGGTTTGGCGGCGGCGGAAACGCCTGAGGAGAAAGGCCGCGCTCTGGCGCTGGAACATTGCTCCAGATGCCATGTGATCGATGATTCCAACCCGTTTGGCGGCATTGCCTCCACCCCGTCGTTCAAATTGCTGGTGACGGCGCTGGCCGACTGGAAACACCGGTTTGAGACCTTTCATACCCGGCTGCCGCACCCTTCCGTCATTCGCTTTGAAGGTCTTGCCCCGGCCACCGACGCGTTGCCGACGACCAAAACCGTCGATCTGAAGCTTGAGGATATCGATTCCATCGTTGCGTTCGTCAGCTGGCTTAAAGCGCAGCAATAGGGCAATCAGCGGCGCTCGCGGGTCAGGCCTTTTGCCTCAAGCTCGCCCAGATATTCCGACCACAGGCTTTCCTGCTGCGTGCCGAGCTTGAGGAAATAATCCCATGAAAAAATGCCGGTATCGTGCATATCGTCGAATGTCAGCCGCAAAGCGTAATTTCCGACGGGCTCGACCTTGATAATCTCGACATCGATCTTGCCGCCAATCGTCTTGCGCTGATCGGGCGAATGCCCCTGCACTTCCGCCGATGGCGACATGACACGCAGAAGCTCCGCCGGCAGATCGAAAGCAGCGCCATTGTCGAACGTTATCGCGATCCCCTTGCGGTCCTTCTTCAGGCGGATTTCGGTTGGCCAGGCGTCTGACACGGGGGTACTCCTGTCATTGCAATTGCAGCGACAATGAGCGGCTTTACCCGCAGCCGCAAGAGCGGCGATTGACGATTGCGCCAATGCCGTTACATTAATGGAAAACCAGCCGTTTTCCGGCTGATTACAAGACATGTGGAGAGATCGTGACG
>CAMYKZ010000090.1 GCA_947259045.1 uncultured Afifella sp.
CAGGCCGGCATTCTGCGCACTTCGGAATCCCTGCGCGCCTGTGTATAGTGCCTGCTGCAACATCGGACCGGATGTTCAACCGGTCTGAAAATCGGGACAGAGAGGATGTTCGGTCTTTCGCGTCAGGCGACGTTTCTGGTTGCCGCCGGCTTTGTCGTCGCTGGTTTGCTCATCCTTGCCGGCTGGGCGGCGGAATATCTCTGGTTTGACGCGCTGGGTTTTGCATCCGTCTTCCTGACGATCCGGCTTCTGAAGATCGGCATGTTCGTTGCCGCCTTCGTGGCGGCATTTGCTTTTTTCTGGATCAATTTCCGGATTTTCGCCTCGCTCGCCAATCTCGGCCATGTGATCCGGGCGGCGTCCGCCCACTGGAATACACAGACAGCGGCGCAGCAGGCGGCGGCGCAGCAGACCTTTCCCGTCCTGCCCGGCCGGCTTGACGCCCTCGCCGGATCGCGGCCCCGCACGAATGGTATTCCGGCGCTTGCAGCAGCCATGTTTGCCTTCCTGTTCGGGCTGTCGTTTTACAGCGGCTGGGACAGTGTGCTGCGCTTCTGGTGGTCGCAGCCATTTGCTCAAACCGATCCGGTCTTCGGCAACGAAATCGGCTTCTACCTGTTCGAACTGCCGCTTTATGAGCTGCTGCAGGACAATTTGGTCATGGCGAGCTTCATAGCCCTGTTCCTGCTGGTCACCGGTTACCGCTATTCCGGCCGGCTGCCCGCCGACTGGAGACAGCTTCTGCAAGGGCCGGCGGAGGTGCTGCGGCACCTGGCGGGCAATCTTTCGATCTATCTGGCGGCCCTCGCCTGGGGTTTCTATCTCGACCGCTATGAATTGCTGCTCTCAAACCGCGGCGCCGTCTATGGCGCAGGTTTCACCGATGTCCATGTCGTGGTGCCGGCGCTGTGGATCATGATCGCCATCACGCTCGCCATTCTGCCGGTTCTGCTGGTCGCGCGGCATCGCCGATGGCAAAAGACAATTGTGCCGGTTGCAGCAGGCTATGTGATTTCGCATCTGCTGCTGCTGACGATCGGCCCGGCGCTTGTTCAGTCCTTCCTGGTCGAACCGAATGAGCTTGAGCGCGAGACGCCGTTCCTGCGGCACAATATAGAGTTCACCCGCAAGGCCTACAGGCTCGATCACGTCGACATCCGCTCGTCCGGCGCACGCCAGGACGTGAATCTGGCGGCGCTGTCGCGCAACAGCGAGACCATCGACAATATCCGCGTCTGGGACTGGAGACCGCTCAGCGAGACGTTCCGCCAGTTGCAGCAGATCAGAACCTACTACACCTTCGGCGACGTTGACGTTGACCGTTACCGGATCGGCGGTGCCGACCGGCAGGTGATGCTGGCGGCCCGCGAACTGTCGGACAATCTGCCGCCCAAGGCCGACACCTGGGTCAATCGCCGCCTGCAATATACCCACGGTTACGGTCTGGCCATGAGCCTGGCGTCGGAGAAAGGTGCCCAGGGCGACCCTGTTCTGGTGGTCCAGGACCTGCCGCCGCAAAGCGAACCCGGACTGGCGGTGACACGTCCTGCTATCCATTATGGCGAAAACCTGCCCGGTTACGCCCTGGTCGCCACCGCCGTGCCGGAATTCGACTATCCAAGGGGCGACCGGAACGTCTACACGCGCTACAGCGGCCACGGCGGGGTCAGGATCGACAGCGCCTGGAAAAAGCTTCTGTTCGCCTGGCACCGCTTCGACGCAAACATTGCCATCACATCCTATACGACCCCCGACAGCCGGATCCAGTTCTGGCGCAACATCAACGAGCGGGTGCAGCGGATTGCGCCGTTTCTGCGCCTTGACGCCGATCCCTATCTCGTGCTGAGCGGCGGAAGACTGGTCTGGATCCAGGACGCCTATACGACTTCCAGCCTCTTTCCCTATTCGGAATCCGACGATGGCGGGTTCAACTATATCCGCAATTCGGTGAAGGCGGTGGTGGATGCCTATGACGGCGATGTGACGTTTTACGTGATGGACGTCCAAGACCCTGTGTTGGCCGTCTACCGCAAGGCCCTGCCGGAGTTGTTCACAAGCCTTGATCGGATGCCCGACGATCTGCGCCGCCATTTGCGCTATCCGCAGGATCTCTTCCAGGCCCAGGTGACGAAGTACAGCACATATCACATGACCGTGCCGCAGGTGTTCTACAACGCGGAAGATCTGTGGGCTGCGCCGCGGGAAAAATATGGCGGCGAGATCATCGACATGAAGCCTTATTATGTTCTCGTCCGCCTGCCCGGCGAGTCGGAACTCCAGTTCCTGCTGATGACCCCTCTCACGCCGGCCAACCGGCCGAATATGATCGCCTGGATGGCCGCGCGCAGTGACTTTCCAGGCTATGGCGAACTGCTGGTCTACAAACTGTCCAAGGAACGGCTTATCCGCGGTCCGATCCAGGTCGAGGCGACCATCGACCAGGACACGCTGATTTCCCAGCAGCTTTCGCTGTGGGACCAGCGTGGCTCCCGCGTGATCCGCGGCAACCTGTTGATCATCCCGATCGATCAGTCGTTTATCTATGTCGAACCGGTTTACCTGATTGCGGAGGAATCAGGCATTCCTCAATTGAAGCGGGTGATTGTCAGCGACGGCGAGCGGCTGGCGATGGAGCCGACGTTGCGCGCATCGCTCAATGTCGTCTTCAACGGACAATCCGGCGGAAAAACCGTCGGCCAGACAACGGGTTCAACCGAAGGGACGTCCGGCGATCTGCTGGCGGCGAGACAGGCGCTGGCGACCGCGGAAGAGGCGCTCAGCAACAGCGACTGGGATCTGTTCGGCCAGTCGATGCAAAAACTCAAACAATTGCTTGGCGAATAGGATCCGGTGGGCGATTGGCAGAAACCTCCTTTCAAGGGATCACCTTGATGCCGTAGAAACCTTTCATCTGATCGCTGTCACGCATGAAATTCAGCCGGAACGACTTGTTGACGCCGCCGCATGACACATCCCATTTTTCCTCATATTTTAGTGGCGGTTTCATGAAGACCGGCAGATTCAGGGCGTCCACGGTTTCACTGGTCACCATATCGACGGTTTCGATTTTCAACGCCCGGCAATCCCCGCCGTCAAAATGCGAACCCATTATTGTCGCAAAAACCAGTTTCTGGAATTCCGGCAAGGCAAATGTCTGCAGGCCGTCATGGCCAGTCACGGGAACCGCCTTGTTGTAAATCACCTCGGCAGTTGCATATTCGGCGATCATTTTCGAAATTCGCGCACTGTCCAGCCTTTCGACCGCCAGCTTCAATGTTGCAGCCGAGGCAATTTTGCAGATTTTATTCGCCGGAAAGGCTTTCTTCAGTTTTTGCCGCTGATCATCAAGCCAGGCGTCGAGCAACGTTTTGACATCCTGCACCCGAAGGCCCGGATTGAGCTTTTCTGCCCTGCCCAGCAAGGCCGATTGCAACGCCGCCCGCACCGATCTGACCCGCGGCGCTGCATCAAGGACTTTTAGCTCTTCCGCCAGCGTCGGGCATCGCTCCAGAGCCGCTGACAGCATCATGGCGGACCGCAGCACCTGAAAGGGCTGGAGTTTCGGGACGCCGGTTTGCCCGGCTGTCGATGTCGATTGCGCTGTTGTATCATTCCAGCCTAGAACGGCCGAGCCCGGCAACAAGGCCGAATTCAGCAAAAATGCAATAATGATCCGCTTCACAACCGGCACCCATTTCAAATGCGCTGTTACACGCCGGAACCCATGATCGCATTTATTGGATGCCAATTTGTTAATCGCCAAAATTGCTGACGGCGGGGCGCCGGTACCACGATGATCGGATTACAACACCTCCAGCACATGAACAAACCCCAGAATATCGTCCTTGCCGAAGGCAAAACCGGCGAAAGGCGGGCTGACTTCGACAGGCCTGATCACACCGGCACTTTCCTGTTCGGCCAGTTTGGCGGCAAATCCGTTTTCTTCGAACACGCTCTGGCGAATGTTGAAAATCGCATAACCGCCCGGGCGCGTGATGCGCACCAGTTCGTCAAGGCTTGCGGCGGAAGCATGGCCGGTGGTGAAGACGCCGGAGCTGACAAAGGCTGCGAAATGATCGTCCGGCCAGGGTAGGTGCTCGCCGAGCACCGCCTGTTTCAGATCAGCGTAACAGCCGCGCCGCCCGGCCATTTCGAGCATGTCCTGCGACATGTCGACCCCCGACAGACCCTGATAACCAAGCGCCGCCAGATAGGGGCCGGTGAGCCCGGTGCCGACACCGGCATCGAGGATGGGGCCGCTTCCTGCGGGCAGGTAACGGGCGACAAAGGCAGTGATGAAAAACGGCAGCACATAACCATCAGCCAGAAGGTCGCGGTCATACCGGCGCGACCACTCGCCATAGGCGCTGGCAAGCTCCGCCTCGTTTTTGGCATCGTAAACCCGCTGCAGCATTGCAGAATGCTCGCTTTCCGATTGTTCGCCCATGATGATCTCCCGTCGATGGCGCTGGCTGCACGCCATCATCATAACACGGGCAAAGCCGTCTTTGTTTGCAGTGGCGCTTCGATGCTGGCCGGGATGGCCCCAAACAAGACCCCAACGTTCAGCATTTTTCAGCGCAGCCCGTTCGACACGCTCTCAAGAACCAGGACGCATCAAGACCTGAGCCCGCCCCTCAAACGCCCCTCAGCGCGATCACCGCATTCATGCCGCCGAAGGCGAAAGCGTTGCTCATCGCCACATCCACATTGCGCTCGCGTGCGTCGTTCGGCGTCACGTCAAGGTCGCATTCCGGGTCGGGTACATTGTAACCGATGGTCGGCGGAACCACGCCCTGCCGGATGGCGTTGACGCAGGCAATCAGTTCGATGGCGCCGGAGGCGCCCAGGCAATGGCCGTGCATCGACTTGGTCGAGGAAACAGCGAGCGTGTCGGCGTGAGCGCCGAAAACCGAGCGGATGGCCAACGTCTCGATGCGGTCATTGGCCTTGGTCGCGGTGCCGTGGGCGTTGATGTAATCGACCGCATCGGCCGGCAGGCCGGCATCGTCGAGACAGGCCTGCATCGCGGCTGCCGGGCCTTCCACCGTCGGCGAGACAATGTCGGAAGCATCGGCGGACAGGCCGCAGCCGATCACTTCGGCCAGGATCGGCGCGCCGCGGGCTTTGGCATGGTCGAGCGTTTCCAGGACGGCGATGCCCGCGCCGTCGGCCAGAACAAGACCGTCGCGGTCGGCGGAAAACGGCCGGCAGGCCTCACGCCCCAGCACGCGCAACGATTCCCAGACCTTGACAATGCCGTATTCAAGCGGCGTATCGGCGCCGCCGGCCAGCATCACATCGGCGCGGCCAAGCCGCAACTGGTCGGCCGCGGCGGCGATGGCGTGGTTGGACGAAGAGCAGGCCGAGGTGACACCGAAGACCGGGCCGCGCAGGCCGTAATGCATCGACAGCTGGCCGGCCGGTGCGCTCGGCATTGCGCGCGGCACAGTGAGGATGTGGGCCCGCTTTTTGCCTTCCAGGAAAATCTCACGGTAACTCTGATCGACGGCATCGGCGCCCCACACGGCGACGCCGACAATCGCCCCCATACGGGCCGGATCTTCCGCAGCAGTGTCAAGCCCGGCAGCCTCGATCGCCTGGCCGGCGGCGAGCGCGGCATAAAGCGAATAGCGGGCCATCGTCACCAGCCGCCGCTCGTCCAGGCCGCTGATATCGACGTCTCCCACTTCTCCGCCTATATTGGTTTTCAGGTCGCGGCGTTCCATCGTCAGCGGCCCGAGACCGCTGCGCCCCTCGCGCATCGATTGCCAGATGGTTTCAGCATCCGCGCCGATGGCGCTGACGCCGCCAAGGCCGGTGATGACGATCCGGCGGCCGGTCACCAATCAGCCTTTGGCGCGGACAAGTTTGTTGATCTCGTCGAGGATATCGCCGACGCTCTTCAGCGCGTCTGTGGCTTCGGCCGCGTTCAGATCGATTTCGATGTCGTACATTTCTTCCATGTCCATCACCACATCGACCAGTTCCAGCGAGTTGACGCCGATTTCGTCAAGTTGGGTCTCGCGGGTGATTTCCTCAACCGTCAGATCGGAATATTTGGCAATCACCTCGATGGTGTTTTTATCAATGTCTTTCGACATGCTCTTTATATCCCTGTTCGCGGCGACAATTCCCGTTGCCGTGGCAATCGACCCGGCGGGGCCGTTGCCAATGCGGTTTCTTGCAAAGGGTTGTCCGGGCTTGCGGATGTGAAGTCAAGCGGGACGGCGGATCACCCCCATGTCAAATGCGATCGGATACGGGCGGCATTGATGACAGTTTGATGACGCCTGAAACAGCCCGTGAAGATTGAATGCAATTGCACCAGCGGCGCTTGACGACTAACACACGTCAGTTCAACAGCCCGGAGCATGCATGAAGGTTCTGATTGTCGGCGGATATGGCCTGATTGGCAGCGAAATCACCCGGGCGCTGCTGCGCGAAGGGTTCACCCTGACCGGCATTGCCCGGCCCGGCAAGGCCGGCGCGAATCGCGGCGGCGCGCTGGCCGGCGGCGTGAATTGGATCGAAGCCGATTTGCAAGAGATGACAAGCACCGAATCCTGGCTGCCGCTGGTTGACGGCTGCGAAGCCGTCATCAATGCCTCCGGCGCCCTGCAAAGCGGCGGACGTGACAATCTGGCCGCCATCCAGCGCGATGCGATCTGTGCCCTGGTGGCGGCGAGCGAAACAGCCGGCATTGCCAATTTCGTGCAGATCTCCGCGCCGGGCGCCGTACGGAGCGAAACACTGGAGTTTCTCGCCACCAAGGGCGCGGCCGATGATGCGCTACGGCAAAGCAGCCTCAACTGGACGATCCTGAAACCCGGCCTGGTGATTGCCGCCACCGCCTATGGCGGCACCAGCCTGTTGCGCATGCTGGCCGGCTTCCCGCTGGTCCAGCCGGTCGTGCTTGCCGACGCCCGGGTGCAGAGCGTCGGCGTCGACGATGTGGCGCGGGCGACATTGCGCGCCTTGAGAGAACCGTCATTGTGGCGCCGGGAATTCGACCTGATGGAACCGGAACCGCGCTCGCTTGAAAATACCGTGCTGGCATTTCGCCACTGGCTTGGCTTTGCGCCGCCGATCAAGGTTCTCGCCCTGCCCCGCTGGTCCGGCCAGGCAACCGCCCGGCTTGCCGATCTGGCAGGCAGACTTGGATGGCGCTCACCACTCAGGTCAACGGCACTGGCGATGATTGAGGATGGTGTCACAGGCGATCCGGAGCCATGGCGTCAGGCGACCGGTGAGCGCCTGCGCGCCCTGCCGCAGATCCTGGCCGATTTGCCCTCTACCCTGCAGGAGCGGGTCTATTCCCGCGCGCGGTTGCTGTTTCCGCTTTTGATCGTTGCGTTTTCTCTGTTCTGGCTTGCCTCCGGGATGATCGGTCTGGTCAGCCGCGAGGCAGCGGTGTCGGTCGTGTCAGATGCGCTTGGCGACGATCTGGCCAGCCTGTTCGTGGTCACCGGATCGGTTCTGGACATTGCAATCGGCATCGGGCTTCTGATCAGGAAAAGCTGCCGCGTGGCGTGTTTGGCTGCCGCCGCATTGTCGGCCGGCTATCTGGCGGCCGGGACAATCGTCACGCCGGTATTGTGGGCCGATCCGCTCGGACCCTTCGTCAAGATCATCCCGGTCATCATGCTGGCGCTTGTACTGGCCACGCTTTGCGAGGAACGCTGATGGAGTGGATCGATCTGCTGCGCTGGCTGCATGTCATCGGCGCAACCGTGCTGCTTGGCACCGGCGCCGGCATCGCATTTTTCATGGCGATGGCGCATCGCACCGGCGATACCGCCATTATTGCCCACACAGCCGCCACCGTCGTCATCGCCGACTGGCTGTTCACCGCCACCAGCGTTGTCGCCCAACCACTCACCGGCTGGCTGCTGGCGCGCGAAATCGGCTGGGCACTGACGGAGGGCTGGATCGCCCTGGCGCTCGGGCTTTATGTTCTTGTCGGCCTGTTCTGGCTGCCGGTGGTCGCCATACAGACGAGGATGCGCAATCTCGCCCGCCAGGCGCTACAAATCGGCGAGCCATTGCCTGCCGGTTATTTCACGCTGTTCCGAATCTGGTTGATCTGCGGTTTTCCCGCCTTTGCCGGCGTGCTGGCGATCCTGTGGCTGATGATTGCGCGCCCGGATTTAGGCATCTGATCAGGAAACCGCGTTCCGGGCAATAAAGTCGCGGTCCGGCTCAACCCCAAGCCCGGGCCCGTCCGGAATTCCAGCGGATCCGGTTCGCGCCACCTGGCCTTGGATATCGAGTGGTTCAAGCAGCAATTCATCGCGGAACATGTTGTTGGTCGTGTCGAACTCCAGCCATGGTTCGCGCGGGAAAAGCCCGCCCGGCAACGGCGGCATCGCCGCCAGCAAATGCAGATTGGTTGCCACTGCGATCGCCGATCCCCAGACATGATTGACCACTGGCGTAAAATGCGTGTGCGCCAGGGCGAGAACCTTGAGATATTCCGAAACGCCGCCGAGCGCGCAGACTTCCGGTTGGGCGATATCGACGCATTCGCCTTCAAGTATATGGCGCCAACCCCAGCGGGTAAATTCAGCCTCGCCGCCCGATATCCGGGTTTTCAGCCTGGCCCGCAGCCGGCGGTAACCGTCCAGATCCTCCGGCGCCGCCGGCTCTTCAAACCAGTAGGCGTTCATCTCATCAAGAGCGGCACCGACCTCGAGCGCATCGTCAGCCGTGTAACAATGGTTCGCATCGACCATGAAGGGAAAGTCGTCGCCGACACCAAGCCGGACGGCTTCCGCCAACCGGATATCGTCGGCAACGCCCAGGCCGACCTTCATCTTCGTCGCGACAAACCCCGCCGCCCTGATGGCGGCTGCCTCGTCGCGGAAACGGGCGATATGCGATGCCGCATCTTCGCGCTGCAGCATCATGCCGTAACCGTAGACCGGAACGCGCTCGCGAAACCTGCCGCCGGCCAGTTTGCAAAGCGGCAATCCGGCAATCTTGCCCGTCAGATCCCACAAAGCGATATCGACACCCGACAACGCCTGCAGCGGCATGCCCTTCTGGCCGTGGTCGCGCAGCAGGTTATAGACATGATGCCAGATAACCTCACGGTCGACCGGATCGCGGCCGATGACCATCGGCTGGATCACTTTTTCGACGATCACCTTATTGGCCAGCGCGATATTGCCCGGTCCGAAACATTCGCCCCAGCCGGTCAGCCCCTCGTCGGTGCGGACCTCGACAAGATGCGCCGTTCTTTTCGAATAATATTGTTGCGAATAGCCAAGCTCTTCCGGCAGATCATATTGCAGAACATGGCTGATGATATCGGTGATCTTCATCTAAGCGAGCCTCAGGTAGCAAGCGCAGGCGAAATGCGCCCTGGATAAATGATAATCATGCCCGGTCGGATGCGGGCCGCACCCGGCCCCGGACTTTGTGGTTCCGCCTTGGCCAAACCTGTACAAACCCAAGGGCGGACATCCCGATATCATCACATTAAACACGGTCGCCGCCGACAGGAATTTTCCTGCAATCGGTCTTTTTACACGATCAGTCACAGAGGTTGGCAACTGCCGTTGACGACGAACAGGTTTAGTTCGCGGCAAAGCCCCTTACCATCCCGCTCAATTGCGCCGCGATTCCAGGCTCAAACTCCGCTGCCAGCAGCCGCGCCGGGTCGACGGGTCCGGGAAGCCTGACCTTGCGGCCGACACAATGCCCAAAACCCAGCGGCCGGTAATAGGGCGCATCGCCGACCAGTATGACGAACCGCGCGCCTGCGGCTTCTGCCGCTGCAAGCGCCCTGCCTACCAGCGCCCTGCCGCAACCGTTGTTCTTGTGAGCGGGGTCGACCACCAGCGGCCCGAGCAGCAGGCCGGCATCCGGACCGATAGTCACATGGGTCAGGCGTACCGAGCCGAGAATGACGTCCTGCTCCGTCAGCACAAAAGAGAGTGCGGCGTCATGCGGGGCCTGTTCGCGCACCCGAAACGCAGCGCGGGCGGCGGCACCGGGCCCGAAAGCCGTCTGCTGCAAGGCAAGGATTGTGTCATTGTCGGCCGCATGTTCGGGCCGGATGGAATAGGTAGAGGTCATGATTGTGGTTCCGGTCTGCGAGGGTTTGCGCCGCCGGGTGTGAGGTCGGCTGAAAGGCGCACGTCATTTTGCTGCGCCTCAGGCGGCGCGATAATCGCTTCCTCGTCGGAGCGTCTGGTGGGCAGATAACCGGTTCATGGTCAGCGCGGGTATCACTTTCTTTGCTGGTCTGCAAGCCTGCCGATATTGCACAGAACACGGCAAGCGGCGTTCGCGCTGCGGCGACAGTCTGTTCGACGGTTGTTTCAGCAGCGTGGGCGATTAGATAAGATCTCTGGAACCGAGCATTGAATTTTGCGGCCCGGGGCAAGCAATTCAGCATGCAAAGGAAAACACATGGGACTTCTCGTCGACGGAACCTGGCGGGACCAATTGTCAGACACCAAGGAATCCGACGGCAAGTTTGTCCGCCAGGATGCGAAATTCCGCAATTGGGTGACCGCCGACGGTTCACCCGGCCCGTCCGGCCAGGGTGGCTTCAAGGCCGAAGCCGGCCGTTATCATCTCTACATATCCCTCGCCTGCCCGTGGGCGCACCGGACGCTGATTTTCCGCAAACTGAAAGGGCTTGAAGACATGATCGGTGTTTCGGTCGTCAACCCGCTGATGCTGTCGGAGGGCTGGGTCTTTTCCGATGACCATCCCGATCATCTGTTCGGCTCCAGCCATTTCTACAATATCTATCAGAAAGCCGACGCCGATTTCACCGGCCGGGTCACCGTGCCGGTCCTTTGGGACAAACAGCAAGGGACGATTGTCTCCAACGAATCGTCGGAAATCATCCGCATGTTCAATTCCGCCTTCAA
>CAMYKZ010000091.1 GCA_947259045.1 uncultured Afifella sp.
CGGCGGTGAAGTGCCGATTCCGATCGTTGAAAGCGATGGCAAGTCGAGTATCGAATACAAGGAGTTCGGCGTCAGGCTGGCTTTCACGCCCACGGTGCTGGAAAACGGCGTGATCAACCTCAATCTGCGGCCCGAAGTCAGCCAGGTCGACCCGACCCTGTCGGTTTCGTTCTCCGGCGGACAAATTCCCTCATTCGTGACCCGGAAGATGGAAACGACCGTCGAGCTCAGGGACGGACAGAGCTTCGCGATCGCCGGTCTGTTGCAGTCGATTACGACGAAGGACCAGAACCAATTGCCCTGGATGGGGCAGCTTCCTGTTCTCGGCGCGCTTTTCCGGTCGTCTTCGTTCATCAAGCAGGAAACCGATCTGGTCGTTATCGTGACGCCTCATCTCGTGCGGCCCGCCGGATCGAACAAGGACCTGAAGACGCCACTAGATGCTTCGCGCAATTCCAACGATGTCGAATTTTTCCTGATGGGCATGCTGGAAGTGGACAAGAAGCTGCTGGAAGATTTCGAAAATGGCGCTGGTGTCGCCGGGCCGTTTGGCCATATCATAGATCTGGAGTTTGGAGACACATATGTCGGATCAAAAAAATAGCGCCGTGGCGCTCCGGCTTGGAGCCGTCGCCGGACTTGCATTGATGCTCTCCGGCTGTGCCGATTACATGAATCACCGCGACAGTGTTACGCTGGCGGCAGGCGACGCCATGTATGCCAATCGCGCCGTTCATGTCGACAATCCGTTTCCGCCCGGCAGCGAGCACATAACCACCGACGGCAAGCGGGCGAACACAATTATTGAAGGTTATGAGGAAAAGGCGGAAGCACCGGTTCCGCCGCAGCCTCTGCAGGTCATTCTTTCACGCGACCAGTGACAGTGTTAGAATAACGGGTCAGGCGGAAACGGGGAGTGATCGCAATAGCAATGGAGTGTATCAATCATGTTTCGCCGGTTCTGCAATGATGAGCGCGGATTCGCATTTATATTCTTTTTGCTGACGCTGCCGGCCTTTGTCGGTATTGCGCTGATCGTGATCGATATCGGCCGGGCGAACAATCTCCACTACGACATCCAGAAATCCGTTGATTCGCTGGCGCTTGCCGGCGCCGCCGAACTTGACGGATCGCCGACCGCCATCATACGCGCGGACGCGGCCATCACCGGGCTGTTGGTAAACCGGTCGAGATTTTCCGATGGCGGCGATGTCACAATTAATATGGCCAATGTGAGCCGGCGTTATCTGACAGATATCCCCGCCAGCGACAACACGCCGATTGACGCAAGTTACACGACAACAAACCCGCTGCTTGCAGTGTTCGTCGAGGTCACGGCCAATCCACAGCCTTATTCGACGATTTTCCCGATTCAGATCGGCGCAACATCGCAACCGTTGGATATCGGCGGCCAGGCCGTCGCCGGTTTCACCTCCGGCGTCTGCGATTACACGCCGATGTTCATCTGCAATCCTTATGAAAACGAGCCCGGCGGCATCTCGATCGAGGATGTCATACACGATACGGCGCTGCAGCGGAAGCAGATCGAATTGCGCCAGCAGGGCGGCGGATCGAGCCAGGCTTTTGCCGGCAATTTCGGATTTCTGGAATCGCCCACGTCGACCAACCAGGGCGCGAACGGCCTGCGTGAAATGTTCGCAGGCGTCAATCCGCCGGCCTGTTTTTCCGGCCGCGGCGTATTGATCAAACCCGGCTTCAAGGCGACCGTTACCGACGCAGTCAATGTGCGGTTCGATATTTATGACGGGCCGATGAATTCAAACAAGAACGACAGCAACTACCGCCCGGCCCGCAATGTCCGCAAGGGCTACGATTACACCGGCGGCAATGAATGCAACTCCAACCCGTCAACCGTGGCCACCGATTTCATGTCGCTGCCGCGCGACGCCAATTTCGTCGACATCCAGGGCGGCGCCATTGGTGACGGCATCTGGGATTTCGACGGCTATTGGGGCGTCAATTTCAATCATGGCGCCACGCCGATCGCTGCGCCCAACGGCTGGTCGAACGCCAACCTGCCGACCCGCTACGAAGTCTACCGCTATGAGGTCGACAACAATCTCATGGCATCCTTGTCGGTCGGCGGCGAAGACGGTGCGCCCGGTTGTTATTCACAGTCACCGACCACCCTGTCCGACGATCCGGACCGCCGGCTCGTTTACGGTGCGATCCTCGATTGCGAGGCGCTGGAGGCTGAAGGCAAGATTTCCGGCAGCCATCAGGAGCCTTTGCCGGTTCGCGCCTTCGGCAGTTTTTTCCTCACCGAAGCGCTCGAAAAGGGTCTGGGAAGTTTGCCTGGCGAGCATGACAACCAGACGTTCCGGGTCGAACTGACCGACCTGACGGGGCCGGACGGTGACGGCTCGCTGGACGATTTCCAGCGCAACGAGGCGGTTATCTACCGGTAGAGGTCAACCATGGGTCAGTTACAATCCGATCGGGCCGGCCGTCTTGCCAGGCTGTTGCGCAGGTTTCGGCGTGAAGACGACGGAACGGCGCTGGTGGAGACCATGATCGTCCTGCCGATCTTCGTGATTTTTCTCACCGGCATCCTGGAATTCGGAGCGCTGCTTTTCACCAAACATCAGGTCGAGACGGGCTTGCGCGATGCGTCGCGGTATCTTGCCAGATGTCCAACGGATCCGGCATTCGGCTGCACCACTGCAATTGCCGTCAACATTGCGCTGAACGGCAGCCCGGCCGGCGGAGCGCCGCGGGTTTCCGGCTGGTCGGCGGCAGATATCACCATAACCCCCGCCACCGGCCTCGGCACTGCGGTCCGGGTGGCCACCGATTTCGATTATAGCGGTTCGCCGATTATGGGTCTTATCGGGCTGACGACGATCCAGATCACCGCATTTCATGAGGACAGGTTCATCGGATGGTAAGGCGGACTGTTTCTGCATTCATACGCGACGAAGCAGGCGCATCACTGGTTGAGGGCGTGATTGTCCTCAATGTCATTGTCGTGACTATGGCTGCGTTCGTCGAATTCGGCGTGGCGGTCAACCAATGGAACATGGCCGCGAAGGCAGCCCAGACCGGCGCCCGCGTCGCCAGCATTTCCCACCCGGTCGACTCCGATCTTCTGCTCTATACCGGGATGGAAGGCGGCGCCCAGCCCGGCGATCCAATGCCTGTGTTCACATCCACCTGTGTGGGCGACACGACGACCTGCACCGGAAGCTATACCGGCGCCGGTCTCAGCGGAGATTACGATGCCAGTGCGATGGCACGGATCGTCGCCGGCCAGGACGGAATTTGTTCGCTGCCGGCGATCGGATTGGCCGGCATGTGCGATCTGATGCCAAGGATCACGGCTGAGAATATTACGGTTGTCTATGCATTTGGCGGTCTTGGTTATGCCGGCCGGCCGGCCGGTCCGGTCCCGGTGGTCAGTGTGACATTGCATGATGTCAATTTCGACTTTCTGATATTGGGGCGGCTTCTCGGACTTAACCAGTTGACGATTCCGCCTTTTACGGTCACTGCCGTCGGTGAAGACCTGTCAACAACTTACCCGTAGAAAATTCATCATGTCAGAACCGACGGCAAGCCGACGAGGCTACAGCCTGCAGATATTTTCCGATGATTCGACCGAAGCGGAACGAATGGCCGATGCGCTGAACGCATTGTCGGAATATCACGTCACAGTCCAGAAAACCGCTTTATTGTCCGGCATCATGCAGGCCAGTCAGCCGCCGGACCTGATCATTTACGATGTCGGCGACGGGCAGGTTCTCAACGATCCGGATCTGCTTGCGATGCGGCGGAAGAATTCCGGCATACCGCTTGTACTGGTTTCCGGTTCCATCAGTCCGGAACAAATGCGCCAGGTCATTCATCTGAATGCTGCGGATCTGCTGACGAAACCGGTCGATGTCCGCAAGCTGGTCGAGGTCGTTGGCGATCAGTTGAATGTCGCCCACGCCGCATCGACCCAGATCTACGGATTTATCTCGTGTATCGGCGGCGCCGGGGCAACGTCGCTGGCCATCAACACCGCAGACATTCTGTGCCAGCAGAAGCGCGATGCGCGTAATGCCACGTGCCTGATCGATCTTGATTTCTCAACCGGCGCCTGCGGCAGTTTCATTGACGCCCACAATGACTTTGATCTCAAGTCGGTTGCCGACCATCCGAACCGCATCGATGTCGAACTGATGGACACGATCCGCAAAAGCCATCCGTCCGGATTTTCGGTCTATTCATTCAAGCTGCCGGACCTGCCTTTCTACAAATCCGGCGAGGAACTGGTTCTGCGGATGCTGGACGTTCTTTCGTTCAAGTACGATTATGTTGTCGTCGACATTCCCTATTACGAGACACCTTGGAAATCGGCGGTTCTGGGCGGGTTGACCGACGCGTTTCTCGTCACGGACCTTGCCATTCCGTCATTGCGCCAGACCCGCGATATCTATGAACGGGTGCGCAAAGGCAATATTGCGCCGAGCCATTCGACGATCATCGTCAACCGGCACAGGCTGCGCATGTTCTTCAATTCCATATCGCGCCGGGATGTTCGCAAACTTTTCAAGGACCTACCGATCAGTTTTGTCAGCGATGACCATCGAACGATGACGGAAGCGATAAACCGTGGTATACTTCCACGTGAGGTGACGTCGCGCTCTGATTTCGCAAAGGAATCGACAAAAGCATTTGCCGAACACCTGAAACGAAACGGCATTTCGCTGCGATGACAATTGGGCCGGGCATGGACAGCATTACGGATACGGACAGACAGGACGGGGTGTCCCGCACACGACGGTGTGCATTGACGGCGGTCGTTCTGGCCTGTTTCGGTGCTTCTCTTCTGGCCGCCGAACCTGTCCGTGCCGATCGCCGCGCCGTCGTGCCCAGCACTCCGATCCCGCGCGACCACGGCCCGTCAACGTGGAAGGAAATCGCTCTTTCAACCAGCGAAGCGCCCGGCACCATCATCATTTCCTCTGACAAGTTCACCCTTGATTATGTCTTGGGCAACGGCCGGGCACGGCGTTACATCATCGGTGTCGGCCGAGACGGGTTCCGATGGTCCGGCACGGTCAAAATCGGCAGAAAGGCAGAATGGCCTGAATGGCGTCCACCCGCGGAAATGCGCAAGAGGGAACCCGGCCTGCCGACGATCGTGCCTGCCGGACCGCACAATCCGTTGGGCGCACGCGCGATCTACCTGTTTGAAGGCGGCCACGATACGCTGTTTCGAGTCCACGGTACAAATGACGTCGGTTCGCTTGCAGGCTACGTTTCATCCGGCTGTTTCCGGATGACTAACGAAGACGTCATGCATCTTTACGATAAAGTCAGGATCGGATCGAAAGTCATCGTGCATTAGTATATTGTAAACCATGATTTTTGATTTTTGAGGTTCCGTAATGATTGGTCGTTTCTATAAATCCGGCGCGGCTGCACGCAATGAAAGCCCGGAGGTTAACGACGACATTCTGCCATCCGGCAGCGAGCTTTCCGAACCGTCTCCGGCAGAGATGTTGAACGGCGCGAACGATATTTCCGAGAACGGCAAGACCGGTTTTTCCTTTGTCGAGACGCGTGTCAATCTGCATCGGTATCTGCTCGACAAGCTCAATCTCGGCATGATTGATCGCCTGGAGCGCTCCGAGCTTGCTGATCAGATCCGGCCAATGGTGCGGGAATATGTCCGCAGCATAAATGCCGCGTTCAACGCCCGCGAGCTGGATGAACTCATCCTCGACACGACCGACGAAATTCTCGGACTGGGGCCGATCGAGCCGCTGCTCAAGGATGATACGGTTGCCGATATTCTGATCAATACGCACGAGCGTGTTTACGTGGAGCGGTTTGGTCAACTGGAAGAAACGCCAATTCGCTTCAAGGACGAAGCCCACCTCCTGCGCATCGTAAACAAGATCGTCTCCGGCGTAGGCCGCAGGATCGACGAATCGTCGCCGACCGTCGATGCCCGTCTTGCCGACGGGTCCCGCGTCAATATCGCAATCCGGCCGATTGCAGTCGACGGTCCGCTTGTGTCGATCCGCAAATTCTCAAGGCGGCCGTTCACGCTTGAGCGGCTGGTAGAAGCCAATGCGATGGCCGACGTCATGAAACAGTTTCTGTCGCTTGCGGTGAAGGCGCGCGTCTCGCTGATCGTTTCCGGCGGCACCGGCAGCGGCAAGACGACGATGCTGAATGCCTTGTCGTCACAGATTTCCTTCAAGGAACGCCTGATTACCATCGAGGATGCCGCCGAACTGCAGCTGCAGCAGCCCCATGTCGGACGCATGGAAACGCGGCCGCCGAATATCGAAGGCCGCGGCGAGGTCAGGCAGCGCGAACTGGTCAAGAACTCACTGCGTATGCGTCCCGACCGGATCATCATCGGCGAAGTGCGCGGCGAAGAGGCCTTTGACATGCTTCAGGCCATGAACACCGGCCATGAGGGTTCGATGACGACGATCCACGCGAACGGCCCGCGTGATGCGATTTCGCGGCTTGAGCAGATGATCGGTATGGCCGGGATGCCGATGACATTATCGAGTATTCGCAACCAGATAGCGTCCGCCATCCGCCTCATTGTCCAGGTCCAGAGGCTCGCAGACGGGAGCCGGCGCGTCACCTCGATCAGCGAGCTGACAGGAACCGAAGGCGACGTGGTTCAGATCCAGGAGATATACCGGTTCCGGAAGACCCATATCGATTCTGACAACAAGGTCATCGGTGAATTCCGGGCAACCGGTATCAGACCCCGGTTTCTGGAAGAGCTTGCGGAAATTGGCGTTACCATGTCCGGCGATTCATTTGAACCAAATCGCGCTCTGTAAAGGTAACCCTCGGTCATGATGATCTATGTGCTCTATTTTTCGACATTCATCACCGGGGTTATTCTGTTTGATCTGGTGGCCCGCGCACTCATGGCGCGGCGGGTGCGGGTTCGCTCCATCAACCGGCGAATGTCGCTGTTGTCGGACGAGAATGCATCACCGCAAGACGTTCTTGAGCGATTGCGGATTGAACGCGGTCTTGACGATACCGGGCAATTGCGATCGGCGATTCTCGGGTTTCGCCGGCTTCACGCCCAGTCAGGACTGAGCATCGGTGTCATGCCGGGTCTTGCCGCGATCCTGGGGTTCGCACTGGCCGGCGGCTTGATCGGCCGGTTCGCCGGATTCGCAACATTCGGCCAGATCCTGTCGGCGATGTTCGGATTGATCGCGATCCCCTATCTGACATTGTACATCATGCGGTCGAAACGAATATTGAGATTTACAAGGCAATTGCCGGACGCCCTCGACATCAACGTTCGAAGCCTGAAAGCCGGCCATCCGTTTTCATCGGCCATCGCACTGGTTGCCCGCGAAATGCCCGATCCGATCGGGTCGGAGTACGGCATTCTCTCAGATGAACTAAGTTATGGTAACGATATCGATTCAGCACTTCAGAATATGGTCAATCGCGTCGGCGCCGAGGAGCTGAGATTTCTTGCCGTGGCGCTGAGCATCCACAATTCCAGCGGCGGCAATCTCACGGAAATACTGACGAATCTTTCGGCGGTGATACGCAGCCGTTTTCTGGTCAAGGCGAAGATCCGCGCACTTTCGGCGGAAGGGCGCTTTTCGGCAATCTTGCTGTCGGTTTTTCCGATCCTGATTTATCTGATGATCCGGATGCTTTCGCCGACATATTTCGATTCTATTTATGACAGCGGGATTGAAATGTATGTTCTGACCTTTGTCGTCATCATGATGGCGATCGGGAATACCATTATCTATAAAATGGTCAATTTCGATTATTGAGGAATAGATGGAGAATTTCCAAAATCTGATTGCCGATGCCATGAGCACTGACGTTGTTGTTCTTGGGCTGGTTTTCGTCGTTTCGCAGGCTGTTGCGATTATCGCCTATTTTTCGATAAGCCGCTCGGTTTCGGTCCGAAAACGCCTTCAGAGCGGCGATCAGCCAAAGATCGACAGGCTCGGCGATGCCGACGATCAGACGCACAGGTTGATTGAATCCTATTATGACTCGATTGCAAGCGGTGACGAGAACTCGCTCCGCGTTCGTCTGGTGCGGGCGGGATATTTTCACAAGAACGCACTTTTTCTTTACACTATTATCAGGCTGATGCTGGCGATCGGATCCTTCGTCGGCTGCATGATATTGCTGCGCTGGTTCACGCCCGATCAACCGACACAGGTGATATTCCTGCTGTCAGCGATCGTCGGCTCGCTGTTCGCTGTCCTGCCGAATTTCGTGCTGGATCATTTCGCTTCCGGTCAGCAGGAACGATATCGCCGCGCTTTTCCCGATTTCATGGACATGATGATCGTGTGCACCGATTCCGGACTCAGCATGGAGGCGGCCGCCAGCCGGGTGTCGAACGAATTTCTGAGGAGCCATCGGGCGCTCGGAATCCATCTGAGCATCATGATGCTGGAAGTGCGCGCCGGCAAGCGCCTGCGCGAAGCTTTGTCATCGCTGGCCGACAGGCTTCATATCGATGAGGCAAAATCACTGGCGACGCTGTTCAAGCAGTCCGACGAACTCGGCTCAAGCCTGAATGAAGCGTTGCGGGTCTACAGCGAGGAAATGCGTCAGATGCGTCTGCTGCGGGCGGAGGAAAAAGCCAACAAGCTGCCCGTCAAACTCGTCCTTCCACTCGGCGCGTTTCTTTTCCCGGTCACGATGGTCATCGTTCTGGTGCCGGTTATGATCACGCTCATGAATATCATGCTTGGGCTGGTGCCAAGCTGACATTTCGGCTATAAGAAGCGTTAATGAATTTTGGCTATTGTGTGGCCGGAGTTGGGGGCTCTTATGATAAGAATTGTGGTGGTTTTCCTGTTTACCGGATTGTTGATCGGTTGCCAGACAACGGACCTTGAAGATCTTGCGGCTTACAGCGATACAAAGTCGGGTCTTGTCACGCTTCCTGGCGAAAATTATTACGCCTCCGATGAGCTTCTGGTACTCGCCAAGAACGATTTCCGTGAAGGCAATTACGGCAAGGCGAACAGGGCTTATCTGAAAGCCGTCAAACTGTTTCCCAAAGATCCGGAAGCCTGGCTGGGGCTTGCTGCGAGTTATGACAGGCTTCGCCGTTTCGATCAGTCGGACAAGGCATACCGGGTATTGTCACGGATGATTGGCGGCCGACCGGAATATTATAACAATGTCGGCTATTCGTACCTGCTGCGCGGCGACTTGCGGGCGGCGCGGCGGAATTTTCTCAAGGCATACGAGATTGATCCGTCAAACGAGGTGACGGCCAACAATCTGCAGATGTTGAGGTCAAGTATCGATTTCGCAAAACGGTCCTGATCAACCCGCCCAAGCGGGAACGCCGGTCGAGTCCAAGCCGAAAGGCACCATTGCGACCGCTGAGGGCAGTGTGGCTGCAGAACCTGGTATCGGTTCAAAACTTCTCAATGCCCGGCTGAAGCCGAATATCCACGCCATCAATCTTACAGTAAGTTTCATGCTGTGTGTCGCGCTGGCCATGGTTGTCGGTTGGCTGGTTCTCTCAATCAACAAAATCGACACTCTTGAGAATTCGCTGGAGCGAATGCGCTTTGAAATACAGGCGCTGAGGCAATTGGAAACAAATCGGATCTTGGAGGTGGAGAAGAGTTTTGACGGACTGCGTACGAGTATCTCCGGCGTGGAAAATCGGACAGAAACCATCGAAAAGCGATTGAATATCGGCGTTGGTGACATCGGTGTCGGGTCGGCGACCGCAGGCGCGCCGAATGAAAATCCGCCGCCGACCCGGCGCATTATTCTTGACGACGGGAGTCTTGTCATCAAGACGCCGCTTGTCGAGTGACATGAAGTTACACGCATTATGAATAATATTATAATATTAGCGTCGATTCTGATGCTGTTGCACATCGCCTATACAGATTTTTGCGATTATAAAATCAAGAATAACCAGATTCTGTTGATGATATCGATATTCGCAATCTGGAAACTGTACGATTTCGATGGTTTTTTCTGGCTGGATATCAGCGTCGGCGTTGCTTTGTTCCTGGTCGGTTTCGTGGCCTGGCTGCTCAAAGGCATCGGCGCCGGAGACGCCAAGCTGTTTTTCGTGGCCGGTATTTTTTCCGGTTATCAGTATGCCGGCTATTTTGCGGTCTTGCTGTTCGCCACGGGATTGATCTTCCTGTTGCTGATGCTGGTTGTAAAACGATTGGACTCCTTGCCGGTCATCCTGTTCGGGCGCCTCATTGAAATCGGTAAAGAAGGAAAAGTCCCTTACGGCGTGCCTTTGGCGGTATCGACCATTGGCGCCTTGATCATGAGGCTCAATCCGGGCTGACGGGGCCTGCGTCCGGTCGGCGATGCCAATTGGCTAAAGGCGCTGAAATTCATCAAATCTGTGACGTACATCACTTGGTTGCTCGGATTCCGGGCCCACCTGTGTATCCAAGGCCGGATGTTTGAGGAGTTATTTGATGTTTGACCGTATTTTCACCGTTGCGACCGCGGTTGCAATCATCCTGCAATCGAGCGCCGCAATCATATTTTTTGGCGCATTGGCCGTGATAATGCTGACAAGCTTCTCCGTCATTGCCGTGCCTTATTGAACATCTTGCCGGCAACCTGGCGACGTGCTGGGGTGTCTCGCCACAATCTGCCTGGAAAAGGCACTTCATTGCGTGAACGTCACCTTCGTGCCGATTTTGTTGAGAAAGTCGGTTATCGCAGTTGAATGGGTGTCCGCTGGTAGTAGGAGCGGACGTTTTGGACCGGAGCTTTTGCCGGCTTTTGATT
>CAMYKZ010000092.1 GCA_947259045.1 uncultured Afifella sp.
GTCCGGGCGATTTATGACGGCAACAGGCTGATCGATCACAAGGCGGAAGACCGCCGTCTGACGATGGGTGAATTCACGATCGAAGGATCTGCGGGCGTGTTGCGGCTTGATGGAAACGGCGACATATATCTCCGCAAATCAGGCAGCAATGAAGAGCAGAAGCACGCCTATCAATGGCAGAATACCGGGTTTGGCGGCGATTGTGTCTACGCATACCAGGATCACGTTCTTTCGCACTTGAGAAAGAATACCCCGTTGGAAAATTCCGGACGGGACTATCTCACCAATATCGCGATCGTCGAGGCAGCCTATAAATCCGCCGAGAGCGGATGTGTGTCTCCGATAGAATATCCGGATGGCTGAACTTTCTGCCGAAACGGCTGACGCCGGTAACAAGGCGGTCAGTCAGGTAGACCGGGCATATGAGGCCCTGAAGAAACGAATTTGCGACGGCACATGGGCGGGCGGCGACGCTCGTCTTGAACGCGAAGCCGCAGATGAGATCGGTGTCAGCCGAACGCCGATCCGCGAAGCCCTGATCCGGCTTGAAGAAGAACGGCTTGTCAAAATCCGGCCGCGACACGGGTTCGTCGTCTTGCCGATATCGATTGCCGATATGGCGGAGATTTATGACATTCTGACTGCGCTGGAGTCTCAGGCTGCTGCCAGGCTGGCGGAAAAGGCCGGGCCGGGCGCTGCTTTATTGCGGCTTGAAAGGGCGGTCGATGCAATGGATGCGGCACTTGCCGATGACGATCTTGGCCGCTGGGCTGAAGCCGATGTCGAATTTCACCGGGCGCTGGTTGAAGAAGCCGGCAATTCCCGATTGGCCGCAATCGTTGCAACCCTCAGCGATCAGGCCCATCGCGCCCGGATCGCGACGCTCCATCTCAGGCCGAAGCCGACCCGGTCCAATCATGACCATCGCGCCGTCCTGAAAGCCATTCGCGCCGGTGACGCGGAAGCGGCCTATTCGCGGCACAAAAACCATCGCAAAAAAGCCCGCGATCTGATTGTGTCGTTGCTGACAGAGCATGGTTATAATGCGATATGACCAGTGAGGTTCGGACATGATGAGCACTCCGGGATCCCGTCGCACGTTTGGCACCTTGCCGGATGGCCAAGAGGTTGAAGCGGTGACGATTGCCGCCGGCGGTCTGAGCGCGGATATATTGTCATGGGGTGCGGTGCTCCGGGATTTGCGGCTTCACGGCGCCGTCCATCCGCTGGTGCTGGGGTTCGATGGTCTCGACGATTATCTGAAGCATTCGCGCTTCTTCGGCGCGACCGCCGGGCGGTATGCCAACCGGATCGCCGAGGGCCGTTTCGAACTGGATGGCCAGTCCTACCAGCTGGAGCGGAATTTTCGCGGCCGGCATCATCTGCATGGCGGCAGTGACAGTTTTGGAACCCGCCCGTGGACGATCGATACGGTATCTGAGGCATCTGTCACCCTCGGACTTGATTCACCCGACGGTGAGGGCGGATATCCCGGCGCTATCCACGTGTCCTGCACGTTTCAGATCGTCGCGCCGGCAACATTGCGCATTGTCTATCAGGCAGAGACGTCAGCGCCGACAATTCTCAACCTTGCCCATCACAGCTATTTCAATCTTGACGGGTCGGCGGACATTACACGGCACCGGCTGCAGATCAGGGCCGGGCGGTATCTCCCGGTCGACGAAACGCTTATCCCGACGGGGGAAATCCTGCCGGTTGAAGCAACGCCCTTCGATTTCCGCGATTTGCGCCGGATCCGCGCTGAGGGCGGCGCACAAACTCTTTACGATCATAATTATTGCCTCTCCGATGAACCGGCAGAAGGGCCTTTGTTATGCGCAACGCTTGAGGGCGAAAGCGGGATCGGTATGCGGCTGTCGACGACTGAACCCGGTGTGCAATTCTACGACGGATCGACGCTGGATGTACCCGTTGACGGTCTTGACGGCCGCCGGTACGGCGCCCATGCCGGGTTCTGCCTCGAGCCGCAGCGCTGGCCGGATTCGCCCAATCACTCCAACTTCACCGATGCCACCCTGCGGCCAGGCGAAACCTATCATCAGGTGAGCCTGTTTGAATTTTCAAGCTAGCAGCCGGCGCACCCGATCGGCGATTGCCAGGCTCGCGGTCAGTCCCGGCGATTCGATGCCGGCAAGCGCTATCAGTCCCGCGTGGCCGTGCGCCGACGGGCCGAGAATGAGAAAATCAGCGTTGGTTTCGCCCCGGGCGCTGATTTTCGGCCTGATGCCTGCATAATCGGGGTCAAGCGAGGCGTCGGGCAGGCCGGGCCAATAGCTGCGGATGGAGGCGTAAAACTGCTCGCCGCGCTGCGGATCCACGTCATAGTTCAATTCGTCAATCCATTCCACGTCAGGGCCGAAGCGGGCCTGACCGCCCATGTCCAGGGTCAGGTGTACGCCCAGGCCTCCGGCATCGGGAACAGGATAGATCAGATGGGAAAACGGCACGCGCCCGGAAAACCGGAAATAATTGCCTTTGGCATAGTGCATCTGCGGAACACAGTTAGTCAGCGCCAGACCGGAGCCGCGCAACAGACGCGATGAATGCAATCCGGCACTGACAATTGCATTACGGCAGGTCACGCTGAACGGAGCATCGCCTTCCATGTCAATCCTGAATCCGCCATCGGGCAGGGCTGCGATGTTGCCGACGGCGCTGTTGAATGCGATCTGCGCGCCGTGCAATTCAGCGTCGCCCTGCAGCGCCAGCATGAAAGCATGGCTGTCAATGATACCGGTTGATGGCGAAAACAACGCCGCCGCGCCGGTAAGTTCGGGCTCCATCTGCGCCAGTTCGCCAGCGTCGAGAAATTCAAGATCGGTGACATCGTTCTGCGCCGCGCGCCGGGCGATTTGCTCAAGCGCGGCGATTTGCGAAGGATCGGCGGCGACGATCAGTTTGCCCAGGCGTTTGTGCGGCACGTGATGGCTTTCGCAGAACGCGTAGAGGCGTTGCTTTCCCTCAACGCACAAGAGAGCCTTCAGGCTGTCCCCGGGATAGTAGATGCCGGCGTGGATCACCTCGCTGTTGCGCGAACTGGTTTCACTGCCGATCAGCCCGTGCTGTTCGATGATCAGAACGTCATGACCTGTTATGGCCAGATCGCGGGCGATAGCCAGACCGACGACACCGGCTCCGATGATGATGGTTTCTATGTCGAACATGTTCCCGCCGGTCTCGATCCCGGGTTGATGATATTTGCCGGTTGAGATGTCAATTTATCAGGCAGCCAACAACCGGTTCAACATCAACGGAAAACATTCTGGACGCCGATCCCGCGCCGTTGTCGCCGTTGCTGCATTTGTTCAGGATCGGGGATCGGGTTCGCCGCTAGCAGATCAATCGTGTAGGGTTGGGTTGGATTGTCGAAAATCTGTTTGACCGGTCCCTGTTCGATAATCTTTCCCGATTTCATCACAATCACACGGTCAGCCAGTTCTCGGACAACCGGCAGGTCGTGGGCGATGAACAGGTAGGACAGGCCGAATGTGTCACGAAGCTCCGCCAAAAGAGCAATGATCTGCGCCTGGATCGACACATCCAGTGCAGAAACTGCCTCATCGCAGACGATGATTTCCGGTTCCAGCGCCAGCGCGCGCGCGATCGCAATTCGCTGACGCTGTCCGCCGGAAAATTCATGCGGGTAGCGGTCCGCATGGTCGGCAGTCATTCCAACGGCCTGCAGCAATTCGATCACACGGTCCCGGTACCGGTTTTTCGGCATCACGTCCCGATGAATCAGCCAGGGTTCTGATATGATCTTGAAGACACTCATGGTCGGGTTAAACGAGGCGAAGGGGTCCTGAAAAACTGCTTGGAACTTTCGCCGAAACTGCAACAGGCGATCCCCTTTGAGAGTGAAGATATCCTCGCCGTCAAGTGTCGCGGTGCCGCTGGTCGGGTTTGTCAGTTTGAGCAGGATATTTGCAACCGTGGTCTTGCCGGATCCGGACTCTCCCACAATGCCCAGGGTTTCGCCTGCATACAGATCGAAACTGATTCCGTCGCAGGCTTTGACGGCTTTGCCGGTATCGCTGGCGAAAAGGCCGCTTGTGATCCCATAATGCTTGGTCAGATCGCGGACCAGAAGAATTGGCCTGTGCGTTTCTTTGCCTCGCGTCGATGTGGCGTCCCGGTATCCGCCGCGCCCGGGAACAGCATCCATCAACCGCTTTGTATAAGGGTGCCTGGGACGAGCAAAAACGTCGTGAACCGAACCTTCCTCGACGATCTCCCCGAGGTTCATGACGATCATGCGGTCGGCGACCTCCGCGGCGACCCCAAGGTCGTGGGTGATCAGGATCAATCCCATATTGCGCGCATTGCGCAGGTCAATCAGCAAATCCAGGATTTGTGCCTGAACAGTCACGTCAAGCGCCGTTGTCGGCTCGTCGGCAATCAATATTTCCGGCTCCAGCGCCAGAGCCATGGCGATCATGACGCGCTGGCGCTGGCCGCCTGAGAACTGATGCGGATAGTCATTCGCCCGGCGTTTTGCATCCGGGATTTTGACTTGCTCCAGCAGATCAACCGCGCGGATCCAGGCCTCTTTGCGATTGAAATGGCGATGAACCCTGAAACATTCGGCAATCTGCCAGCCTACGCTGTACACCGGGTTGAGATGGGCAAGCGTATCCTGAAATATCATGGCGATCTTTTCGCCCATGAGATTTCTGCGCTTCTGTTCCGACAGCTCAAAGAGGTTTTCACCGTTCAGGTAGGCCGCACCGCGGCGAATAAAGCCGGGCGGGCTGTCGAGAATGCCCATGATTGCGGAGGCGCTGACGCTTTTCCCCGAGCCGCTCTCGCCCAGAATGGCAAGGGTTTCTCCCCGGTGAAGTTCAAAGCTGATTCCCTTTACCGCATCGAATTCACCGCCGCCGGTTCGAAAGGCCACCGCCAGATCGCAGACTTTGAGGATTGGTTCTGAACGATCATCCATTGCCGCTTCCCGGTACTTCCAGCCGCCAGCGTTGCACAGGATCAAGGGCAATGCGAACCCAGCCGGAAAGCAGGTTCAGCGACAGGGTGGAAAGCATAATGAAAACGCCTGGAAAGAACGCCAGCCACCAAGCCGATTGCAAATAGTTGCGGCCCTGAGCCACCATCAGCCCCCATGTTATTTCAGGTGGCTGGATGCCGATGCCGAGAAAGCTCAGTGCCGACTCCGCGAGCATGACAAAGGCGAATTCCAGTGTTGCGATTGTCGTCAATGTCGGCAGGACAAGGGGCGCAATATGCCGGCCGATCAGCCTTGGCGTGCTCGCCCCCATGACATATGCTGCTGAGACAAACAGTCTTTCGCGGATCTCAAGAACTTCGGCACGGGCGGTGCGCATGTAAATCGGCATGCGGGTGATGCCGAGCACCAGCACCAGGTTCATGACGCTGGGTTCAAACATGTACAGGATGACGACGGCAATCAGCAGCGACGGGAAGCTCATGATGATGTCGGCAAAGCGCATGATAAGATTGCCGACCCAGCCGCGCGAATAGCCTGAGATCAGGCCGAGGGTGCCGCCGACAATCATTGAAAAAACAACCGCACTGGCAGCAACCGCCATGGTGTTCTGGCTGGCGACGATCAGGCGCGCCACCATCGAGCGACCCAGGGAATCGGCTCCCAGACAATACATCCATCCGTGTTCCAGTGAGAATGGAGGGAAATTTCGAATCCGCAGGTTCAGCTTGGTTGCCGTATCGCCGAGCAACGAGGGACCGACGGTCGCGAAAACGATCACGGCAATCAAAAACAATGCGGAAACGAATGCAAACTTGTCATTCCACAACAATGCGAAAAGCCGAATGCTCCGGGTCGGAGGCGGGGGCAGGGCACTGTCATTGTCGGGAATATTTGTCATTTACCGGTGCCTGATCCGTGGATCGAGGATTGCATAGGTTATGTCGACGGCAATGTTGATCGACAGAATGACGATCGCCGTCACCAGGATCGAGGCCTGTATGACGGCGAAATCACGTTGGACAATGGAATCGATCATCAGCTTGCCGATACCGGGCCAGCCAAAAATGGTTTCCACGATGACGGCCCCATTGGCGATGGCCGCGGCCTGATCGCCGGCAACGGTGATGATCGGAAGCATTGCATTGCGGAGCGCATGGACGAAAATGACGGATCGCTCTTTCACGCCCTTGGCGCGCGCGGTTTTGACATAGGCAGAACTGAAGACGGTCAGCATCGAACCGCGAACGACCTGAACCAAAAGGCCGAAAGGCCGAATCGTCAGGACAGCGATCGGCATCAGCCATGAAGCAAAACCGTCCATGCCCGATGTCGGCAGCCATCTGAGGCCTACTGAGAACACCAGGATGGCAGTGATTGCGATCCAGAAATCCGGCGCGCTGGCGCCGGCCAGCGAGGATATGCTGGCGATCCGATCGAAGGCGCCGCCGGGGCGATAGGCCGCCAGTGCGCCGATCAGGATTGCGCCGAACAACGCTATCGTCATTGTTACTGCAGCCAGCCACAAGGTCACTGGAATGGCTTCCAGGACGATATCGATCGCAGGACGCTGCTGGCGGATGGAATCGCCAAGATCGCCGCGCGCCAATTGGGCGACATAACGGCCGAACTGGACATGGACCGGATCGTCAAAGCCGTGTTTTTCGGTAAACGCCTGGCGGGCTTCAAGCGTGGCGTCGATTGGCAGGTAGAGATTGCCCGGATTGCCGGTCAGGCGGGCCATGAAGAAGACCAGAATCAGCAAACCCGACAGCGACACAAAACTGTAGAGCGCCCGTTTGGTCAGGTAACTTCGCATCGGTTCGACAATTCCTTGGATGAAGCGCGGCCCCGATCAGCATACCAGCTGACCGGGGCCGCGATAACCTGACCGGGAAATTCTATTTGAACCTGATCTGGGCGATTTGCAGTTCGCTGTTCATGGAAATGGACGGGGTGAAATCCAGGCGCTTGCTGATGCGCGAGAACCCGACCATGTGGAACATCTGCACATCGGGAACGATGTCCTCATGAAGGCGGCGCATGACTTCCTGCCACAGCTTGCGGCGCTCGTCGCCGGTGGCCGCGCTGGCCGCCGTAATACCGGCATCGACCTGTTCGTCGCATGTCGTCGACTGCGGTCCCTCGCAACCATATTTGAAGAATACGGAAAATACCGCATCGCCATTGTTATTGTCGTGCTGTCCCTGTTGCAGAACCGGTCCGCGGTCTTCCGCATACGGCCTTGTGTAACTCTCCACCCACTGGCTGACTTCGACCATTTTCAGTTTCACATTGAAGCCGACATCGGTCAGCATCGCATGCATGGCTTCCATGGCTTCGGTTGCGTTCGGATACATGCCGAGACGGCCGCGCATCAGGATTTCCGTATCAACGGCAACGCCATCGGCCTTGGCCTCCGCCAGCAGCCGCTTGGCCTCTGCCGGATCGTAGGGCCATGGTTTGAGCGCGGGGTTGTGCCCATTGATGCTCGGCACGACGATCTGCGTCATCGGCACAACGCCGTCACTGAATATAGAGCCGCGAAGCGCTTCCAGGTCGATGGCATAGTTCATCGCCTTGCGAACACGGATATCGTCAAGCGGCGCCTGCGTCATGTCGATGCGAAGCCGGGATGTCTCGGAGTTGAAATAGCTGAAATCGAGCGATTTGTCGGTCGCGTCCTGCAATGCGATATTCGGCGCAATATCGGCTTCGCCGGTTTCCACCATCGCCGCGCGAACGGCTGATTCACTGCGCCAGATATAACGCGCGCCCTCGACCTGTGGTTTGTCGCCCCAATAGCCTTCGAACCGTTCGATGACAACATCCTGTCCCGGCGTCCAGCTCTTGAACTTGTAAGGGCCGGTTCCAACCGGGTTACGCGTACCCTTTTCCGCCTGCGTATTCGGGCCGGCGATCGCCATTGTTCCCATCAGTGCCGGCAGGATCGGCTGCGGCGTATCGGTTTTCACCTCAAGCGTCGTGGCATCCACCGCTGTCGGTGTGACCTTGATATTGCCGAAGAATTTAAGCCGGATTTCACAATCCTGCGTCGGATTGAGCGTCCGGTTGATCGACGTCACGGCAGCGGCTGCATTGAAATCGGACCCGTCGTGGAATTTGATTCCCTCACGAAGCTTGAAGCGCCAGGTCAGATTGTCGATCTGTTCCCAGCTTGTTGCCAGACGAGGCTTGATGGAACCGTCTTTCGGATCAATCTCAATAAGCGTTTCGGCAATGTTCTGTTTGACGATCCGGCCAACGTTGGAGCGCGTCGATTCACATGGATCGATGACGTCCGGCTCTTCCGATAAAACCACGGTCACGGTCCTGTCCTGCGCGGATACCGAAGTCGCCACAGACAGGGCAAGCGCTGTTCCCAGCAAACAAGCAGACAAGGTTCGCATTGTGTTTCTCCCTAGAACTGTATTCGTTTTTAAAATCAGACGGTTATCGTCAAGAATTGTCAGTTTCAATTCAAAGCAATACGGCATTTGACGTTACGATCGGTAGAAATCGAATTGGTCCGACTTTTACAGGTTATATACAGGCCTGCAGTCAGTCTAGAGAATTGCGCCATTAAATCGGCATTTTGTCTGAATTATTATTTCATATGTCGAGGATCAATATCACTTATACATCAAGTCGCAGAAATTCCGTCCCCGGCGCCGGATCGTTGCTGCATTCCCAAAGGAACTGCGCAGGGTTCAGGGGCGGAGGCGGCCCGTCATGAACACGGTGGACGCGAATATGATGCTGGCGCCTATCAGCGTCGCGGTGGAGACAACCTCGCCAAAAATCAGAAATGCCAGAACGGCGACGGCCGGTAATCGGAGGAAATCGATCGGAGCGATGAAAGATGCATCCGCTAATGCCATGGCCCGCGTGATCGCGCCCATATTCAATGCGCCGACTGCGCCCTGCAGTGCCAGCAATGCAAGCTGCGGCCCTGTCGGCGCGGACCAGAACCAAAGGCCGGGCAGGGCGGCCAGCGGCACGGTGACGATCAGATTCCATGCAACCAGTGTCTCGGTGGAATCGCGGGCGGACATTTTTTTCAGCATCAAATGGATAATGGCCGACAGAACGGCGCCGATTAGCGCGAACAACAGGGCCGTCGATACCGGCCCCTGTCCGGGCCGCAGGATCACCAGCACGCCGACAAATCCGAATAGAACAGCCACGAACCGCCGGGGACCCGGCCGCTCACCAAGGAAAACCCAGGCGCCGATGGTCACAAAAACCGGGGCGGTGAAAGCGATTGCCGTCACATCCGCCAGCACCGACGTTGCGATGGCAAAGAAAAATGCTGCCAGCGAGAGAATTTTCAGCCCGGCCCGCAACAGATGCAGGCCGCAATAATGTGTCTTCAGAACGCCTCTGTTGCTGAAAATCCAGGGCGAAATGAACAGCAGTCCGAACAGGCTGCGAAACAGCACGATGACAAACGGATGCAGATCCTGCGTCAGAACGCGGACCATGATCGTGTCTGCCGCACTCATCACCGAAACCGCAACCATCAACCCGGCTGCCGCCAAAAGCCGTCGGTCGGTTCTGCTGCCTGGCACCATGTTATCTGCCCCCGGTTTGGAAAACGTCTAGCAGGCTGGTGCCGAAGTGGCGAGCGTCGGGGAGTTTCGACGTTTGCGCGATATCCGCCGGGTGCACGACGATCATTCCGGCATGTCGGATCGATGTCAAAATACTGCTCACTTAGTCTCTGGCTGAATCGCGTTCCGCCGCGACGCCATCTTCGCGCTTGGAGTTCCGCCGCCGGCGCTGATAGACTGAACCCCGTTGAATTCGACAATGGACGGGAGCAGATGATGGCTGGAAAGCGGATACTGATGCTGGTTGGGGAATATAGCGAGGAATACGAGATCTTCGTGTTTCAGCAGGGGCTTGAGGCGGTCGGCCACACCGTCGATATCATTTGTCCGGACACCAAGGCCGGCTACAAACTGCGCACCAGCGTGCATGATTTCGGCCCGGTCATGACCTGGACGGAGACGCCCGGCCACGATGTAGAGATCAGTCACGATTTCGACACCGCCGACACTGCCGATTATGATGCCGTCTATGTCGCTGGCGGCCGCGGCCCGGAATATATCCGCACCGTGCCTCGGGTGCGCGAGATCGTCCGGGAATTCCATCAGGCCGGCAAGCCGATTTTTTCCATCTGCCACGGCGCCCAGGTGCTGGTGGCGGTTCCCGAGGCGATCAAGGGCAGGCGGGTGGCCGGGCTGTTCACCACCGAGCCGGAAGTGACGCTGTCCGGCGCAACCTATGTGCCGATCGGGCCGAAGGCGGCGCTGCGTGACGGCCATCTCGTCACTGCTGAGGGCTGGACGGCGCTGGCCGCCTTCATGCGCGAATGCCTGGCGGTGCTGGGAACGGAGATCATCCACCATCCGGTCGGCGCGCTCGACCAGCGCGAAGCCGCCGAATAAGCGGCGGACCGGCGCTCGGGAACGGAAGACAGCCGGCGCCGTCCGGGCGGAAACAATCCGGTTGGGTGCGTCGGCGATCTCGCTGACCATTGAATTCGATTTGGCTGGGGTTCTTGGACACGTATCGAACCATGTGCACTGTACCAGATTTCGAGTTCAGGGGGCTGCTTGAGAAAGTACTCGAGTGGAAAGTGGCAGATTAGTTATTTATTTCGATG
>CAMYKZ010000093.1 GCA_947259045.1 uncultured Afifella sp.
TTGATCGCTCCATACACCCTCGCGCCGGAGCACGGATTCGGCAGCCTTGTGTTCCGCTTCGCGCTTGGAACGGCCGGCGGCGCTTTCGCCCGCAAACGCATCAATAACAACCTCGACCTCAAATGTCGGTGCATGGTCGGGGCCGGACCGGGACACTTCCCGGTAGTGCGGCGTCGGCAGATCCTGGCGGTGGGCCCATTCCTGCAGTTCAGTCTTGGCATCGCGCAGCGGTCCGGGCATCGACAGAACCCGCGCCTGCCAGAAACGCTCTACGAAACCACGCGCAGCCTCCAGCCCGCCGTCGCGGTACAAAGCACCGATGATCGACTCGCAGATATCGCCATGGAGACCGGCGGCGGCCTTGCCGCCGCTTCGCAACACATTGCTTTCAACGATCATAAATTTTTCCAGTGCTAACTCACGCCCGATTTCGGCGCACGCTTCGCCGCTGACAAGGCGCGCAAGGCGGCGGGACAACTCTCCCTCCGTTGCACTTGGATATTGCATCGCCAGCATGTCCGCAATCACCAGGCCGAGAACCCTGTCTCCGAGGAATTCCAGCCGCTGGTAAGTCGACAGGCCAGCGCCCTTGCCCTTTGCCTGGTTCGCGCTCGCATGGGTCAGCGCCCGGCGCAAAAGTTCCGGATCGGCAAATTCGTGGCCGATCCTGCGTTCCAGGGCGTCGAATTCAGAAACTGCAGTATCGCCGCTCATAAACCGGTGAAAAAACGGCTGGGCCGCAAAGTCGCCGGCCATTTCCAGATTTGCCAGGCCTGCGACCCCTCATCTACGGAGAAAAAGGTGACTTCCGCCCGGCCGATCAGATTTTCCGCCGGCACATATCCGACGCCGAAACGGCTGTCTGACGAATTATCCCGATTGTCACCCATCATGAAATAATGGCCCTCTGGCACAAGGAACGGACGGGTATTGTCGCCCTGGCTGTTCTCGCGAATGTCCAATGTGATGTAGGAGACGCCATTGGGCAACGTTTCTCGGTATTGCCTGCCCACAATCGGGCGAAGATCCTGATCCTGGCCTGAAAACACGCCGGCAGGCTCCCGCGGCACGGGCTTTCCGTTGATAAAGAGAACACCGTCAAGCATCCTGATCTGGTCACCAGGCAATCCGATCACCCGTTTGATGAAGTCGGTGTCGGGCTGGCCCGGCGGGCGGAAAACCACGACATCGCCGCGCTCCGGTTCGCCCGCCCAGATTCGACCGTCGATAAACGACCAGTCGCCGATAAACGAATACCGGCTATAGCCATAGCTGAATTTGGACACAAAGAGATAATCGCCGACCAGCAATGTCGGCATCATCGATCCTGACGGTATCGAGAACGGATGAAAAAGCAACGCGCGGAAAACCAGCGCGATCAGGATAGCCTGCAGGAATACGACGACCGTTTCGTAGACCGCCGATTTGACGGATACCTCGGCTTTTTTCAGTTCAAGGCTGACGGTGGCCGGCCCGGCATCGGAATTTTCCGCTGGTTGGGCAGCACTTGCCTCCGTTCGCTTATCCGAATTTGAAGGATCAACAGATGCTTCGGGCTGTTTGAGTGGACCGGTAATCCCAACCGGTGCATCGGCTTGCCGCCCTGTTGCCGGTTGGGCCATATTTTTTGAATCTGGCAAAATCATTTCCCGATATGGATCATTTCCATCACGACATGTGGGACCGGGCGAGCGAAATCAAGCGAAACATTCATTTCATTTGCAATCCCGATTGCAGATCAGCAGCGGAAAAATAACAGATCGCGCCCGCAAAGGCCGGCATTTACCGATCGTCCTGTCAGGCGGTCTGCGGCACGGCTTCAATTATCACGAACGCCTGGGCAAGCGGCCAGTCATCAGTGATCGTTATATGAATAATCGGCTGATGGCCGCCCGGCATCATGCTTTCAAGTTGCATCAGGGCGCCGCCGGTCAGAACCATGGTCGGTTTGCCGGACGGCAGGTTGGCAACGCCCATGTCGCGCCAATAGACGCCCTTGCGAAGGCCGGTGCCCAGGGCCTTCGAACAGGCTTCCTTGGCTGCAAATCTCTTGGCATAGGATGCGGCGCGTTGTTTGCGGCGTTCCGATTTGGCCTGTTCGATCTCCGTGAAGACACGCTGGACGAACCGCTCACCAAAACGCTCCAGCGACCGCTCCACCCGGCGTATGTCGATCAGGTCGCTGCCCAGGCCGATGATCACTGGGCGGCGCTCGCAAGCGTACCGGCGCGGGCTTCATCCATCAATTGCCGCATCCGCCGGACACTGTCTTCAAGGCCACAGAAAATCGCCTCTCCAACCAGAAAATGCCCGATGTTCAATTCACGAATTCCGGCGATGGCGGCAATGGGCGCAACGGTCTCGAATGTGAGACCGTGACCGGCATGCACTTCAAGTCCGATCGATGCGCCATAATTGGCAGCATCCTCGATCCGTTTCAGATGGCGCTGGAAAGCGTCGCTGTCGCCATCGATCCAGGCTTCGCAATAGCTTCCGGTATGCAATTCAACGACGGGCGCACCAAGGTCGCGCGCCGCATCCAGTTGCGCCCGGTCGGCCTCAACGAACAGCGACACCCGGATATTGGCGTTCGCGAGTTCTGACGTGAAATATTTCAGATGATTGTGGCTTCCCGCGGCATCCAACCCGCCTTCGGTCGTCCGCTCTTCGCGTTTTTCCGGCACGATACAGGCCGCGTGCGGCTTGTGGCGCAAGGCAATATCCAGCATTTCATCGGTCGCCGCCATTTCGAAATTGAGCGGCACACTGATGGCGTCGCAAAGTTCGGCAATGTCTCGGTCGGTTATATGCCGTCCTCGCGCAGATGTGCGGTAATGCCGTCGGCGCCTGCCTTTTCGGCCAATATTGCGGCCCGCACCGGATCAGGATGGGACCCCCCGCGGGCATTTCTGACTGTTGCAACATGATCGATATTAACACCGAGACGAAGATGGGAACTCATCAATATTGTCCTTCCGAAACCGGACCGGCAGGACTAGACCGCCTGTCTGGTGGGCGCAGCAACGTCGCTTTTGACATTCCTGCTACGCAATTTCTCAAACCGTTTCCGCCGCTTTTCCTGATAAACGGTCACGCTTTGATAGACAATTATGTAAATTGCCAGCCCAACTGCAAGCCCGATCGGGACGGCGCCCACCATCATCGGTTCTATCAGTGGCCATAATTGCTCGAAAGATTTCTGATAGAGTTGCTCGCCGAATTCCGGCGCCAACGCGCCGTTGCTGCCTATGATCTGCTGGCCGAGCTTGAAGGTCCCCGCCCAGATGAATGGAAACGTCAGCGGATTCCCGAATGAAGTGCCGACTGCGGAGGCAATCAGATTACCGCGCATAATGTAGGCGATCGCGGCGGCAATGATGAAATGCAGGCCGATAAAAGGCGTACAGGATGTAAACGCACCTGCGGCAGCGCCCATCGAGATGGCATAAGGCGTTGCTGAAAGCCGCAACACCCGCTTGAAAAAATAGAGTGTCGAACGGCGCCAACTCACTCGGGGCCAGAGCCAAACGCGCAGGCGTTCAATGATTCCAATCTGGTGCCGGCGCTTGAACAACATTTTATTTCACAGGTACCCTTTATTCAGCCCAGAAAAATTCAGCCTGGAAAACGATAGCGGCAACTTCTGTGCGAGCGGTTAAATTCGAGATGCAAATACAGATTATCTAGTTCGAAATTTCCCGATTAAAACGCATTTCCCATCTTTTTTTGCTGCGCGCTCCAAGCTTTGCCACATCTTCTAACCATTGACCCGGACAGCATTGCTGATAATGGATTTTGACCTGAGGTCCTGGACGATCCGGTTCAGATGTTTCAGGTCCCAGACTTCCAGGTCAATTTCCATTTCGGTGAAATCGGGCGCCCGCCGGAGCATCCGCAGATTGTCGATATTCGCATCGCTGCCGCCAATGATTGTCGCTATCGCTGCCAGGGAACCCGGTTCGTTCAGGGCGGATACGTGAATGCGCGTCGGATATTGTTCCCGCGATTCAGCGTCAATATCCCAGCGGACATCGATCCATCGGTCAGGTTCATCCTCGAATGCAATCAGCGACGGAGACTGGATCGGAAAGATTGTGACGCCCTCCCCGGGAGTCATAATTCCGACGATCCGGTCACCGGGAACCGCACCGCCCTCAGGCGAAAACCTGACAGGCATATTCTGATCAAGCCCGCGCAACGGGAGCGCTTCGCCGTTGGTTTTCTTGTTGGCGCCGGGCAATTTGAATTTCAGGCTCGCACGCGCGGCGGCAAACCAGCCCTCTTCCGGCCGCCATGCCGTCCGTCCCTGCTTCCGGTCCGTGGTGAAATCCGGATAGATAGCCTTGATCACCGCATCGGCGGCGATGTCGCCGCGACCGACAGCGGCCAGAAGGTCACCGACATCCGTGTGGGAGAATGTTCCAAGTATCGATGTCAGAAGGTCCTGACGATATTCGCGGCCTGCCGTCTCGAACGCCCGTTGAAGGATATGACCTCCCAGCCCCGAATATTGCTCACGCACATGCGAGCGTGTGGCACGGCGGATGGCCGCTCTCGCCTTACCTGTGACGACAATGGATTCCCATGCCGGCGGCGGCCGCTGCGCTTCGGAGCGGACAATTTCGACTTCGTCACCGTTTTCCAGAGGCTGGATCAGCGGCGTCAATTTGCCATTGACCTTGGCGCCGATGCAGGTGTCTCCGACATCGGTGTGGACGGCATAGGCAAAATCAATGGCTGTCGCGCCACGGGGCAATGCGATCAGCCGGCCTTTTGGTGTGAAACAAAACACCTGGTCCTGGAAAAGCTCCAGTTTTGTATGCTCAAGAAACTCCTCCGGGGCGTCGCCCTGGGCGATATGCTCCACCGTCTGGCGCAACCAGGCATAGGCTTTGCTCTCACGTGCCAACAGATCGTGATCGCCGATGACTTCATCCTTGTACAACGGATGGGCGGCAATGCCATATTCTGCAAGCGCGTCCATGTCATGGGTGCGGATCTGCAATTCCGCACGCTGTTTCTCCGGGCCGATGATTGTCGTGTGAAGCGATCGGTATTCGTTCTGTTTGGGGGTGGAAATGTAATCCTTGAACCGGCCCGGAACCATCGGCCAGGCGGTATGAACGATGCCCAGTGCCGCGTAACAATCGTCGCAAGTTTCGACAAGGACCCGGAACCCGAAAATATCCGATAATTGCTCGAAGCCGATCGACTTGCGTTGCATCTTGGAAAAAATCGAATGCGGCCGCTTCTGGCGTCCCTTGATTTCCGCTTTCAAACCGCCATCGCTCAGCCTCGCCGTCAGGTCCGTCATGATCGTCTCGACGGCCCTGTCGGTCTGTTCGCTCAGTTCGGCAAGTTTTTCCGTGATCGTTTCGTAGGCGTCCGGGTTGAGAACGCGGAAGGCGCAATCCTCCAACTCATCGCGCAATCCCTGCATGCCCATCCGGCCGGCAAGCGGCGCATAGATTTCCATGGTCTCTTCGGCAATGCGGCCGCGCTTTTCAGGCTTCACGAATTCGATCGTGCGCATATTGTGCAAACGATCCGCCAGCTTGACGAGCAGCACTCGAACGTCATCGGAAACCGCCAAAAGCAGCTTGCGCAGGTTTTCCGCCTGCCTGGCCTCGCGGGAAAGAAGATCGAGCTGCTTGATCTTCGTCAGTCCATCGACAAGTTTGGCTATACGCTCACCGAACACCGCGCTGATTTCGTCCCGGGTCGCGCTCGTGTCTTCGATCGTATCGTGCAGCAGGCCGACGGCGACCGACGCATCGTCAAGTTTCAGATCGGTCAGGATTGCGGCAACTTCAAGGGGATGGGAAAAGTACGGATCGCCGGAATCGCGCTTCTGCGAACCATGTTTCTGCATGGCGTAGACATAGGCCCGATTTAACAGATCCTCGTCGACTTGCGGGTTGTAGGCAGCAACCCGCTCGACGAGTTCATACTGACGCATCATCGATAAATTTCCATCGGAGCCGAAACGGCGCCGCAAACCCATAATAGGCTCGGGTCTGGCCAAATAAAAAGCCCTGCAATGCAGGGCTTCTTGATTTTTTTCAGGGGCTTAACGCAAAAACTGTATTTTCGCGTTCAATCGTCTCTGCGATCGGGAGGATCAAGGCCCTCAAGGCCGCGCAGAAGATCTTCCTCAGACATCCTGTCGAATGTCATTTCGCCATCTTCCGCCGGCGCCGGGGCTTCCGCTTCGATCACGGCCATTTCCGGTTCCGGCTCGTCGACTTCGACGTATTTCTGCAGTGAATGGATCAGATCCTCTTTCAGATCTCCAGGCGAGACCGTCTCGTCAGCGATCTCCCGCAGTGCAACGACTGGATTCTTGTCATTGTCGCGCTCGATCGTCAGCGGCGATCCGTTCGAAATCATCCGTGACCGGTGCCCGGCCAGCAGAACCAGTTCAAATCGATTGTCGACTTTGTCGACGCAGTCTTCCACGGTTACGCGCGCCATGGATTCACCTCACAAAATTTCGGGAATTTCGTGTGTCATACGCGTTTCCGGCGGGACATTCAAGGACTGTCTTTGCCAAACATTGCAATTGATTGGCAAATCATCCCAACGGCGAAAATTTTCGGTTTGCGACCAGTCTTGTTCAAATGTGCCGAACCCGCCTTGCAAGAGCGGAAATCATTCCGTATCGCATTCACCAACTGTTATAATGGCGCTATTTTAAAGATATAATTTGATTCATTGGAGCGAGTGAATGATTGACCCCCGCGAGAAGATTGCCGTGTTTATTGACGGCGCAAACCTGTATGCCGCTTCGCGCGCGCTCGGTTTTGATATCGATTACCGGCGGCTTCTGAAGGATTTCCAGGAAAAGGCCTATCTGATCAGAGCCGTGTATTACACAGCGCTGGCAGAGGACCAGGAATATTCCTCAATCCGGCCTCTGATCGACTGGCTGGACTATAATGGTTACAAGGTCGTCACCAAGCCGCTCAAGGAATTTACCGATGCTCAGGGAAGGCGCAAGGTCAAGGGAAACATGGATATCGAACTGGTTGTCGATGCCATGGAGATCGCCGACCATATCGATCACTTCATCCTGTTTTCAGGTGACGGCGACTTCCGCTATCTGGTCGAAGCGCTTCAGCGCAAAGGCAAGAAGGTAACCGTCGCCTCCACCGTCAAGACAAAACCGCCGATGATTTCAGATGACCTCAGACGTCAGGCTGACCATTTCATGGAATTGAACCAGCTCGCCAGCGACGTTGGCCGTGACCCCGCAGAACGACCGGCACCGCCCAATTCTGACGATGAGTATGAAGATGACGACGAGTACGAATATGAAGATATCTGATGGTCATCGGTCCCCTCGCGAACCGGCACCTGACTGCCGCCTCTGCCCGCGGCTTGCCGAATTCATCGACAATTGGCGCCAAAGGGAACCGGAATGGCACAACGGACCCGTCCGCAGTTTCGGAGCGCCGGAGGCCGATCTCCTGATTGTCGGCCTGGCGCCGGGGGTTCGCGGCGCCAACCGGACAGGCCGTCCGTTTACCGGCGATTATGCCGGCGACCTGCTTTACGCGACTCTGATCAAATTCGGATTTGCCGAAGGCGAATATGACGCCCGGCCCGACGATTCACTGAAATTGACACGGGCGGCGATCACCAACGCAGTGCGCTGCGTACCGCCGGATAACAAGCCGACCGGCGAGGAAATCCGCACATGCCGGCAATTCCTGACCGCGACGATGGACCATTACGGCAAGGCCGGCGCAGTCCTGGCTCTCGGGCGCATCGCCCATGAGAGCATTCTCAGGGCCTTGTCCATACGCCTGAAGGATGCGCCGTTTTCCCACGGCGCGGTTCACGAGCTCGGATCCGGCCGCAAATTGTACGACAGCTATCATTGCTCGCGCTACAATACCAATACCCGGCGGTTGACCACGGACATGTTTGAAAGCGTCTTTGAGCGCATCAACGCCGACCAGGGCAGAACCTGACGCCGCATTACCTGCCTCAGCCCCGATCACGCATCAGACGCGCCTTCTCGCGCTGCCAGTCGCGCTTCTTTTCCGTTTCACGCTTGTCGTGAAGTTTCTTGCCCCTGGCCAGGGCAATTTCAAGTTTGGCGACGCCCCGCTCGTTGAAATAGAGCTTCAGCGGCACGACCGTCATGCCGTCGCGCTGAACAGCGTGCATCAACTGGTCCATCTGCCGCCGGTGCAGCAGCAATTTGCGATGGCGACGCGGTTCGTGGTTGAACCTGTTTGCCTGCAGATATTCCGGAATATGACTGTTGATCAGCCAGATTTCACCATTTTCCGGGCTGACATAGGCTTCGCCGATCGCCGCTTTGTTGGCGCGCAGGCTTTTGACCTCGGTTCCGACAAGCTGAAGTCCCGCTTCAAACACTTCACCGATTTCGAACTCGAAGCGGGCTTTGCGGTTGTCGGCGATGACCTTCCTGTTCGGATCTTTTTTCTCTTTTGCCATCAACTCAATTCAGCAATCCGGCATGCCGCAATGCTGCATCGACCGCTTGTCTTGTATCTTCGCCTGCCGGCATCATCGGAAGGCGGATGTCATCGGCCATCTTGCCAAGACGAGACAATGCATATTTGGTCCCCGCCGGACTCGGTTCCAGGAAAAGCGCCGTGTGAAGCGGCATCAGACGATCCTGAATAGACAGCGCAGTTGCAAAATCTCCAGCCAGGCAAGCCGTCTGAAACTTCGAACACAGTGCCGGCGCGACATTGGCCGTGACGGAAATGCAGCCCCTGCCGCCATGGGCCATAAAGCCCAGCGCTGTGGGATCCTCACCGGACAATTGGACAAATTCCGGACCGATTTCCTGACGTTGCAGGCTTACGCGGGCCAGATTGGCGGTGGCATCCTTGACCCCGACAATGTTCTCGCAATCGTCAAACAATCGTTTCATCGTTTCAACACTCATATCGACAATTGAGCGTGGCGGGATATTGTAGATAATAAGGGGAATCGCAATTTCCCGGGCAATGGCCCGGAAATGAGCGTAAAGCCCTTTTTGGCTGGGCTTATTGTAATACGGGGTTACCACAAGGACGGCATCGGCCCCCGCCCCTTCAGCGTGAACCGCAAGATCGATTGCCTCGGAGGTATTATTGGAACCCGCTCCTGCAATGACCGGAACACGCTTATCGGCGGCAGCGACACATAATTCCACCACAACCTTGTGTTCCGTGTGCGACAAGGTTGGTGATTCGCCAGTCGTACCGACGGGAACAAGCCCGTGGCTGCCTTCTTCGATTTGCCAATTGACGAAATTGCGGAACGCGTCTTTGTCAATCTCGCCATTGCGCATCGGCGTGACCAATGCGGGTATTGAACCCTGGAACATTTTTTTCCCCTGGGATGGAATTGCCATCAGGCGGCGCAAGATAGTGGCGCACCGATGTCAGAGCAAGCATGGAAGTGACGGAATTGTATTTGTCTTTTAGCAGACCATTTGCTGCAACCGCCGGTACCGCCGCCATGGTCGTATCGGCAGCGCTTTTATGCGGGACGGTGATGGCCCAGACTGCGCCGCTGCCCAGGGACCGGCCACAAGAACCGTCCGCCGGCGCCGTGCCGGATGCGAAAGTCGTTATCCGTCCGCTGGAGAACACGGCGCCGCCGCAACCCAAACCCGTGGCCTTCGTTCGCGCTGCCCTGCCGCGATTCGGATTTCCGGCGGCGAAAGAACTTTCAACAGCACTGGATGCGATCAGCGCCAATGATTATGCCCGGGCCGGCGCCCGAGGGCGGCGGCTCGACGATCCCGTTGACAGGATGCTTCTGGATTGGGCGATAGCGCGGGCACCGAACAATCCCCTTTCATTCTCTCAGATCCAGGAAATCAACAGAAAAACCGCGGACTGGCCCGATCAGGACCGGTTGCGGCTGAGGGCGGAACAGGCATTGTTGAGGTCGGCGCCCTCGGTGGCGCAGGTGCTGGCGTTTTACGCCGATGAGCAGCCGTTGACCTACGCCGGGCGGTTTGCGCTGGCCAAGGCATGGCATGCCAGCGGCGAAAAAGCCCGCGGCGACCGGCAGATGCGAAAATTGTGGCGGGAGGGCCGGATATCGGACTCTACCGCGGAACGGCTGCTGACCGGGTTCAAAACCATATTGAGCCGAGACGACCACAAACACAGGCTGGCGCAGCTGCTCTATGACGGCAAGACCGCGTTGGCCCGGCGCCAGGCCCGGCGTCTGGGAAATGGCTATCCGGAGCTGGCAGAAGCCGTGATCACGGCCATGAGCCGCAAGCGGCGCAATGCGACGGCCCAATTGCGGAAAGTACCGAAAACACTTCAGGGCGACCCGCTGTACCAATTTGCCAAAATCCGTTCCATGCGGCGCCACAAACAGGAAATCGCAGCCGCCAAACTTCTGATCAGTATCAAACATGATCCCGATGAGCTTGTTGATCCTGACCGCTGGTGGGACGAACAGCGCGACCTGTCGCGGCAATTGCTCGACAAGAACCGGGCTGACCTCGCCTACCAGATCGTCGCCGCCCACAATACGCGTTCCGGCAAGGAGCAGGTCGAGGCTGAATTCCATTCCGGCTGGTACGCGCTGCGTTTTCTGGAAAAGCCGCAACTGGCGTTGCCGCATTTTGAGCGGCTTGCAGAAATCGCCACCATTCCAAGGTCTACCGCCCGGGCCCATTACTGGCTTGCGCGGACCCATCTTGCGCTCGGCGACAAAGCTATGGCGAACAAGAATGCCGAAGTCGCAGCCCGGCATGGCCAGACTTATTACGGCCAGCTTGCCCGGGAATTTCTCGGACTGACGACCACGGGCGCGGAAACTGTGCCGACGCCGACGGCCGCCGACCGGCTGCGTTTCTCAAACCGCACTGTTGTCAAGGTGGCGGAGCGCCTGGCGGCGGCAGGCCACGCCCACAGGGCCAGTGCGTTTCTTATCCATCTGGCGGAAACCGTTGACAGTCCCGGCGAAGTCGCGCTTGCGGCAACGCTTGCGCGGCGGATCGGCCAGCCGCGTGTGGTTCTTTCGATCGCCAAGGCGGCAAACCGGCGCGGCCTGGCAGTCGGCGCGCTGGCAACGCCGCTGATCGTCATCCCGTCGGAATTCCCGGTTCCTGAATCGATCGACCGCGCGGTTGTCTATGCGATCGCCCACCAGGAAAGCTCCTTCAATGTCGGCGCCAAGAGCTGGGCCGGCGCGCGCGGACTGATGCAGATGATGCCGCGCACCGCCAGGGCGACGGCGCGCTCCGCCGGCCGGCCCTATTCGCAGGACCGGCTGACCGGCGATGCCAAATACAGCGCGACGCTGGGCGCGCACCATCTGGGGCAATTGATGGATGGCCTGCGCGGTTCCTACATCATGACCTTTGCCGGCTACAATGCCGGCCAGGGCCGGGCTGAACGCTGGGTGCGCAAATATGGCGATCCGCGCGGCGGCCGTGTCGACCCTGTCGACTGGGTGGAGCGCATCCCCTTTGACGAAACGCGGGACTATGTCCAACGCGTGATGGCCAACCTTCAGGCTTACCGGTCAAGGCTCGGCCATGCCCTGGCGATCAACGCCGATCTGAAACACGGGAAACCAGTTAAATAGACCGCGTTCGGACGGTGGATTTTCGGGGGCAGACATAATGGATGGATGGACTGGCGGGCTGGATGCGGCATCTGACCTGGAAGATCGCGGCGAAGTCGTCCGGTTCACCGCGCAGGACGGGCTGACGCTCGCAGCGCGGATATTCGGGACCCATCAACCAGACAGGCTGCCGGTATGCCGACCCGGACTGGTCTCATTATTCTCCGCTCGTGGAAGCCCGCGACGTCCTGGCTGCGGCAGATGCGCTGGGCGTGCACAAGGCGGTTATCGTCGGCACTTCGCGGGGCGGCATCATTGCCATGGTCCTCGGCGCGATGCGGCCCGGGCTGATGGCCGGTATCGTCCTGAACGATATTGGCCCGGTGATCGAGGGAACAGGTCTTGCGCGGATCAAGACCTATCTCTCAGCCGCATCTGCGCCGAAAAACACAGCCGACGCGATTGAACGGCTGAAGAAGATCGCCGGCTCCCAGTTTACCGCGCTTGGCCCGGCAGACTGGGCGGCGATGGTTGATGCGCTTTATGTCGACGGCGAAAATGGCTTGCGGCTCGACTTCGATCCCGGACTGATCAAATCGGTGAACATGATTGATCTGGAACACGCAATTCCGACGCTCTGGCCGCAGTTCGACAGCTTGCGCGGACATCCGGTTTTGAGCATTCGCGGCGCAAATTCAGATATTCTGAGCGAAGCGACTGTCAAAGCGATGATGAAACGGAATCTGAATCTGGAGACAATGACCGTGGCTGGTCAGGGGCATGCACCATTGCTGCGCGATAGCGCCACCCTAGGCCGGATCGGAGCCTTTGCGTCCAGATGCGATGCAGCGCATCAATACTGAACAAGCGCGGCTGACCGACGGGGTTTACTGATGCATACCAAAACGAACAAAATGAAAAAGCCCGGCG
>CAMYKZ010000094.1 GCA_947259045.1 uncultured Afifella sp.
ACATGGAATTCAGCGACCGGTCGGTAAAGACCACCGAATATTCCAGCAGACCGTCGGGATCCACGTTGGCAAGAAGACCGCTCATTGCATCTGTCCTTTATACGCGCGGGGGATTTTGCGCTGCATTCCTGAAATTCCACTCATATCCGCTTATGCCGGGAAACGATCATGTTCCGCAATGCTCCGGGCAATCTTTCTGCTCAATTTGCGCGACTTCCCCGTCGGAAACAGCCGACATCTCAGCCGGAAACTATATTCTCAGGTAGCGCCTTCCTTAGCGTAAGATTTTTTACTAGCGTTTTGGCAAGATCGAATAACAGCCGTTCAAGGCGACACATCCGGGGGGACTGAACAGCATCACAAAACTCGGCTCGGACGCGGTCATCCGTCAGAGCTGCAGCTTACTGCGGCATGCAATCACGCCTGCTGCTCCTGCAACTATTGAACAGCATTGCCGCGGTTTTCCTCCAACCCTTCCGAATGGGGTATCGACCCCATAACGGACTGAACCGCCGCTTTGTAATTTCAACCTCGAAGCAGGCGAATGGATCGCCAGCCGCAAACAACAGACTGAAGGACCAGAACCATGAAGACGACTTTTATCAAGGCCATCACCGCCGCAGCCCTGATCTCCGGGGCAGCCCTGGCAGGCGCGCCTGCCTCCGCCATGGGTTTCAAGAACTGCACCGGCGAACAGATCCGCATCAAGATCTACAACAATCATGATGTTTCCAAGATCGTTGCCAAACGCAACAAGACATTCGGCGTCAATGATTATCACTGGTTCAAGCTCGACAGCGACCTGTACCAGGTCCGGATTTACCGCTCGCGCTCCGGCAAGGATACCGAAGTCTATCTGAAGGGCGGCCTGAACGGCGGGCACAAATTCTCCGTCCGCAAAAGCGGTCGCAGGTATTCCATCAGCACAACCAACGATTGCGGCTCCGCCAACGTCAAGCCGCCCAAGCCGGTTGCGACGATTGCGGTCAATGCAGGTCGGTGGGTCGGTGCAAAGCCCATATTCACCATCAGTAATGTCACGGCCAATTCGTTCACGCTGGATCCCAAGGGCAAAAAGCGCCCTGCGGTGACCTACACCCTGGTCGCCAACGACACTTATAACGGCTCCGACGGCAAGGTCTTTGTTATGACAGCAAGTGGTCGGGCCACTTGGGGTGGCGTACCCTACCGTCGCAAATGACAATTGGCTGGCGTACTGACCGTTTTGGCCGGTCGGCACTTCATCCTGGTACGCACGACCGAACAATGTTGGTGCGGGCAGTCCGGATTTACCGGGCTACCCGTTTGCCTTTCCGCATGAAAGTTACCGACAAGGAAAGCGGAATGACGGATTTGCGCACGGGTGGTTTCGGCTGATTGCGCGTCCATGGTGTCAACGCGCGATTTTGAAGAGGAACACGCTATGCTGCTTGAAGGATCATGCCATTGCCGGGCCGTTCGGTTCAGCGTCGAAAGCGCGCATCCCTATCCGTTCAACATCTGTTACTGCTCGATCTGCCGCAAGACGGCTGGCGCCGGCGGCTTTGCCATCAATCTCAGTGCGGGTTTCCATTCGCTCCAGGTTACGGGCGGCGAAAATCTGCGGGTTTACCGGGCAAAGATGCACGACCCGCAAACCGGCGAAACGAACCAAAGCCAAGCTGAGCGGAATTTCTGCAGCCTGTGCGGCAGCGCCCTGTGGCTTTGGGACCCGCGCTGGCCGGACCTGCTGCACCCCCATGCCTCCGCAATCGACACCGAACTTCCTGTGCCGCCGGAGCACACCCACCTGATGCTCGATTACAAGCCCGGTTGGGTCGAACCCTGCATCCGGGCCGGTGACCGGCAGTTTGGCGAATATCCCGACGAAAGCATCGCCGATTGGCATGAAAGACTCGGTTTTACCGTCTAACGGAGAGGCGGGACGCCGGCTGGAATGGGGCATCGGCCCCTTACAGGCCAGGTCGCGCGCGGCTTAGGGTCCGTGTCAAAGCAGGCACATGACGCGGTTGCCAAACCGGACACTGAGACACGCCGGAGATGAATATGAACATTGCAAGGATCATTGTTGCTTCAGCGCTGATGTCCGGCTTCGTGCTGGCGGGGCAGCCGGCCGCCGCCATGGGTTTCACCAACTGCACCGGATTCGGTATCCGCATCGCTCTCCATGACAACGGAACCGGCGAGCCGTTGCCCGGGCAGCGGCCGGCCTGAACGCTTTCCGCCGGCGCGAAACGATCGTTCGAATTGGGCGGCGGTCATTTTCTGGTGAAGATATTCGGAGATTCGGAGCAGCGGGAAAAACTGGTCTATCTCCGCAGCCAACTTTCCGGCGACGTGGAAAACTACACATTTCACCGCTCCGGCGGCCATTCTTTTTTCAAGCTCGGTGACGATTGCGCCGCAGCCGAACGAATGCCGGTTACGGCTCCGACCGGGGTCGCCGGGCCGAACGCGGGCCAGAGGCCGTTTGCAACAATCATGGTGACCTCCGGCATCTGGGTCAGCGGCGGCGCAATCTGGTTCAATATTTCGGATTTCGACGGCGAGTCGTTCCGGTTGAGGCTCAGTCCCGGATCGCGCAAGGCGCTGGGCCTTGCAGAAGAGACCGGTCAGAAAGCCTGGTCGACATACAGACTGGTTGCAGAGGACAGCTACCGCGACGCCGCCGGCAATAATTTTGTCGTCAGGCAGGAATTCCAGGCGATGTGGAACGGGATTGCGCACCGCTACAGTTGGCTGGAATGATCTCGGTCCGTTTGGGGTGTTGACCCCATACCGGCGCATGCATTCGCCTTCTACCTTCACTCTCGAAGCAGACGAACAGTTCGCCTGCAGCAAGCCAAGAGACTGAAGGAACAGAACCATGAAAACGACATTCGTAAAAGCCATCACCGCCGCAGCCCTGATCTCCGGCGCCGCCCTGGCAGGCACACCGGCCTCCGCCATGGGCTTCAAGAACTGCACCAACCAGCAGATTCGCATCAAGATCTACAACAATCACGATGTCTCCAAGGCCATCGCCAAGCGCAACAAGACCTTCGGCGTCAACGATTATCACTGGTTCAAGCTCGACAGCGACCTGTACCAGGTCCGGATTTACAGCTCGCGCGTCGGCAAGGACACGGCGGTCTATCTCAAGGGCGGCCTGAATGGCGGCCACAAATTCTCCGTGCGCAAGAACAGGAGCGGCAAACTCTATATCAGCACGAAAAACGATTGCGGTTCGGCCAGCGTCAAGCCCGCACCCGGCCCGCAGCCGGTTGTCACGGTCCAGGTGCAACCCGGCAAATGGATCGGCCATACGGGCAGCCGGAAGTTCGCCGAGCGGCTTCGCCGCCAGTCCGAGACGGCCTTCACCATGAAGCGCAAGGGTCGCGCGCCGGTGCTCTACACCCTGGTCGACAAGGACAGATACCGCAGCGCCGACGGCAGCGTCATCGTTGTCCAGTCAGGCAAACGGATGCTCCGGACAAACGCCAATGGCGGCAACCGCATCACCTATACGCGCCGCGCCTAACCAGGACGCAACCAGAAAAATGCAAGCGATCAGCATGAGGAAGAAAGACGGGTTGCCGGTTCGGCGGCCCGTCTTGCATTCCGTCCACCGGCTGAATTCAGTTCTCCGCATCCGCCTTGATCAGTTCGGCCGGCGCAATCACGCCATCCTTGTTCCTGTCGGCAATGCCGAATGCATATCCGTAGGCGCGCCAGAACCGGATCTGCCGGGCTTTTCGATTCCCGGCCTTGGCCATCAATTTCACGAATTGGCGGAACTCCGTCTTGCTCAGATGTTTGTCCTTGTTCCTGTCGGCGGCGATGTACGCGTCGACCTCCTGCTGGCTGGGCTCCGCCAGAAGAGCTGTCGGCGCAGCGAGCATCGCGCCGAGCAGGTAGGCAAACGCAGGTTTGGTTCGTCGCATGAGTCCCCCCGGTTTGTCTCAGCCTACCCAACCGGAATTCCGATGTCACGTCCCGCAGGTCGCGAACCGGCCCCGACATGGGGTGTTGACCCCATGTCGCCGGGGCGCCGGACAAAGCTACTGTTTCAGGCCGATTGAAAAATCGACGAAGGGAAGATCCGATGCTGAACCTTATGGCCGCCGCTGCATTGTGGGTTCTGGCCATGCCGCAAAGCAGCATCATCATGCCGGAGATCGTCGAAGGCCAGATGGTGTTGCATCCGCCGCCCGGTCTGGTCGCCGGGAAACAGCTGCCGCAGTTTCTGACCAGCGGCGACAATGACCTGATTGTCGTTCACCAGACGAAATCCGGCGCATCGCCGCCCGATAGCGTTCAGGTCTGTATCGTAAACCGGTCACGCAGCGGCGGGCGAAAGGCCTTCGACAATCACCGCACCGGACAGCCGCGTTATATCGCCGACAGCGGTCAGACGGATTGCGGAAATATCCACCCGACGCAGCAGGATTTTTTCTTCTGGAAGACAGATTCCGATGGCGGGCTGAAGCCGGTTCTGAAGCAGAAACTGAACCTCGCCGGTTATGCCGGTTATTCCATCCGCTTTGAATGGCTCGATGACTGACCACGCCACATCCGGGCAAGGCCGCAAAGCGTCACAATTCCAGCGCCGGGTCGATCAGCCCTTCGCGCAGCGCAAGCGCCAGCAGTTGCGCCACGGAGCGCACACCCAGTTTCTGCATCAGGCTGGTGCGGTGCTTGTCGACGGTCTTGATGGAAATTCCCAGCGTTTCGGCGATTTCCCTGTTGGATCGACCGGCCACGATCATGTTAAGGGTCTGCCGTTCACGGTCGGTGAGGGGCGAACGTTTGGGCTGCAGTTCCAGAATATCGAGAAAGGTCTGGGCAATATGACGCCCGCCGCGCAGGATTTCCGGCAGCTTGGCGTACATCAGGTCGTTGCTCGCTGCCTTGGAAAAGATGCCGTCGACGCCTGCCTCGACCAGTTCGCTGATCAGTCCGACCGCCGAAATGCCGGTAAAGACGACAATTTTCGTGTCCGGGCTCCAGCGCCTTGTTTCCACCAGCACTTCAACACCGCCGGCCGCCGGCATCGAGACGTCCAGCAAAAGCAGATGCGGCCGATGCTGTCTGACGGCGGCAATCGCCTCAAGACCGTTTTCCGCTTCCGCGACAACCTCAAGGCCATGATTTTCAATCAGTTCCGGTGTTTCCAGCGCGCCGCGCAGCCCGGCGCGGACAATGGCGTGATCGTCGGCAATCACGGCTTTGTATCGGTCTCCTGCCATCTCGGTTTTCCCCCTGCCGAAGTTCTGGTCGGAGCGGGAATTTTGCGTTGATTTGCTGCAAAAAGATATACCGTGCGGCAACTTTGGCGCTGCTTGCGTGGCTGGCGACGGTTTCTGCAGTCGCGGCGCTGGATTTGAAGCCCGGCGAAGCGCGCCCGGATATTGTCCCTGATCTGCTGTTTCTCAAAGATCGGGGAAAGACGCTGAAAGAGGTCATCGCCGATTTCCAGCAGCAGCGTTTCCGGCCTGATATCGATATTTTCAACAATGCCGAGAGCGGCTTTGAGGCCGTCTGGATGGCTGTCGAACTGACCAACCGGTCCGACGATGACGGCCGCCCGGCCGATGAATGGATCCTGACCTCCGACAAGCCGCTCCAGGCGGGGATCGAGGTCTATCTGATCCGTTCGGACGGCTTGACCGAAACGCTGCTTGATTTCGACAACAGCCAACCATTCGACACGGAAAACCGCACACTGACCGGACTGCGCTCCGGCGCGATCACCCTGACCGGCGGCGAGGAGGCCTTGCTGCTCACTCGCTACCAGTCCGGCATCATTCGCTCAATCCGCATGGGCCTCCAGACGCCGCAGACGCTTGCCGACCGGGCTGTGATTGCCGGCGTGGGCTTTGCCGCATTCTACGCCTTTTCCATCGCCGGCCTGATTTTCTTCTGCGGTTTCAATATTTCCCTGCGCAATGTCATTGGCATCTATTACACCGGTCTGTCTTCACTGGGGCTGGTATTGCTGGCCTTTGTCGACGGATTTCTGTTCCGGTTTTTCTGGCCGGACCGGCCGATATTCAACCTTCATATGGGCAATGTCATATTCCTGGCCATGAGCGCATTCGGCCTGTTCATTGCAAGCCGGGTATTCGTTGATGGGGGTTGGAATCGGATCTGGTCGCGCATTTCCCTTGCCTTGTCGATGCTCGCTTCGGGGATAATTCTGCTCATTCCGGTTTTCGGGTTTTATATCGTCAATCTCCTGATCGTGCCGATCTATCTGCTGTTCGCGCTGATGTTTGCCGCCATTATCACTGCGGGCGCAAAATGGCGGCACGGCAGGTTTCATGCCTTTGCGAATCTGACTGCGATATTTGCCGGCATCATCGTCGTCGCGCTGATCGTGATGAAGCTCGGCGGTATCGGGCTGCAATTCCTCCCTGTCCATTTGATGACCAAACTGATCTTTGCCCTGATGACGGTGACGACAATGGTGGCTCTGACGGCGGACATTCTGGATCTGCGGCGCGACCATCAGAGCGCGCAGAAACGCGAACTTGAGGCGCTTGCCCAGGAAGCGGAAAAGAGCCGGGCATTGCTGGCGGCGGAAAAGAACTATTCGCGCGCCCGCGATCTGGCCCATCTGCGCCAGACCCAGCTGGCAACGGCCTCGCACGACCTGAAACAGCCGCTGGCCTCGTTGCGCATGACCTTGGATACGATTGCCAATGACGGCGACCCTGAGGTTCAGACCCGCCTGCGCGAAGCCTTCGATTACATGGAGGGACTGACGGCGAGTTATCTTGCCGAAGCGCGTCCGGATGAAGACGCCGATGATCCTGCAGACAATGAAGGCGGCGTGGAAGATGAAGCCGGTGCACCGGACGGAGAGGTCGCCAAGCCCTATGAACTCTCGCTGATCCTGCGCACGGTACACCAGATGTTTCACGAAGAGGCGATCTCCAAGGGCTTGCAGCTGCGCATGGTGGATTGCACGGCAAATGTCACGCTTCCACCGCTCGTACTCATGCGCATTGTCAGCAATCTTGTTTCCAATGCGGTCAAATATAGTAAGACCGGCAAGGTGCTCTTCGGTTGCCGGCGAAATAGTGACACCGTCTGCCTGCAGGTCCATGACACAGGCGCCGGCATGTCCGCTGACGCTTTGGCCAATCTGCTGCAACCCTACCGGAAAGGCGAGCAATCAACGGGCGAGGGGCTTGGCCTGGCGATCTGTGTGGAACTGGCTGAGAAACACGGCCTCGATCTTGAGGCCGCATCGGAGCCGGGGCGTGGCACATGTTTCAGCCTGACGATACCGGTTCGATAAGCCGATCTTGCCGATTGGGGTGTTGACCCCATACCGGATGCTGCAGCGGGCCGATAGTCTGATCTCATGTTCAACGGCGATATCCGCACGGATCATGCCAAACAAGGAGATCAAACATGTCTGCACATCACTGCCGGATCGTTCCGGCCCTGATCGTCCTGGCGGGATTTGCCGCCGACGCGGCGTCTGCAGGGGAATTTTCCATTTGCGCCGAACGCAATCAGGCGACCAGCGAAATGGTTCTGACCATGGCGAACGGCTGCGTGAGTTCCAGCCTGGGCTATCTCGGGCATGATCTCAGAGCGGAGATAGACGAGAACCGGGCATGGATCAGGATCAGCGGCAATTTCAATTACGAACCGGCGCGCGGCAATAACGCGACGGCCGACTGCATGAACGCCAAACAGTTGACGATCCAAGTGCCTGACACCGAGGCTCGCCGTTATGTTGTGAGCCACGATGGCGAATTTGCCGGCATCATCGATCTGACGGCCGAAACCGGGCGTGTCTGCGCAATACCCGTTTCGACCGGAATTTCATCGCTTCAATATCACGACTGGAAATCCGTCGACGTGGCCGACTGGACACCGCGCAGCGCAACATCGCTGATGGACCTGATCGCACCGCTCACTTCGGGGCACCCGGAATCCTCTGAAGGCAGGCCGACCTTGAAAATCGAGCTGGCACCGCTGGCCGACCGGGATGCGATGCAGGTTGAGGTGACGATGACCGGCTATCTCGACGATTCCGTTTCCGGCGAGCAATATGTCGCTCTGGTTGAACCGGGCGGCGATGGCTGGGTGCTGAGCCGGCTCTGGAAGCGCTACCTGTGCGCCCGCGGGCGCAATGCCGGGCAGTGGACTGCCGACGTTTGTCCGTGAAGCGTTGGCTGGCTTCGAAGGTCGGCGTCCAGCTGTCGCTGAACTCGCGATCGCCACGACAGGCACGGCAAAATCGCCTCAGCATTCCTGGCGAACAGGTGTGACAGCCGTCACAGCGATATTCCGCCGGGCCGTCCATAGTCTCTCCACACTGCTTGCCGGCCCACCTGAAAATCCGGGTATTCGTACAGGTCCCGGCGAGCAGTCTGAACGGGGTGCTGCCCCAGACCGACAAGGGAGACAGGTGAATGAATCGCCTGTCGCAACACCAGAGACTGAAGGAACGAAACAATGAACAAGATCATCATCAAGACCATTACCGCTGCAGCCATGATTTCCACCGGCGCGCTGGCAAGCCTGCCAGCCTCGGCCATGGGCTTCAAGAACTGCACCGGCGAGCAGATCCGCATCAAGATCTATAACAACAGGGACGTTTCGAAGATTTCAGCCAATCCGTTCGGAAACGGCACGATCGGCGTCAACGGTTCGCGCTCTTTCAAAGTCGGTGAGAAGCTTAAGCAGGTGAAAGTCTTCCGCTCGCGGTTCGGCAAGGATACCGAAGTCCTGCTGAAAGGCGGTCTTGAGGGCGGCCACAAATTTTCCGTTCGCAAGAGTGGCAGCAGATATTCCATCAGCACGGCAAACGATTGCCCCAAGTCCGCTG
>CAMYKZ010000095.1 GCA_947259045.1 uncultured Afifella sp.
AACTGGACGCACAAATATAGAGGCGGGCGGCTGGATATTCCCATCGGTGTCGCTTACGGGTCTGATATCAGGAAGGTTCGGGAAATCCTCCATCAGATCGCCGCCGAGCATAAGCTGATCCTGAAAAATCCCGAGCCGTTCGTCTATTTCAAGGCATTTGGCGACAGCTCCCTGGATTTCGAACTGCGTTTTCATATCAGCGACATCACGAAATTGCCGGTCATCGCAACAGATGTGCGGTTTGCCATTGTCGAGGCGTTGCGCGAAAACGGCATTGAAATTCCCTTCCCGCAGCGCGATCTGCATGTGCGAGACGGATCGCTAGGGGTGGCCGTGACGAGCGATCCAATCCATCTCGTCGATCCGGGCTGACGGCTTCTCCAGATCGAAATGCGTCGTAAGAGCGTCCGGCGGTTGCTAGAAACAGATTGGAAATTCCTCAATCGAGGAGCCGCTATCGCAGGTGTCGTAGTAAGTTATGCGGAATATGGCTAAGCCCCGGGCCGAACTGATCTCGTCTGAAAAGCCTGGCGACAGCCTCCGCCGGGTTGCTGCGTTGCTTTGCTTGGCGGCGTGCCTTGCCTTCGCCGGGCCGGCCGGCGCCTTTGAGCTTTTCGGCATTCATCTGTTCGGCGAGAGAAAATCCGAGGAGACCGTGCGCGAGCCGGTGCCTGATCCCGTTGCCTATACGGCCGGGATGACCGTTCAGGGCGGCACGGCGCTCGATGAGACATTACGCGCCGTCTCCCTACTCCTCGACAAGCAGAACGAGCCGCCCTCGGGCACGATCGGGCTGTTGTCGCGCGCCCAGTCCGACCATCAGCAGCTGATCGCAACGCTTTACGAGGCAGGCCATTATGGCGGCACTATTACAATCCGCATCGGCGGACGGCCTTACCAGGAGATCCCCATCAACGAGACGCTGGCGCGGGCAGAGCCCGTCGCCGTGGCGATCAGTGTCGATCCCGGACCGGTCTTCACCATTGGACGGGTCGATATTCGGGGCGCGAGCGATGGTGCTTCAAACGCCGCGGCTTTGGGACTTGTTGCCGGCGAGGCGGCCCGGTCCGGATTGATTTTGGAAGCCGAAAACCGCCTTATAGAGGCTTGGCGCAAGCGCGGCTTTCCGCATGCACACATAATCGATCGCACGATCACGGCCGACCACGCGACGCAGCGGCTGGATGTCGTCATCGCCGTTGAGAAAGGCCGGGCGGCAACCTTTGGCACCGTTACCGTGACCGGTACGGAGCGCATGGATGCCGATTTCGTAGCCCTGCAGGCCGGCATTCCAGCCGGGCAGGTTTATTCCCCCAAAACAATCAAGGCCGCGGCGAAGCGGCTGCGCGCTTTGGAGGTTTTCGACACCGTCGTCATCAGCGAGGCCGAGATGCTGACGCCGGACGGTATGCTGCCGATCAGCATCGAAGTGGGCGAGCGCAAGCGGCGGGTCATCGGCATTGGCGTAACGGCCTCAAATACCGAAGGATTTGGCGCCGAAGCCTTTTGGGCGCATCGCAATCTTTTCGGGCGCGCCGAACGGTTTCGCATCGAAGGCGCCGTCAATCGCATCGGCGATGCCAGCGGCGTCGACGATCTCGATTATCATGCTGCCATCACCTTTGCCAAACCCGGCGTTCTGGGACCGGCAACGACGCTGACCGCTGGGCTGGCGGCCGATCAGGAAAACCCTGACGCTTTTTCCAAGCGCGCCGTCTCCGGTGAGATCGGCCTGACCCGGATCTTCAACGATCAGATAACCGGCAGTGCCAGCCTGGAAGTGGAATGGTCGGAAACCACCGACGTTTTCGGCTCCCGGACCAATCTGCTGATCGGCGTACCGATTGCGTTGGTCTATGACAGCCGCGACAGCACGCTCAATCCGACCGAAGGCTATCGCGCAACGGTGATGGCCGAGCCGATCTACGACGCGCAAAACAGCAATGCGTTCTTCATCGCTCAGGGGTCGCTTTCCACTTATCTCTCGCTGAGCGATGCGGACAGTATCGTTCTTGCTGCGCGGGTTGCGGCGGGGTCCATCGTTGGTGCATCGCTGGCCGCGATTCCGCCCGACCGGCGTTTTTATGCCGGCGGCGGCGGCTCAATTCGCGGTTATGCCTTCCAGGCGGCCAGTCCGCGCACGCCGACCGACGTGCTGACTGGCGGCCGTAGTTTCGCCGAAGCATCTTTGGAAGCGCGGATCGCGATTACCGATAAAATTGGCATTGTGCCGTTTGTCGACTTCGGCGGCGCTTTCCCCGATTCTCTTCCCGGCAGCGACGGCACATTTTTTGCCGGTGCCGGAGTCGGTCTGCGTTATCTGACGCCGGTCGGTCCCCTGCGCCTTGATGTCGCCGTACCGCTGAAGACAATAAAGGGCGAACCGGATTATGGCATCTATGTCGGCTTCGGCCAGGCATTTTGAACAAGTCCGGCATGCCATGCAGCGACGTGACGCAAACCCGGTGGTGCCAATGAAACCTGCCCGTTGCCACCATGTCCGGCGCTTCGTCGCACTTTGTCTCGGCGTGGCGCTTGTTCTGCTCCTGTCGGCCGGCCCCAGCCATGCCTTCATCGAGGAGCTTATCACCCGCTTTGCCAGCGACGAGACCGGCGGCGTCAAGGTCGAAGGACTTTCCGGCACGCTGACCGGCAAGCCGGCGATCGAAATGGTGACCGTTTCCGATGCGAGGGGCCCATGGCTGCGCCTAACCGGGGTCAAGGTAGATATCCAGCCGCTCAACATTCTGCGCGGCAACATTGCGCTGGACAGTCTTCATATTGCGCAAATCGAAATATTGCGAAAACGGCTGCCTGCGCCAGGAAAAAAATCGGGCGGTTTCTTATCCAGCGTTCCGCAGGTCGCCCTGCGCGTTGATAGGTTTTCCGTCGATCGCCTGGTCGTGGCCGAACCGGTGGTCGGCCAAGCGGCCGAGATCAGGCTGGCCGGCTCGGCAAACTTCAACGACGATCCGGTGCAACTGACGCTGAACCTGTCTGCCGAAAGGCTCGACGGGCCGACCGGAACGCTTGCAGCAAAGCTTGATCTGCAACCGGGAGAAAACCGCTTCGACCTTGATGTCCAATTCAGCGAGCCGCAGGGCGGCACACTGGTGCGGCTGCTCAAGGTGCCTGATCTCCCCTCCATGCAGGCGGCGATATCCGGCTCCGGCCCGCTTAATGCCTGGATCGGCGATCTGTTGATCTCTCTGGCCGGCGCACCGACGGTCAGCGGCACGGCGACGATAGGGCGGCAAGACGCCGGCCTGCGCGTCCAGGCAGAGCTTGCTGGTCGCGTCGCACCGCTGATCCCGGTAGATATTCGGCCGATGTTTGCCGGCGACACAATGGTCAGCTTTGACCTGACACGCACCGACGCTGGAGAGTTTAATATCGCGAAAGCAGATTTGCGATCAGCAACGACGCAGATTTCCGGTCTCGGCCGGTTTGATCCGTCGACCAGGCGGATCGGTGGCGAGGCCGAAATTGGCTTTGCCTCCAAGGACACGCAGGTCGCCTTCACGCTGGCCAACGGCGAGGCGATTGCGGTCGGCGAAAGCAGATTGAAGGCAACGCTGGCCGGCGCGCTAAACGCTGCCGAATGGGCGCTGCAAGGCCAGGTCGCGGCGTTTCGCGGTATGGGCTATTCCGGTGCGAGCCTTGATATTTCCGCCACCGGCAAGAGCGGCAATTTCTCGCGGCGCATTTTCCCGTTTCAGGTGACCGCGACGGCCGCGCAGCTTGCTGTTCCCGATATGCGCGCAGCGCCGTATCTTGCCGGGCCATTGCGTCTGGCAGCCTCAGGGACTTGGAAAGACGGGCTTATGACCGTCAATGACGCCGAAGCGGCGAGCGCGGTTGCGATGCTCAAGGCACGAGGAACGACCGACGCCGGCGCCGGCAGTCTTGATCTTGATGTCCGGGCATCCGCTGATACGGCGGCCGATCCTTGGCTGCCGCCGCTTTTCGGGGATGGCCGGGTTTCGCTTGCTGGCAAGATCGAGCGATCAACCCAAGGCAGGCTCGCCTTCAGCAAGGCGTCCGTCGCCGCGGCGACACTGAACGCGACTGGCAACCTGACAATCGACGGCAATGCCTTGACCGCCGATGCGGTTCTCACCGCGCCGGACCTGTCGTATTTCCGATCGGAACTTTCCGGCGGCGCCAACATCACCATCAAGGCCGATGGACCGCTCACCGCGCCGAATGTCGTGATCACCGCACAGGGCGAGACAATCCGCCTGCGCGGCAAGGAACTGGTCGACCCGAAGCTTGCATTCGAAGGCGTTCTGTCGGCGGCGACGCCGTCTGGCAAGCTTGCCGGTTCGGCGAAATTCGCTGGCAAGCCGGTTGAGGCCAGCGCCCAGGTCACATCGACGGCGCAAGGCGAGCGGCTGGCCGATGATATCCGCATCAGCGCCGGCGGGGCGGTGGTGGAGGGCAATCTCAGCGCGCCGGCGGGCGGCAATCCGGCGGGCCGGTTTGAGTTTTCCATACCCGATCTGGCCGAAATCGCACCGCTTTTGCTGCGCGACGACCTTTCCGGCGCCATGCAAGGAACGATAATCTTGGGCGAGCGCGAAGGGCGCTTGGCCGTCGATTTGGCGGCAACCGCGCCGCGCGCCAGGCTGGCCGGGCTGAGCCTGACCGAAAGCAGGCTCGACGCCGCCATTATGGGCCCATTTACTGCACCGGTGATCGATGGCCGTTTTGAAAGTGCCCGCCTGGAAGCCGGCGGCGCAATTGTCGAGGCGTTGACAGTCAATGCTGAACACGCCGGCGCCGCGACCGTCTTCAACGCAACGGCTACGACAAACAGTACACCGGTTTCGGCGACAGGTACGCTAACGAGGCGCGACGGTACAACTGTGATCGCGCTCGAAAAGGGCAATGCGATCTATCGCGGCATCGATGCCTCGCTGAAGGCACCGGTGCGACTGACCATTGCCGGCGGCACAGCACGCATCGAGCAGGCCGCGCTGGCCGTTGCCGGCGGCGGCGCCATTGTATCGGGATCAATCGGCAAGAGCCTTGATCTTGAGATCGGCCTTGCCGCGGTGCCGGCCTCCATTGCCGACACTTTCGCCCCCGGACTTGGTCTTGCCGGGGCGATTACGGGAACAGTTTCGCTGTCCGGGCCGGCTTCTTCGCCCCGCGTGCCGTTCAACATCACTTGGCGGGAGGCGTCGGCGCAGGCGGCGCGATCAGCCGGCCTGCCGGCGCTCAACGTAGCGGCCGAGGGCACATTTGAGGACAAGGCCGTCGAATTGCGTTCAACTGTGTCGGGCGATGGCATGGATCTGGCCGTTGCCGGAGGCGTCCGTCTGGCCGGGCCAGTCGATATGGATCTTGCCATGCGCGGCACGGTGCCGCTCGCAATCGCCGCTGCCCGGCTTGCCGGTTCCGGAATGCGCCTGGATGGCGCTGCCGGCGTTGATATTGCGCTCAAGGGTAGCCTCGGCACGCCTAATATTTCTGGGGAGATTTCCACCGCCGGCGCGACCTTCATCGACACGCGCTCGGCAATCGTCGTCAAAAACATTGCCAGCCGTATCATACTCGATGGCTCCCAGGCCCGCATTGAAAGCCTGACCGGAACGCTGGGTACTAAAGGCGCGCTGGTCGTCAACGGAACGATCGGCGTGCGGCCGCAGGACGGCTTTCCCGCCGACCTTTCAATTCAGTTGACTGACGCCAATTATGCCGACGGACGCATTCTTTCAGCGGCTTTTAACGCTGCTCTTACGCTCAATGGCCCGCTGGCTGACGATTCTGTCCTTGGCGGGCGCATCGACATCGCCCGCGCGGACATTCAGGTGCCGGATCGCTTGCCGGGCGGGTCCGTTTCGGCAATTACCGTCGGTCACGTCAACGCGCCCGCCGATGTGCGGCGCCAGGTCGAGACGCTGAAACCACAACAGGCGGGCGGCGCGCCGTCGTCGAATCTTGGCCTCAATCTGACGGTTTCGGCGCCGCGCCAGGTCTATGTGCGCGGCCGCGGTCTCGATGCGGAGCTGGGCGGCCGGGTGCAGGTTGAGGGTTCGGCCGCCGCGCCGCGGGCGATCGGTGCCTTCAACCTCATTCGCGGTAGGCTCAACATCCTGACCAGGCGGCTGGCGATGTCCCAAGGCACCGTCACTTTTACCGGATCGCTGATCCCGCTGCTGGATTTTTCCGCCGATACGAGCGCCGGCAATATCACCGCTGCGGTCGTGGTGCGCGGTCCGGCGACCAATCCAACATTTGAATTCACGTCCGTCCCGACGCTGCCGCAGGACGAGGTGCTGGCGATCCTGCTATTCGACCGCAGTCTGTCGAAGCTTTCACCGCTGCAGATCGCGCAACTGGCAAGCGCCATCGCAACCCTGACCGGCGCCGGCGGCGGACCCGGCGTGCTGGACCGGCTGCGCAGTTCGCTCGGCATCGACGATCTCGACATCACCACCGACGAGACGGGCGCGGCATCGGTCGGTGTCGGCAAATATCTGGGCGAGAACATCTATCTTGGTGTGAAGCAGGGAGCGGCATCGGGTTCGAGCCGGGTGACCATCGATCTGGATATCACAAAGAGCCTGAAGGCCCGCGGCGAGGTTGGTGCCGACGGCAAATCGAAGGCCGGACTCTATTTTGAGAAAGAATATTAGAGTCTTTATCGTCCGCCCGTCCGCCCCTGGAAGCGATTATTTATCCGTATAATTCAGCGTGTTAGAGATGGAATAGCGTCCATAAAGTGGTCCAGCCGCAAGCCGACGCAATATGTCATGAACAGAGTCTCTGGATTCCGTGAGTTGCGCTTCATTGCTGCTGCTGGATAACGACGTCAACGTCAAGCTGTTCGCGCCCGCTGCCCCGCCGCGTTCCGACAATTGGCGCCGCCGATAGTGCGTCGAAGCCACAGGCCTGTCGCACATAGTGCTCCGTTGGGCATTGCCGGTTTGCCGGGTCGAAGCCGACCCAGCCGAGATTGGCCAAATTGGCCTCCGCCCAGGCATGATGGGAAACAGCTTCAGCTTCGTCGGTCATATGCATGTAGCCGGTGACATAGCGTGCCGGGATGGCGTGCTGCCTGCAGGCGGCAATGAAAATATGGGCATGGTCCTGGCAGATTCCCGAACCGGCGGCGAAGGCCTCAGCCGCGCTCGTGCCGGCATGACTGGAACCGGGAACATATGCGACCTGTTCGGCGATCGCTTCCAACAGAGCATGGACCATCTCCAACGGATCGTCGAGTCTGACGTCGGCGGCCAGTGCGTCGATTTCGGCAGATGATTGCGTCAGCGCTGTCGGTCGCAAAAAAATAGCTGGATTAGCGATTTCGTTGAGCATGCCGAGCACACCGCCGGTGTCGGTCGTTGTCACCTCGCCGCTTGCCGTGATGACCAGTTCCTCTTCCGGTTCGGCCTGAGAAATCAAATAGACGACGTTGCCAAGGCCATCGGTATAGCTAGCCGCGCTGTCCATGCCCGGCGCCTCGATTGTCCAGGATTGAACGGTTTGCGCCGGATTGTCGGTCGGGATCAGCCGAAGCCGTTGAACGGCATGGCTGCCGGCGCCGTCGTAGCGGTATCTTGTCCGATGTCGGATTGTCAGGTCCATGGTGCGGCTAGCGTTTAAAATTATAATCGCCGGAAATCGCGTCGGTTAAAGCGTGGTTTTTTAGCGCGGAAGTCGGAGGCTCTGCGCGTTCAACTTTTATCTTAGTGTCAAACGGTGGACAACATCGGGTTCGAGCCGGGTGACGATCGATCTCGATATCACAAAGGGCCTGAAGGCCCGCGGTGAAGTCGGCGCCAACGGTAAGTCGAAGGCCGGGATCTAATTTGAGAAGGAATATTAAAGCTATTACCGTCTGCGCGGCAGAAGCGTATGACGGTCACGCGGCAAGCTCGGCTTTGTCGTTCCTAGCGTCGTCCTCGTCAGCCGGATGCAATCCCGATCGCAGATGCAGATCGCGCTGCGGGAACGGAATCTCGATGTCGTGCTCGGCAAATTTGTGCCAGACCCGAAACAGCATCTCGCTTGCAACATTGGCGATGCCTTCGCTCGGATCGTTTATCCAGTATCGGGCCTCCAAATCGACGGAAGAGTCGCCAAAGCCACGCAGCAGGCAATTGGGCTCTGGAAACTTCAAGATTCGATCGGTCTCGGCGCATGCTTCGAGAACCAACTGCTTTGCCAGCTCGATATCTGATTTGTAGGAGACACCAATCGGCACCTTCTGGCGGACATTGGGGTTGGAATGCGACCAGTTGATGACCCGGCCGATAATCAGTTCCTCGTTGGGTATGAGATGTTCGGTGCCATCGCGTGTGAGCACAGAAGCGTAGCGGGCGCCAAGGCTTGTCACCCTGCCGTATGTTCCGCCGGTTTCGATGACATCCCCGGGCTTTATGGAGCGGTCCATCAGCAAAATAATACCGCTGATGAGGTTTGAGACGATCTTCTGCAGACCAAAGCCAATGCCGACGCCGACGGCACCGGAAAAGATTGCCAGCGCCGTCAGATCAATGCCGACGGTATTGAGAGCAATGACAAGTGCGACGAACAGGAACGTGAATTTTGCCAGCTGACCGATAAGAACCTGAACCGAGGGCGTCAGGCGCCGTGTACTTCTCAATCTGGTCTGCAGGACATTGGAGGCGCCGGCAGCGATCCACAGCAGGATCGCGGCAATGATGCCGCCCTTCAGCAGCAGGTAGATGGAGACGCGCGTATCGCCGATGGTCAAAGCGACGCTGTCGAGCAGGGCGATCGTCGGGTTGAGCAAGCGCAAGACGCTGAGAGCGGCGACGAACCAGGCAGCAGACGCAAAGAC
>CAMYKZ010000096.1 GCA_947259045.1 uncultured Afifella sp.
ATTCTCCAATCGGACACAGGGTACACGGTCCATGCCCAGAAGATTTGCCGCCTCGACACGGCCATGGCCGGCAAGAATGGCATTCTTCGCGTCGATCAGCACAGGATTGGTGAAGCCGAATGTCCGGATGCTGGCGGCGATCTGGCGGATCTGTTTCTTTGAGTGCGTCCGCGCATTCTTCACCCACGGGCGCAGGCCCTGAATGGCGATCATTTCGATGATTGGATCCGGCATGTGTCGCTCCTATCGCGAATCGTTTTCGTCTGTCATTTTCGTCAGATACAAAAAACACTGGTATTATGCAATGATCATGGTATGAAAACGTCAGATCACATGAACATATCAACAGGGAGAGCCAAATGGATCTGGCACAGCGCATTACCGAGTTGCGTTTGAAGAATAGGGAATCCCTGCAGCAGGTGGCCGACGCGGTCGGCGTCTCAAAGGCGCATATCTGGGAGCTGGAAAAGGCCAGGACCGACAACCCGTCGATGGCGCTCGTCACACGGCTCGCTGATCATTTCGATGTTTCGGTCAGTTTCCTCGTTGGCGAAGACCGCAAGGCACCCGACGCCGATGTGCAACTGGCCCGGATGTTCCGCCAGGCTCAGAAACTGGATGACCGCGAGCGCGAAATCCTCGACGACATGATGCAGTCCCTGATCAAACGGCGGACTGGACAGGACGGCAATTGATTTGAATTCTGAAGAGAATATCCGTCTCGATCGCATCGACATTGAGGAGGCCGGGCCGAACCCGGAGCGGATGGCATCGGCCATCCATGATCAGCTCGACTGCTGGAGCGGCCCCATCCCAATTCATGCCATTGCCAGAGCATTGGACATTCATGAAATCCGGGTCGCACCGCTCTCCAATTTCGAAGGCGCGTTGATTACGCCTCTGGAGCGTGGATTCGGCTCGATTGTGGTCAACGCCCGTTCAAACCGGCAGCGCCAGAGGTTCACGGTTGCCCACGAACTCTGCCATTTCCTCAACCCATGGCATGTTCCGACTGACGACGTCGGCTTCCAGTGCAGCCGCGATGACATCCAGCGCGGCAGATGGATCATCAAACCCAGCCTGACGAAACATCAGCGTCAGGAAGCCGAAGCCAACCGGTTTGCAATCGAAACGCTCCTGCCCCGATCGCGCCTGGCGCATGTTTTATCTGGGCCGCCGGATCTGCATGCTGTTCTGACAACAGCGACTGAGTGCGATGTCAGCCGTTCAGCTGTCGCGCGCCGATATGTCGAATTGCACGATTCAATGATTGCCGTTGCCTTCAGCCATCAGGGGCGATTGCGATACTGGGCCAGGCCGAGTGGATTTCCTTACACCGCAATCAAGTCGGAGGATCCGATGCCGGAACTTCCCCAAAAGCGTGACGGCTCAAAGCTCACGGAAATGGAAGAGGCCGATCCCGCAGACTGGATCTCCAGACCAGACAACAGTGCCATCAGCGTCCAGACGCTTTACCAGCGCAACGGGTATGCCATGACGCTGGTCGTTGTCAGCGCAGACCAGGATGACGACAAAGAAAACGACGACCTGGAAGACACCTTTGACCGGTTTTCCGGGTTCAATTCCTGATTGCCTGATCTTAACTCACCAATCCCTGTTCCGCGCAGTACCTTTCCGTGATCCCGGGTTTCAAATTCCCTGTTTTAATTGGCAGGGAATTCTTCTGCAAGTGATTGAAATTGCGCCCAAATTCCGGCCACAGATCATCATACTCAGGTCAAAAATCGAAAAATTCCCTGTTTATTCCCTGTAAACAGCGAAATTGACAGCAGAGACGGGTTCGCACCAGACTCCGTCCACCGCCAGTTGATTTCTGTGTCCGACCCGGAGACATGGGTAACAGGTCGTATCTGAAGACCGGTGGCCCTGAGTGGCTTGAAGGTTTGACAATACACGCCGGGCTTTTTGGTCGTTCGATAAGATCATCGAACCTTCGTACGGTCATTGAGTTCGGTTCTGTCGATCAGAAACCCCAACCCCTGGCCGTCCGGGGCCACCAGCGCACCGCCGGCAAGCGGCGCCGGGCCTCCTCTGAGCGCATCAAAAAGCGGCGTTTCATTGACCTGACGCTCCAGGATCAGGAAATTCGGAACCGCCAGCGCGACCTGAACGCTTACCGCGTCAAGCACCGGCCCGACCGGATTGTGCAGGCTGGCAGCGACACCGTGCGATGCTGCAACCTCAAGGATTGTCATTCCCCGCCGCAATCCGGTTAGGCGAAGATCGGGCAATATGACATCATATCCGCCGATCCCGAAAAGCGCACGGGCATCGGCCAGGGTTCTGACATGCTCACCACCGGCAATGCGCATCCCCAGCCGGTGGGCAGAGGCCCGAAGGCTGCGTTGAATCTCCCCGTCATGCACCAGGCAGTCGACCGGGTCTTCAATCCAGTAGGGCGACGCATCGGCCAGCGCGTCGAGGGCGTATCGGGCAAGCGCCGGGTCGAAGCGGAAATGACAATCCACCAGGATATCGACGCCTGGCCCGACGGCCTCCCGGACGGAATGGACGCGGGCGGCACCGTTGGCAAACAGCGCCTTGCGATCTGAAATATCGCCCTGATTCCAGTGCAGGCCATCAAACGGCGCAATCTTCAGGGAGCTGTATCCTTGCGCGCAGACCGCTTTCGCGGCAGCCGCGAAGCCGTCCGGCGACCGGTCGGCGATCCCCCGGTTTATGTTGGCATAGACCGGCACGCGATCGCTGAACGGGCCGCCAAGCAGCACCGAAAGCGGCAGCCCGGCATGCCGCGCCACGGCATCGAACAGGGCCTGCTCCAGCGCGATCAGGACCTGCCGCCGGGCCTGCGAAACCGGTGCGGATGAAAGGCGGCTGAGGGCCGGGCCTATCGGCGCAATCGGATTGGCGGCAATGGAAGCCGCCAGCCTGTCGATCTCGCCGGATATCGCCGCCTCCGCCCCGAAGGCGGTCGCCTCGCCAAATCCGGAGGTGCCGTCGGCCAGGACCGCTTCCAGCATGATCCACACCGTCTTATCGGAAACCGGCAGGCAATATCCCTTGATCGCCACCAGATCCCTGGCCGGTTTTGCGTCAGTCATCTTGGCTCCCGATTTCCGGATTTCGGCCGCAATCCTGTTTCCGGTCCGCTCCGCACCGCCATTGCGCCAAAGATCCACAATAAATTGGTCTAGACAATATTACCGCAAATCTCTACTTTGGTCCATCCAATTTGGAATCGGGAGGAAATATCAAAATGTTCAAACGGCAATCGTCCAGAACACGGCGTCTTATCGTCTCCGGTCTGCTCGGCGGCGTGATGGCGCTCGGCCTGAATGCCGGCACCGGGCCGGCATTGCTTGGCGGCCCGGCTGCAGCGGCCGACTTTCCGACCAAGCCGATCAAAGTCATCGTTCCCTTCAAACCCGGCGGGCGCACCGATACCGTCGCCCGCCTGCTGGCGAAAAAGATCGAGGACAATAAGTGGCTGCCTCAGCCTATGGTGATCGTCAATGCGCCCGGCGGCGCCGGCGCCAATGCCGTCAATGCCATGGGCCGCGACGATGCGGACGGCCATACGATCGTCCACTGGCATCATCAGATGCTGATTGCTTCCGCCATGGGACTGGGGGATTTCGGGCCGGATAATTTCAAGTCGATCGGGTTTACCGGCGGCGGCAGCCCGGTCTGGACCGTGCGGGCGGATTCACCCTACAAGACGATGGATGATCTGGTCACCAAGCTGAAAGCCGAACCGCGCAGCCTGGTGGAAGCGATCGGGATCGGCACGATACCGCATTTCGTCGGCGCCATGCTGGCGCAGGACGCCGGCTTCGAGACCCGCTATGTCACTGCCAACAGCGGCGCCGACAGGTTGCGCCTGGCGCTTGGCGGCAATGCGGATATCGCACTGTTTGCCGCCTCGGAATATCTCGCCGGCGGCAAGGAAGGCCTGCGGCCGATCATCTATTTCGGCCGCAACCGGCTGCCTGAACTTGCCGATGTGCCGACTGCAACAGAGCTTGGGTTTGCGAGGGCGTCCTGGGCCAATCCGAACTGGTGGCTGGCGCCTGCGGGCACGCCCGATGAAGCCGTCGCAATCCTTGCCGCGGCGCTGGAAAAGGCAATCGCAGATCCGGAGATCATCGCCTATTTCAAGGAAAACGCGCTTGAGGCCTACTGGATGCCGGGCGACGAAGCGATGGCGGAATCGAAACAGGTGCTTGAGACCCTCAAGCCGATTGCGGCAGCCATCAAGTAAGACGCAGATCCCCAGAAAAGGTCCCAGAAAAGGTCAGAGAGCGTGAATTCCGACACCGGGCCATCCGCACTCGTCGATCTCGCCCTGGCCGGGGCGGCCATCCTGCTTGCGGTCGTTCTGGTTGTCGGGTCAAGCAGCCTGCCTCCGCCGCGTTACGAACCGATGGGATCTGCGGCACTGCCGCAGATCCTGGCCGGGCTGATCGTTCTGTTCGCAGGGTGGATCGGTGCAGGCGCGGTCAGACGGCGGAAGGCCGGCGGAAATGAGATGCCTTCGATGCCGGGTCTGCAATCCCGCTACAAGGGCATCGCAGTCTTTGCAACACTCATTGTCTACGTCCTGGCGCTCGATGTATTTCGCGCATCCTTCGTCCCGGCAACGACTTTGTTCGTCACAATATCCGCTCATCTGCTTTCAAAACCGGATTGGCGCAAGGCACTGGCGTTCTTCGCCTTCGGTCTGCTGCTCTCGTCACTGATCTTCTTTGCGCTGACGCGGTTTTTCTACGTGGATCTCGGCTGATCATGATCGACGCATTCATCACACTGGCGTCGATCGACAATCTCCTGTTCCTGCTGGGCGGCGTGGCGCTTGGCATTGTCGTCGGCGCCATTCCGGGCCTGACCGCTTCCATGCTGATCGCCCTGACATTGCCGCTGACGTTCCATATGGATTCCGTCAATGCGGTGACGCTTCTGATCGGCGAATATGTCGGCGGGATATCCGGCGGGCTGATTACCGCCATCCTGTTGCGGATGCCCGGAACGCCGGCTTCGATCGTCACCACATTCGACGGTTATCCGATGGCCCTCAACGGCCAGCCAGAGCGGGCGCTGGCGCTCGGCATTCTGGCCTCGGTTGTCGGCGGACTGATCTCCTGGGTGTTCCTGGCCGGCATATCGCCGACGCTGGCGCGGATCGCGCTGCAGTTCGGGCCGTGGGAATATTTCGGTCTCGTTCTGATGGCGCTGGTCATGCTGGCGGCGCTGACCCAGGGCTCGCTTGCCAAGGGGCTGCTGGCTGCCGTGCTCGGCATGGCATTCGCATTGCCCGGCATCGACACCTCGATCGGGTTGCCGCGTCTGACATTCGGGTTCAGCCTTATGGCGAGCGGCTTCGGGCTTTTGCCGGTTCTGATCGGCGCCTTCGCCATCTCGCAGATATTGCGCGACTGCGTGCGTCCGGAAATTGAGAATACCGGACGCCTGAAAAACGTCGGCCGTCGGCTGCCGGTCTATTGGTCCGACGCCCGCAGGCACGGACCGAACATGCTGAGATCGGGCATTATCGGCACCTGGATCGGCCTGCTCCCGGGTATCGGCGGCAACATTGCGGCGCTGATCTCCTATAGCACGACACGGCAATTGTCCGCCGAACCGGAAAAGTTCGGCACCGGGCACGAGCCGGGCGTGGTGTCGGGTGAGACTGCCAACAATGCATCCATCGGCGGCGCGCTCATCCCGCTGATCACGATGGGGATTCCAGGCAGCGTGACCGAAGCCATTCTGATCGGCGCCCTGACCATCCACAATCTGCAACCGGGCCCGTTGCTGTTCCAGAACGCGCCGGAAGTGGCTTACGGCATTATCGCCGCCTACCTGGTGGCCAATATCTTCATGTTGATTCTGATGTGGGGCCTCGTGCGCTACATTGCGCGGCTGACCCAGATCCCGCGCTCGGTTCTGCTTACGACAATTCTGGTGTTCTGCGTTATTGGCTCATTTGCCGTCAACAACAGTTTCTTCGATGTCTGGGTGATGATCGGTTTCGGGGTCATTGGCCTTGGCCTGGAGGCGGCACGCGTTCCGCTCGGGCCATTTGTCATCGGATTTGTTCTAAGCCCGATTGCCGAGGAGCAATTGCGTGCAGCGCTGATGATGTCGGACGGCAATGTCGCGACAATTCTGGGGCGGCCGTTCGCGCTGGCATTTGTTGTTCTGGCTCTGCTGACGCTGCTCTGGCCACTTGTGGCCCAGCGGTTTGCATCCCGGCAACTGGCCAAGCGGGAGAGCCGGTAATGGAGACCGAAAGTGCGTCTTGAACTGCCCACCGGCGGCGAACGCCGGTATCTGAAAATTGCCGGCGATCTGGCCGAACGCATCGACACCGGTGAATACCATACCGGCGACCGGCTGCCGCCGGAACGGGAACTGGCGGCCTCTTTGCAGGTCAGCCGGACCACCGTGCGCGAGGCGCTGCTGGCGCTGGAACTGATGCGGTATGTCGAAATCCGCATTGGCGCCGGTGTGTTCGTCCTGCCGGACTCTGCTCGCACAGTCGATCGGCCGATGTTCGAAATTGCCGACCAGGCCGGCCCGTTTGAGATCCTGGAGGCACGGCGGCTGATTGAGGGTGAAGCCGCCTACAGGGCAGCCCAGCGTGGCACTGCCGACGAATTCAAGGCCATCGGCAGGACGATTGAGAGAATGGAAGCCGCGCTGGACAATTTCGATCGTTACGACCGGGCGGATGCGGAATTTCACACTCTGATCGCCAGAGCGGCCGGCAACAGCCTGCTGCCGCTTTATGTCGACCATCTATGGTCGCTGCGCGGCGGGCCGATGTGGGAGCGCTGGTACCGGCAGACCCGAAGTATCGAAAACCGCAAGCGCAGCGTCGACGAACACCGGGCCATTCACCAGGCGCTCAAACGTGGCATTCCTGAAATGGCTGCGACGGCAATGCGCGCGCATATCGATGTGCTGGCCGAGCGCTTCTTCCAGATCCAGCTATGAACTCCAGCGCCCACCGGCGACAGTTAAACGAGGCCGGTGACAGTTAAACGAGGAAAGACAATGACAGAAAAACCGGACATCGTCCTGATCATGACCGATCAGCAGCGTTACGATACGATCCGGGCGCTCGGCGCATCGCATGTCGACACGCCCAATATCGACCGGCTTGTGGAGCGCGGCGTTTCGTTTTCCAACTGCCACGTCACCGCGCCCAGCTGCGTGCCGTGCCGGGCAAGCCTGTTCAGCGGTTATTATCCCCATACCAACGGCGTATTGAGCAACGGCCAGCCGTGGAGCCGCACCTGGGTCTCGCAGCTTGCCGCCGCCGGTTACCAGACCGTCAGCATCGGCAAGATGCACACCATTCCCTATGACGCCCCGGCCGGGTTCGACGAACGTTATGTGGTGGAAAACAAGGACCGCTACATGGAAGGCCGCTGGTATTTCGATGAGTGGGACAAGGCGCTGGCGGCGCACGGGCTGAAAAAGCAGCAGCGCGAAACCTACCGTCAGCGGCCCGATTACCGGGAATGCCTCGGCGCATTTCCCTGGGAACTGCCGGAGCACCTTCATTCGGATGTGTTTGTCGGCCGCATGGCAAAATGGTGGCTGGAGACAAAACCGCTTACCAAGCCATTGTTCATGGTCGTCGGTTTCCCCGGGCCGCACCCGCCGTTCGATCCGACGCCTGACTATATCGAGCGCTACATGTCGCGCGATATTCCGCTGCCTGAAGTCACCCAGCAGGAACTGGACGGGCTGCCGCCGCCGTTTCAGGAAAAACGCAGGCACGATGTCGAGGTCGATCACGATTCCGTCGTCTGGAGTCTCGATCCGACGCGTGAACAATTGCATCGCATGCGCGCCTATTATTGCGCCAACGTGGAAATGATCGACCGGGAGGTGGGTTCAATTCTCGATGCTCTTGAGGCGGCCGGGCGCCTCGACAATGCGATAATCGTCTTCGCCTCCGACCATGGCGACAATCTCGGCGACCACGGGCTGGTGCAGAAATGGGCGCCCTACGACGAAACCACCCGGGTTCCGTTGATCATCAGCGCGCCCGGCCGGTTTGCCGAAGGCCTGGAAGTCGACAGCCTGGTGCAGCTTTTCGACCTTGGACCTTCAATCCTGGACTGGGCCGGTGTCGAGCCGGATCCGTCATTTGAGGCGATGTCGCTGACACCGGCGCTGGACGGTTCCGACTTTGCCGGCCGTGAGCATGTCTTCTGCGAACAGGCGGGCGACGTGAACCTGACCGGCGCGGAATTTCTGACCATGGTGCGCTCGCGCACCCACAAGCTGGTTCATTTCAAGGGTGAGACATATGGCCAGCTGTTCGATCTGGCAAAAGATCCCGGCGAGACGCACAATTATTGGGACGCGCCCGATTATGCCGATGTGAAGAGGGAACTGCTCGATGTGATGCGCGACTGGCTGATTGAAAGCGGTTACCGGACCCGAACCGCGCGGCAACGGATCATCAACGATCCGAAATTGTGCTGAAGCCGCTCGCCGCGCCGCTCACCTGTGTCCGCTCTGGACCAGACGGGCCTGCCGGGCCGTCATGTTCTCCCAGCCGCCATCGACGCAGCATGTCCGGATCAGGCCGATCAGGTGCGCCGCGGACGGGTTGGGCTCGCCGCCCCTGCGGGTGATCAGGCCGGCTGTCCGGTCCCAGTTCTTGTGATCGACGCTGAGCGGCGATATGCCGTC
>CAMYKZ010000097.1 GCA_947259045.1 uncultured Afifella sp.
ACTTCAGACTGCTTCTTCCGCCTCCAAAAGAGGGGAAAAGTGACCCAATTGAGACATTGTGAGCATGACTTGGTTGGTTTTGTATCATGTAAAGACTGAGTACCAGCGCGCCTAATTTTCCCGCACGTCCGTGACTTCATAAGTCCAAACCCGAAACGACTTCAAAACATGCGGACCGAACGAGTTAATTAACGGCACGTCTGCCGCATCCCGACCGCGCGCCACGTCAATCCGGCCGATGCGTGGCGTGTTGTTGCGTGGGTCGAATGTCATCCATTTGCCGCCAAGATAGACTTCCATCCATGCCGAGAAATCCATCGGGTCCAGGATCGGAACGCCGATATCGCCAAGATGACCATTCACGTAGCGAGCCGGAATGTTCATGCAGCGGCAGAACGTAATGGCGAGATGGGCGAAATCGCGGCAGACGCCCACCCGTTCCTCGTAGGCTTCCCTTGCGGTCCGGGTGGCGCGTGCGTTCTCGTATCCGAAGGTCAGGTGCCCGTTTACGAAATCGCAGATCGCCTGTATCCGGCTCCAGCCGGGCGCGACGTTTTCAAACAGGTCCCAGGCAATTTGGCTAAGTGTGTCGGTTTCGCACGCCTGTATCCGGCTCCAGCCGGGCGCGACGTTTTCAAACAGGTCCCAGGCAATTTGGCTAAGTGTGTCGGTTTCGCAATATCGGCTGCCGACGAGATAAGTAAGGCATTCGTCCGGCAGATCCTGGATCGGGATTTCCTCAGCGTCCAGATGGATCGGATCGTATGCTCCAGAATCGGCGATTGTGCCGTCTGCCCAGAGCGAGAAATCACCCTGTGGCGCCGTGAAGCGCCGGCAAACATTGCCGAACATGTCGATGTAGGTTTGCGTCTCGACCGCCGGAGTTGTGATCAGCTTTTCAGCCGCTACAATGTCGGGGTTACGCTCCGGCCGGACGTCCATCAGACAGATCATCGGCGTTGGAGTTTCGCAAGTCACTTTAATGTCGTAGCCAAAGCGGATGAGCATGTACGGCTCCTATCAGGAATCCGCCAATGTAACCATATCGAATGCCCTCATGGCACAAAGCGGACATTCCGGCCGATGCTCAATTATGAGTCCGCGACCTAACCAGCCTCCGCCCGGCCGATCTCGTTCTTCGCTTCGCTCTGGTCGAACAATTGCGGATAGGGATAGTTCAGGCCCAGCAACTGCCGGATCTCCTCGCCGGCCCCGGCAAGAAACGCCTCGTCGACCCCGGTCAGCATATCCTCCACCGGCTTGACGAATTTCGGCAGGAACTCAATCAGCAGCCCGGTCCTGTCCTGGCTGGAATTGTTGGGCATGGCGCAATGCCAGGCAGCGCCGAAAAAGAATACCAGATCGCCCGGATCGCCGGTCATCCGCTCGCAGTTTTCGAAAAACCGGTCGTTCTCGTCGGGATAGTGCAAGGCCCGCTGCGAACCCGGTACGAACGCCGTCGCGCCGGTTTCCTCGGTGAACGGATCGAGAATGATCGTCGCCTGGGCGTTCATCGGGAAGCTGGAATTGATCGCAACCGGAAACGTGCCGGCATTGTAAAAATCCCAATAGGGATAATCGATATGCGGTTCCTGGCCCGGGCATCCCGGCAGCAGACGGCTGGCGCAATAGGAGCCGCAGACAAATTCGGAACCGAGGAAATCGGCCATCGTCTGCATCATGACCGGATGGGTGATCATCTCGCCGAACACGTCGCCCTTGGGAAACAGGTTCCAGACCCGGCGCTGCAACGACAGTTTGCCGGCCTCGTCGGCCTCGGCATTGAAGTGGGTCACCTTGCCCGGATCGTGGTCGGAATGGTCCATCACGATCTGCCGCGCACGGGCCACCTGATCGGCGCAATAGACGCCGCGAATGCGCACCGCACCGCTGCCGTTGAGCAGTTCCTCGACCGCCGCACCGCGATCATAGGCCTCCGCCGATAAAGTCAGCATGGCAACCTCCCTCTTCAGACAGCTTCATTCTGAACCGGCCTGACCGGAATGGAAAGACTGCCGGTTGATGCCGGTGCGTCATCGAGATGAAAAAATGCGGCCCCGGCGTGAAAACCGGAGCCGCGTTTGACGGGCACAATGTGTACCGCTTCAATTACCGGCGAATGATCCACCGCTGCGTGTTGTTGTTCTGCGCGTTGCGGGTGACGACACCATTATCGTTCGAACCTTCATGCGCATCCAGATAGCGGCCGTTGCTTTTCTGCTGGATCGTGTAGGTAAAGTTGCCTTTTGATGTCAGGATCCACCGCTGTGTGTTGTTGTTCTGCGCATTGCGGGTGACGACGGAATTGTCGTTCGATCCTTCATGGGCGTCCAGATACCGGCCATTGCTTTTCTGCTGAATGCTGTAGGTATTGTTGCCGTAGGATTTCAGGATCCAGACCTGGGTCGTGTTGTTCTGCAGGTCACGGGTGACAACGCGGTTGTCGTTGGAACCCTCGTGCGCATCGAGCTGACGGCCATTGCTTTTCTGCCTGATAATAAACTCGCCGATGAGGTTCGGTGTCGGCGCGGGTTCGACAACCGCCCGGCGAATGACCCAAAGCTGCGTTGCGTTGCTCTGAATGTCCCGGGTGACGACACGGTTGTCATTGGATCCCTGATGGGCATCCATGTACCGGCCATTGCTCTTTTGCTGAAGCGTATAGGAATTATTGCCCCACGAGACCAGAATCCACCGCTGCGTCGTGTTGTTCTGCTTGTTGCGGGTGACGACGGAATTGTCGTTCGAACCTTCATGGGCATCCAGATAGCGGCCATTGCTTTTCTGCTGGATCGTATAGGTATTCTGACCGGCCGGTCTCAAGATCCAGACCTGCGTGGCGTTGCCCTGCTTGCCGCGGGTGACAACGGAATTGTCGTTCGATCCCTCATGCGCATCGAGGTACCGGCCATTGCTTTTCTGCTGAATGGAAAACTCGCCTTTAAGCTGGTGATTGGTCGCACTGGCTGACCCTGGCGCCAGGCTCAAAATCAGTGCGAGAGGAAGAATTGCCTTACCAGTGGCTTCGGCGGCGAATGAGAATATTTGCTTGTTGAAGTATTTCATCTGACGTTTCCTTTTGTTTGCCGCTCACCCTGTAGGACACTCCGGCTGAGCAGGTGCTGAATGCATTATTCATAATGCATTCATAGAAGCGCGCAGCAGAACAGAAACCGCAAATACACACACTGTAAACCTGCAGCCAGCACAGCCGGGAGCACATCCATGGCGACCTTCTTCCATGACCTGCTTATTCTGAACCGGCAGAACGGATAAGGAAAGATCTGGGCGAAGGCCCGTTGCAGATCGGTTGCGGAAGATGGAATGTTTCGGCAAGGGGTTCCGCCAAGTCATGTGCGGCAGTAACCAAATCGTATCGCTTTGACGGCTAAAATCCGCCAATTCCCCGGCAATTGACGCCAGACCGGCACAATTGCGGCGGACATGCGGGCGGATACGAGGCCAGAATGAGCGAAACAGCGGTCCCTTTGCAGCGATCGTCGCCGTTGCGTGCAACGGCGCTTGCCGTGCTCGTGGCCTTTTCGCTGGTCTATTCGCTGGCTGCGATCACCGGCACCTATGCCACGTTCAATCATACCTGGGACGAACCGGCGCATATTGCCGCCGGCGTCGAACTGCTTGACAGCGGCACCTATGAGACCGAACCGAAACATCCGCCGATTGCCCGTCTCGCCGTCAGCATCGGCCCGTGGCTGCTCGGCGCCACGTCCAATCCGGACAATATCGGCGCCTATTTTACCGAAGGCCGCCGCATTCTCTATGAGACCGGCGATTACCGGCAAATGCTGACCGCAGCCCGGCTCGGCAACATTCCATTCTTTCTCATGATCCTGCTGGCGACATGGCTGCTGGCGCGGCGCCTCTTCGACGCGGAGATTGCCGCCTGTTCCCTGTTTTTTGCCGCCACCACGCCGATCCTCATCGGCAATGCGGCCCTGGCGACACTGGATATAGCGCCGGTCGCCTTCAGCCTGTTGGGGCTTTACGCCTTTCTGTCATGGGTCGACGGGCCGGGCCGCTGGAACGCAACAGCATTGGGCGCACTTGCAGCCGCGGCCATCCTGTCGAAATTCTCCACCGTGGCGTTTTTGATCGTCATGTTCGCCGCCGTGCTCGCCTGGCGCTATTGGCTCGGCCGCAACCGCCGGGAACCCAACCCGGTTCTGACAAAGGCGCACTTGGCCCATGGCCGCATGCTGATAATTGCCGGACTGCTTATCGCCTGGACCGCCTACGGTTTCCGGCTGACGGCACTGGCCGGTCCTGGTGCGGACGCAAACGGAATTCTGAACACACTGGCCCAGGCGGAAATCTATCCGGCCTTCCTGCGCATGGTGCCACTGGGACTTACGCAGATGCTCGGTTTCGGCAGTGTCGGCCATCCCTCCTATCTGCTCGGCGAAACAGGCGCCGGCGGCTGGCTGCATTATTATCTTGTCGGCCTTGCGGTACGCACGCCGCTGCCGCTGCTGGCGCTTGGCCTGGCCGGCCTTGTTCTGATGGCAAGACGCTCCCGGCAGACAGGCGATTACCGGCTTGCCGTGCCGGCCGTTACCTTCCTGGCCATCATGGTATTCGTCACTGTCACCAGCCGCATCAATATCGGCATCCGGCACATTCTCATCGTCTATCCGCTCCTGGCCATCGGCGCCGCCTGCGCGATCAGCCGCCTGCTTGCCATCAAACGTGCGCACCTGCCGGCGGCAGCTCTGGCGCTGACGCTTGCAGCCTGGCAGTTTGCCGCGGGCCTTTACGCCCACCCGGACCAGATGACCTATTTCAATGTGCTGGCGGGCGACCGGCCGGAGCGCTTTCTGATCAACGCCGACCTCGACTGGGGCCAGGATCTGGACCGGCTTTCGGCGGAGCTGAGGGCGCGCAACGTGCAATCTGTTGCCATTGATTATAACGGCAGTGCAACGCTCGCCCGCCATGGCCTGCCGACGTTTACGGTGCTCAAGCCGGGCGAACCGGTGACCGGCTGGGTTGCCGTCAGCCTGTTTCGTCGCGCCTGGCATCATGACGGTTATGCCTGGCTCGACAAACATCAGCCGGTCACAAGGGTCGGTAGGAGCATCGATCTCTACTTCGTTTCCGAAACCGCAGACACTTCAGCAGGCGGAGGAAACTGATCATGAGCGATACAATGGCCCTGCCCGGCACTGACACAAACATGATCCCTGCCCGGCGCGCTTTCGCGCGGAAATGGGTGAAGGTCCTTCTGCTGGTGTCCATCGTCGCCTATGGGGTCTGGCTGGTGACCGACAGCTACAGAACCTTGTCCCACACCACAGACGCGCCGGCCCATATCGCCACCGGGCTGGAACTGATCGACCATGGCACATACACTTACGAGCGTCAGCATCCGCCGATTGCCCGTGTTGCCGTCGCCATCGGGCCCTGGCTGCTTGGTGCGCGTTCCAACCGCGACACTGAACCGGTGATGTATCAGGAAGGCGAGCGGATAATCTACCAGACCGGCGAATACCGCGCCCTGATCACTGCGGCCCGTCTCGGCAACCTGCCGTTTTTCCTGCTGTTGCTGCTTGGAACCTGGATACTGGCCAAGCCGATTATCGGCCGCGATGCGGCGATCCTGGCACTGTTCTTTACGGTGACGATCCCGCCGGTTGCCGGCAATGCCGGGCTTGCCACACTTGATATTGCGCCGATCGGATTTGCCCTGATCGCGCTGCACCTGTTTTGCAACTGGCTGGACAGCCCGAACCGTCGGACGGCCATCGGCTTCGGTGTTTTCGCCGCAGCGTCAATGTTCTGCAAACTGTCGTTCATTCCGTTTCTGGCCGTTGCCTGTGCCGCGCTTTTCGCCTGGCGGTGCTGGATCATCCGCCGCGCAATGCCTGAAACTCCAAAGTTCACCGATGAGCATCGCAAGGGCATCTCGCCGATCATCTGGAGCGGGTTCCTTGTCGGCTGGGCGGCTTACGGATTTCAGCTCGCCCCGCTTGTGGTGCATGAGCCGGGCGCACAACTCGGCCTGCTTCAGAGGATTGTCGCCTATCCGGTCTATCCGGCCGTGCTGCAGCATCTTTCCGTCGGCCTGCTGGACGTCGCCCGCCTCAGCGCCCATGGCTGGGGCTCATATCTGCTCGGCGAAACAGGCCGTACCGGTTGGTGGTACTATTATCCGGTCGGTCTTTTCTACAAGACGCCGCTGCCGGTTCTGATCGCCGGGCTGGTCGGCTTTTTCCTGCTGGTCCGCGAGAGCCTGCGGTTGAACCGATGGCAGATTGCCATGCCCGCCATTGTGGCGCTGGCCGTGCTGGCCTTCTGCACAACCAGCCGCATCAATCTCGGCATACGCCATGTCATGATCGTCTATCCGCTGCTGGCCATTGCCGCCGCCTGGACAATCATCCGGCTGATTGAGATGACACGGCACCGCGCCGCTGCCATCGGCGCCGCGGGTCTCATCGTCACAGCGCAATTGGCAAGCTCGATCGCCGCCCATCCGGACAATTTCAACTATTTCAACTTTATCGCCGGCGATCGGCCGGAAGGCATCCTGATCAATGTCGATCTCGACTGGGACCAAGATCTCTGGCGGCTCGAAGATGAAGTCCGCCGCCGCGGCATTGAAAGCATTTCGGTCGCCTACAACGATTACCTTGGCGGCCCGAAATACGACAATCTGCCGAATGTTACCGTGCTCAATCCCGGTGAACCGGCAACCGGCTGGATTGCCCTCGGTCTGTGGACAAAAACTTCAAGTGGCGCCGGATTTGACTGGCTGAAGCCGCACCAGCCAGTGGCCCGCATCGGCACGTCGATCGACCTCTATTTCGTGCCTGATGGTCAAACTCCCAAATAATCCCATTGTTCACCTTCGGTGAACAGACCGTTTTTGATTGATCCGCGCAGCTGGCGCGTTAGTTCCCTGACATCGGATTCAGTCGATGTATGACGTAAATTGAGGGAGACGCACGATCATGACACATTTGATTTCCAGACGCGGCCTGATGGCTTCCACGGCCGGCGCTGCAGCGGCAACGGCAATATTGCCGTCCTTGGCGACATCGGCTCATGCGGCCGCGCACGCGACCTCGATCGCCGGCAACCGCCCGACCCATTACGGCTTCAATCTCGGCAGTTTCGAATGTTCGACGGTGCTCGACGGCGCGATCGCGCTGGACGGCCCGCATCCGATCTTCGGCCAGGATCAGGAAGCGCCCGCCGTCCAGGCGCTGATGAATGAAAATTACCTGCCGGAGACCAAGCTGGAGATCGGCTTCACGCCGCTGCTCGTCAAGGCCGGCGAAGACCTGGTGCTGTTCGATACCGGCAACGGCGCCGGCCGGCGGCCTAATGCAGGTAGCCTGCTGGAGCGGATCAAGGCCGGCGGCGTCGACCCGGCGGCGATCAGTGTCGTCGTCATAACCCATTTCCACCCGGACCATATTGGCGGGCTGATGGAAGACGGCAATCCGGCTTTCCCGAACGCCCGTTATGTCACCGGCGAAGCCGAGTTCGATTTCTGGACGCCGGAAGACAGGATGACCGGCCCGACGGAAGGTGTGGCCAAGCTTGTCGCCTCCAATATCAAACCGCTGGCTGAGAAATTCACCTTCATCAAGGATGGCGGCGAAGTGGTATCAGGCATTACCGGGATTGCGGCTTTCGGCCACACGCCGGGCCATATGGCGTTCAATATCGAGAGCGATGGCCAGCGCCTGCTGCTGTGGGCCGATACCGCGAACCATTTTGTCGCTTCGGTGCAGCGGCCGGACTGGCATGTGCGCTTCGACATGGACAAGGACGGCGCCGCGGCAACCCGCAAGAAACTGTTCGATATGGCGGCGGCCGACCGGATCCCGGTGACCGGCTATCACATGCCGTTCCCGGCGCTCGGATATATCGGCAAGGAGGGCGACGATTACCGCTGGGTGCCGGCAAGCTATCAGTTCAGTGTCTGATCAAGCTGAATTATCCGCAAAGGCCGCTCCGTCCGGGGCGGCCTTTTCCAATCAAGCGCGCAGCGCAATCTCTGCAGGCTCGCCAAGCGCCGCCCGGAGGTTGCCGCCATGGCGCGCAAGCGCGGCCTGCGCCGCCGCCTGCTCAAAGCCGGACGCCAGCATGACTGCCAGCTTCAGGTCGCCACCGGCGCCTTTCAAAGCCTCAACGGCATCATCCGCGCTGCAATCGGTCAGCTGGACCACCATGCGCTCCGCCCGGCGGCGCAGTTTGTCGTTGCTGGCCCGCATATCGACCATCATGCCGCGGTAGACCCGTCCCAGGCGCATCATGACAAGGGTGGAAAACAGGTTGCAGAAGACCTTCTGTGCCGTGCCGGCCTTCATCCGGGTCGATCCGGCGATCGCCTCCGGCCCGGTATCCAGCAGGACCGGACAATCCGCTGCGTTCAGCAGCGGGGTGTTCGCGTTATTGGCAACGCCGACCGTAAGCGCACCGAGTGTCCGAGCCTGTTCGACGGCTGCGACCGTAAAGGGTGTGGTTCCGCTCGCCGCCAGGCCGATGACGATATCGGCCTTGCCGGCCTGTGCCTTCAGAACGTTGAGCCTGCCATTGTCGGCGGAATCCTCCGCGCCTTCGACCGAACGCACCAGCGCCCCGTCGCCGCCGGCGATCAGATAGACGATCCGCTCGTCGGGCCAATTGAAGGTCGGCGTCAGTTCAACACCGTCCTGGGCGCCGATCCGCGCGGAGGTGCCGGCGCCGGCATAGATAAGACGGCCCCTGTCGCCGAGGCGCTCGGCCGCCGCATCTGCCGCCCGGCCGATATCCGGCAGCGCCGGACCGACCGCGGCGACAGCGGCGAGCTGGTCCTCATGCAACGCCTGCAGCGCCTCTGCACTTGGCCAGGTCTCAAGATCGGCAAACCGGCTGTCGTATTTTTCCGTCGACATCATGCGGCACTCGACAAATACGCGTCAATCACGACCAGCAGGTGTAACGGCAAAAGATTGAGAAATTGCAAGCATGCCGGCGATGGCCGCTCAAAACCGCCGCAGGATCCACCAGCGGCTGGCGAGCGCGAATGCCGAACCGACGGCCATCGCCGCAAACGCCCAGAACCAGGCG
>CAMYKZ010000098.1 GCA_947259045.1 uncultured Afifella sp.
TCGGCAATTTGATGCAGCCAATGCAGCCTTTCGAGAAGCAATTGAGATGGACCCACAATTGGAGCAGGCCTGGATCATGCTGGCTCGTATCCAAGCCGCATTTGGTCGCACAGACGAAGCAATCTCAATTCTGGAGAAAGCCACTAGATTAAATCCCGGCAGCATTTCCATCTACCAAACTCTCAATGATATTCGCAAGGGTGAGAAAAACTGAGCCTGAGAGCATCTTTCTGACTGCCGATCATTGACCTATGGGCGCGAAGATCTGAAGCCGGTTAAAGTGCACTTTGAATAGCCCCTATTATGCGCCAAATCCTGGATGCCCGTTTTGTCCGCATAGCCGCCGATAAACTACATTGAATTCGATCTTGATATGAATGTCGGCTTTGCGGAAGTTGCGATGCAGCAATCAATCGGCTGCGAATGGCAGCTACGGGCCGGAAGTGTCTTTGCGAAAAGACCTGTCAATCTCGAACGGGCTCAAGGTTGTCATTCCCCGCAATATTTTGTGTTTACCGGTTTCGGCAAAAATCCCCGGCGGCCTCAGGGCGTAAAGCGGGCATAATCCGCAGTGATAACGAGCGCCCGCGTTTATGAGCACACGGCCCTATCCCGCGGTCCAGCCGCCGTCGACCAGGATCGAGGTACCCGTCACCAGCGCCGATGCGTCGGAGGCCAGGAACAGAACCGCGCCCATAATGTCCTCAACCTCTCCGAAACGGTCGAGTTTGATCTTCGACCTGATCCATTCCACCCGTTCCGGATCGGCAAAGGTCGGCGCCGTCAGCGGTGTGCGGATAAAGGTCGGGCAGATCGTGTTGACGCGCACGCCGTGTGCGCCCCATTCGATCGCCATCGATTTGGTCATGCCCTCAACGGCGTGTTTTGACGCGGCATAAACAGTCCGGTCGATGCCGCCGACATGACCCATCTGTGAGGATATGTTGATGACGGACCCGCCCTTGCCGCCGGCAATGATCAGCCGCGCGGCTTCGCGGGAGGCAAAAAAGGCGGCGCGGAAATTGGCATCCATCACCGCGTCGAAATTTTCCGGCGCGGTCTCCAGCGCCGGAGCGTGGCGCGCCGTACCGGCACTGTTGACGAAAATGTCCAGCGAAGCGATCTCCGCCATGGCCGCATTCAGCGCATCGAGATCGGTGATATCCAGCGCCAGCGCCTCAACGGAGTGGCCCTCGCCGGCCATTGCCGCAACAGTTTCGTCGAGCACGTCACGGCCACGCGCGGCGCAGATGACATGAGCGCCGGCTTCCGCAAGAGCCATGGCGCAGCCAAGGCCGATGCCGCGCGACGCGCCAATGACCAGTGCGCGGCGTCCATCAAGCCGAAACGATGGTGTATGGGGGAGTTTCACCGTCGTCATTTCAATCCGTCGCCTCCGCCGCCCGCCATGGCGCACACTGCGCCGTCATTGCCGCTTGACTACCGCCGGATCATCGTAACATCAATGCCGGTAGCCATGTGGCAAGCCACGGCCACAAAAGCACAATAAACGCGGCGACCAGGATGAGAATGAAATAGGGCGTTGAGCCGATAAAGATTTTCGCAAGCGTTGCGGTCGGGTCAGGCACCGATCCCTTGACCGTATAGACCAGCAGGCCGAACGGCGGCGTCAGCAGCCCGGCTTCGATCACCAGGATCCCGAAAATTGCGAACGCCACCGGATCGTGCCCGAGTACAATCGCAATCGGGGCAAAAATCGGCACGGTCAGCAAAATGATCGACACGGAATCGATCAGCATGCCCAGCACGATCCAGATGATCACCATCAGCGCGATGATCATGTAGGGATCTACGCCCAGACCCAGAAACAGACCCTTGATGTAACCGACCGCACCGCCCAGTGCGAGAAGCCGGGAATACATCTGCGCGGTGATCAGCAGGAACATGATCGGCGCCGTCGTCTTGCCGGCCTGGAAAATGGCTTCGACAATTTCCGCGCCGCGCATGCCCTTGAATATGCCGATCAGCAGGGCGCCAAGTGCGCCGAAACCTGCTGCTTCAGTCGGCGTAAAGAAGCCGCCCCAGATGCCGCCGATCACAAGCATGATCAGAAACAGAATGCCGAAGCCGCCGATCAGTTCGGAGCGGATCTCCTGCGGCGTCATTTCAACCAGGTTCTGATCGGAGGCCGGTGCGATCTCAGGATTGCGGATCGCCGCTATGATGACATAGCCGGTAAACAGCAAGGCCAGGAGCACGCCCGGCAGGATGCCGGCGATGAACAGCGCGCCGACACTCATTTCCGTCAGAATGGCCCAGACGATCAGAAGCACGCTCGGCGGGATCAGCATGCCCAGGCAGGCGGACCCGGCGACCGCCCCCAGCGCGAAAGTCTGCTTGTAACCGAGCTTGCGCATTTCCGGATAGGCAATGCGCGAGAACGCCGCCGCAGCCGCAATCGACACGCCGGTGACGGCGGCAAACACCGTATTGCCGGCGATGGTGGCAATGGCGAGCCGCCCGGGCAGATGTTTCAGCCCGCGGTCGCAAATGCGGTAGAGATCGGCGGCCGCCCCGGATCGCGAAATGAAATCGCCCATCAGCACAAACAGCGGAATGACGGCAAAGACATCCTTGCGGACGGCCTCATAGGCGGTATTGCCGAGGATCGCCAGCGCTGCCTCCATGCTGCCCAGCATCAGCCAGACGCCAAGCGCGCTGCAGATTGCCAGCGAGACGCCGATATGAACGCCGAGCAGGATCAGGCCGATCAGCAGGGCCAGCATCCAAAGGACGATATCGCCGCCCATCAGCGCATCCCCTCCAACCTCAACCGCGCAGCGTTCATTATCCGCCACCTGTGTTGAGTGAGGCAGGCGCCTCGCTTTCGTCGACCAGGCGCCCCTGCCAGTCGAGCACGATCATCATCAGATAGGCAATCGCGCCGAATGCAGACATGACAAGCACAGTGCCGCGCACCGGCCAGGTCGGCACACGAAGCGCGCCCTCGCCCTCATATTCGCCGATCCGCCAGGCATCGAGGAACGGCTGCCAGGTGCTGAGCACGAGGCCGACGAGAAAAGCGACCCCGAGCAGCGCCGCAAAGGTTCTGAGCAGACGCCGACCGGCCGGCGGCACGGCATCGGCAAAGATCGATGTCCGCAACATCGAACCGGTGTAGATCGCCAGCGGCAATTGCAGGAACGTAATGGCCACGACGGAATTCTGCAGGACCTCCTTGGTGCCGGGAATTGGACTGGAAAGCAGGCTGCGTCCGCTTACATCGAGAAAAATCAGCACTGCAAGGCCAAGGATCCAGAACGCGGATATCAGATGAATCGTCCGCGCAAAGCGTACTAATGCACCCATGAATGCCCTCCCCTGCAAGGCGTTTGTGCCGCCTTGTCAGGCCGGCGCCCCTGATTGCTGACGAGGCTAATGAAACATCCAACAGCCCTCAAGCCTGTTTAGCAATCGATAAATAAGATAATCAGATAGCAGCTATCAGATGGTTTGCTGGCGTTTGGCTGGCAGACGCCGGAACGATCGTGTCAAATGCAAAATGCCGATGCAGCCGCCCCTTGACCGGAAATTCCGTTTATGTGGAAATGCAGCGGCTGTTTAGCGATCGATAAATAAGAAGCAGAAATTTGCATATCGATCGGACCTGAACGCGTCCGCTCCTGAAAACAGGCGACGGGCAACAACGGGAGGACAAGATGAGTAAACCAGGAAAATTACGCGCCTTCACGGCAACATTTGCAGCCGGCGCATTATTGGCCGTCGGCATGGCCGGCCAGGCGGCGGCGGACAGCTTTACGCTGCGCATCGGCGCCGGACATCCCAATGGCCCGGCCGTCTATGTCGCCGACGTCGCGAATTATTTCGTGCCAGAGGTCAAGAAGCGCGTCGAGGCGGAAACCGACCACACGATTGAGTTCGTGGAAGGTTACGGCGGGTCCATTGCCGGTGTTGCGGAAACACTGGAATCCGTCCAGAACGGCATCCTCGATATCGGCGCCTATTGTTTCTGCTTCGAGCCGGCAAAGCTTTTCCTGCACAATTTCCCCTATTACGCGCCGTTCGGGCCCTCTGATTCTGAGCAGGAAATGAAGGCCGCACGGGCCGTCTACGACCAGGTTCCCTGGCTCAGCGAGACATTTGAGAAGGAATACGGCCAGAAGCTGCTCGGCCTGCATGGCTGGGACAATTACCATCTCGGCACAACCGACCCGTGGGAAACGGTGGAGGATCTCAAGGGCGTCAAGATTGGCGGAGCGGGTCCGAACCTGCCGTGGCTGGAATTTGCCGGCGCGATCCCGGTCCAGTCCACGTTGCCGGACGGTTACCTGTCGCTGCAGACCGGCGTTTACAATGGCTGGCTGATGTTCCCGTCCGCCTATCTTGGCTTCAAATTCTACGAGCCCGCGCCCCATTACACGCTGATCGGGTTTGGTGCGATGGGGGTCAACGGCCTCACCATGAACAGCAAATCGTTCGCCAAACTTCCGCCGGAAGTCCAGAACATCATAATGGAAGTTGGCCGCGGATACGAGGAACAGGCCGGCAAATCGCTCAACGCCCGGCAGAAAACCGGTCTTGAAGGCCTGGAAAAAGTCGGCGCCAAGATCAGGACGCTGGGCGACGATGCCCGGGCCGGATGGGCCAAATCTCTGGCTGAGTTCCCCTCCCGCCAGGCCAAGGACGCCGACGGGCGCGGCATGCCGGGAACGGAGGTCATCAACGCCTATCTCAAGGCGGTGGACGCCATCGGCTACAAATGGCCGTTTGCCTACGAAGTCAAATAACAACAGCCGGAAGGGCGGTCCGAACCGTCCTTCCGGCATTGCACCCGCATCAGCAATCGTGATGCCCGACCCCATAAATCATCATTTTTCATTTGCCCCGCACATTCTATTTTGAAGCAGGAACATCCTTAACCAGGAGTTGAATTGATGGATCTCGGCTTCTTCACGATGCCCATTCACCCGCTGGAAAAAGACTGGCGCACCTGCCTTGCCGAAGACAGGGAAGCCTTTGTGCTTGCCGATGAACTGGGCTTTAGGGAAGGCTATGTCGGCGAACATGTCACCGACAAGGCCGAAAACATCACATCCTGCATCACCTTCATTGCCTGGATTGCGGCAGCGACAAAGAATATCCGCCTGGGAACCGGCACGGTCAATCTGCCCAACAGCCATCCGGCCAATGTCGCAGCCCAGGTGGCCATGCTTGACCACATGCTGGACGGACGGTTCTATTTCGGCATTTCGCCGGGCGGACTGATGTCCGATGCGGAAGCCTTCGGCAATCTTGAGAACGACCGCAACGCGATGTTCGTGGAAGGCATCGAAACCGTTCTGAAAATCTGGGACAGCGAACCGCCCTACAATATCGACGGCGAATATTGGAAGATATCGGTTGAGAAGACCATGATGCCGGAAATCGGCCAGGGCATCATGCCAAAACCGCTGCAGCAGCCGCATCCGCCGATCATCGTCACTGTTGTCGCGCCGTTTTCAAAGGGTATCACCGAAGCGGCAGCACGGGGCTGGGAACCGATTTCGGCCAATTTCCTGCTGTCAAAATGGGTGGCATCCCATTGGCCGAAATATGTCGAGGGCTGCGAAAGAGCGGGACGTCCGGCCGATCCGGCCAACTGGCGCGTCGCACGCTCGATCTTTGTTGCCGACGATCCGGCGATCGCCCGCGACTATGCGCTCGGGCCGGACAGCCCGTACCGGTATTATTTCGGTCAGTTGCTCACCAAGATGAAAAAACACGGTCGGTCAAACCTCTTCAAGGAAGACCAGAACATGTCCGACGACGAGTTGACCCTCGATTACGTGCTGGATCGTTGCGTGCTGTGGGGCACACCGGACAAGGTCGCCGACGACATACTGGCGTTTCGCGAGGAGACCGGCGATTTCGGTACACTGCTCTATGCCGGCAAGGACTGGGCGGACAGGGAACTCGGACGCAATTCAATGATCCTGCTGGCGGAAAAAACCATGCCGCTGGTCAATGCGGCGATCGGTAAATCTTCGGTGGCCGCGGAATGAGCAGCATCGACATGATCGACCGCGGCGATTTTTCGCTTGTCGCGCGCCGAAGCAACGACCTGCCGGGCAACCCGGTGATCCTGTTGTCCAATTCTCTTGGCGCAAGCCAGGTGATGTGGGCGCCGCAATTGGCGTTGCTTGAGCAACGCTACAGCGTGATCATCTATGATACCCGCGGGCACGGCGCATCGGACGCACCGGAGGGACCTTATTCCTTTGCAGACCTGGTCGACGACGCCGCTGCAGTGCTGGATCATTACGGTGTCGAGCAGGCTGATTTCATGGGCCTGTCGCTCGGCGGCATGACCGGGCTCGGGCTGGCGCTTGAATATCCGGAACGGGTCGGCAAACTCGTCTGCTGCGATGCCCGCGCCGACGCGCCGGCCGGGTTCGTCACCGGCTGGGATGACCGTATCGCGGCCATCGATGCCGGCGGCGTGGAAGCCATTCTCAACGGCACGATGGAGCGCTGGTTCACTGAAACGTTCCGCACTCATGCGCCTGACATGCTGGCACGCATGCATGCCATGTTTCTGGAAACCAGCGCGACCGGATACAAAGGATGCGCTGCCGCCCTGAAGCAGTTGGACTATCTGAAGGATCTCGGAAAATTGCGCCTGCCGGTGCTTTATGTCGTCGGGACGGAAGATGCCGGCGCGCCGCCGGATGTCATGCGGGCCATGTGCGAGGCGACGCCGGGCGCAAAGTTTGCTGAAGTACCGGACGCCGCGCATATCGCCAATGTGGACAATCCCGCGGGATTCAACGCCGCCATTTCGGATTTCCTCAACCTGGATAGCTGAAACATGGCAGCGCTATCCGACCGCATTCCCTATCAGGCGATCGTCGACCGCCCCAGACTGGCCTTGCCCGGCGGCAAGCGCATGGCGGTCTGGATCATCGTCAATATGGAGGAATGGCGGATCGAAAAACCGATGCCGCGCACCGTGCTGCCGCCGCCGATGGGTCAGCCGCTGCTGCCGGACGTGCCGAACTGGTCATGGCATGAATACGGCATGCGGTCGGGGTTCTGGCGCCAGCTCAAAGCCCTGACGGAGCGCGGAATACCGGCGACGCTGGCCATCAACGGCAATGTCTGCAAGTCCTATCCCCGCGTCGCGTCGGCGGCAAAGGATGCCGGCTGGGAATTCATGGGGCACGGATTTCTGCAGGGACCGATGCACAAGCTCGACGACCAGCGCGGTGCAATTGCCCAGGCCATAGAAACCATTGCCGAATTTACAGGCGAGGCGCCGCGCAGTTGGGAAAGCCCGGGCCTGACGGAAACCCCGGAAACGCTCGACCTGCTGCGCGAACATGGTATCGAATATGTCGCCGACTGGGTCATCGACGACCTGCCCCAGGCGATTGAAACGCCGTTCGGCCCGATCACCACGATCCCCTATTCGGTGGAAACCAATGACATTGCCGTCTATGCCCTGCAGCAGCACCGGTCAGACGAATTGCTCAGGCGCGGGATCGACCAGTTCGACCGGCTCTATCAGGAAAGTGCGGAGAATGCCCGCGTGATGGGCATTGCAATCCACCCCTACATTACCGGCGTGCCGCACCGGATCCGCTATCTGGAAGAATTGTTCGACTATATTGCCGGCCATGACGGCGTTGCCTGGATGACGGCGTCGCAGATCGGCGACTGGTACAGTGCCGAGATGGCACCGGATTAGACCGTAAGTACTCATAAACGGGAGCGCTCGCTATCGCAGCCGATGACGTCCAAAATCCACCCCAATACTGCCGTCATTTGCCTGCTTCATAAACGGAGATTTTGTGCCAGTTTGAGATATCCAGCTTACCTGAACGCTTCCGCAAACACCTCAACTTTGGCACATCGTAATGCCAGCGATGGAGGCGCCTGCAGCGTCAGGAGCAGAACTCCCGATTCCGTCTTCGTCGGTTTACATGCATCCACCGGTCTCGCTAGGCTGATCTCGACCGGAGGCGACCAGCAGCGGCCATGAACGATCGGATCACGACTTGCGCGGGTTGAAGGCAAACCATGCGGCGGCGGCAGTCGCCCTTGTTGCGGCTTTTTCTGTTCTCCTGCTCGGCCAAACGCCGTGGCTCCGCAGCGCTGAAAATTTCAAGTCCGATCTGTTTCAGGTCTACTTGTCGCCGTGTCCGCCGCCGGTAGACGACATCGTCATTGTCGGCATCGACGAGGCGACCTTGGCTGGTTTTGCCTACCGTTCGCCCATTGACCGGGCGTTTCTTGCCGGTCTGATCCGTCATATCG
>CAMYKZ010000099.1 GCA_947259045.1 uncultured Afifella sp.
TCGCTTCAGCGACCCTACCCAGCCGGACAATGACCAGGACCGGCCGGAGCGCCAATCCAGATCCGTCAGCCAGCCATCAGGAAATCCGGGCAACGGATCTGGCGATGGCCAGCCGGATAACTGAGGCCGGCGACTGATTTTCGTCGCCATTCTGATGCCGCAAAGCCGCGGCCAATGGAACAGGTCGCGCCGCTGACTGACATCACGGTTTGAGGGTTTACATCCCCAACCCGCCGATGCAGACATATTTGATCTCCAGATATTCATCGATGCCGTAATGTGAGCCTTCGCGGCCGACGCCGGACTCCTTGAAACCGCCGAACGGCGCGACCTCTGTCGTGATGACGCCCTCATTGACCCCGACAAGGCCATAATCCAGGCTTTCCGACACACGGAAGGCGCGCCCGAGATCCCGGGTGTAAAAATAACAGGCCAGGCCATATTCGGTATTGTTGGCCAGCGCGACCGCCTCATCTTCGGTTTCGAACTTGAAGATCGGCGCTAGCGGGCCGAATATCTCGTCGGTGGCGAACTGCATGTCGTGGTTCGCGTCGGCGATGACAGTGGGCTGAAAGAATGTGCCACCAAGGGCATGGCGGGCGCCGCCGGTGACGACACGGCCGCCTTTTGAGGTGGCGTCGGCGATCATTTCTTCGACCTTTTCCACAGCGGCTTCTTCGATCAGCGGACCCTGCTGGGTGCCTGCCTCGCCGCCCGGGCCGACTTTCAGCGCCTCGGCGGCCGCAGCCAGCTTTTCGACGAATTCGTCATAAACACCGGCCTGGACATAGAACCGGTTGGTGCAGACGCAAGTCTGGCCGGAATTGCGGTATTTGGCGGCAATGCCGCCTTCCACCGCCCGGTCGATATCGGCATCGTCGAATACCAGGAACGGTGCGTTGCCGCCAAGTTCCATGGAAACCTTCTTGACCGTGTCGGCCGATTGTTTGAGTAAAATCTTGCCGACCTCGGTGGACCCGGTGAAGGTGATCTTGCGCACCAGCGGATTTTCGGTGATTTCGGCGCCGATCTCGCGTGCCGATCCGGTCAGCACATTGACGACACCCTTCGGGATACCGACCTCTTCGCACAACGCACCCCAGGCAAGGCCGGAATAAGGCGTCATCGACGCCGGTTTGACGACGGATGTGCAACCGGCGGCAATTGCCGGACCGATCTTGCGGGCGAGCATCGATGAGGGGAAATTCCACGGCGTGATGGCGGCGACAACGCCAACAGGCTGTTTTGTCACCATGATGCGCCGGTCGGCCCAGGGCGACGGCGTCAGATCGCCATAGACGCGGCGGGCTTCCTCGGCAAACCAGAGGACATAGGCGGCGCTCATGCCGACCTCGCCCTTGGCTTCGGCCAGCGGCTTGCCCTGTTCCATCGTCAGCAGTTCGCCGAGCGAATCCTGATTGTCCATGATGGCGTCATGCAGCGCGCGCAGCCATTTGCCGCGTTCGGCAGCCGTCGTCGCCCTGAAACTTTCAAACGCGGTTTGTGCCGCTTCGATGGCGCGTTTCGTCTCCGCCCGGCCGGCATTGGGCACGGTCCCGATCACGTCCCCCGTCGCCGGGTTGATGACATCAAGCGTGGCGCCGGAATCGGCGCCGACCCATTCGCCATTGATCAGATTGGATTCGCGTTTGAACTGATGGGCTTTCTGCAACATTGCGTGTCTCCTTGATGTCTTGAACTGTCTTGATCCGTGTGGCGGTAAATCTATCCGGCAGCGATTTCGCGGATTTCCGCAATCAGCGATGCATCGGTCTCGATACCCGTCTCAAGCGCTTTCTGTCTAAGGGCATGGCGGCGGCGGCCGGGCAGCCTGGCGCCTGGATCCGATGAAACCTTGTCGGCCATTTCGGCGAAACGTGCAAGCGCATTGGCGCCGCCGAGCCGTTCCGGGCTGATGGCGATGATCGTCTGGCCGACGCCTGGCGGCGGGCCTTCGGAATCAAAAAACGAAGATGCTTCATAGGCATAATTTGCGCCGATCAGGCCGGCCGACAGCATTTCCACCATCAGGGCCAGTGCAGTGCCCTTGGCCTCTCCAAGCGGCACCATGGTGCCGGCAAGGGCTGCCTGCGGATCGGTTGTGGCATTGCCGTCGGCGTCCAGCGCCCAGCCTTCGGGGATCGCTTCGCCCTTCTGATTTGCGGCCATGATCTTGCCGCGGGCAACCCGCGACAATGAGAGATCGATCACCAGCGGGTCCTGGCCTTCAAGCGGGGCGGCAAAAGCAATCGGATTGGTGCCGAACAAAGGCGTCCGCCCGCCCCATGGTGCGATGGCGCCCGGCGTGTTGGCGACCATCAGCGCGACGAGGCCGGCATCGGCCAGCCGCTCCACGACCAGCCCCATGACGCCGCAATGATGCGATCGGCGAATGCCGGCCATGGCGATCCCCTGCCCGGCAGCGACGGGCGGCAGGAGATCCATCGCCCTGTCGATCGCCGGATAGGCAAAACCGTTTGCAGCATCGACGAGAATGACCGACGGCGCCGTCTGCTCGGCTTCCGGTTCGGCAAAACCGGCAACCTTGCCGGAGCGGGCCTGGGCGCAATAGGACGTAACACGCCGAAGACCATGGCCGGTCTGGCCGAGCGCTTCGGCCGCAGTCAGCGCATCGCTGACGGATATCGCATTCGGCTCGCTGGTATTCGACGCCAGAAACGCCGCCTTGATGAGGTTGCGGATCTCGTCAAGGCTGAGGGTAACTGTATTCATGATCAGGCTTTCAATATCAATTCAGGTCATGCCTTCCAGGTGGCGCATGACATTGGAAACGGTAACGGACCCGACCCGCATGTCGGATTCTTCCGTCAGGCCGGCAATGTGCGGCGTCAGGATCAGATTGCGGATCCCGGCAAACCGGGCCCCGCTATCGGCATCGAGCGGTTCGTTATCAAAGACATCGAGCGCCGCGCCGGCCAGATGGCCGGACTGCATTGCTTCCGCCAGCGCGATCTCGTCGACAATACCACCTCGCGCGGCATTGATCAGAACCGCCTGGGGCTTCATCGCCTCCAGTTGCAGTTTGCCGATCATGTGGCGGGTTTCGGCTGTCAGCGGAACATGCAGCGAAACGACATCGCTGGTCGATAAAAGTGTGTCCAGGTCACAGCGCCGGGCACTGTCCCAGTCCGGGTGATCGTCTGCCAGATAGGGATCGAAGGCCGCAATATCCATGCGAAACGCCATTGCGCGGCGCGCGGTTTCGCGGGCAATCGAACCGTAGCCGACCAGACCGAGAACCTTGCCTGAGATCTCCCGGCCGATCAGTTCCTGGCGCGGCCAGTTTCCCGCAGCGACCTGGTGCGACGACAGATAGGCACCGCGCAACAGGATCAGCGCATTTGTCAGGACATATTCGGCAACGGAAAGATCGTTCGCGCCGGAAGCCGGGCAAACGGCAATTTTCCGTGCTGCACAGGCTTCCATATCGACATTGTCCAGCCCGACGCCAAGCCGGCCGACGCAGATCAGCTTGCGCGCCGCCGCCAGCAGATCGCCACGCAGTTGCGTGCGGTTGCGGACAACCAGTGCACGGGCCGACCGGACGGCTTCGGCAAGCTCCTGAGGCCGGTCGACGAGACCCGGATCGTAAAGCGTATCGTATCGGCTCTGTAACTGCGCAACCGCGCCGGCATCCATGAATTCACAAATAACGATGTCCGGCATCCGACAGTCACCCCTGTTTGGCATACGGCCGGCCCGCCTGTCGCCAGAGCGGGCCGGTGTTGAACCTTATGCGCTACGGTAGAGCTTTGTCATTGAGAATTCGCGGTGGCCCAATGCTTCGGCTGCGGTCTGGCGGCCGTTTGCCGTGCGCCGCACCATGTCGACGAGCTGATCGCCCGCCTGATCGATGGTGACCTCACGGGTGAGAATACCGGTCACATCGACATCGATATGTTCCGACATCGTCCGCAATGTGCGCGGGTTGGCGGAAATCTTGATCACCGGCACGATCGGATTGCCGACGACATTACCCTGTCCTGTCGGGAAAGTGTGCACGACATAGCCGCCGGCCGCCATCAGCGTGACGCATTCGGCAGCAGCGGATGACGAATCCATGAAATACAGGCCCGCTTCGCCCTTCGGCGCTTCCGCCGGTTCGAGAATGTCGAGATAGCGGCATTCGCGGCCGATCTTCTCCAGATTGCCCAGCGCCTTTTCCTCAATCGTGGTCAGACCGCCCTCGATATTGCCCTTTGTCGGCTGGGAATCGGAGAGATCGTCGGTCTGGTGGGCGAAGATCACATCGTCCTGATAGGCTTTCCACATGGCGTACCAGCGCTCTCCGACGTCTTCGTTGATCGCGCGGGCCTTGCAGATATGTTCCGCGCCGGTGATTTCCGATGTTTCGCCGAAACAGCCGTAGATGCCCTTCGGGATCAGCTTGTCGTACATGTTGCCGACCGTCGGGCAGGAGCCCAGACCGGTCGTTGTATCGCTCTCGCCGCATTTGGTGGACACCCACAGATCGGACATCGGACATTCTTCGCGCTGCAATTCGCTTGCCCAGTGGACATAGTCCTTGGCCTGGCGCGATGCCGCGGCGATCGTGGCGATATCGCCGTTCTGTTCGATCCAGAAGCCGGTAACCGGCTTGCCGGTCTCTGCGATGCCGTCAACGATGCGCTGGGTCCAGCCCGGCTCGATGCCGATGACAATGCAGGCGGCAACATTCGGGTTGGCCCCGGTGCCGATCATGGTGCGGAAATGCAGGTCCAGGTCTTCGCCGAACTGCAGCCGGCCGTAGGCATGCGGCAACGCCATTGTGCCCTTGATATTGTTGGCGACAGCCTCGCAGGCAGCATTGGAAATATCGTCCACCGGCAGAATGACGACATGATTGCGCACGCCGACGCGGCCATTTCCGCGTCGGTAGGCCATGATTGTTTCGGTCATCTCTTTTACTCCTACCAGCGTTTGGTTTTCAGGTTTTGCACATGAACATGGCTGCCCTTTTTGACCTCAGCGACGAATTTGCCGATGTCCTCGCCATATTTGATTGCCGTGTCGCCTGAGGACAGATCCTTCAGCGCGATCTTGTGACCGATCGGCACATCGTCATTTGCAACCAACTGAAATGAGGAATTGTCGTGCGTTACGACACACAGCATTTCCGTTCCGGCGGTCAGTCCCTCGACAACGACGACGCCAACGTTATCTTTATGATCATGCACAAGCAGCTGGGGAATGGACATTTTAGCTCCCGTTAATTGTTCTGGTTCGTTACTTCTGGCTTTTTTTGTTCTGGGGATGGCAGCCGACCATTCGGACGACCATCCGGACTTCCGGATCTGAATTGACCTTTCAACCGGCCGATCCGGAAGCCTTGCATTGCACGAAGGTTTCCATCGCGGCACAAGTCTTATATAAGACATAAGACATAAGGGGATTTGCCTGTCAATGAGCGTAGAGCAATGAACAAGGTCCGAGCACAATCCGGCAATGCAGCCAGGCCGCTCGGCTTCCGTCCGCTTTACAGCCAGGTGCAGGAGATGCTGGTGGAAAGGCTGATCGACGGAACATGGCCGCCGGGACTGCATCTGCCGTCGGAACAGCAACTGGCCGCCGAACTGGGCGTCAGCCAGGGTACGGTGCGCAAGGCGCTTGACGCCATGGCTGCCGACAATCTTCTGGTGCGGCGGCAGGGGCGAGGCACGTTCGTCTCCGAACCGGAAGACGGTCGCATGCTGTTCCAGTTCTTCAAGCTGGTATCCGACGATGGCCGGCGCAATCTGCCCGACAGTTCCGTATTCGCCATGAAACGAAGAGCAGCCGACCGGGACGAACTGGACATTCTGGCGCTGCCTGCCAAAGCGCGGGTCTGGCAGATCGACCGGACCCGCGAGCTTGACGGGCGTACTGTCATTATCGAGCGGATAGTCCTGCCTGCGGCCCGCTTTGCCAATCTCAATCAGGTCGATCCGATACCCAACAATGTCTATGCGCTCTATTCCCAGCGTTACGGTCTGACCATCGCCCGGGCGGAGGAAAAGCTGAAAGCCGTGTCGGCAACCGCTGCTGACGCGAAATATCTCGATTGTCCGCCCGGCACGCCGCTGATGGAGATCAGCAGGGTCGGTTTCGGTCTTGACGGCACTGCTGTCGAATTGCGGATATCACGCTGTTTGACAGACGGATTCCATTATACGGTCAGCCTGAAATAGCTGCGTCGGGAAGCGAAGGCAGAACTGTGTTCTATTCGTCATAGGCCGCTGTCCGCACGCGGTTTTCCAGTGGCATCAGGCTCAAGGGTTCGGTTTTCATGTCGAGATCAAGCGTCGCGACTATTCTGCCCGTCGACATTTGGGTCACCCGCAATTGCGCTGAAGATTGCCGCGAAACATAATCTTCCAGGATGGCGTAGCGGTAACCGCCATTGGTGAATTCGAACTTCAGATAGGTCGTGGCCGGACGGGTCAGACGCCGCAAGGTAAAAACGGACATGGAACCGTTCCGGTTCTTTGGAAATATCAGTTCCTGAGCGCCCATCGGTCCGAAATGATAAAACAGCCACGCGTCGGCGCCCTCAGGCGAATCCGATCCGCATACGGAGATAAATTTGTTTGTTCCGCTGACGGCCGCACTGAACCAGATTTTGGCGAAGCCGCAATGGCTCTCAGGTCGTACGGTCACGCTGAGCCCGCCTCCCGAATTCGGCGGATCGGCTTTGGTCGGCGGTTTCGGCCTATTCAGCACAGCAACGCGTTTGCGGGCAACTTTTGAAAAAACGCCATTCGGATAGCGTTTGAGATAGTCCTCATACAGGGCCGCATCCTTGCTGCCGTCTATGGCTTTCCACAGAGCGAGCTCAACGGCGGCCGACGCCGGCGGATCAGCAGGTACTTCGGGCCTATCGACCGTCGGCGTCGAAGGCGTGCCGGCCCCGTTTCTGTCGGGCCCCGGTTTGAACACAACATCGCCGGTCAGCGACGAATGCTCCCAAGGCACCTGATTGCCGTTTGTGGCGGCCAGAACGTCGCGGCGCACCGCCGCCATGGTTGCCGTGATGCCGGCGCCGGGCTTGCCCATATGGGTCAGCAAGGCGGTCGTGAACGGGCTGTTGCGGCCCTCTCCGTCAAGCGCGACATTACCCGGCTGGGTGGCGTAGGAAATCAGTGTCCCGACACCGCTGCCAATGGCGGCAAGACCGCGCCCGACTGAGGCCGAGCGCGTTCCCATCGAGCGGGCGAGATTGCGGGCGAGCGGATTGTTTCGGCAGGCATCGAGGAAGACGATACTGGTTTTGGCATTGGCTTCCATCGGTCCGAGGACGAACTCAACGGGCAGCGTCTCGAACAGAAGATCGCCGGCGCTTTCCAGGCTGGCATCCACCGGAGCAAGATAATTCGTCCCGCTGACCTGAAGACCATGCCCGGCATAGAAGAAAACCGCGACATCGGCGCCGTCGGTCTTGCGGATGAATTCGCGCACCGTCCGGCGCATGCCGTCCATGTCGAGATCGATGCCTTCAACGACATCGAAATCGAGGCGGCGCAGCCGCTTGGCAATGTCGGTTGCATCATTCAGCGGATTGACCAGCGGCGTGGCGTTCCGGTAGGCGGAATTGCCGATCACCAGCGCGACCCGCTTGGCGGCTTCGGCCGGACCGGCAAAGGCTATCAGCAGCAGGAACGCGAGAGCGGAAAACGCATTTTTTGCCATCAAAACCATCACTCCCCTGCTGCCGGACCTTTGTCTATTCATCGTACGGCTCTGTCGGCAGCGTGCTCATGAAGTGCAAAATGCCGTCGGTTTCGGTTTTCCTGACAAGGTCGAAACTGGCGACTGTCTCGCCGCTTGAATCGCGCGTCACGCGCAGGCTGAGCCTGTCCTGGGGGCCGTCCAGCTCGTCGACAAAATCGTCCAGAATCGCGTACGTATAACCGCCTTTGCTGAATTCCAGTTTGGACAGGCTGACGCGGGCACGGGTATAAACCCGGAAGGTGAAGGCCGATGTCGAGCCGGCCCGGGTTTCGGGATATTGCAGCTCGATGTCACCGGGCTCGCCAAAGCGGTACTGCAGCCAGGCCGCGCCGCCTTCAAGCGATTCCGACCCGCACAGGGAAACAACTTTCGTTTCACCGCCGGTGCAATGTCCGGTACCGGCGGCGACAGCCGAACCGGTCAGAGCGGCAATTGCAAGTCCCAGTGCAAATGTTCTGATCATATTTGGTCTCCAGGCGCCGTTCCCGGGCCGGCGCAGGTGATGGTACATATTACCGCTCCTTCTGCCAAATCTCTGATCTTGCTCCTCTGAAGCGGTAATGGTCTCGATGGCTGTTCCGTTCATTGTCTTTCTCCGGTTTGTGACGTCGCTGCAGGCGATCCGTTTGCCGCCTTCAGATTGAACCTGGAATGAGATCCGCTTCGCCGGTATGGGGTCAGCACCCCATTAAGACGGCCAAGTCCGTGCTCTCAGCCAATCATCGAGATTCTCAGGCTGGCCGGCGGTTTGGAGGTAACGGACCGCCTGCGGAGGCGGCCCGTCACCCAAAGCCAAGGCAGGCTGACTATCCCTTGTGGCGGTAGGCAACGCCGGCCCATGTCGCCTGGCCGCTGGCCCGCATGACAAAAATCTTGCCGTCGGAACCGCGATAGGTGTCGTTCTGAATCAGGGTATATGTCGCTCCGCCCTTATTGCCCTTCGACTTCAGTGTGAACGAATTGCCTGAGACATTCCGGATGGTGAACTTCGGCTTACCGCCGACCCACCGGCCTGCATTGACAGCG
>CAMYKZ010000100.1 GCA_947259045.1 uncultured Afifella sp.
GTGCTCGTGGACAATGAGCCGGGCGTGCTGGCCCGGGTGATCGGCCTGTTTTCCGGCCGCGGCTACAATATTGAAAGCCTGACGGTGTCTGAGACCGAGCACGAAAAACACCTGTCGCGCATTACGGTGGTGACGACAGGCACACGGGCCGTGCTTGAGCAGATCAAGAACCAGCTTGAGCGCATGGTGCCGGTGCACCGGGTCACCGATCTGACCATTGTCGCCACACAGCGCAACCACGACAAGCCGCTTGAGCGGGAACTCGCTCTCGTCAAGGTCAAGGGCGACGGCGAAAACCGTGTCGAAGCGCTCCGGCTTGCCGACGCGTTCCGCGCCCAGGTGATCGATGCGACGACGGAACATTTCACGTTCGAGATCACCGGCCGGTCGTCGAAGATCGAACAGTTCATTTCCATCATGGGACCGCTTGGCCTGATGGAAGTCTGCCGCACCGGCGTTGCCGCTTTGAACCGCGGGCCGGAGGGAATGTAAGCCAGAAAGATTGGCAGGCGCGGCTGAAATGAAGTCAAATCATCGATTATTCGGCTGTGTGATTGTTGTCATGGTTTCAGCCTCCCTGTTTACCGGTATTTTCGTTTCCAAAAGTGCGGGCGAATCTGCGGGCTGCACACAGGTAGACTTTGTTGAACCTGAAAATTGGGATGATCATTATCGTCATGCCGTCGGTGATTTTGAGCAATCCTATCTCAGGGCTGCCGGGCAGGCGTTTGATCTCGTTGGATCGACCTTTGATCTGAATGCGGAACGCGTGATTGGGGCATTGGATCATTGGCGATATCTTGATATGGCCGATATTGCCTGGCACATCTTTGGACGGTCGGAATTCGGCGACATCGACTTGTATTTCTTGAAACCGGGTGACGAGCCTCACTCCTTCGATCAGCCAGAAAATGTTTCCACCGTTGCGTTGATATACAAAGCCGACGGTGCGTTCGCTCAACTGACCGGTTCTGGCCGTTTGACCGTAGGCTCAGACGTTTGAGGCACTGCTTTCATGATCTCGTGTTAGTGATAAAACACTGTGATTCTGAACAGGTAATGCCATGCGCGTGCTGAGCTTTTTATTCGGATTGTTTTGCCTGTTCAAGGCGCTGAAGGCGTTCGTGGCCGCGGGGCTCAAGGTCGCATGATCGTCGGGCCGGGTTCGCCGCAATGAAGTTTTCGCCTCAGCAGGATGATGCCATGAAAGCCGTGTCGGCCTGGCTGAAAAAGCCGGACAGGCAGGTTTTCCGCCTGTTCGGGTATGCCGGCACCGGCAAGACGACTTTGGCGCAGCATCTGGCTGAGGGCGTTGACGGCGAGGTGCTGTTTGCCGCGTTTACCGGCAAGGCGGCGCAGGTTCTGCGCGCCAAGGGCGCGACCAGCGCCCGAACAATCCATTCGCTGATTTACCGGCCGCGCGGCGAGGAAACCGTCGAAGACGAGGAAACCGGCACCAAGACCACATCGCCGGCCTTTTCGCTCAATCGAACAAGTCCGGTATCGAAGGCCAGCCTTGTCATCGTCGATGAATGTTCCATGGTCGACGAAGCGCTGGGCCGGGACCTGATGTCATTTGGCACGCCGATTCTTGTGCTCGGCGATCCGGGTCAGCTTCCGCCGGTTTCCGGCGGCGGGTTTTTCACCGAAGTGGAGCCGGATCTGCTTTTGTCGGAGGTTCACCGCCAGGCGCGTGACAATCCGATTATCGACCTTGCCATGCGGGTTCGCGAAGGCGAGGGGATCAGCCTGGGAGCTTATGGCGACAGCAGGGTCATTTCCAGGCGCGACGTGGACCAGACGGAAGTTGTCGATGCCGATCAGGTGCTGGTCGGCCGCAACCGGACCAGACGGCTATACAATCAGCGTCTGCGCACCTTGAGCGGATTTTCCGGAATGCTGCCGGCGGCGGGCGATCGTCTGGTATGCCTGCGCAATGACAATGCGAAGGGGCTGTTGAACGGCAGCCTGTGGACGGCGCAATCCGTCGGCAAGCCGAAAGGTCCCGGTCTGCCCTTGCTGGTCAAGCCGGCCGACGAGGTGGCAGGGTCGTCGGTCCGGATCAAGGTGCTGAAGGCGGCGTTCGAGGATCCGGAAAACGATCCGGGATGGGCGTTGAAGCGCCGGTTCGACGATTTCGATTTCGGCTATGTGCTGACCGTGCACAAGGCGCAGGGTTCGCAATGGGACGATATCGTGCTGTTTGACGAGAGTTTCGCGTTTCCTGAACATCGCGAGCGCTGGCTTTACACGGCGATCACCCGGGCGGCAGAACGCATTACCATCGTGCGTTAGCCGGGCCGCGGGCAGGACCACCTGCAAAGCAGCGTGATATCTGAAATTCTCCACTGATAACGATGCATATACCATTGCAGCTTACGATACGAAACCTGCCGGATATTTCGGTTTGCAGAGACGACGAGCCAATCAGCCGGATCAGACGACCCGGATTGCGAGTGCAAATGCTGAATTTTCTAAAACGGAAGAGCAAGACTGAAACCCGTTCGACAATCGGCCGCCTGATGGAAGCGCCGGCCTTCGCAGGCAAGATCAAGGCGCGCAAGGATCGGTATCTCGACCGGGTCAAGACGCTTCACCTTGTATTGCCGGCGGTGCGACGCAAAGAAGACTCAGTCCTTGAAATCTGGGATTCCACCCGGTTTGAAGCCATCGCCAATCTGTGGGCAACACCGGGCATCGATATTGCGCTGATCGCAGATGCCAAATGTCACGGCAAACCCAACCTGCCGATCTTCCAGATCGATTTCCGCAATGATCATTCCGCTGACGATAGCGATGTCGGACAGACCTGCCTTGGAATCCGCCATGTCTATCAATATCTGTCGGCGGTTGGCGAGGAGGTGTTTGATCCGCAATCCTCACCGTCGAAACTGAAACGGCACGGCAAACGCATTTCAGACAATTTCTCCGCGCTGGCGAAGGCGAACGAGGCCGAATGGGACAAGTTCCACTACGATCAGGCCGGCGGGCATGAAATCCAATCCGTGCCGCTGACGATATTCGAAATCCTGTGGCGCGATGTCACCAGATTATCAAAGAATATTGCCATTTGCACGAAATTCGGGCCGGACTTTCAGTCCGGTGTCGAATATCGGCGCGTCGTCGCAAAAAACCGGCCTGATGAATTGAAACGCATCGCGGAAGTCGAGCGGGATATCCTCCCGCTCAACGATCCTGATGATTTTCTCTAGTTTGAAAGCGGTCTCTCAAAAAACGAACGTCTGTTTCCCTGTCCGTCGCCGCCGTGATTTCCTTCGTTGCCTCGGTCATTCGCTGCGCGTCTCGTCACAGAGAGAGCGAAGTCAGCCAAAGAGAAAGTGTGTTTGAAAATGTCCGGTACAAGAGTTCCCACCATACAAGTGGGTGTTTGACGAATAAATCTCCCGCCACGACAGAGAGAGAACGAACAAAGTATCGAAGTTAACTCAGATCTGATTCAATTTATCGTCATTTCTCGTGCAATTCGATAACCATGGCAGTCAAAATCAGCCTGATTGTCAGCACTATTCAGGCATCCGGCCTTGTAATCCCGCCATCTGTGACCTCGCTTTAACGATTAATCCGGCATGAATCCCATCGCTTGATGTGAGGGGAACGTGATGGGACGGTTTGGCTTTGCAAGTTTTGTCGGCGCCTGTCTATTGACGGTTTCAATGTCTGTCGCAGACGCACGCGGCCTGTGGATGAACCTCGGCGGGGCAGCAAAGGCACCGGCCGCCTTCTACAGTTTCTGCAGCAAGAACCCTGTCGAATGCTCCGGACGCGGCAAGGGTATCAGCCTGGACATGACACCTCAGCGCTGGAAGCAACTCAAATCTGTGAACCGGGCGGTGAACCGGTCGGTTCGGGAAGTCAGCGATCTGATGAATTTCGGCCGCAAGGATGTCTGGAAACTGGCGGCGGGGAAGGGCGACTGCGAAGATTTCGCGCTTTTGAAGCGCAACCGGCTCATTGCCCTTGGCTGGCCGTCATCGTCGCTCCTGGTGACTGTTGTGCGCCACCGTACGCTCGGCGGGCATGCCGTCCTGACCGTCGTGACAAGCGAGGGCGATTTCATTCTGGACAACAGGACCGGGCGGATCAAAAACTGGTCCAAGACGCCATATATCTATTTTTCCCGGCAATCGCAGTCGAATCCGAGAAGCTGGGTCAAGGTGACGACGGACATTGAGCGCCTGCTTGCAGAGGCAAACCGCTGACGCTGTAATTCGCCCGGCTTTGATTTCTTTTTCTGCTTCATCGACACGACAGGTTGCCCAACGGCGCGGCTATCGTTAGAACGCCGCCAACCGGGGCATAAATCTGCAGAGCCTTATGATATGGCCTGCAGGCGTGTCCCCTGTTGCTCACCTTGGCCGAAGCACGAACGCGTTCCCGGCCTGTATGGTCTGAAAAGGAAAAAGATATGCGCGTTTATTATGACCGCGATGCGGATGTGAATCTCATCAAAGACAAGAAGGTTGCCATTATCGGGTATGGCTCACAGGGGCGGGCCCATGCGCTCAACCTCAAGGATTCCGGCGTCAAGGAAATCGTGACGGCACTTCGTGCCGGCTCGACGACCGCGCTTAAGGCGGAAGCCGATGGCCTTAAGGTCATGACCGTTGCCGAAGCGGCCGGCTGGGCCGATGTCATGATGATGGCGACCCCCGACGAACTGCAGGCTGATATCTACCGCGACCATATTGCCGGCAATATTCGCGACGGCGCCGCAATCGCCTTCGCACACGGTCTCAATGTCCATTTCAGCCTGATTGAGCCGTCGGCCGCGATCGATGTCATCATGATCGCGCCGAAGGGGCCGGGCCACACGGTTCGTGGCGAATATCAGAAGGGCGGCGGCGTGCCCTGCCTGATCGCGATCGCACAGGATGCCTCCGGCAACGCCCATGATATTGCCCTGTCTTATGCCTGTGGCGTTGGCGGCGGCCGGTCCGGCGTGATTGAGACCACATTCAAGGAAGAATGCGAGACCGACCTGTTCGGCGAACAGGTGGTTCTCTGCGGTGGCCTGGTGGAATTGATCCGTGCCGGATTTGAAACCCTGGTGGAGGCCGGTTATGCGCCGGAGATGGCTTATTTCGAGTGTCTGCACGAGGTCAAGCTGATCGTCGATCTGATTTATGAAGGCGGTATCGCCAACATGAACTACTCGATCTCCAATACGGCTGAATGGGGTGAATATGCCACCGGGCCGCGGATCATCACCGATGAAACAAAGGCGGAGATGAAGCGTGTGCTGACAGATATCCAGACCGGAAAGTTCACATCGGAATGGATGCAGGAATGCAAGGCCGGGCAGGCTCGTTTCAAGGCGACCCGCCGTACCCATGACGCGCATCAGATCGAGGCCGTTGGCAATACGCTGCGCGGAATGATGCCGTGGATTTCAGCGAACAAGCTGGTCGACAAAGACAAGAACTGATCGGTTCTGATCTGATAAAAAAATGGCCCGCGGAAATCCGCGGGCCATTTCTGTTTAGTGGTACCAATCGGCTTAATTGGTAACGATTTCTCCTTCGCCTTCAGCAACTTCGCCTTCAGCAACTTCGCTTTCCTGGACGAAAGTGCCGGTTTCCGGATCGAATGTGCCTTTCATCGACAGGAGATCGTCAACCGCGTCCTTGACTTCCGCGTCGACCGGCTTGTTCGATGCGGCTTCAAGCGCTGACCACGCGTCCGCTTCGGCCAGCTCAGCTGCAGCCTCAAGCTCAGGCAGCGAGGCCTGGGCGTCTGCATAGGCCTGCTGGGCTGCGGCTAGATCGTCCGCTGCCTGCTGAGCTGCTACGGCTTCAGCATCGAGATCCGTGTTTGCCGGATCCGCTGCTGCGGCCGCGGCTGCTGCGTCTGCCGCAGCCTGAGCGTCAGTGACCTGTTGATCCGTGACCTCTTCCACAGCCTCGGCCGCAGCAAGGTCCGCTGCAGCGGCTTCAGCCAGGGCATTGGCTTCGGCATAGGCTGCAATCCGCCCGACACGCGAATTCGGCGCAGCGTTGGCAAATGCATTTGCGTTGGCATGGGCTGCGTTTAGAGCGCCAAGCTTGGAAGCGATGTTTGGCTCGTGTGCTGCCTTGCGGGCATCCCTGGCAGCCATTTTTTCCGCCTTGCGGGCATCGCGAGAAGCCATTTTTTCGGCCTTCATAGTGGCACGCTCGGCCGCACGTTCGGCTTTCATGCTGCCGTGATCGGCCGATGCTGAACTGCTGCCGCTACTTTTGCCGCCGCTGTTGCCGCCGCCATTGCCGCCGCCATTGCCGCCGCTGTTGCCACCGCCATTGCCGCCGCCGTTACCGCTGCCATTCCCGCCGCCGTTACCGCCGCCATTCTTAGCGACCGCGTGGTCGGCTGTCAGAATGTCGGGAACGATCTGGTTCGGTGCAATTGTGGACACTGAGAAGATAGCTGCTGAAAGAATAGCAACCGAAGAAAGATACTTTGTGCGAGTTCTGGCCATTTCAAATGCCTCCTTATGCTGCGGGTGCAGCTCCGTGTTAACTCGCCGCCAACAAAACAGGTTTGGCAGAAAGAGAAAGCGAATCCGTTTGTTTAGCTTTCCAAGCTGTTAATGGGGGGCCTGACGAATTTATGCGCTTGGTAAGATTTTATTATGGTTACGCCAGGCGCGGCCTGGCGGGTTGAGAACTGAGATAAAAAAAGACCCGCTCGGCGGCGGGTCTGTTCATGAAAGATGATTTAAATCAACAGGTTATGCGGAATAACTCTCAAACGCGACGCCAACATCATTGCCGCGGCGCCAGACCAGCCTGGCAGGGAAATGATCGCCCGTGCCATTAACCTTGAGGTCAAATCGGTCAGGAAGGCCGGTCGGTCCGTTGAGACGAAGCCGGGCGCCGCCAACGGAAAGATCGCGCATCATGCAGTCGATGGAAACGAGCTTGTTTCTGAACTGGAGCTGTGCGCCCTTGAGCACACGAAGCCGCCGATGTCTGCGTTCATGGTCAGTGACATTCTGATTGGCCAGGATACTCATCAACAAACCTCCTCATTCATATTTGCCGCCGATGATTCAGCAGAATAAGCGAATATTTGCCGTTAACGCTATAAGAAGGATAAAACATGATTAACTCAGACCAAGGCAATCGATCCTGATTGTTCATCAACCGCACACCTAAAATTTGAAGGCGCCAATGCTGACTTTATTTGAAATTTCCGCGTTGCTTCTGACCATTTCCGCATTCTTCGGTTGGCTCAACAACCGGGTCGTAGGCCTGCCGCACACCATCGGTCTGCTGCTGATGGCGTTGCTGACATCGCTTGCGCTGATTGCGTTCGACTGGCTGGTTCCCACATCCGAGCTGCGTGAGACGATCAGCGCGGCGGTCGGCCAGATCGATTTTTTCGATACGGTCATGAACGGCATGCTGGCGTTCCTGCTGTTTGCCGGAGCGCTGCACGTCGACTTCGCCCTTCTGAGCAAGGAAAAATGGCCTGTTGGTTTGATGGCCACCTTCGGCACCCTGTTATCGACTGCGATCGTCGGCGGCGCATTCTGGCTGGCAGCCCAGGCCGTTGGCGTCAACATGCCCCTGGTCTGGGCGCTCGTATTTGGCGCGCTGATCAGCCCGACAGATCCGGTTGCCGTATTGTCCCTGCTGAAGTCGGTTCGGATTCCGGAAAGCCTGGAAGTCAAGGTTGCTGGCGAAAGCCTGTTCAATGACGGTGTCGGCGTCGTCGTCTTCACGATTATCCTTGCGATCGCTGTGGGCGGTGGCGACGTCACTGCATGGCATATCGGCGAAGTTTTCGTTGTCGAGGCAATGGGGGGCGCAGTGCTTGGCCTGCTGATCGGTTTTGTCAC
>CAMYKZ010000101.1 GCA_947259045.1 uncultured Afifella sp.
ATCGCCAAGCTCCTTGATCAGGAATGTGAGGTTCTGACCGTCTTTCGGGGCGGAACTGATTGAAAACGGATTTTCGCAAAGCGAAAACGGGTTGTGACCAACATTCAGCCAGACAAATTGGCCGGCCCGATAAGTCAGCCCCTTATGCCCCCTGGGCGAAAGGGTCAGCTCCCAGATCTTCAGGCCGGCCGGCCTCACACTATCGACGACCCATGGGCGGAAGGCCTGAGAAAGCGGTTTGACCAGATAGACAAAAAGCAGCGAAGCGAGCGCCAGCAAAAACATGATGATCCAAAGGCCTGAGAGAACCATATCCTGGCTGTATCGACCGGAATAAATCGCGTGATGAAGCGCAAGGCCCGCAATCAGAAGCGCGAGAAGACCATGCATCAGCCGCCAGGTTTCATATCGGAAACCGAGACTGTCCCTGCCGATCGCAAACAGAATAAGAGCAGGCAGGAGAACCCAGGCCATGGCACCGCTTGCCAGCGCGTCGAAATCGGAACTCAAGGTAAACTGCCGCGTCATATCCCATGGGTATTGCGGTGCGAACGGTGCCTGATAGAGAAACGGATGAACAACCGCGAGCACAACTGCCGTGCGGGCCATCAGCTGGTGAACCCGCATCGTCACATCCATGCCGATATGGCCCGACACCGACCTGAAGCGGCCTGACAGAACAAATTCCATGAGAATGATTGAAAATGCCACAAGTCCGGCGCCGGAGGCCAGTTCGTCGCCGATCGATCTCGGCGGTCTTCCGCTTGCCCAGGCGAGCCCCAACGGCAAAAGCATGACCGCCAGATAGAGAAACAGAAGCGCAATGGATCGCATCATGTATCACCGGTCATCACGAGGCCAGCAACCCGGCAGTCAACAAGGCTCCACAGGCCAATATGCCGGCATAAGGCACCCAGACGGGCACGATGAACGTTCCCGCCGGTGCCGCAATTCCTGATTTCTTGATCCGGATCAGCGCCGCGCAGACCAGCACGAATATGGCCAGGGTGATGGCTGATGTCCATTCAGCAAGTCTGGTGATCGGGAATGCCAGTGCGAATCCCGTCACCAGAACGACGACAAGTGCGGTGGCTGTCAATGGTGTCTTTGTCGTTTCATTGACGTCTGCCAGGCGGTCCGGAAGCGATCCGCGCCTGGCCAGCCCGTATATCACCCGCGAGGCCATGATGATCTGGACGATAATCCCGTTCGTCGTCGCAACGATGGCAATCAGGATGATCGTCAGCGATGAAAACCCGGTCGTCCGGGTAAATACAAATGCCAGTGGCGCGGGGTTTTGCGAAATCGCTTCCGCAGGCACGGCCGCAAGCGCAGCAAGGATGACGGCAATGTAAATTTACCATCGTCAGAAACAGGGTGATGAAGATTGCCCGTGAGAGCGTTTTCTGCGGATCGACCGCTTCCTCGGCCATGGAGTCGATATCCTCAAACCCGATAAAGGCAAAAAACGCCAGCAGGCTGGATGCGGCGATACCCTGCCAGAGGTCAACGGAGACCGTATCGGGAATTGCCATGACCGCCTGACCGGCCAGATCGCTGCCCTGCCAGAGGGCGCCTGCGACGATGGCCATCAGGCCGCCGATTTCAATCAGCGTCAGCAAACCGGCAATCGCAATCGACTGGCGGATTCCAATGCCCGCAATGATACCTGTGACGATGATAATTGTGACGAGAAGAACCGGGACCGGCAGTGCGATGAGTTGACCGATATACCCGACGGCGCCATGCGCGATGGCTGCTGAAGACACGATTCCGACGGCGGCGACTGCAAGGCCGACAATCAGGAACAGGGTCTTGGAATTGAACCCGGTGCCGACAAAATGGGCTTCTGCTGCGGCAAATGGCAGGCGCCCGGTCAGTTCGGCAAAGACGGCCGCAGGCAACAGCATCACCAGGCCGGCGACCAGAAACGAAACCGGCGCGTATTCACCGGATCGGGCGATCACTTCACCGATCAGGACATAGATACCCGCGCCAACCGTTACGCCCAGGCCGTAGAGCACGATGTAGGGCAGCGTCAGGGTACGCCTGAGCGTACCCGTTTGCGAATTTTCCATGACTGCCGCATCAGGAGTGCCGGTCATGACGGGCGATCTGCAGGAGCGATCAACATCAACGGCGCACCAGCAGCACGCAGCAGGATTTCAACATCCGGCTCCGATAAATGCCCTCTGTCGGCAGAGACGATCACGAATGACGGCCTCATGGCGGCGATTGCCAGGGCCGTCCCCGAAACACCAGATCCCGGCTGCAGCAGGATCCTGGATTCGAATTCCTCGGGCGCGTTTGTCTGCTGTGCTTCTAACAGGGGTTTCAACGCCGCATTCGTCAGCACGATCAGCCGGGCACCGCGTTTCGACGCAATGCGGCCGGCGAGCCGGAAAGTTTCCAGCTCCGGATCGGCAGCCCCCGCCAGCAGCACCACAGGTCCATGCGCGACCGCAGAACTGCGGTCAGGCAGCAGCACCGTGGCGGCGGTCCCCTTGAAAGCACTCAGGACGGCGGCAACAGCTCTGCGCCCCGCTCCGGCGATATTGGCCGGGTTGATGACGACGATATCGGTGGTTGTCGCTGCCTTGGCAATTTCGGCACAATATTCCCCCCGGGTCGTGCGAAACGTGCAAGTCACGCTGGACCGGTTTGCGCGGACGCCCAGCGTTTGCCGCCAGTTCGCGGCGGCATGGGCGATTTCCCGTTCCATATCAAGCTGTTCAATCGGCAGGGCCTGTCGACCCATTGGCCGGAGCGCTTTTGCGAACGGCAATGCTGCAAGGTCATACAGGCTGCTTTCTTCAACAAAATGCCCGGTAATTTCCGCCTTCAACGCCTGTGCCAGCGCCAGTGCGGCTTCGATGGTCCGGATTTCATCAACAACCGGCCCAAGCCCGGCCAGGATGCGTATGGGGGCGGGTTTGCCGGCGGATGCGGGCTTATCTGTCATTGTTTTCCCCATCGCTTGCCTCATTTGCATCATGGGCAGCGAACGCACGCCGTGCCTTGGCGAATGCCTGAAGTCTGGCATCAACAAGACCGTTGATCGAATTGGCCGGATAATCGCCCGACGGGTCGCGTATGCCGGCCGGCCGACCGGTCAGATGCGCGATCCCCTCGTCTATCGTTTCGACCGGGTAGACTTGGAATTGCCCGGCCCCTGCTGCCTGAACGACATCGCGGCGCAGCATCAGGTGTTTGATATTCGATGCCGGTATCAGAACGCCCTGGTCTCCGGTCAGGCCGCGCGCCCTGCAAACGTCGAAGAACCCTTCGATTTTTTCGTTTACGCCGCCGATCGCCTGCACCTGGCCGAGTTGATTGACAGAGCCGGTAACCGCCAGGGACTGCCGGATCGGAACACCCGAAAGAGCCGACAGCAAAGCGTAGAGTTCGGCCGAAGATGCGCTGTCGCCATCGACACCACCATAGGATTGTTCGAAGACCAGGCTGGCCCACAGCGATAGCGGTTTGTCGAGCGCGTAATTGGCGTTCAGGTAACTGGCAAGGATCATCACGCCCTTGGAATGAAGCGGCCCGCCGAGTTCGACCTCACGCTCAATGTCGATCAGCTTGCCTGCCCCCATCCGAACGCGGGCGGTGATGCGCGAAGGCCGCCCAAACATGAAGCCGCCAAGGCCGGTGACCGACAGGCCATTGACCTGGCCGAGCGCCAAGCCTTCGGTATCGATCAGCAACGTGTCGCGCTCAATCGCTTCGTAGACCCGCTGCCGGATGCGATCCTTTCGCCTGATTCGCTCACGGATTGCACAATCAACATCATCGAAGCCGATTATCTTCCGGCTCGCCTCGCCGGCCCAGAAATCCGCTTCGCGCAGAAGGTCGGCAAGCGGCCCCACTCGCAGCGAAAGCCGTTCAGCATCGTCAGCCATCCGGGCGCTTTCCTCAATCAGCAGCGCTGCGCCGGCGGCGTCGAGCGGACGCAGATCTTCGTTCGTTATGATCGACGAAAACAACCGGGCGATATTCTGCTCATTCTCGCCGGAACGCTCCAGGCGATCCTCAAAGTCGGCTTCCACCTTGAACAGATCGCCGAAATCCGGGTCGAGCCGGACAAGCAGATCGTAAAGAAACCGCTCGCCGATCAGAACCACTTTCACATCCAGCGGTATGGGCTCCGGATCAAGTGTCACCGTCGTTACAAGGCCAAATTGCTCGGCCGCCGATTCAATCCGGATTGCTCCACTGCGCAACGTCCGTTTCAGCGCTTCCCAGGCAAACGGTTCGGACAGTATCTTGCGTGCATCCAGAACGATGTAGCCGCCATTCGCCTTATGAAGCGATCCGGGCTTGATCAGCAGGAAATCGGTGATCAGCGTCCCCATCTGCGACAGATGTTCAATGCGACCAACCAGATTGCCAAGTGTCGGATGTTCTTCAAAAAGCACCGGCGCGCCTTCACTGTCTATATCCGCGACGATAACGTTCACACCATATCTTCGGAACCTGGGCTCGCTCAAATCGGAGCCGGATGTCGCCAGGATTTCAGCCATTTCACCCGGCGTTCCGTCCTGAAGAAACAGGCCGACATTGTCGACCAGATCTTTCTCTACGTCTTTCAGATAGCCGATCACCGGCTCTATAGCCTCAAACTGCGCGGCCAAAGCCGCGACCGATGCACCTACCGCTGTCGAAGCCAGGTCGGCATTGATTTCGCGGATGCGGTCTCGCCGGTCTTTCTCAATCATCGGAATGTTTCGCAGCACCTCGGCTTCAGCCTTCTCGCGCAGGGCTTCAAAGGCCTCGTCCTGCTGTTTCTGGCCCTCCTCCGTGATTGCACTGATCCGATTTCTGTAGTCTTCGGATTCGAACAGACCTGGTATCGCCGCTTTGAGATCATCGATCAGGCCAGCCATGGCCTTGCGGAACGGTATGGCCGTGCCCGGCGGCAGCCTGAGCGATCTTGGATTTCGGCTGATCTGGAAATTATTGACATAGACCCACTCGTCCGGCGGCCGCTGAGACCTGGCTCTTTCCCTGAGATATTGACCAACCGCCCGGTGGCGGCCGAACCCCTGGCCGCCGATGACGAACAGGTTATAACCCGGGCGCGGAATCGATGTGCCAAAGCGAAGCGCGTCCGATGCCCGTTCCTGTCCGACAAGTACTTCGGCGGGTTCGACATCAGCTGTCGTCGTAAAACCCAGACTGTCGGGCTCGCAGCGCCTGCGAAGGCTCTCGCTTGCAAGCGGTTTGATATCTGTCACCTTGGATCCCTCGTGCGCGCCGGTGTCTGCAAACACAGCAGGTCCGCCAATGCGAGGCCTTGACCAGGGTCAAGCGGATTTCGGAGCTTTGGAGATAGTGTTGCCGGCGCACGAAATATCGGAACGGCAACCGGGATGAAAATAGCCACCTTCAATCTGGAAAATCTCGGGAGACGGCTTGCAGATGCCAGTGAGTTCGAACGCCGGCTGAATATCCTCCGCCCGCAGATCGAACGCCTCGATGCCGATATCCTCTGTCTGCAGGAAATAGACGGAACGCGCACCGGGTCTGAAAAGAGACGCCGGCTGACCGCCCTGGACAGGCTGATCAGCGGCACGGTTTACGAAAAATTCGAATGCGTCTCAACGGTTCATCCGGCGACCCATTATCCAGCTGACCGGCACAATCTCGCAATTCTCAGCCGCTGGCCGATCGAGGCGCATGCGCAGCATCTTCACAGCCTTGTGCCGCCGCCGATACACACGATGGTCACCGGGGACCCACCCTATGACGGAAACAATGACCGCTTGCCCGCACTGTGCTGGGACCGCCCGGTTCAGCATGCGCGAATTGCACTGCCCGACCGAGCCGACCTCCATGTCATCAATCTGCATTTGAAAGCCCCGCTGGCGGCAGCCGTCGCCGGCCAGAAGATCGGCCCGTTTGCCTGGAAGACAGTATCGGGCTGGGCGGAAGGATTTTACATTGCCGCCATCAAGCGGGCCGGCCAGGCGCTTGAGACCCGGCTGCTTGTTGACCGGATTTTTGATGAAGACCGGGATGCAAAGATCCTGGTTGCGGGTGATTTCAATGCAGAAGAACGGGAAGTCCCAATACGATTGATCGCAGCCGGTCTTGACGACACAGGCAATGGTGCACTGGCCGAACGCGCGATGGTCGCGCTGGAACACAGTCTGCCGGATACCCGCCGCTACAGCGTCATTCACCGCGGGCGAAAAACCATGATGGACCATCTGATGGCGTCACGTGCGCTGCTCGCCGACTATGTCGGTATCGAAATTCATAACGAAACGCTTGGCGACGAACTTGTTGCCTATGCTGCCATTCGTGAAAGTCCGGAATCCTACCACGCGCCAATTGTCGCCAGCTTCCGAATAACTTCAGAAACCAAAGCGGGCTGACTATCCCTGACGCCAGGCCTGGGTCGATTTGCACTTCTTGCAGATGCGGTTTCCCGGACCGGTGCTCAAGAATTTGTGGCCGCACATCAGGCACCGGCGAAGCCCTTCACGGGATATGCCGTGCTCCTCAGTGCTCTTGTCCTTGACTGTAACACTCATGCAGGACATGTAGTGAACATATGGAAACAATCAATACCGCCAGTGGCTTACGAATATACGCCGAAGCAGTTCGGTCAATCCGGGCAACGGCCCATTGACCGGGATCAAGGTCAGCTCCAGCGGATGATCTGAATGTTGCCGGAAAACTCAAACCGCCTCCGCAACGGATCTGCAGCAAATGAACAAGCAGCACCAATTCAATTTCGGCTATCTGATTGCCGCCTTGATTATGATCGTGATCGTCCAGACCTGGGCGCAAGCGCAGCTGATCGCGCGCATCCCATACAGCGAATTCCGTAAGCTGCTGGATCAGGGTGCAATCACCAGTGTCGTGGTCACCGACACGCGGATTGAAGGCGAGTTCAAAAATCCGAGGGACGGAAAGACATCATTCGTCACCAACCGTGTGGAGCCGGGTTTCGCCGCTGTGCTGGATGCCGCCGGCATCGACTATTCCGGGGCACCGGAGACAAACTGGCTGACCAGCCTGTTGTCGTGGATCCTGCCGACATTGTTCTTTCTCGGGATCTGGTTCCTGCTGTTTCGCCGCATTGCTGAAAAACAGGGCATGGGCGGCCTGATGAATATCGGCCAGTCCAAGGCAAAGGTCTATGTCGAGAAAGAAACCGGCGTCACGTTCGATGATGTCGCCGGCATAGATCAGGCAAAGATGGAACTTCAGGAGGTCGTGGCCTTTCTGAAGGATCAGGAAAAGTACGAGCGGCTCGGCGCTCACGTTCCAAAAGGAATTCTGCTGGTGGGACCGCCCGGGACCGGCAAAACCCTGCTCGCCCGCGCCATTGCCGGCGAAGCAGGCGTCGTGTTCTTTTCCATTTCCGGATCCGAGTTCGTGGAAATGTTTGTCGGCGTCGGTGCAGCCCGGGTCCGGGATCTGTTCAATCAGGCGCGCCGGGCCGCGCCTTGTATCATCTTCATTGACGAACTGGACGCGCTTGGCCGTGCACGATCTGCAATGGGCGGTCTTGGCGGCGGCCATGACGAAAAGGAACAGACCCTCAATCAACTGCTCGCCGAACTCGACGGGTTCGATCCGCGCGCCGGGATCGTCCTGCTGGCGGCAACCAACCGGCCGGAAATTCTCGATCCGGCTCTCCTGCGCGCCGGCCGGTTCGACCGGCAGATCGTCGTTGACCGGCCCGACCGGATCGGCAGAGCCGCGATCGCCAAGGTCCACATGAAGAATATCCGGCTTTCCGCTGATATCGACGCAGACGAGATCGCCGGCATTACACCCGGATTTACCGGAGCCGATCTCGCCAACCTTGTCAACGAGGCGGCCATTGTCGCAACCCGCCGCGGCGGCGACAGCGTCACGATGGATGACTTCACCAATGCCGTGGAGCGGATCGTCGCCGGTTCCGAACGGCGCAGCCGGTTGCTTAATCCGCAGGAGCGAAAGCGGGTTGCCTATCATGAGATGGGCCACGCACTGACCGCCGCGGCGCTGCCGGGCAGCGATCCGGTGCACAAGGTCTCCATCATTCCCCGCTCGATCGGCGCCCTGGGTTATACCCTGCAGCGGCCGACAGAAGACCGTTTTCTGATCACAACCGGCGAACTGAAGAACCGTATGGTGGTGCTGCTGGCAGGCCGTGCGGCCGAAGACCTGATCTTTGGCGAAATTTCGACCGGGGCAGCCGACGACCTGGCCAAGGTCACCGATATTGCCCGGCAGATCGTGACCCGGTACGGCATGTCGGCAGAGCTTGGCCAGGCGGTCCTGGAAGAACAGCGCTCAAGTTATCTAGGCGACAACATGCTTGATATGCGCCAGAAGGACTATTCGGAGACGACGGCGCGGGAAGTGGACCTTGCCGTACGCGAGTTGATCGAAGACGCCTATCAGCGCGCAAAATCGATCCTGGATGACCGCAGGCCGGATCTGGAGGCCGGCGTCAAACTTCTGCTGGAGAACGAAACGATCACGCCGGATGAGTTTCCGCCGCTGCGACCGGAAATCGTCAGGGACGCAGCCGAATAGCGCACTTCACGGCTGCTTGAAACGTGATCCTGCCCGCCGCGTTTCAGTTCCCGGAAATAGTGTCCTCCGTAGCCTGCTCGAAGCGGGCCAAACGACGCTTCAGCGTTTCGATCCGTGTCATCAGATCGAAAGCCAGCGCCACGCCGGCAACGTTCAGGCCAAGGTCGCGCTGAAGCCGTCGAGCCCGGCTCACATGGATAATGTTCATTCGAGAAAAGCGCCATTGCGTGATTCGAGATCCTTGCGGCTCGATGATCCCTTCGGCGACATAGATCTCGATCTGCTCGCGCGGCAGGTCACAGGCGGTGCACAGATCCTCAAGCGTCAGTTCGAACGCTTCTGTTACCGGATCGCCTGGTTGAGTGGGTTGAGCTCTGTCTGGCATGATGCGTCTCCCGGTTTAAGTTAAACGCCAAGCCTGGCGCGCGGATTGAAAGCCAGTTCTTCCGCCATTGTCTGATAGAGCTTTCTTGCCTTTTCATCGCTGGCGGGCGGCAAGACGATTTGCAGGACGACATACAGATCGCCCGGCGGTTTCCCCGGTATGCCACGGCCCTTCAGGCGCATCTTGCGGCCTTGTGCCGAATTGGCCGGGATCGTCATGTCTACCGGTCCTGCCGGTGTCGGTACTTTGACTTTGCCGCCCAGTGCCGCTTCCCAGGGCGCAACCGGCAGATCCAGATAAAGATCGCGCAATTCAACATGATAAAGAGGGTGGACTACAAATTCGATCTCCAGATAAAGATCGCCCGGTTCGCCTTCGCCAAAACCCGGCGCGCCCTGCCCGGCCAGGCGGATATGCTGACCGGCATGCACGCCTTTGGGGATCGTCACATTAAGCGTGCGCTGCTCGGTAATCACATGGCCTTCAGCCGTCACCTTCGGCATTTTCAGTTGAATGGCGCGCTTTGCGCCGGTGAAGGCATCGTTGAGATCAATCAGCACTTTGGCATGATGATCCTGGCCTCTGGCGTGAAACCGGGTCCGCTGCGGATGTTCGGCCCGCTGGTTCCGGCCGAACAATTGCTCAAAAAAATCGGAAAACGCCGCATTGCGGTCGTCGGCTCCTTCTGAGGAACCGCCGGAGAATTCAAACCCCGCATCCCATCCGGGCGGAGGGTTGAATTCCTGTCCGGCGCGGTAGCCTGAACCGAGCTGGTCGTAGGCCACACGCTTTTCCGGATCGCTGAGGACATCGTTGGCCTCGCCGATTTCCTTGAATTTTTCTTCCGCCCCTTTCTCATCGCTGACATCGGGATGATATTTGCGCGCAAGTTTCCTGAAGGCCCGCTTGATCTCGTCCTGCGTCGCATCTTTATCTACCCCAAGGGCGGCGTAGTAATCTTTGTATTCCATTTCTGCGTCAGATCCACTTGGCCGGTTCAGTCCGCAGCAGCGGCTGAACATTCGAAGTCTTAATCACCGGAGGGTTTGGATCCGGTCGAGCGGACATGATCAACCGGGACCGGTACCGAAAATCGTATCGAAAACATATGGCACGCCATTGCGTTGGATCAAGAGGCGGTGCAGCGGCCCGGTTCCGCAATCAGACGGGACGCGCAACGTCCAGTGTATCCGAAGATTAAAACCGCGAATTCCAGATCGATTGCCGGATCACTCCCATTCAATCGTCCCCGGCGGCTTCGAAGTCACATCATAAACCACCCGGTTGATGCCCTTGACCTCATTGATGATGCGGGTCGCGGCACGGCCGAGAAAATCCATGTCATAGGGATAAAAATCCGCCGTCATGCCGTCGACTGAGGTTACGGCGCGCAGCGCGCAGACGAAATCATAGGTTCGGCTATCGCCCATGACGCCGACCGTCTGCACCGGCAACAGAACGGCGAACGCCTGCCAGATGGCGTCATAGAGACCTGATTTGCGGATCTCGTCGAGATAGACGGCATCCGCCTTGCGCAGAATATCCAGTTTATCCCGGGTTATGCCGCCCGGACAGCGGATCGCCAGACCCGGTCCCGGGAACGGATGGCGACCGACAAAAACTTCCGGCAGGCCCAGTTCGCGGCCAAGCGCCCTCACCTCGTCCTTGAACAGCATGCGCAGCGGTTCCACCAGCTTCATGTTCATGCGATCCGGCAGACCGCCGACATTGTGGTGCGACTTGATGGTAACCGACGGGCCGCCGGTAAACGAAACGGATTCGATGACATCGGGATAAAGTGTGCCCTGGGCGAGAAATTCCGCCGGCGTGCCGCCGTCAGCCAGCTTCTTTGCCTCCGCCTCGAAGGTTTCGATGAACAAACGGCCGATCGTCTTGCGCTTGGTTTCCGGATCGCTTTCGCCCTCCAGAGCGCCGATGAACGTGTCGGCAGCATCGACATGGATCAGCGGGATATTGTAATGGCCGCGGAACAGCGAGACGACTTCATCCGCCTCGTTCATCCGCATCAGGCCATGGTCGACAAAAATGCAGGTCAGCCGCTCGCCGATCGCTTCATGGATCAGCACGGCTGCCACGGCGGAATCGACGCCGCCGGACAGGCCGCAGATGACCCGTCCGTCGCCGACCTGTTCGCGGATGCGGGCAATCGCCTCTTCGCGGAACGTCGCCATCGTCCAGTCACCGGCCAGCCCGGCAATGCGGTGGACAAAATTCGACAGCAATTTCGCGCCGTCGGGCGTGTGCACCACTTCCGGGTGAAACTGCACCGCGTAGACAGCCTGCTCACGGTTTTCGATCGCCGCAAACGGCGCTCCCTCAGACCGGGCGATCACCCGGAAACCTTCCGGCAGGCTGGTTACCTTGTCGCCATGGCTCATCCACACCTGATGGCGCGATCCGGGCGACCAGACATCCTCAAACAGCAGGCTTTCCTCGGTGACGTCGACGAATGCACGGCCAAATTCGCGGTGGTCATCGGCTTCGACCGCGCCGCCGAAATGATCGACGATCGCCTGTTCGCCATAACAGATGCCAAGGACGGGCACTGCAGCCTCAAATATCTGCAAGGCGGCCTTTGGGCTGGCTGCTTCATGCACGCTGGCCGGACCGCCGGACAGGATAATCGCCTTGGGCCTGATCTCGGCGATCGCGGTTTCGGCATTCTGGAAGGGCACGACTTCGCAATAAACGCCGGATTCACGAACCCGGCGGGCAATCAGTTGGGTCACCTGGGATCCGAAATCGATGACCAGGACCGTATCGTGGGAGGAAGCACTCAGTGTCATCCGCTCCTGTTAGGCAAAAGTCTCACGCACTGCAATGGGATAGAATGAAGCGGCCACAGTTCGATTTCGGGTTCCGGTGCGCGATTGCAACAGCCGCCGTCAGAACTGCCATTCCATGATATGCGCCGGACGATCGCTGCTGCCGCCGCAATCATCAGTTTGACCGACGATTGCAAAACTGTGAGCCTGATAAAACCGGATAGCGTTTTCATTGTCGCGGTCCACCTCAAGCCGGATGATCCGTTTGCCGGGAAACCGGCCAAGCGCGCGGTCAAGCAATCGCTTTCCAATGCCCTTGCGCTGATGG
>CAMYKZ010000102.1 GCA_947259045.1 uncultured Afifella sp.
TGAAACCCAGCCGGTGCGGGCGGATACCACAGACAGATCCGATTGATGACGGCAGCCAACGTCTGGAGCCGAAATTGCAGAAAAGGTTCCAGACGGCATGCCATTTGAAACTCTGCTCGCTGCCGCCGGCGTGACATTGTTGGTGATCGGCACACCCGGCCCGGCAAATATCGCCCAATCGGCCATGGGAGCAGCCTATGGCTTCAGGTCAGTCAATTTCGCACTGGCGGTTCCGACAGGCTTCCTTTTCAACTGCCTGCTGGCCGGAATTCTGTTCTGGGGCGCCGGCAGCATGGCGACCCATCCGGTTGTCATCTGGATATTGCGCCTTGTCGGATGCGCTTATCTGAGCTTGTTGTGCTGGAAGATATGGACTGCAACCATATCCGGTAACGATGCCGGCGCCCCCCGTGCTGCACTCGGTCTGATCATCCACCCGCTCAATCCCAAGGCGTACTTTTTTCTGATCACGATTTTCGGTCAGTTCGTGCTTCCGGCAGCGGCATCCGGAACTTCGTACTGGACGGCTGCCGGTTTTATCCTGGTCGAAATATTCATTCTCGGCTTTATCGTCAATATGGGCTGGTGGCTGATCGGCTGCATGCTCGGATCCGCACTGAGCAATGAGCGCCAGCACAGGATCGTCAACCGGTTCATGGCAGGGGCGCTGGCACTGACGACCGCCCATCTGCTGATTTCCGGCGTCACTGTTGATCTTGCATGATTGTCAGTCTGCACAAGGCGGTTTATAGGGCAGGTTGATTATTTCCCGAAGGCGTAATTCAAAACCATGTCCGTAGATATAGATACCGTCAAACGTGTCGCCAAACTGGCGCGCATCAAGGTCACCGATGACGAAGCCGGCAATCTTCAGGATGAACTGAATGTCATCCTTGGTTTTGTCGAGCAGCTGAACGAGGTTGATGTTGAAGGCGTTGAGCCGATGACATCGGTGACCCCGATGGCCATGAAAAAACGCCATGATGTGGTCACCGACGGCGACAAGGCCGATGACATCGTTGCCAATGCACCGACCGGTGAAGATCATTTTTTTGCTGTGCCGAGAGTGATTGAATAGCTCGGCACTTTTGCTTCAAACAATTTCCCTGCTCAAAGACGGATCAACTCGTGACGGACCTCACAGCACTGACAATCAGCGAAATCCGCGACGGCCTGTCAACCGGCCGGTTTTCCGCACTTGAACTGACGGATGCCTATCTGTCGGCAATCGATGCCGCAAACGCCAGGTTCAATGCCTATATCGCGGTAACGCACGAGCGCGCGCGAGAGATGGCCGCGGCCTCCGATCAGCGGATTGCCGGTTCTGAGGCAGGGCCGCTGGAGGGCGTGCCGATCGGCGTCAAGGATCTGTTCTGTACCAAGGGAGTCCATACCCAGGCCGGCTCGCACATTCTCGATGGATTCAAGCCGACTTACGAATCGACCGTCACTGCGAACCTCTGGGCCGATGGCGCCGTCATGCTCGGCAAGCTCAACATGGATGAGTTCGCCATGGGGTCGTCGAACGAGACCAGCTATTACGGCCCCGTCGTCAACCCGTGGCGGGCATCCAATTCCAACGCCGATCTGGTGCCGGGCGGGTCTTCCGGCGGTTCAGCCACCGCTGTTGCCGCGCATCTGTGTGCCGGCGCGACGGCCACCGATACCGGCGGCTCGATCCGTCAGCCGGCTGCCTTTACCGGAACTGTCGGCATCAAGCCGACCTATGGCCGCTGTTCGCGCTGGGGAACGGTCGCTTTCGCGTCGTCACTTGATCAGGCCGGACCGATCGCCCGCACGGTGCGTGACGCGGCGATCATGTTGAAATCCATGGCGTCATCGGACCCGAAGGACACCACCTCTGCCGAACTTGAAGTGCCCGATTACGAGAGTGCCATCGGCGGCAGCGTCAAGGGCCTGAAGATCGGTATTCCGAAAGAATACCGGATGGAGGGCATGCCCGAGGAGATCGAGGATCTGTGGCAGCGGGGCATTGACTGGTACCGGGATGCCGGCGCCGAAATCGTCGATATCAGTCTGCCGCATACCAAGTATGCCCTGCCGGCCTATTATATCGTGGCGCCGGCGGAAGCCTCGTCGAACCTGGCCCGTTATGATGGAGTCCGTTACGGCCTGCGGGTCAACGGCGACGATATCATCGACATGTATGAGAACACTCGTGCCGCCGGTTTCGGCAAGGAAGTCAAACGGCGGATCATGATCGGCACCTACGTGCTGTCAGCCGGCTATTACGACGCTTATTATCTGCGTGCCCAGAAGGTGCGGACTTTGATCAAGAAGGATTTCGAGACGGTCTTCGCCGCCGGTATCGATGCGATCCTGACGCCGGCAACGCCGTCGGCCGCATTCGGCATCGCCGAATTGGCAACCGCGTCGCCGGTGGAAATGTATCTCAATGACATCTTCACGGTGACAGTCAATATGGCCGGACTTCCCGGCATCGCCGTTCCTGCCGGTCTCGACAAGGCCGGATTGCCACTCGGATTGCAGCTGATCGGCCGTCCGTTCGATGAGGCGACTTTGTTTCAGGCCGGACAGATCATTGAAGATGCCGCCGGCCGGTTCATGCCGCAGAAATGGTGGTAGATCTGGTTCAGAACAAATCGAATTTGTTAACGCGTCAGGTATCCAATAAATACATTATTTACCATAACCCGAAAATACGTGAAAGGTTTCTTCACCTTAACTGTTTGTCCTTCGTTTACATTCAATCTGCATAACAGTTATCGGCCTCGGTTTTCCGGAGCGGTGACGAATTCTGTGTCCTCGAGTGGGGTTTGAGTTATGCGTAAGTTGATTATGAAGCTGACAGGTCAGGTCGCGGCGGCCGGACTGATCAGTGGGTTTATTGTTGCCACGATGGTGGCAGCGGGTTCGGCAGGGGCTGCCGATCTTTCGACCGCAGATAATGGCGATGGCGATCGCGCCATCTATGTTTGCGGCCAGCGCGTCGATCACATCATTCTGTTTGATCAATACGGCAATCCAACGGTTCCGGCGCGCACGCCGATGTATTATTGCATCACCGGCGATACGCTGACACCGAATACTATTCCGCCTCCGCCGGAATATTGCTGCCGCTAAAAGCAGTCCTGATTTTCCAAGGCAGAAACACCGAACCGGAGCCGATCCGGTCCGGTGTTTCCGCGCGTCTGTTTTTGGTGCTTGACCGGCCGGACAAAGCGGCGGAAAACGGCGGATTGCAAATCAGGCAGGCGAAGACACTATGGCCAGATCCAACATATTTCAGGGCGTTCGCACGACTGCCGTTCACGCCGGCGAAATCCCCGATCCTGTCACAGGCGCTTCGGCGCCCGATATCACCATGTCATCGACCTTCGTCGTTGATGAGCCGGCCGGATTTTCCGCTCATGAATTGACTGCCGATGCGCCGTTTCTCTATGGCCGCTGGGGCAACCCGACGGTGCAGAAACTGGAAACCAAACTCGCCGCTCTGGAAGGCACTGACGGCTGTGTCTGCTTCGCCTCCGGCATGGCCGCGGCATCAGCGATATTTTTCTCAATTCTCAGCGCCGGCGATCATGTCGTAATGTCCGATATCACCTATGCCGGTGTTGCTGAACTGGCGCGCGACACGCTGCCGCGTTTCGGCATTGCGGTCAGCCTGGTCGACATGTCGGACCTTGCCGCAGTAGCGGCGGCGATCAGGCCGGAAACGAAACTCGTTCACTGCGAGACGCCGGCAAACCCGATCTGCAGGCTGTGCGACCTGAAGGCGATTGCGGACCTGGCCCATGCCGCCGGCGCGAAAGTTTCGGTCGATTCCACGTTTGCTTCACCGATCGCCACCCGGCCGGCCGGGCTCGGCATCGACTATGTCATGCATTCGCTGACAAAATATATCGGCGGCCACGGCGACGCGCTCGGCGGTGCTGTTCTCGGCAGTTTTGACGACATGCAGTTGCTCAAAGCCGAGGCCGCCATCCATTATGGCGGCATCATAAGTCCGTTCAACGCCTGGCTGATCATGCGCGGCGCGGCGACGCTGCCCATCCGCATGCGCGCCCATCAGGAATCGGCTCTGGCGGTGGCAAAATATCTCGAGGATCATCCGAAGGTCAGAAAGGTGATCTATCCGGGCCTTGAAAGCCATCCCCAGGCTGAACTGGCGCAACGGCAGATGGAGAATTATTCCTCCATGATGGCGTTTCAGGTCGCCGACGGCGAGGCGCTGGCGGCTTTGATGATGGACGAACTTCAGATCATCCATTATGCGGTTTCGCTCGGCCATCATCGCAGCCTGATCTTCTGGATGCCGACAGACGATCTGATGAAAACGTCGTTCCGGCTGGAAGGCAGGCAGCTTGAAAGCTACCGCGCCTTCGCCGGCGATGGCATTTTCCGCCTGTCGGTCGGGCTGGAGGATGCAGAAGATCTGATTTCTGATCTGGATCGGGTTCTTGCAAAAGTGTAACGAACGCCAGATAAACCGGCATTTCCAAACAGGAATTCACTGATGACGACGATTGAAGAAGCCCGCGAGACCGACCCGAAGAACCTGATTGCCGGCGCAACCGGTGACTGGGAAGTCATTGTCGGGCTGGAAGTCCATGCCCAGGTGCTGTCGAAATCGAAACTGTTCTCCGGCGCGTCGACGGAGTTTGGCGGCGAGCCGAACGATCATGTCAGTCTCGTCGATGCGGCCATGCCGGGCATGCTGCCGGTGATCAACGAAGAGTGCGTCGCCCAGGCCGTGCGCACAGGTCTCGGGCTGCAGTCGAAAATCAACAACCGGTCGGTGTTCGCCCGCAAGAACTATTTTTATCCCGATCTGCCCCAAGGATACCAGATTTCCCAGTTCGACCAGCCGATTGTCGGCGAGGGCGAAGTGATTGTCGAGGTTGGACCCGACAGCAAAGGGCAGTTCGAGGAGATCCGCGTCGGGGTGGAACGCCTGCACCTTGAGCAGGATGCCGGCAAGTCGATGCACGATCAGCACCCGTCGATGAGTTACGTCGATCTCAATCGCTCCGGCGTGGCGCTGATGGAGATCGTTTCCAAGCCGGATCTGCGCTCCTCCGACGAGGCCAAGGCCTATATCACCAAAATCCGCAATATCCTGCGCTATCTCGGCACGTCCGACGCCGATATGGAAAAGGGCAATCTGCGCGCCGACGTCAATGTCTCCGTGCGCCGCCCCGGCGATCCGTTCGGAACCCGTTGCGAGATCAAGAATGTCAATTCGATCCGTTTTGCCGGTCAGGCGATCGAAACGGAAGCGCGCCGCCAGATCGACATTCTGGAAGCCGATGGCAAGATCGATCAGGAGACCCGCCTGTTCGATCCTGTCAAGGGTGAAACGCGGTCGATGCGTTCCAAGGAAGAGGCGCATGACTACCGATACTTTCCCGATCCGGATCTGTTGCCGCTCGAATTCGACGATGATTATGTCGAAGCGCTGCGCCGGGACCTGCCGGAACTGCCGGATCAGAAGCGCCTGCGGCTGATCGGCGATTATGGCCTGTCGCCCTACGATGCAAGCATCCTCGTCTCCGACAAGGCGATTGCCGATTATTACGAAGCGGTCCTCGCAGGCGGTGGCGACCGAGATGGCAAACTTGCCGCAAACTGGGTGATCAACGATCTGCTCGGCGCGCTCAACAAGGCGGGGCAAAGCATTGATGACAGCCCCGTCTCGCCGGACCAGCTGGGCGGCGTTCTCGATCTGCAGAAAGAGGGTGTCATCTCCGGCAAGATCGCCAAGGACCTGTTCGAAATCATCTATACCGAACCTGGTGCTGACCCGCGCATTATCGTTGAAGAACGCGGCATGAAACAGGTGACCGACACCGGCGCGATCGAAAAGATCATCGACGAGGTCATTGCCGCCAATAGCGACAAGGTGGAACAGGCCAAAGAGAAGCCGTCAATGATCGGCTGGTTCGTCGGCCAGGTCATGAAAGCCAGCCAGGGCAAAGCCAACCCGCAGACAGTCAACGCCATGCTGAAAGACAAACTCGGCCTCGACTGAGACCGGTGCGGTCAATCGTCAAACTGCTGCGGTTCGCCTTGAAGGCAGGTGCGGCCGGTCTTGTTGTTGCAGTCTCATTGCTTTCCTTTCTGGCACTGGAAAATGGCGAGCCGAGCACCTGTTTCGGATCGTCGGGCAGGGGGCGGCTGGAAAATGCCAAACGCCTGCCTCTGTCCGGCGAAAATTTCAGCGCTTACTGGTCGCCGGGCTGGCTGATTGGGCGGACCGGCATGCATGGCACGGCGCGCGACGTGATTGCCGAGGCCTACGAGCGTCTGGAACAGAACAAACCGGATCTGACATTCGTTTATGGCGAAAGCGGATGGCCCTGGGGCGGCCGGTTCTGGCCGCACCGGACCCACCAGAATGGCCTCTCGGTAGACTTTGTCGTGCCGGTTCGGGGCGCGGACAACCAATCCGTCGCGTTTCCAAGGTCCATGCTGACGGGCGGGTTCTACGCTGTGGATATGGACGATGAGGGGCGGTTTGCAGACGGCCGGATCGATTTTGATGCCATGGCGGCTCATCTTCTGGTTTTGCGTCAGGTCGGCGAAAGCCTTGGCGCGCCGATCCGAAGGGTGTTTTTTGACCCGGCGCTGCAACCGATGTTATTTGCAACAGCAGACGGGCGGACGCTGGCGTCGCAGGTCCGGTTTTCCGGAAACCGTTCCTGGTTCAGGCACGATGCCCACTATCACGTTGATTTCGACGTGCCATGCCGGCAGCTCGAGCGCTGAAGCCATTGTGGAGCCTGATCGATGACCGTTGAGATCCGTGAAGCCGATTATGGCGATATAATCGCTTTGAACCGGTTTCTGATCACAGTCTGGCATCACACCTATGATGCCATCATGGGCCGGGAAAAAGTCATCGAGATAACAGCGCGCTGGCATAC
>CAMYKZ010000103.1 GCA_947259045.1 uncultured Afifella sp.
GTTCAAAAGCCCACAAATAAAGGATCGGCGCAGGTGGGCCGCCTAGGGCATTTCGATCGTTTCTGATCTGCTGGGACTGCCAGAGCCCGCCTGAGCTACTCCCCGCAAATCGGACACTGACGTAAGCTACGATTTGTTGTCTGCTGGTCTTCGAGGAGAAGGAGATCAGAGATGTCGAAACGCAAGCAGCATTCGCCGGAGTTCAAGGCGAAGGTCGCCCTGGAAGCACTGAAGGGCGAAGAGACGGTATCGGAACTGGCGAGCCGTGCATGTCCGCTCCTGCACCCATGGCAGTCATAGTGAACCGTCGGCCGCATTGCCCGCCGCTTCCTTGTCATCGCAGATTGGCAAAGGCCCGCCGGCAGAGTGGACGCGCCCGGTGAAACCCGCGATAAAAGTGCATGACAAAGAATAATGTGACCTCCGGCGATGTCGCCCGGCTTGCAAAGGTTTCGCAATCCGCCGTCAGCCGGACCTTCACCCAGGGCGCCAGTGTTTCGGCGGAAACCCGCGAGCGGGTGCTGAAGGCTGCCGGCGAACTGGGTTACCGCCCGAACGCGCTGGCGCGCGCCATGATCAGCGGCCGGTCGCGGTTGATTGCCGTGCTCGTCGCCTATCTCGACAATCAGTTTTATCCCATTGTTCTGGAACGGCTTTCCCTGGCGCTTCAGGAAAAGGGCTATCATGTGCTGCTGTTCATGACCGATCCGGGAAATCAGGATTCCGTTGTCCAGCGCATGCTGCAATATCAGGTCGAAGGCGTGGTCATGGCATCGGCCACATTGTCGTCCAATCTCGCGCGCGAATGCGCCAAGGCCGGCATTCCGGTCGTGCTGTTCAATCGTTATGTCCCCTCCTCGCCGGCAAGCAGCGTCACATCCGACAATATCGAGGGCGGCCGCCTTGCCGCGCAATTCCTGGTCGGCGGCGGCCATGAGCGCATCGCCTTCATCGCCGGCAACGAGGATTCCTCGACCAACCGCGACCGCGAGGCGGGATTCTACAAGGGCCTGGCCGAACATGGCACAACGATCTGGGGACGGGCCGTCGGCGGTTACACATTCGACGGCGCGGCAGACGCCGCGCGCGAACTGTTTGGCGAAAAGGACAGGCCGGACGCGGTGTTCGTCGCCAACGACCATATGGCCTTTTCGGTGATGGACGTTCTGAGGAACGAGTTGAAACTGCGCATTCCCGAGGACGTGTCGGTCGTCGGATATGACGATGTGCCGGAGGCCGGCTGGGGCGGTTATCGGCTGACGACGATTTCCCAGCCCGCCGAACCGATGATCGAGGCGACCGTTTCCATCCTGATCGAACAGATCGAGGAGCGGGTCGTGAAACGGCGGGCGGCGGTGCTGCCGGCTGAGCTTGTCATCCGCGAATCGGCCAGGCTGCCCGGGAAAAACAAGCGGATCAAGTCGAACCGCGCCTGAAAAAGCTCTGTAAGCGGGCGAAAACATCGACGTCCATCTGCATCAGAACGTCAAGAATATCGAGCGGCACCCAGTTTTCCCGGATCAGGCCCTCGTGATGCAGATAGAAATCCATCACCCGCATGGTGATTTCGCGCCCGGTCGGGCCTAATCCGAGCAAATTCCCGCCAAGATGCATGGCGCGCACGCTCGGCCAGCCGCCCGTCACCGAATAAGGCCCGTCGCCGATGCGGATATAGTGCCCGCCTTTGGACCTGTCCGTGATCTGCGCGCCGCCCTGCCGATTGGGAAATGCGATGCGGAACGGAAGCTGGTGATAATCGACAAAACCCTGCAGGCCGCGAGTCGTGCCGATACCGGCCGGCCCGTACCACATCATTTTCCGGTGCCAATGCTCGTTCTGGGGCATCTCAAGCAGACCGTCGCGGCCTTTTTGTTCAAGATCGTCATACTCCGCCAGCACCTTGTGCATGGCCAGTGTCGCGGCAATGTTGCCCGCACCTTCCGCCGGATCGGTCTCGCGCAACACCACGCCGTCGGCAGTGATCGGTCCCGGCCACATGCCTTCTGTTCCAAGGCTCGGCGCGATCGGCCAGAAACCGGCCTGACGGATGACATCGAGAATATCCCAAAGACAGTAGCTGCGCACGATCATCCCGTCGCGCATCTGATGCACCTCGCCGTAGCGGATATAGACCGGACGTCCGATCGCCGGAATGGTCAGCCAGTCTTTGCCGAACGTACCGCAATAATGGCCCATCGCGGCAACAAAATCCTGACCCTCGTAATTCCCGCCGACGAGGATCAGGTCGCGGCGCTCAAGATCGGGGAACGATTGCAGCAGCGGACGCCAGACATTGTCCGCGATCGCATCGATGCCGTGGGTTTCGTTGAGCGGGTGCGCTCCGCGCCAATGAACATCCGGGTGATAGAGGCCATCCAGTTGCTGTGTATCCGGTGCGGTGACGGCCGATGGCACGACTTGGGGCACGGCCTGGGGCAGGATGGACTAAAAAATTGTTGAATGAAAATCTTGCATACGTAGTCAATTTCTGTCAATGAATTTGCCTGACCGGCGGAGCGGCGACTTCGAAAGTCGTCGGAGCACTGGGAAGCACCGGGGAGCACTGGGGAGGACTGGATGGCGCAGGTATCTCTGAGGGGCGTGTCAAAGCGGTGGGGCAGTTTCGTCGGCGTTGACAAATTCGATCTGACGATCGCCGACCGGGAATTTCTTGTCCTGCTCGGTCCGTCGGGCTGCGGCAAGACCACGACGATGCGGATGATCGCAGGTCTCGAGGACGCCACCGAGGGCGACATCCTGGTTGATGGAAAACGGGTCAACGATCTCGAACCGAAAGATCGTGACGTGGCCATGGTTTTCCAGAGCTACGCGCTTTATCCGAACATGAACGTCTATGAAAACATCCGCTTTCCGCTGAAGGTGCGGGGGATCGACCCCAAGACCCACGACGAAAGGGTCCGGCGGGCAAGCGCGATGGTGGAACTCGATGAATTCCTGCACCGCAAGCCTGCCGAGCTTTCCGGCGGCCAGCGCCAGCGTGTGGCGCTGGCGCGCGCCATCGTGCGCAAACCGAATGTGTTCCTGATGGACGAGCCGCTGTCGAACCTCGACGCCAAGCTGCGCGTCTCGACCCGGGCCCAGATCAAGAACCTTTCCCACGAACTGGCCGTGACCACGATTTACGTGACACACGACCAGATTGAGGCGATGACACTCGCCGACCGCGTGGTGGTGATGAAACAGGGCCTTGTCCAGCAGGTCGGCAGCCCGACGGAAATCTACGACACGCCGGCCAATGCCTTTGTCGCCAGCTTCATCGGAAACCCGGCGATGAACCTGATCGATGGCGAAATGTCGGGCGGTGTCTTCCGTGCGCCGAATACCGAGATTGCCGGGCTCGGCGCACCCGACGGCAAGGTTACACTGGGCTTCAGGGCCGAGGATGCAGGCGTGGTTCAAAGCGCTGGCCAGATCAACGCGCCGATCTATACGCAAGAGCTTTTGGGCGACGCGACAATGGTTTCCGTACGCATCGGCGGCGCGCTGGTTTCGGTGAAAACCGACAAATCATTCCGGGCCGAGATCGATGACGCGGTCTCGATCCAGGTACCAACGGATCACTGCCATCTGTTCGATGCCGAAACAGGTGCGCGTATCGGGGGCTGATGCTTCTGAATTTCCCGTTGCGACGGGACAACAGGGTGCAGACTTCGAAGGTGCACCCAAATACAGGGAGAGAGACAGAATGTTTCTGAAAAAACATTGTCGGCAACGAATTTCCCGCCATTCACGCGGTTGTCGACGGCGCAAAAGAGTGCACAGGCGGCGAGGTCAAAGCAAACCTGACGGCCGATCACCAGAAAATCAACCTGGCAGGCATGTCCGGCAACCCGGCCGAATACACCACCGCGATCATCGCCAACAGCTCGATCGTGGCGCTGATGAACGACGACGTGATCCGCCCGCTCGATGATCTGCTTGCCGAATACGGCGAAGGTCTGAAGAAAAACCAGCTGATCACCATCAATGGCAAGGTGATGGCCGTCGCCTTCATGGCGAACGCCCAGCATCTGGTTTACCGGGCCGACATCCTCAAGCAGGCCGGTCTGGAGCCGCCCAAAACCTACGAGGAGATGCTGGCCGGCGCCAAGGTGCTGCGCGAAAAGGGCATTCTGGAAAACCCGCTTGGCGGCGCCTATGCGGCCGGCTGGAACCTGGCCCAGGAATTCACCAACATGTATATCGGCCATGGCGGCGAATTCTTCAAACCGGGTTCTGCCGAAGTGAACATCAATAACGAGGCGGGGGTTGCCGCGCTTGAGATGATGAAGGCGCTCAGCGAATACATGAACCCCGACTTCCTGACCCATGATTCCAACGCGACCTCGGCGGAATGGAAAGCCGGTAACTTGGCGATGATGAACATGTGGGGCTCGCGCATGGGCCCGCTGACGGATCCCGAGCAAGCCACCGAGGTCGTCGTTGCCAACACCATGCTTGGATCACCGATGACCGTCGGCGGCGGTACGACGCCGGCCACAACGCTTTGGTGGGATGGCTTTACCGTCGCCAAGAACGTCTCCGACGAGGACGCAGCAGCCACCTTCATAGCAATGAAAAACGGCATCGATCCCGGCCAGCTGGACGAGAAAATGTTGCCCCTGGCCGTGTGGCTGATCGAGGGCTACGAGCCGACGCCGGCCGCCGTCGGCGTGTTCGCCGCAGCCAACATGAACGCGACGCCTTATCCGATGGTGCCGTATCAGGGCCTGCTGCACACCGCGCTCGGGGCAGAGATCGTCGATTTCATGCAGGGCAATGAAACCGCCGAGCAGGCGCTGGCCGATGTCGAGGCCGCTTATGCGGCTGCGGCGAGGGAAAAAGGCTTCCTGCAGTAAGCGAACCTTCCGGCCGGGCGGGGTCATCTCCTCCCGGCCGGACAATTCCCCAATTCGAAACGCGGCACCGATCGATGAAACATCGCACTTTCTTCTGGTTCTTCCTGCCCACAGGGCTGGCGATGCTGCTGTTCATCGCATTCCCGATCGTTTCGGTGATAACCCAGTCGCTGCACACACCCCACGACGCGGTCCTGATCGTTTCTGAAAACTGCGGCCCGTTCGGCTGCAAGGAGGAAACCACCATCGACCAGGAGGCCACCGAAGCGGTGCGCTCTGCAAAACCGGTCGGCAAGTTCGTCGGGCTCGACATCTACCTTGACCGCGGCCACCTCGCTGTGGCCGAAGTGGCCGCGGCCTGGCAAAACCGGGAAAGCCTTGGCGATTTCATCAGCTCTTTGGGCAACCTGCCATTCTATCGGGCGATGGCCTTTACACTGACCTATACGTTCACTGTCACGCCGCTTCTGATCATTTTCGGGCTGATAATCGCGCTGGCGGTGAACTCGCTGCACCGCCACCTCAAGGGGCTGGTGATCTTCTTCTCGCTTCTGCCGATGATCGTAACGCCGCTGATCGGCTCGCTCATTCTCTTCTGGATGCTCGACAGTCGGGGCATCCTGGGATCGGCGTTGCAATGGCTGGCCAATGACCCGGGTCTGTCACTCAAGGCCTCGACCGGGCTGACGTGGATCATGCTGATCGTGTATGGCGTCTGGCACGCGGCGCCTTTTGCCTTCGTCGTCTTTTATGCCGGACTGCAGACGCTGCCCAAGGATCAGCTGGAAAGCGCCCAGATCGACGGCGCCAGCCGCTGGCAGCAGGTGCGCTATGTCATGGTCCCGCACCTGATGCCGCTGGTGACCTTCGTGGCCCTGATCCAGCTGATGGACAATTTCCGCGTCTTTGAACCCATCGTCGGCTTTAAGGCCGAAGCACATGCCACCTCGCTCAGCTGGATCATCTTCAACGATCTGGGCGGGGAAACCCGGCAGCTGTCGGCCGCTTCAACCACATCGGTGATGACGATCTTCGGTGTCGCGATCCTGCTTTCGCCGGTGCTGGTCCGCACCTGGCGTGATTTCAAGGGGAAGTCATAATGGCTTCGCGCGCTCAAAGAATGCCCCGGGGGCTTCGCATCGCATCCTCTGCCTTCATCGCGGTCTGGCTGATCATAGCGGCCTTCCCCTTCCTCTGGACGCTCTGGGGCTCGTTCAAGGTCGAGATCGACTTCTTCTCGATCGCGGACTGGACCGACGCGCTGACCGGCGACAAGACAAAGGCGGTATATGGATCGCCCTTCACTGACGCCGGCTATTACGGCGCATGGGTGCAAGAGGAATTCTGGCGCGCGGCGATCAACACCTTCATCGTCTGCTTCTTCGTGGTCTGCACGTCGCTGACCATCGGCACGCTGGGTGGCTACGCCCTGTCACGGTCAGGATATCGCTATACGTTCTGGCTGCTGATCACGGCGCTCATTTTCCGCGCCATGCCGCCGATCACGCTGGTGGCCGGTTATCTGCTGCCGTTTTTTGAGTGGAACCTCTGGGGCATCCTGCCTACCACCATCATCGTGCTTGTGGCGATCAACCAGCCTTTCACGCTGTGGATGCTGCATTCTTTCTTTCAGAGCATCCCCAAGGAGCTTGACGAAAGCGCCAAGGTTGATGGCTGCACGCAATTCCAGGCGTTTCGCAACGTGATCATCCCGGTCATGTGGCCTGGCGTTATCACCACGGGGCTGTTCAGCTTCCTTCTGGCATATAACGATTTCGCGGTGACCTCGATGCTCCTGTCGAAGGAAAACCAGACAATGGTGCCGAAGATCGCGAGCTTCCTCGGCACCACCCAGACCGAAGGCAATGTGATGTTTGCGGTGGCGGCTGTGGTCTCGGCGACGGCGCCGCTTTTCATTCTGGTGATGTTCTTCCAGCGTCAGATCGTTGGTGGCCTGACCGCAGGTGCGGTGAAAGGCTGACCATGTCGATCAAAGCAAACAAGGCGGCACTGCGGGCATATTGCGAGGCATGTCGCAACGGCTCCGAGGACAGTTTCGCCGGGGCAGTTGCGCGTTTCTACGCCCCGGACGCACAGATCAATGCAGTGCATCCCTTCAACGAACTTGCCGGCGCCGCCGGCTACCGGGAAACCTTTCTCCACCCCCTTCTGACCTCTTTCAAACACCTGCGACGCAGCGACACCATCGCCTTCGGCGGCAGTTTCGAAGGAAATGACTGGGTCACCTGCACCGGTTATTACACCGGCAAATTCGCGCGCCCCTGGCTGGGCATCCGCCCCACCGGTGCGCTGGCGCATCTTCGCTTTGGCGAGTTTCACCGAATGGAACAGGGCCGCGCCGTCGAAAGCTATATCTATCTCGACATCCCCGAGCTGATGATCGCCGCCGGGCAGTGGCCGATCACCGACAGCCCGGGCCGCGATCGCGGTTTTACCGGCTATCTGCCGGGGCCGGCCACGCAGGACGGTCTGCAATGGCACGACAACGACCCCGCCCGCAGCGTGTCGTCCTTCGATATGGTCACCGCGATGCTGCGCAGCCTGGCCACCGACGACGAGGCCTGGCGGCCCTATTGGAGCAAGGACATGCTTTGGTACGGACCCGCCGCCTTTGGCAGCTTTGTCGGCATTGAGGATTTTTCGGGCTTCCAGGTACCTTTCGAGCAGACCTTCAGCGAATGGATCGGCGGCTCGGTACCCGGCAGCCAGACCCGGCATTTCACGCGTTTCGCCGATGGCGATTATATCTGTTCCGGCGGCTGGCCGTCGCTGAACGCGGTCCAGGTCAAACCGTTTCTCGGCCAGCCGGCCACAGGCAAGCGCCTTTTCATGCGGGTCTGTGACTGGTGGCGCCGCGAGGGCGATCTGCTGGTGGAAAACTGGGTCTTCGTCGACATCCCGCATGTGCTTTTGCAGATGGGGTGCGATGTTCTCGGCGCGGTTGCGGTCATCTCCGCCAACACCAGCGCGGCTTCGAAGACGACCGGCCACCGGGCCGGACAAATGACTGCAGAGGATGTGGCATGAAGGGATCGAGACCAGGGCAGGCAGCGCTGAGCCGCAATACGGACATGTCGAAAACCGCCGAAACCCGCGCGGTGATCGAAGCCATGGTCGACGGGCTGAACGACCACCGGATCGCCGATATCGGCGAATTCTTTGCCCAAGGTTTCCGCTGGATGGGCAATACCGGCTGCGGCACCAAGACCGGACTCAAGCAATTTCAGGACAATTGGCAGCGGCCGTTCCAGGCAGCGTTTTCCGACAAGGTCTGCGTCGACGAAGCGCGGCTTTACATGGGTGAATGGGCCGCCGCATTCGGCCATCAGAAAGCAATCCATTCCGGTGAATTCATGGGCATTGCGCCAACCGGAAAGCAGGTCGAAATCCGTTACATGGATTTCTGGAAGGTGGTCGACGGCAAGATCAGCGACAATTGGGTGATGGTCGATTTCCCCCATGTGATGCAGCAGCTCGGCGTCGATCCGTTCAACGGCGAAGGCTGGGAAAAATATGACGAAGGCCGGGCAGAGCCGCCGCGGCCGGCAGCAGGCAAACAAGCGGGAGTGACGACGTAATGGTCCGCCATCTGAAAACGGCAAGAACCCTGGATGAACGGGCGGAAGATGACGCCAGAGTTCGTCTGGTTGTTGAAGGCATCCTGAACGATATTTCCAGCCGCGGCGACGAGGCCGTGCGCGAATTGTCGGAGAAATTCGACAATTATTCGCCGGCTGAATTCAGGCTCAGCGAACGCGATATCGAGGACGCTGTATCGCGCGTCTCAAAGCGCGATCTCGACGATATCCGCTTTGCCCAGGACCAGGTCCGCAATTTTGCCGAGCACCAGAAAGCGGCGCTGAAAGACATCGAAGTCGAAACATTGCCTGGCGTCGTGCTGGGCCACAAGAATATTCCGGTCAATTCCGTCGGCTGTTATGTGCCCGGCGGTAAGTATCCCATGGTCGCCTCCGCTCATATGAGCGTTGTGACGGCGAAGGTCGCCGGAGTGCCGCGCATCATTACCTCTGCCCCTCCCCAGAGCGGTGCGCCGCACCCGGCGATCGTCGCCGCCATGCATTTTGGCGGCGCCGACGAAATCTACTGCCTTGGCGGTGTCCAGGCCGTCGCCGCCATGGCGCTTGGTACGGAAACGATCAAACCTGTCGACATGCTCGTCGGACCGGGCAATGCCTTTGTCGCCGAGGCCAAGCGGCAGCTCTACGGCCGGGTCGGCATCGACCTGTTTGCCGGACCGACGGAAACCCTGGTGATTGCCGATCAAACCGTCGACGGGGAATTGTGCGCCACGGACCTGCTCGGCCAGGCCGAGCACGGGCCGACGTCGCCGGCTGTCCTGGTGACCAATTCCGAAAAACTGGCAAACGAGACGATGGCCGAGATCGACCGCCTGCTTGGCATCCTGCCGACGGCCGAAATCGCCCGTCAGGCCTGGGCCGATTATGGCGAAGTGATTGTCTGCGACAGCTACGAAGAGATGCTTGAGCAGGCCGATTTCATCGCCTCCGAACATGTTCAGGTGATGACCGACCGGGACGACTGGTTTCTCGACAATATGACCAATTACGGCGCGCTGTTTCTGGGGCCCCGCACCAATGTCTCCTATGGCGACAAGGTGATCGGCACCAACCACACGCTGCCGACAAAAAAGGCAGGCCGCTATACCGGCGGCCTCTGGGTCGGCAAGTTCATCAAGACCCATACCTATCAGCGTGTGCTGACCGACGAGGCTTCGGCCATGGTTGGAGAATATTGCTCCAGGCTTTGCATGCTGGAGGGCTTTGTCGGCCATGCCGAACAGGCGAACATCCGCGTGCGCCGCTACGGCGGCCGCAATGTGCCCTATGGCGAAGCGGCGGAGCCGCGCGAGGCAGAGTAACCAGCCGATCATGACAGCCGATATCCACGCAAAGAACCGGGATTGCCTGAAGCCGCTACGCCGCGCGCTTTACGATTACGAACCGGATACGGTCCGCGGCGCGCTCAAGACCGCTTTTCGTGGCGACGCAACCGTGCATCTGGCTCATCCGTTTGAGGATCTGGACGGAGCAGGTGGCCTGTTCGAAGATGCCCTCGCCCCGTTGCACCGGGCGATCCCGGACCTTGAGTGCCGCGACACGATTTTCGTGGCTGGCGGGACTGCAAATGGCGGTAACTGGGTCGGATGCTGCGGTTATTATACCGGAACCTTTGTCCGTCCCTGGCTTGATATCCCGCCAACGGGCCATCAGATCGCCATGCGGTTTCACGAATTCTTCCGCATCGAGGATGGCAAGGTCGCCGAGATGCAGGCGCTGTGGGATATTCCAGAGGTCATGATGCAGGCCGGCGCCTGGCCGATGGCGACAAGCCTTGGCCGCGAATGGCATGTGCCCGGTCCGGCGACACAGGACGGCATCCG
>CAMYKZ010000104.1 GCA_947259045.1 uncultured Afifella sp.
GATCGGCATCAGACCGCGTTTGAGAAACCCGACCCTGTCGACCAGCACGGCAACCGCAAAGCCGCTGAAACAGCCGATTGCATATCCGGCAATCACCGCTTTCAGAAAGGTCTGGCGGAAATCCGCCCACAGAATGGGCACCGAGCCGGTCAGACGCTCCCAGATCATGCTCGGCGGCGGCAGCAGCACGGTCGGAACGTTGGTCGCGCGCACGATCACCTCCCACAGGATCAGCAGCCAGAGGCCGAACAGCAGCGGGATGGCCAGGCGGCGCGCCAGGCCGAGGGAGCCCTTTGTATCAGGCAGTGCGGAAAGCCGTTCAACCAGCAGCCATGCGGCCAACCAGGATCCGACGAGCAGGCACCAGAAACCCAGGCCCCGGGCGGCTGGGTCATCCAGCGCTGCAATGGCCAGAGCGGCGCCCAGAAAGGAAACAATGGCCAGCGCCGACAGGATCAGACGCTGACCGATCAGATGATCAAGACGGAGTGCGCCGGCCAGAAACCCCGCCGCGGCCAAGAGCACGAACCAGCCTGCGGAGAACGGTGCTACGGCGCTACCCGCCGGACCGGGCATCAGCGCGACCGTCATCGCCGCCAGCGAGAAAATGGCCAACAGCCATTGCAGCCGGGTCATTGCGTCATCCCCATCCGCTTCAGCGCAATCCGGTTGGCAATGCCGACAAGACCGACTAGCGAGGCTGCAAGAAATGAAGCGACGACCAATGCGGACCAGATCTGGATCGTCTGACCGTAATAGGACCCCGTCAGCATGCGGGCGCCGAGCCCGGCCACCGCACCGGTCGGCAATTCGCCGACAATCGCGCCGACAAGCGAAATCGCAACAGCGACCTTCATGGAGGCAAACAGAAACGGCAGCGCCGACGGCCAGCGCAGTTTCCAGAAGACCTGCATCCGGCTGGCATTATAGGTCCGCATCAGGTCAAGGTGCATCAGGTCCGGCGAGCGCAAGCCCTTCACCATGCCGACAGCAACGGGAAAAAAATAACCATCGGCGCGATCGCCAGGATGGGTATGGTCTGCGATGTGATGATCCACGGCATCAGGCTCTTGTCGAGCGCGCGCGAATGGATGATGCCGATGGAGAGCAGAATGCCCAGCGTCGTGCCCATCAGGAATCCGAGCAGCGTCGACGACAGTGTGATCCTTGCGTGATAGATCAGGCTGCGCTTCGATGTGATCCTGGTCTGGAAGACCGTCTTGTTGACCTCCTGCGCCACCTGGTGCGGCGCCGGCAGCACCGGTCGCTCCTGCGAAAGCGTCGCCCGCACCAGGTCCGATGTCGAGTAGGTGGTGTCGCTGCGGGCATAGATATCACGCTGGAACGGCGCGTTCATCCAGATTGTCGCCGCATACCAGACTGCAAAAATAGCCGCGGTGACAATGACCACCGGCAGCACCGAACCTGACCATGCGCGGGCAAACAGCCGCGACATCAATCCTGCACCGGTTGTGCCGGCAGCCGCGTCGATCCGGGGGCTATCAGCCGTCATCGGTCTGCCCTGATCTCAACGCGTCAATCCTCATAGGAATGCCCCTGCCGCAGCCCTTCGCGAACCCGGTGCGCAATGGCGAGAAATTCCGGCGTCTCGCGGATATCGAGCGTCCTGTCCGCCGGCAGCCCGCACTCGATGACGTCGTGGACACGGCCCGGGCGCGGCGACATGACGACGATCTTCGTCGACAGGAACACTGCTTCCGGGATCGAATGGGTGACGAAGGCAATGGTCTTGTTCGTCTTCGCCCACAATTGCAGCAGCTGTTCGTTGAGATGGTCGCGGACGATTTCATCGAGCGCGCCGAACGGCTCGTCCATCAACAACAGGTCGGGATCGAACGACAGCGCCCGGGCGATCGACGCCCGCTGCTGCATGCCGCCAGACAATTGCCAGGGAAACTTGCGCTCAAAGCCGGTCAGGTTGACCAGATCGAGATTCTGCCTCACCCGGGCGGCCTGTTCCTGTTTCGACAGGCCGATGATTTCCAGCGGCAAGGCGACATTGCGGAAGATCGTTCGCCACGGATAAAGGGCGGCGGCCTGGAAGACATATCCATAGGCCCGTTTCAGCCGCGCCTGTTCGGCACTGACGCCATTGACCTGGATCGATCCGGCGGTCGGCTGTTCCAGATCGGCGATCACCCTGAGCAGGGTGGTCTTGCCGCAGCCGGACGGACCGATGAACGAAACGAACTCGCCGCGGCGAATGTCCAGATCGATGTCGGAGAGCGCGTGCACCGGACCGTCATTGGTCTGAAATGTCAGCGACAGGTTGCGGCATTCGATGACCGCGCCTGCCGGTTCCGGCGCGGACATGCCGTTGTCCGGTTCAGTTCCCGCGCCCAATGCGTTCGGCATGCGCCTGTCCGATTCAACCACTCAAACGCCGGCCGGCATGTTTTCAGGCTTGCGTTCCACCTTGCGCGGCGCCGTCAGTTCCTTCCACGCTGAAAGCGCCTTGTTGACCGGGCCGTGCGGCGGACGCTCGACGAAGCGGCCATCGCCGGTGTCGGCGCGCACCTCGCCTTCATGATAGGCGATGCGGCCGCGGCTCAGCGTCATGCGCGGCAGACCGGTGACCTCGATGCCTTCAAAGACATTATAGTCGATCGCCGATTTCTGTTTTGCCGCCGTGATCGTCTTTGAGGCTTCCGGATCCCAGATCACGATATCGGCATCCGCGCCCGGCATGATCGCGCCCTTCTTCGGATATATGTTGAGGATGCGTGCAATGTTGGTGGAGGTAACGGCGACAAATTCGTTCATCGTCAGCCGGCCGGTACGCACGCCCTTGGTCCACAGCACCGGCAGCCGGTCTTCAAGTCCGCCGGTGCCGTTCGGGATCTTGGTGAAATCGCCCAGGCCCATCCGCTTCTGCTCCGTTGTGAAGGCGCAATGGTCGGTGGCCACCACCTGTAGGCTGCCCGAAGCCAGACCGGCCCACAATCCGTCCTGATTGAGCTTGTCGCGGAACGGCGGCGACATCACCCGCTGGGCGGAATAATCCCAGTCCGCATTGGCATATTCGCCTTCATCCAGCACCAGATGCTGCACCAGAGGTTCGCCATAGACGCGCATGCCCTTCTGCCGCGCCCGGCGGATCGCCTCGTGCGCCTGTTCGCACGACACATGCACGATATAGACCGGCACGCCGGCCTGATCGGCAATCATGATTGCCCGGTTGGCGGCTTCGCCCTCCACTTCCGGCGGCCGGGAATAGGCATGCGCCTCCGGTCCGTTGTTGCCTTGCGCCAGCAGTTTCTGCTGCAAATGAGCGACAATGTCGCCGTTTTCGGCATGCACCAGCGGCATGGCGCCGATTTCCGCGCAGCGCTGGAAGGAGGCGAACATTTCGTCGTCGTCCACCATCAGCGCGCCCTTGTAGGCCATGAAGTGCTTGAACGTGTTGATGCCGCTGGCGGCGATCTCCGGCATTTCGTTGAACACCTGCTCGCCCCACCAGGTGATCGCCATGTGGAAGGAATAGTCGGTGCGCGCCTTGCCGGCCTTCTGGTACCATTGCTGCAGCGTATCCTTCAGGCCCTGTTCGGGGGCCGGCAGGCAGAAATCCACCACCATGGTGGTGCCGCCGGACAGCGCGGCTGCCGTTCCGGTATCGAAATCGTCCGATGAAAACGTCCCCATGAAAGGCATTTCCATGTGGGTGTGCGGATCGATGCCGCCGGGCATGATGTAACAGCCGGACGCATCGATGGTCTCGTCGCCGCTGAGATTGTCGCCGACGGCCACGATCGTTTCGCCGTCGACCAGCACATCGGACTTATAGCTTCTGTCGGCGGCAACGATGGTGCCGCCCTTGATCACAATGCTCATAATACCCGCTCCCTCTTGTCTCTCTATTCGACGATCTCGGCCGTCTCCACGACGGCGTGATACAACACGTCCGCCCCGGCCGTTGCCCATTCCGGCGTGATCTCTTCATCCTCATTATGCGACAGGCCGTCGACGCACGGGCACATGATCATGGCCGTCGGCGCCACCCGGTTGATCCAGCAGGCATCGTGGCCGGCGCCGGAGACAAGGTCGCGATGGGTGTAACCCAGCCGCACGGCGGCATCGCGCACGGCCTTGACGCAGGTGTCGTCGAACTTCACCGGGTCGAAGCCGCCGGTCTGCTCGATCTCCATCTGCAGGCCGATATCGTCGGCGATCTTTGTTGCCCGCTCCCGCAGTTCCGCTTCCATCGTGGCGATGACATCTTTCTCCGGGTGCCGGAAATCGATCGTGAAGACCACCTTGCCGGGAATGATGTTGCGCGAATTGGGATAGACGTCGCAATGGCCGACAGCGCCAACGGCGAGCGGCGCATGGCTCCAGGCGATCTCGTCGACAGCCTGGGTGATCCGCGCCATGCCGAGGCCGGCATTGACCCGCATCGGCATCGGCGTCGAACCGGTATGGCTTTCCCTGCCGGTCAGCGTCACCTGCAGCCAGTTCAGGCCCTGGCCATGGGTGACAACGCCGATATCGATGCCTTCGGCCTCCAGGATCGGCCCCTGCTCGATATGCAGTTCGAAAAACGCATGCATCTTGCGCGCGCCGACGGGCTCGTCACCCTTGAAGCCGATGCGCTCCAGTTCGGCGCCCATCGTCTTGCCTTCGGCATCTTGGCGGGCATAGGCCCAGTCAAGCGTATGCACATCAGCGAACACGCCGGACGCCAGCATCGGCGGGGCGAACCGTGTGCCTTCCTCGTTGGTCCAGTTGACCACGACGATCGGCCGGCGCGTCTTGATACCCAGCTCGTTCAGGGTGCGGATGATTTCCAGCCCGCTCAGCACGCCGAGCACACCGTCATATTTGCCGCCGGTCGGCTGGGTATCGAGATGCGAGCCGACCATCACCGGATCAAGATCGGGTTCGGTGCCTTCGCGGCGGGCAAACATCGTCCCCATCTGGTCGATGCCGATCGTCAGACCGGCATCCTCGCACCAGCGTGTGAACAATTTGCGCCCCTCGGCATCCTCGTCGGTCAGGGTCTGGCGGTTATTGCCGCCGCGCACACCCGGGCCGATCTTGGCCATCTCCATCAGGGCATCCCACAGCCGGTTGCCATTGATGCGCATATTGGATTCAAGCGTCATGGACTGTCTCCCGTTTCTGAACGGCCGTTCTCGGCTTCATTCCCCATCTCATTCCCCGTCTCATTCCATGGTCGGGAAATTGAACACGGCGCCTTCCTTGATGCCGGCCGGCCAGCGGCTGGTGATGGTTTTCAGCCGGGTATTGAACCGTACGCCTTCCGATCCGTACATGCCGTGATCGCCGAACAGCGACTGTTTCCAGCCGCCGAACGAATGGTAGGCAACCGGTACCGGGATCGGCACATTGATGCCAACCATGCCAACCTCGATCTGATCGGCAAATGAGCGCGCCGCATCGCCGTCGCGGGTGAAGATCGCCGTACCGTTGCCATAGGGGTGCACGTTGATCATGTCGACGGCTTCGTCATAGGACGTGGCGCGGACGACTGAGAGCACCGGCCCGAAGATCTCTTCCTTGTAGATCGTCATGTCCCGGGTCACCCGGTCGAACAGAGATCCGCCGACAAAATAGCCGTTCTCGTAACCCTGCAAGGTCAGGCCGCGGCCGTCTACAACCAACTCGGCGCCCTCCGAGACACCCTGGTCGATATAACCGAGCACCCTGTCCTGGGCCTCCTTGGTCACCAGCGGACCCATTTCGGCATCCGCGTCTGTGCTCGGGCCGATCTTCAGGGCCTGCACACGCGGGGCGAGTTTTTCCACCAGCCTGTCGGCGGTTTCATCGCCGATCGGCACCGCCACGGAAATCGCCATGCAGCGTTCGCCGGCGGAACCGTATCCGGCGCCCATCAGCGCATCGGCGGCCTTGTCCATGTCGGCGTCGGGCATGACGATCATGTGGTTCTTGGCGCCGCCCAGCGCCTGCACCCGTTTGCCGGCCGCGGTGCCGCGCGTATAGACATATTTGGCAATCGGCGTGGAGCCGACAAAGCTCACCGCCTTGATGTCGGGATGATCGAGGATCGCATCGACGGCCTGCTTGTCGCCGTGCACCACATTCAGCACACCATCGGGGAAACCGGACTGGCCGAACAGATCGTAAAGCAGCATCGGCGCGGACGGATCGCGCTCAGAGGGTTTCAGAATGAAGGTATTGCCGCAGGCCACCGCCATCGGGAACATCCACATCGGCACCATGGCCGGGAAGTTGAACGGCGTGATGCCGGCAACGACGCCGAGCGGCTGCCGGTCGGCATAGGTATCGACGTCCGGGCCGACATTGCGGCTGAATTCGCCCTTCAGCAGATAGGGAATGCCGCAGGCAAACTCGACCACTTCGAGCCCTCGCTGGATCTCGCCCCGCGCATCATCATGGGTCTTGCCGTGCTCGCGGCTGATCGCCCGGGCCACAGCATCGACATTTTCATCAATCAACTGCTTGTATTTGAACATCATCGCCGCCCGCTTCAGCGGCGGCGTGCGTCCCCAGGCCGGCGCGGCGGCCTTGGCAGCGGCCACGGCTGCATTCACCTCGTCAATGCTCGACAGCGGCAGTTCGGCGACCTGTTCGCCTGTGGCCGGGTTGAACACGGCCGACGCGCGTTCGCTTGCGGATGCGACGGTTGATCCGCCGATACCATTTTGAATTCGTTCCATTGGGCTTTCCTCAGTTCAGATTCTTCAAGACGTCATGCAACGTCGCGAAGAGATGATCAATCTCGCTCTTCTGTATGATAAGCGGCGGCGACAGCGCAATGATATCACCGGTGGTTCTAATCAGCACGCCGCGGTCATAGGCGTCCAGAAATGCCGCGAAAGCGCGTTTTGTCGGCGCGCCGGCAATCGGCTGCAGTTCGAC
>CAMYKZ010000105.1 GCA_947259045.1 uncultured Afifella sp.
AACCCGTGTGATCGGCAGGTCATCAACAGCCTGGCGGACGCTTTCGGAACCGCAGAGTTCCCCGGCATGAGCCGTACAGGAGAGGCCGGCTTCGCAGGCGACGGCGAAGGCCGGCGCGAAATCGGCAGGCGCGTACTGGCGCTCGTCGCCCGCCAGTCCAAAGCCTGTTACCTGCGGCCTGGAATGCCTGATGGCCAGCCGGGCCGCGGCCAGCGCGGCTGCCGGCCCGAAATTGCGTACCGCCACCGGTATGAACCGGCCTTCGATGCCGGTCTCCGAATTCGCCTTCAGGTAACCGGCAATCACCGCATCGAGAAGATCCGCATAGTCGCCGTTGCGCACCATATGGTCCGGCGACAGAAAAACTTCGGCGTAAACCGCGCCCTGGCCGGCGAGGCCGGCGAAATGGGCATAGGCGAGGTCGAAATGATCCTGCGGCGTCCGGAACAATCCGGCAATCCGGTCGTAAGCGGCAAGAAAGCTGGTGAAATCCGACCAGACATAACTTTCGCCGTCAGGCGTAATCAGATCTTCGATGGCGACGCCATGTTCGACGGCTTTGGCCAGTGCCAGTCCCGGCGGAGCGGCTCCCTCCAGATGGCAATGCAGTTCCGCCTTCGGCACGTTCATGAAAATCCTCTGACCGGCATGTCCTCTGAGCGGCGCAGCCAATTATCGGCTGACCAGCGGGTCCTGCGGTCATAGACATGGAGGGCAAACGCCTGGCGGGAGCGGGCGCTCAGATTCGGCGCGGAGCCATGCGGCAGCAGGCCATGCAGAACCACCAGGGTGCCGGCCGGCGCTTCCAGCGCGACAAGCGCATTTTCATCCCAATGCTGCTCAGCCAGGCGATCCATGCGCAGATCATCACCGCAATAGTGGAACCGCTGCGCCAATGGCCCCCTATGGGCGCCCGGCAGGGCGACAAGACACCCGTTGCCGGCATCGGCATCCTCCAGGGCAAACCAGAAGCCGGTCACGGACACCGGATCGGTGTGCAGAAAGGTTGCATCCTGATGCATGCCGACTTCGCCGCCGATGCGCGGCTGCTTGAAGATCACCATCGACTGGATCAGGGCCGGCTCGGCAAGCCCGAGATCGCCCGCCATCCCGGCAAGCCGCCGGTCACGGCAAAACCGGTCGAAAACCGGGTCCAGATCGTGCATTGCGTGGCCGATCTTGTTGAGCGCCCTCTGTTTGGGAACGGTCAGTTCGCCGGCATCGTCGAATGCGCCGGCTTCGAAGAAGCAGCGCACCTTGTCGCCGGATTCGCGAAAATAGATGTCCGCGGCATGGCTTTGCTGCTGCGTGGAGAAGACCGTGCGAACGCTGTCCGGGTCGAATGTTTCAACGATCTCATCGACACGCGCGCGCAGTTCGGCCAGTTCCGCCGGTGACTTGAAGCCCTCAAGGGCCAGGAATCCGTCACGGTCCCAGGCCGCCCGCATGGCGTCGTCAAGGCGGCCGTCATCGGGAGCAATGAAGCGTTCTGCGGTCTTCATGGTTGCGAATTCCCTGTCTCACGTCAGATGAAACTGGCGCCGAAACGCAGCGGCGGCAGAGCCAGGTGCCCGGCCAGCGTCTGGCCGACATCGGCAAAGGTCTGCATGTGACCGGCTTCGCGCGGCTCAAGCCCCGGTCCGAATGCCAGCACAGGCACGTTTTCGCGGGTATGATCCGTGCCGGTCCAGGTCGGATCGTTTCCATGATCGGCAGTCAGGATGACCAAGTCGCCGGCTCGCAGGCTGGATTCGAGCTCCGGCAGGCGCCTATCGAATGTCTCCAGGCATGCCGCATAACCGGCGACATCGCGGCGATGGCCGTAGAGCTGGTCGAAATCGATGAAGTTGGCGAATACCAGATCGCCGGGCCCGGCTTCATCCATGGCCTGGAGCGTTGCATCGAACAGGGCGTCATTGCCGGCCGCCTTCTTGCGCTTGGTGATGCCGCGGTGAGCGAAAATGTCGTCGATTTTGCCGATGGAAAAGACCTGCCTGCCGGTTGCGACGGCAGAATCCAGCAAGGTTTCGCCAGATGGCGGAACCGAATAATCGCGGCGGTTTGGCGTGCGCTGGAAATCGGCGGCTTCCACGCCCGTGAACGGCCGCGCGATGACCCGCCCGATATTCAGCGGATCACACAGCGTTCGGGCGATATCACACAGATTGTACAGGCGCTCCAGGCCGAAATGATCCTCGTGGGCGGCGATCTGCATGACCGAATCAACGGATGTGTAGCAGATCGGTTTGCCGGTCCTGACATGCTCCTCGCCGAATTCGGCGATGATATCGGTGCCGGAGGCATGTTTGTCGCCAAGGATACCCGGCAGACCGGCCCGTTCGATCAGAGCGGCTGTCAGATCGGCCGGGAAAGCCGGCACGGTTTGCGGGAAATAGCCCCACTGGAACGGCACCGGAAGGCCGGCCAGTTCCCAGTGCCCGGTAATCGTGTCCTTGCCCTTCGACGTTTCACTGGCATGACCCCAGATCGATTGCGGCACGTCGAGGCGTTCAATGCCCCTGGGATGCTCACCGGCGGAGGCTTCGGCCGCGCGGCACATGCCGAGGCGATTCAGGTTCGGAACCGTCAGGGGGCCGCTACGGGAACCATCGTCGGCCTCGCCGCTGGCGCAGGCCGCCGCGATATGACCGAACGTGTCGGCACCTTCGTCGCCGAAATCGGCGGCGTCCGGCGCGCCGCCGATGCCGACGGAGTCCATCACCAGAAGGATTGCGCGCGCCATTACGAAACCCTTTCGATTATCGCCGCAGGCTCATGCGGCTTGCCATCGAGTTGATAGGCATCCCGGATCATTCCGGAGGCCTGTTGAAAACTCTCCTCGTCGCGGGCATGAACGACGGCCAGCGGGCTGTCATTCTCAACTGCGGTGCCAAGCGGCACAAGGTCACTCAGGCCGACGGCATGATCGATCGGATCCGCCGCGCGGGTCCGTCCGCCACCCAGTGCGATGACGGTAACGCCGATGGCCCGTGTGTCGATTGCGCTGACACTGCCCGTGCGGCCCGCGCCGACCGGTCTTATGACTGCCGCCCGCGGCAGATGGTCATCCGGCTTTTCCATCAGCGCATCCGGGCCCCCGAGCGCTTCGACCATGATCCGGAACCGTTCCGCGGCGCGGCCGGACGCCAGCGCGGACCGTGCGGCCTCGGCAGCCTTGCCGGCATCCGCGGCGAGGCCGCCGGAAACCAGCATTTCCGCCGCAAGAGCGATCACGACGGTTTCAAGCCGTCCGTCGCGATGGTCTCCGGTCAGAAACCGGATCGCGTTCCCCACCTCGACTGCGTTGCCGGCGGCACTGCGAAACTTCGGTCGCCTTGCGCTGACAATTATAGTGAACGCTCCGGCTTGCGACGTACAAATCAACGCACAGTACGACGCCGGCGGCGGTAGACGCGCGTATACGTCTGCTCGCGACAACTGCTCACAGAGCGGCGGTAGCTACTAGAGCATCGGTTTGGCTATACGATTCCCGCAAGGGAATGAGACGGTGGGGCTTCGGCCCCACCGTTTTTTTTTGCAGGTAGAATATGCCGGCGCCCAGCGAGGACCAGACCTGATGTTTGCCAACGCCTATCAAGGGATTCGGCCATACCTGCATAACACTTTCTGGATCATCGGCGAGAAGCTGCTGGTCATGGGGCTCGGTTTTGCCGCCACGGTGCTGGTGGCCCGTTACCTCGAACCCGAGGGCTTTGGCACGCTGGCGTATGCGACCTCTCTGGTTGCGCTTTTTGGCGTTTCAGGTCACCTCGGCCTGCACGGACTCGTCGTTCGCGAGATCGTGAAGCGGCCCGAGCTGCGCGCCGAGACGCTCGGTACCGCCGCTTTCCTGAAGTTTCTCGGTGTTTTGGCGGGTTACCTGGCTCTGTTGATGTACGCCGTTGCTTTCGAGGGCCCTGGCACCGTCAGCTTTGCTCTGATTGCGATCGCCGGCGCCGCACTCTTGTTCGCGCCGGTCGATGTCGTCGACTACTGGTTCAACGCCCTGGTACAGGCACGATATGTGTCGATCGCGAGGCTGTCGGCACAGCTGGCGTTCGTCGGCCTTACGCTGCTATTCGTATTCCGGGGTTCGTACGTCGTCATGTTCGCTATTCCGTACCTGCTGCAGGCGATCGTCGCGGCAATCGTCCTGCTGTTGCTCTTTCGTGCGAAAGCAAATATCCGGCTATCAGCATGGCGCTTCGACGGACGGCATGCGCGAGAATTATTGAAGCAGGGCTGGGTTATCTACCTGGCGTCCTTTTTCGCGGTCATCTACCTCAAGATCGACCAGGTCATGTTGCGTTGGCTTGCGGACTCGGCAGAAGTCGGCGTGTACGCGGTCGCCGCAAGATTGTCCGAGGTCTGGTACTTCATTCCGACGGCGATCGTGGCTTCCGTTTTTCCCAAGCTCATCGATTTGCGTGCATCTGATGAGGCGCTCTTCACGCAACGTTTGCAACAGCTATTCGACAGCCTTGCGGTACTCGGCATGGCTATCGCGATACTCGTTACATTGGTGGCGCCATGGTTGATACCGTGGATATTCGGCATGGACTATGCCGCGAGCGCCGCTATCCTGGTCATACACACCTGGGCGTCGGTCTTTATCTTCCTGCGCGCGGCACTCTCGAAATGGATCCTTATCGAGAACGCCCTGTATTTCTCGCTGCTGACACAGGGTCTGGGCGCATTGTCGAACGTTATCCTTAACTACTTCCTGATCCCGGTGTACGGCGGCCAGGGAGCGGCCTGGGCGACACTTGCGTCGTATGCAATAGCGTCATTTTTCGCCGTTTTCCTGTATCCTCGCACCCGTCCGGTTTTCTGGTTGATGCTTAATGCCTTGTTTGCGCCCGTGCGTTATCCATTCAGATTGCTGACATTGCGATAGTCACGGAGGATTCGCTCAAGCGGCATGAAAAAGGTACTCAGGCGTATTTTTCTCGCGGCAAGGCCCGCTGTCGATATGGTACTGGCCATCATGGCGGTACCTTCCGGGCTCATCCTGTGGCTGTATCGCCGCATCGGCTCACGTCGCCTGCCGATCGCTACCGGCGTGTTGCGGAAAATCGGCGTCTTCCCGATCCGCGATCATTACTACGAGCCGCTGTTCGACGATCGGCACCTGTCGAAGCCGCTCGATGAACCGCGAACGCTGCCGGGCATCGACTTCCGTGTGGATGAGCAGCTTGCTTTGCTCCTGGAGATGTCCTGCGCAGACGAATTCGTCCAGTTCGTCGAGCAGCAGCAGGCCGACGGCTCGGAAGCCAGTTTCCGTTTCAATAACCTGGCCTTCGAACCCGGTGATGCGGATTTCCTGTACCAGGTGATCCGGCACCTGAAGCCGAACAAAGTCATTGAGGTCGGGTCCGGCACGTCAACCAAGGTTGCGCGCAAGGCACTGTCGATGAACGCGGACGAGAGCGGTGAATCACCTCAGCACATCTGCGTCGAACCTTATGAGAGGCCCTGGCTCGAGACTTTCGACGGGATCGAGCTCGTCAGGGCCCGGGTGGAAGACTGCGACATCGACTGGAGCAGCGAGCTGGCGAGCGGCGACCTGCTGTTCATCGATTCATCGCACATCATCCGGCCCCAGGGTGATGTGCTGCACGAGTACCTCGAAATTATCCCGAAGCTTCAGAGCGGAGTAATCGTCCACGTCCACGACATCTTTAGCCCGCGCGATTATCTCGATGCCTGGGTCCGGCGCGATGTGCGCTTCTGGAACGAGCAGTATCTGCTCGAAGCCGTTCTCGGAAATTCGGCACGCTACGAAGTCGTCGCGGCCCTGAATCTTCTGAAGCACGAACATTACGCCGAGTTGAAGCGCGTTTGTCCGCATCTCGAGCCAAGCAACCAGCCTGGCTCGTTCTACTTTCGGGTTCGCTGATCATGTCCGCGGTTTCCG
>CAMYKZ010000106.1 GCA_947259045.1 uncultured Afifella sp.
CGATGGTGTTGAAAAACTCTGATTGATTGTCGCGATGATGCGTGATTCCGTTTGACGTGAGATTCGGACAGGAGGTCACGCTCATGATGGGACGTCAGACGGCAGACCAGAGGCGTTTGTTCTATGAGTTCCATCTTGAAGACCGGGTTCCAGGCAATCATCTGCTTCGACGGATCAATGGATTTGTCGCGGCTGCGCTATCCGATCTGCATAGCGAATTGGCATCCTACTATTCCCACACTGGTCGGCCGTCGATTGATCCGGAATTGATGATCCGGATGCTGATTGTGGGATACACATATGGCATCCGGTCGGAGCGACAACTGTGCGAGGAAGTCTCTCTGAACCTGGCCTATCGGTGGTTCTGCCGTCTCGATCTTGAGGATGAGGTTCCCGATCATTCGACGTTCTCCAAGAACCGCCATGGTCGGTTCCGCGACAGTGATATTCTGCGTCATCTATTCGAGCGTATTGTCATGGCCTGCGTGGTGGCCGGTCTTGTCAGAGGCGAAGGCTTCTCGGTGGACGCCAGCGTGATGGAGGCGGATGCCAGTCGCTATCATGGCCTGACGCCTGACGAGATCGACTGGAGCAAGACCGCAAAGCCGTCTCGGGCAGTGCGGGAGTATCTGGAAGCACTTGGTGAAGCGGGTGATCTGGAACCGGGGCGCAAGCCGCCCAAGGTGATCTCCCGTTCTGATCCAGCGTCTGCCTGGACAGCGAAAGCCAACAAGCGGGTGCAGTTCGGCTATGGCCTCAACTACCTGATCGACAACGAACACGCTGTCATCGTTGATGTGGAGGCAACGCCGGCCCGAACCTATGACGAGGTTGCCTCGACCAGAGTGATGATCAGGCGAACCGCCGAGCGCGTCGGGCTGAAGCCGAAGCGCCTGGCGGCCGATACAGCATATGGGACGGGCAAATTCCTCGGCTGGCTCAGGGATGAAGACATAGAACCGCATATTCCAGTCTGGGATCGCTCCCGGCGTGAGGACGGCACCTTCTCAAGGGGCGATTTCGCATACGATGTGGATCGCGATCTCTATGTCTGTCCCAATGGCAAGCTTTTGAGATCAACCGGCAGGCTGCATTCTGATGGGACCTATCGCTATATCGCCAGCAAACGTGATTGCGACGCTTGCCCATTCAAACCCAAATGCTGCCGAAAGCAGCCGGTACGCAGGGTCCTGCGCGATCCCAACGAGACCGCGAGGGACTATGCGAGAAGGTTGGCTGAGACAGAGGCCTTTGAGCAATCCAGCCGCGAGCGCAAGAAAGTGGAAATGCGCTTTGCGCATCTCAAGACTCATCATGGGTTTGAGCGAATGCGATTACGCGGGCTTTCCGGAGCCCGTGACGAATTCCATCTGGCAGCCATCGTTCAGAACCTCAAGACAATGGCAATGCGCCTAACCAAACCACCGGCAACGGCCGTAGCCTGATGAGCATATCCTCAGGCGCTCAACCCGAAAAACGAAAACTCCAAATAGCCGGAAGCTGAAGTCCAAACCAAAAGAACGAAACCTCAACAGCAGAGTTTTTCAACACCATCTGTCAAGTGGTGTCGCTCCGTCAGAACGATGCAATATCAATGGAAAACACTCTAGAACCTGTCCTTGCGGGCGCGGACCTCGGCGAAGATTTCGGCCGGAGAAGCGCCCGACATGCCCATGGCGGCGGCAACCGCCGGGTCGTCGGCGCGCAGGAAGGGATTCGTCGCCTTTTCGACGCCGAGGCTGGTCGGCAGCGTCGGCTTGCCGGCGGCGCGCAGTTCCTCGATCTCGGCGAGCCGGCCGGCAAGTGCGGCGTTTTCCGGATCTGCCGTCACGGCGAAGCGGGCATTGGCCAGGGTGTATTCATGGCCGCAATAGACGATTGTATCATCGGGCAGGGCGCGCAACTTTTTCAGCGACTCCCACATCATCGGCGGGCTGCCTTCAAAGACCCGCCCGCAGCCGAGCGCAAACAGGGTATCGGCGGAAAACAGCAGGTTCTGATCGGCGATGTAATAGCTGACATGGTCAAGCGTGTGGCCGGGCGTTTCGATCACCTCGACACTATGGCCGGCAAAATCGAAGCTTTCGCCGTCGCTGACCGTGTTGTCGTAGAGGCCGGTCTCCGCGGCGCTGGCCTGCGGGCCGGTCACGGCCGCGCCGTGGGCCTGCTTGAGGGCCGGGATGCCGTCGATATGATCGTAATGCTTGTGGGTGACGAAAATATCGGAAAGCTGCCAGCCGCGGGCCTCCAGTTCGGCCAGGATGGGGGCAGCTTCGGGCGCGTCGATGCTGGCGGTCCGGCCGCTCTGCGGATCATGAATCAGGATTGCGAAATTATCGGAACGGGCATTCAACTGTACGATTTCCAAATCGGCCATCCGGCTCTCCCTGGGTGCGGTCTGTCTGTTTCGGTCCTTTCATAGCGGCAGGCGCGGTGAAGATGAAGGCAAAGATCGCAAGACCTCGTGAACCAAGGCCTGCTACAATGGTCATCTTCGGCATGGGACAATGGAGACACCGGGACACCGGCAGAGCATATGCATCTCGACGTTATCGATCTCAGGGATTTCTATTCCTCGCTTGTGGGGCGCATCGTGACGCGCCATGTCGGCGAGGCGCTGAGCGCGGTCATGCCGGAAGGCCCGTTCGGCCAGATTGCGGGCATCGGCTACGCGACGCCGTATCTGGGCTTCTGCGAGGGGCGCACGGAGCATCTGGCGGCGCTGATGCCGGCGCCCCAGGGCGTCATAGACTGGCCCTCCGACAGCCCGTCGAAAACCGCCTTGGTGGAAGAGAACCGGCTGCCGCTTTCCGATGCCAGCGTCGATCTGGTCATCCTGATGCACGCACTGGAGATGTCGTCGCATCCGGCGGAACTGATCGAGGAAGTCTGGCGGATCCTTTCGCCGCGCGGCCGGCTGGTCGCCGTCGTGCCGAACCGGCAGGGCCCGTGGGCGCGATCCGACATTTCGCCGTTCGGCTTCGGCCGGCCCTATTCGCGCGGACAGCTGAGAGCGGTGCTCGCCGACGCGGCGTTTGAAACGGAAGTCTGGGCGACGGCGCTGCACATGCCGCCGATCGCCCGAAGGCCGGTACTGCGGCTGGCGGGAACGATTGAGAAAATGGGCCGGGTGTGCTGGCCGGCATTTTCCGGCGTGACCTGCGTGCGGGCTTCAAAGAGCACCGTGCAGGGCGCAAAGGTGCGGGCGCGCAGCACGCTTTCGCCATCGTTCCGGCCGGCGCTGCAACCCAATACGGGCCGGATGCGCTCACATCCCACCGTCTGACATGACGAAAACCGCCTGTTCACCGAACAGGTTCCAGATGGTCCAGGGCGCCGCCCTGGAGATCCGCCCGCCATTGCCGTAAAGCGCCACCGCCTCTTCGATCCGCGCCTCGGTTTCCGCGGCGAGCGAGACGAAATCGCGAATCGTGCAGAAGTGGATTTTGGGCGTGTCGTACCAGCTGTAAGGCAGGTTCTCGGTGATCGGCATGCGCCCCTTGGTGACGAACTGCCGGCGGATGCGCCAGTGCCCGAAATTGGGAAACGAGACGATCGCCCGCCGGCCGATGCGCAACATGCCTTCCAGCACCTTGCGGGGATTGCCGGTGGCCTGGAGCGTCTGGCTGAGGATGGCGAAATCGAACGCCTTGTCCGGGTAGAAATCGAGATCGCGGTCGGCATCGCCCTGGACGACGGACAATCCGCGGGCCACGGTCTCGTTGACGCCCTTCTGGGAAATCTCGATGCCGCGGCCGTCGACGTCCTTTTCCCGGGCAAGCATCTCCAGAAGCGCGCCGTCGCCGCAGCCGATGTCCAGAACGCGCGCGCCCCGGGTCACGAAGCCGGCAATGATGCGCAGATCGACCCGGGTCGGGTCGGCGGCCATCGTGTCGAGCTTCATGGTCGCGTCCGCGGTCGTTTCCACCTCGGCCGTCATGACAAACCTCGCAGCCGGCCGGCCGCCGACAGGAAGCCGTCGATGGTGCGGAACAGCTCCGGTTCGTCGAGAAGGAAGGAATCGTGCCCCTTGTCGGATTCGATCTCGACGAACGACACGTTCGCCGCCGCAGCGCTCAGCCCGTGCACGATCGTCCGGCTTTCCGCCGTCGGAAAGAGCCAGTCGCTGGTGAATGACATGACGCAGAAGCGGGTCGACGATCCCGCGAACGCGTTGGCCAGCGAGCCGCCGTAATCGGCCTCCAGATCGAAATAGTCCATTGCCCGGGTCATGTAGAGATAGGAATTGGCGTCGAAACGGTCGACGAAGGTCATGCCCTGGTGGCGCAGATAGGATTCGATCTGGAAATCGGCGTCGAACCCGAAGGTCGGCGCCTCGCGGTCCTGCAGCGTGCGGCCGAACTTGCGATGCAGTGCGGCTTCGGAGAGATAGGTGACGTGGGCCGCCATGCGGGCGACCGAGAGGCCCTTGCGCGGGCTGACGCCTTCGGCGACATAGCGCCCGCCGCGCCAGTCCGGATCGGCCATGATGGCCTGGCGCCCGACCTCGTGAAAGGCGATATTCTGCGCCGAATGGCGGGCGCCGGTGGCGATCGGGATGGCCGAAAAGACGCGCTCGGGGAAGCTGGCCGCCCATTGCAGCACCTGCATGCCGCCCATGGAACCGCCGATCACCGTAAGCAGGCTTTCAATGCCCATCTCGTCAAGCAGCATGGACTGGGCACGCACCATGTCATGGATCGTGATGACCGGCAGGTCGAGACCGTAGGCCTCGCCTGTCCCCGGGTCTATCGATGCCGGACCCGTGGTGCCGAGGCAGCCGCCGAGAACGTTGCAGCAGATGACGAAATAGCGTTCGGTATCGATCGGCCGGCCCGGCCCGACCATGTTTTCCCACCAGCCGGGCTTGCCGGTGACGGGCGACAGGCTGGCGACGTGCTGGTCGCCGGTCAAAGCGTGGCAGACCAGAACGGCGTTGCTGCGCTGCGCGTTCAGCGTTCCATAGGTCTGATAGGCGATCTGGAACGGTGCAAGGTCGACACCGGCGTCGAGCCGCAGGGGCTTGTCGCGGCCGAACGTCATCACCGGGCTTGAAGGTTCAAGCGCCTCGTTGCGCGCCGATGCGCTGATCTTCGCGGGCTTTGCGTCTTGCCGGGTCATCGTATCATCCATCGGAGGAACCGGGATTAGGGATCAGGGATTCCTTCTGTCAATCTTTTCTTTGCCTTGTCGTCCAACCGGATTTATTGAAGGCGGCCTGCATCGGCATGAATTCTTGCGGGGCCGAGCCCTGAAAGCGACATCTGGAAGGATCAAATGGAAACAGCCGGAACAGACCCGCTGGATCGGATCAGGCAGCGGATCGACGCGCTTGACGCAGACATCCACCGGATGCTGGTGGAACGCAGCGCGGTGATCGACGAGCTGATCCGGATCAAGGGGACAAGCGCCCCCGGCGCCGCCTTCCGGCCGGACCGCGAGGCCGACATGATGCGGCGGATCGTCATGCGCCA
>CAMYKZ010000107.1 GCA_947259045.1 uncultured Afifella sp.
CGGCCCAGACCGGCCGCAATGGAGGCGCACAATGAATATCATGGCTGACCCGCTGCAGAAATTCGCCACCAATTCACTGGAACAGCACTGGATGCCGTTTTCCAACAATCGCGAATTCAAGAATGAACCGCGGCTGATTGTCAAAAGCGAAGGCATGCGGATGTGGGACCACAAGGGCGGCGAGATCATCGACGGTTCTTCCGGCCTGTTCAATGTCGCTGCCGGCCATGGCCGGCGGGAAATTGCCGACGCCGTCTACGCCCAGATGATCCAGAATGACTATACGCCGCATTTTTCGATGGGTCATCCGGGCTCCTTTGCGCTGGCCGCCAAACTCTCGCAGATCCTGCCCGATCCGTTCAATCACGTCTTCTTCACCAATTCCGGGTCGGAATCCATCGACACCGCGCTGAAAATGGTGATGGCCTATAACCGCGCACGCGGCGAAGCCCAGCGCATCCGGTTCGTGTCGCGCGAGCGCGCCTATCATGGCGTCAATATCGGCGGCGTTTCGCTGTCCGGCATGGTGAAGAACCGCGAGACGTTTCCGGTGGTGATGCCGAACATCGTCATGATGCGCCACACCTGGAATGCCGATCACCGCTTTGAGCGCGGCCAGCCGGAAAACGGCGTTGAACTGGCCAATGACCTGCAGCGCATGTGCGAAACCTATGGCGGCTCGACGATTGCGGCGGTCTTCGTGGAACCGATTGCCGGCTCGACGGGTACATTGGTGCCGCCGATGGGCTATCTGCAGCGCATTCGCGAGATCTGTGACGAGCACGGTATTCTGCTTGTGTTTGACGAAGTCATCACCGGGTTCGGCCGGCTTGGCAAACCATTTGCCGCAGACGCATTCGGCGTGACGCCGGACATCATGACCATGGCCAAGGCGCTGACCAACGGCGCCATTCCGATGGGCGCCGTGGCGGCGCGCGACGAGATCTACGACACGGTAACAAATGCCGCGCCGGCAAACGCCATCGAATTCTTCCACGGCTATACCTACTCCGCCCATCCGGCAGCATGTGCCGCGGGCCTGGCAACGCTGGATATCTACGAGCGCGACGGCCTGTTTGAAAATGCGGCCAGTCTCGGCGACTACTTTCTCGATGCTATCTGGAGCCTGAAGGATCTTGAATGCATCTATGATTTGCGCGGCTACGGCCTGATGGCTGGCGTCGAAGTGGTTCATGACGGTGTGCCTGGACGGCGTGGCGCTGAGCTGCAGAAGCGTCTGTTCTGGGAAGGTCTTCATCTGAAGTGGACCGGCGATACCGCCATCGTCGCCCCGGCGCTGATTGCCACCCGGGCCGATGTCGACGAAATTGTCGGCAAAATGCGTAAAGTGCTGGAAACGCTCTGACAAATTTCACACTGCCGGAGTCTATTCTGCCAGAGTCTATTCTGCCAGAGCAGATGCCGCCAGACTGGCTTTTGCCGCAAGGGCAATCGAGGCCAAACGTGCCGCGACCGGATCTGCCCGTGAGGTCAGCACCAGCGGTACTTTCAGGCCGACAACCACGCCGGCGGCACAGGCGCCGGAGAAGTATACCATCATCTTGAACAGCGCATTGCCGACTTCGATCGTCGGCGTGAGCAGTATATCGGTATCGCCGGCGCCGGGATGATCATAGTCCTTTATCGCTGCTGCCGGCCCGGACACCGCCAGATCAAAAGCCACCGGACCGAAGGCATGGGCATGATCGCGATGAGCATGGTTGATCGCCTCGACAATCGTCCTGGCGTCAACGGAACTGGGCATCGATTCAATCACTGATTCCGTTGCCGACAGAACCGCGATGTTCGGTTTCTGGATGCCAACGGCATGCGCCATGCCGATTGCATTGGCAGCAATGTCGATCCGCTGCTCGATTGTCGGCGCCACGTTGAATGCAGCATCGCTGATCAGCAACGGTTTGCGCAGGCCAGGCGCCGTCATGTGAAAGATGTGTGATGCCAGCCGCTCGGAGCGGAAGCCGGCTTTGCCGGACAGGAACGCCCGCAGATAGGCATCGGTGTGCACACTGCCCTTGATCACAAATCCGGTGTTCCGATCGCGAGCCGCCTGCGCCGCGGTGGCGGCAATCGACGCTTCATCGCTGGCGCAGTCCAGCATCTCGAAATCGGCAAGGTTACAGCAGATTTCATCGGCAATCCGGTCAATATCGGCAACAGGACCAACGAGCAGCGGCTCGATCAGACCGAGCCTGCGGGCTTCCATGGCCGATTCCAGCGCCAGGCGCGAGTCGGCGCCGACAATGACGCATGGAACCGGATCCGCGCCGCCTAAGGACGCCATGAGTCCTGCCGGAAGCTCGGGCTCCCTGAACGCCATCAATTCGAACATACCGCCCCTCCTGCCGCCCTGATTATGCCGGTTGTCCAGTCAGATCAACAGCGGAGTTCGGAAGTCGGAAACCTCGGCCGGAATGAGATCAAGCCGCGGCGGCTTCTTTCCGGTGGATACGCGATTGCGGGAATATGATGCGCGCCTTTGTGCCGACGCGCGGCACGCTCTCGACGCTGAATTCACCGCCATGGGCGCGAGCACAACCGCTGACGATTGCAAGCCCCAGTCCGACACCATCGTGCTGGCGGGCCAGTTCCGCGTCGACCTGGAAGAACGGTTTGGTTACATTGGGAACATCTTCGGGCGAAATGCCGATACCGTTGTCGGATACGACCATTTCCAGATCGCCGTTTGTGCGCACCCGGCAGCGCAATTCGACGATACCGTGCTCACCGGTAAACTTGATCGCATTTGAAATCAGATTGAGCAGCATCTGCCGTGTCGTCGTGCGGTCGCAGATCAGCGTCAGGTTCTCCGGCCCGACATGATAGGAAATACGCTTCTCCTGTGCCTGGGTCCAGCCTGAAACGATACGCCCGATACTGTCGACCAGGTCCTTGAGGTCGACCATTTCCTCATGCAGTTCGAACCCGTCAGCTTCGATCCGCGAAACATCGATCAGGCTGTTGACGACTCCAAGAAGATGGCTGCCACTTTCGTGGATATGATCGGCGTATTCTGTATACGACGACACGTCGACGATCGGCGTGGAACTTTTCATGATTTCAGAAAAGCCGATAATCGCGTTCAGCGGCGTGCGAAGTTCGTGGCTGACGCTCGCCAGGAAATTGGATTTGGCCTGACTGGCGGCAATCGCTTCCTTGGCCGCAAATTCAGCAACCAGTTCCGCCTGGCGTCTTTGCGTCACATCGCGGAATGTCAGTGTGACGATCTTGGCGGGCGGCGTACCATCCAGAACCGAAACCGCGGCGACAAGCTCGATATAGGCATTCTTGTTGTCGTCATGGATTTCGATTTCGCGCACAACCGGTTTGCCGGGCGACCCGGACGTCGCCTCTTCGACAGCGGTCAGAACCGAGGGCGCGAAAGTATCAGGCAAAACTTCCGCCAGCGAGTGTGATACGACATCAAGCTCTTCGCCACCGAAAATAATACGCTGACCGGCAGGATTCATGGCCAGGATCGGACCACGATGCTCGGCAATGATCACGCCGTCGAAACTGTCCGCCATGATCTGGCTCAGAACCCGTTCGGTATTGCGGCTTTTCATATTCGCAATGCCGACCTTGATTTCCCGGAAATCCAGTTCCCTGAGTGCCGACAGGATATAGAAACTGATGAAACAGATATGCCAGGCGGACGTTGGCAGCGAAACCGCCAGTTTGCCCTGCATCAGGATGGCGCTCAATTCGACAAGCAACATCAGCCCGGGAAACAGAAAACGTTCCTGTTGCCAATGGGCAACCGGCACCAGGATACTGAAGATCAGAATGATCAGTATGCCGCCGCCGAACTTGATCAGCAGGCCCGGGCGGGTCACCAGCCGATCCTGTAAAATGCTTTCGGTGGCAAGCGCCTGGAGAACCGGACCGGATACCACCTGATAGACCGGCACGTTAAAGCGGTCCTGCAATTCAATTGCCGAGGCACCGACGATGATCTTTGCACCGGCGTACTTGGCGAGATTCACCGATCCGTTGAGGACATCGGAATAGGACAGGCGTGGAATAGTGTCTGGATGAATACTGAAATCAATTGCCAGACGATCAAGCGTATCGCTTGTCCACCCGGTCAGGATCTCCGACATGGCCGGATAATATTCGCCATCCGCATAGACACCATCGAAAACACTTCGGGTTTCACCATTCGCGTCGATGCTGGCATTGACGATGCCGGTCCAGGCATGCTGGGAAAATCGCGGCAATGGCTTTGTCAGAATGACGCGCGGATCAAGTGTTCTGGCACTGTCGAGCTGGTAGAATGCCGGCAGGATCACCGCACCACCGGCATTTGCCAATGCCTGTTCGAGGACCAGGTCATCGGCCTCTGCCGAGGCCTGGCTGAAATCAATGTCGAGGGCGATCTCGGTGAATCCGGCGGCAACAAGTGTATCGAGAAGATCGGCATGAATGCGCCGCGGCCATGGCCACACGCCGATAGCGCGCAGGCTCTTGGGGTCGATCTCGATGACGACGACCTGCCCTGTTGCCGGACGCTGGGCAAGCTCAAACCGCTTGCTGTCGGCATAGCGGTCAAGGGCATCGACAATACCGCTGACCTGCGCCAGAACCAGACAGGCTGTCACCAAAAATACAGATCGAAATCGTCCCACGCTTTAAAATCCCCCGTTCTAGTCTGCCCCCTCAACGGGCGTCATTTGAACTTTCCGAACATGTTGCCTTTGCCGTTGTTGCCATTTTGGCCTTTTTTGCCGTTGTTACTCTTGTCATCGGCTCCGCCGCCGCCACCACCGGACGATCCGCCACCTGATGATGAAGATCCGTCACTGCCTCCCGACGACGGTGTGTTTTCCGTTTCCGGCGCGCTTGCGCCTGGTGCATTGCCGCTCAGGCCGGAACTGGCGCCGTTCAGCGTCGTTACGAATTGGCCGGCGGCAACGGGCACTGTCTGTCCGGTTTGCGTGTCGACGGCTTCAACAAGACCTTCGGTTACGCTCAGCCGGGTCTGCTTGTCGTCGATTTCAATCGAAAACTTCGTACCCTTGACCACCGCGGCAAGGTACGGACTTTGAATGGAGAAATGCTGATGGTCCCGTTTTTCAATATCGGCTTCCACCGTGCCCATCGACTGGAAAAGCACGGTATAATTGTTCGGCATAGCCTTTTCGGGAATCTTGACCAGGCTGCGTGGTTTCAAAAGAACGCGGGCGTCGTCCGATGACAGCATGACCCGGCCATTATGTCCGGTCCAGATAGCATCGCCAGGTTTCAGTTCCTGGTCACGCTTGAGGGATACCCAGGTGACGTTGTTGTGAAATA
>CAMYKZ010000108.1 GCA_947259045.1 uncultured Afifella sp.
GAGCCGATGCTCTCAAACTGCTCTGACCGGAAATATCCGATGAATTCGGCGTTATCGGCCGCATCGCGCATGTCCTGTTCGCCAAGCGCCCGTCCGGAAATACCGACGACCTGATTGCGGTCGGCGCCGGAACCGGGCTTGCGGAATTCGACATTCACATAAGCCCACACCGCTATCGGATGAAAATATAGCGAGCCGTCTTCGTCACGATATCCACCCCACCAGTCGTCGGCCGGCGAAAGCAGATGCAGGCCCAGAAATTCCTTGTTGCGCCGCATCAGTGAGTCTCGCATGATAATCTACCTGTTTTTTTCCGGCTCGCAACTTAGGCCTGAGAGATTGCGTTTTCATTACCGTTTTCGTCGTGGAGCGGCATGGCGAAGAACAGTCGCGAGAAAGGCAGGCCGCCGCAGCCCAAGTCATGCCCGGTTTCGGGGCGGCACGTTACCGTGGTTGGTGGCCAACATCGGTTCATCGCAACCTTGACCGGCGGTTGCCAGGTTGGAGGCGCGCAACCGGCCTGTTATGATTGTCACATGCGTAACGTTAGAGAGAGAAGGTCTCAGCGCTCATTGATCGCGGCGCAAGAAAAAGCGTGCAAGAGCGGACGTGATCGACTGCGATCCTGTGGAGAACAGATTTGATCAGGCACGACAGCGACGCGCTGGATGAAATTTCCTCGGCCCTTGATTGCTCTGTGGTGCACAAGGCCTACCGGCAAGGTTCGCACCGGTCCATCGGTCCCGCGGAGACAATAGAGCGCGTCAAGCCGCTGATGCCGAAACTGGGCATTACGCGTCTTGCCAATGTGACAGGTCTCGACCGGATCGGCATCCCGGTTTTTATGGTGTGCCGGCCGAATTCACGCTCGATTGCGGTTTGTCAGGGCAAGGGAATCGACGATGACGCGGCGGCCGCCTCGGGCCTGATGGAAGCGGCGGAAATTCATCATGCGGAACATATCACCCTGCCGTTGAGGCTCGGAAGCTTTGCCGAGATGACCCGCGATCACGACCTGATCGACATTGCGCGGCTGCCCAGGGTGCGCGGCAACCGATACAAAAATGATCTTTCGATGTTGTGGATCGAAGGCGTCGACCTGATGAGCCGGCAGCGACTGTGGCTGCCCTTCGAACTGGTTCGCGCCAACTATACCTTGCCTTTGCCGCCAGGCTCCGGCTGTTTCGACGCCAGCACCAACGGACTGGCGTCCGGCAACCACATTCTTGAAGCCGTAAGCCACGGCATATGCGAAATCATCGAGCGCGACGCCAACACTTTATGGAATCGGCTGGACAGAATCGCGCGCGATCAAACACAGCTCGATCTCGATACGATCGACGACGGCGGCTGCCGGAAAATCCTGCAGCGCATCCAGGCGGCTGAATTCGAGGTTTCGGTCTGGGAAACCACAAGCGACGCCGGGGTTCCGGCCTATTTCTGCACGCTGACCGACAGGCTTCAGCAGCAATCCCATATTGGCGTCGGTTCGGGTTGCCATCCGGCGCGCGACATTGCCCTTTCGCGTGCGTTGACGGAAGCAGTCCAGGTGCGCACGACTTACATTTCCGGTGCCCGTGACGATCTGATGCCTGAGGAGTATGGAAACGCGCTACTGGCCAGGCGCGAGGCATGGGCAAAGCAACTGAAAGGGCCGGCGCCGGCGCGGGCCTATAACGGCCGGGCAGACTTTACGTCGGCCACCTTCAACGAAGATTTCGCCTGGCTGTTGCAGCAACTGCGCCAGATTGGTGTTGAACAGGTTGTCGCGGTCAATCTGACTCAAACCGGTTTCGAAATTCCGGTCGTGCGGATAGTCATCCCGGGCCTTGAAGGCCCGGACGATCACGACGGCTATGTACCCGGAGAACGGGCGCTGCGACAGAGCGGATGACGGGCGTGGATGCAATTCTTTTCATTGGACCGTCCCTGCCTGAACGCCATTCGGGCAAGCGAACCGGGCTGGAATGCCGGCCGCCGGCGGCGCAGGGAGATGTCTATCGCGCGACGCTGGCGAAACCCCGCGTCATCGGTATCATCGACGGTTATTTCCACGGCGTTCCGGCGCTCTGGCACAAGGAGATATTGTGGGCCATGACCCGGGGAATCCACGTCTTTGGAGCCGCAAGCATGGGCGCACTCAGAGCTGCTGAACTGCAGCCGTTCGGCATGCGCGGCGTCGGCCGGATCTTCGAAGCCTTTCGCGATGGCATGCTGACGGATGATGACGAAGTCGCTCTGACCCACGGGCCGGAGGAACTCGGTTATCCGGGCCTCAGCGAACCGCTGGTCAACATCCGCGCAACGCTTGACAGCGCTGTTTCGCAAGGTCTTGTTTCCGAGGCGGCGCGGATTGAAATAGTGTCATATGCCAAGGCGCAATATTATCAGTCGCGAACCTGGGACACCGTTCTCGCCGCGGCCGAGTGCAACGCCGCACGGATCGAAGAGGTCACAAGGCTCCGCGCCTGGCTGCCGACAGGGTCAATCGATCAGAAGCGCCTGGATGCCGGTGAATTGATTGATGCGATAGGTTGCCTTCTGGAGACTGACCCACCTCCGATGCGACCTGAGTTTGACTTTGAATGGACGCAGATGTGGGCCAACGCCGCCTGGCTCGATGAGCGGCCCGGAAGCCGCAGCACGGACGGCGGGGAGGGGTTCGACGAACGCGTTCTTGATGAACTGCGTCTTCTTGGTTCGCGGTACGACAAAGTGCTGCAGTTGGCGCTGCTGCGCGCCTTTGCCGAAGGCGAGATTTCGCCGCCGGACACACCGCCGGACGGCAAGGATGTTCTGAAACAGATTGATGCCTTCCGCCGCGCCCATGGGTTGGCCCGGCGGGCTGATCTTGAAGCCTGGACCGCCGCGGCCGGCACCGATATGGCCGGTTTTGAGCGAATGATGACCGAAGAGGCGGCAATCCGCATGGCCGCGCGGGAAAGTGCCGCCCGCCTGGCCAGCCGTATTGCCGACCAGCTCCGCCTTTCCGGCGATTATGGGTCCCTTGCTGCGCGGGCCCACGACAAGGCCGAACGGCTCAAAGGGCACAGGATCTCAAAGGGTCCGCGGCAACTCCTGCTGGAACGGCATTTCCGGCGTATCGATTGTGATCTGCCCGGAGATGTTAATGTCTATGCAGCCGAATTAGGCTTGCCCGGTGCCGGCGAATTCTGCACATTGTTGTACAACGAGGACGCTTATCTGAAACTGACGGCGGAAACCGGCAAGGAAAACTAGACTGGACCGCTGGTGAAATGCCGGTCAGCAAAGCAAGGTCCAAGGTCGTTCGGATGCGACACGCAAAGCACAGGGATGCCGGAAACGAAGGCACGCGGTTTCTGCTGTTTCCGCAGCCGCCGTTTCTGGAAAATTTCGCGGAGCCGGAAATCGTCACGGTGTCGCCGCCGGCGGGCTCCGTTGGCCCTGGCCCGTCGGACGATCGGATGTACGCCATTTATCCTTTGGGCAAGGCTCTCCAATACGGATTTCACGTTTCCGACGGCGGCAAGCCGTTCATGTACCTGCCGGCCTGGCAGGGCGATATCATCGCTCCGGCAATGCCGGACGAAGGCGGCCATTTCGATCACCTCACGCCCGGCACAGCACAGTTTGAAACCGCCCATCTGTTCGGTGCCGCCCGCTTTGCACTCGACGTCTGGGAGCGTTATTTCGGCCGGACCATCCGGTGGCATTTTGCCGGTGATTATTCCCGGCTTGAACTTTCCGTTTTGCCGTCGCTTGCCAATGCGATCATCGGCTGGGGTTTTCTTGAAACCGGTGTCGTTCCGACGGAGGAAGGGATTCCGCGTGCCTTCAGCATGAATTTCGATGTCATTGCGCATGAAATCGGTCACGCCATTGTCTACAGCGAGGTCGGTCTGCCCGATCCGGATACCGGCAATGCGGAATATTTCGGTTTTCATGAATCGGCGGCTGATCTGGTGGCGCTGCTTGCCTCGCTGCATTTCGATTCCGTCGTCGATTCGATCCTGCTTCGGACCAGCGGCAACCTTTATACGGTCAATCAGCTGACCCGGTTTGCCGAACTTGGCGATCACGAGCAGATCCGTCTGGCCGCCAATAATCATGTCATGTCGGAATTCGCCTCAGGCTGGAGCGATGAACATGATCTGGCGCAGCCGCTGACTGGCGCGGTGTTCGATATCCTGGTCGATATATTTCACGAGATTCTGCTCGACCGGGACCTGATACCACCCGACATGGAGGACCTTTCCGACCAACTTGAGGGCAATCCGGACTATGGCGCGGTGCTGCAGGATGATTTCGATGAGCTGTTTGCCAGGAATCCGGATGGCTTCAAGATGGCCCTGCTTGACGCACGCGACTTCATGGGCACGCTGCTTGCCGATGGGTGGCAGCTGCTGCGGGCCGATACGCTGACCTACGCCGGTGTCGGCGAGGCGCTCAAAACGGTTGACGGCAGGATGACGGGCGGCCAGTTCCGGCGTATTATCGAGGGCAATTTCAAGATCCGCGAAATCGGCCGTTTCGCGCCGGGGCCGCGACAGCCCAGAAGCGACGCCGCCAGTCATGTCCATTCGGCGCGGACGATGATGCCGGCGGATTAGGTAATTTGCCGTTGAATTGCTATACTTCTCCAAATTATACTATCGTTGATAGTCAATTATTCAGCTAGTCGCGACGGAGACAACTACATACCTGGGAGGGAAAAATGGAATCACTGCTTCATGCAACAAATATATTTCTATTTGGAGTTGTAGTTGACGACATTGAACTCCCTGCGATCGTCAGGGACACCAAAAAAAAGAAGCTGCCTGGACGGAAAGGCTACAATAACGAGCTTGGAGACCAATTTTATCGGCAAGATTCCAGGTTCGCCCGTATCTACGCGTTTACCTATGAGGGCGGCTTTTTTGAATTGCCACGGCCCACCCTTTTCCTGGTGCATGGAAAGGGCAAACAGGTCAGTCCCCAAAACGCGCCCGGTAATCTTGCAGCGCGTGCGCCAAATAGGCCTTCGGTAACCGGCCTTTCTGCCGCCGATTTCCAGTTTGCCGATGACGTGAGATACTGGTCGTACGACAAGGCCGACTATACCGTCCGGATGGATGTCGAAACCGGCATGTTCGAACAGGTGTTGCTCGATGTGATGTTTGACGGCGACGGGGGCGGTGGCGGTGTGGCAGGTGCCAGCGTCCGTGGGGCGAGCGTTCGCGGCGCCAGTGTGCGTGGCGCCAGTGTGCGTGGCGCCAGTGTCCGCGGGGCCAGCGTTCGCGGCGCCAGCGTCCGCGGCGGCGGCGGTGGGGATTAG
>CAMYKZ010000109.1 GCA_947259045.1 uncultured Afifella sp.
TAGGCTCAATGTACCGGCGACACCTAAAACGCTCTGTACGGTCGCACCGCGGAACGGGAAAGAGCATTTAACAGTGACCCACACCTTCACGAGCTTCAGGCCTAACGTCCACCTGCATGGTTTCGGACAGAGCCTGCATCTCAGATGGCCAGGTACCTGACAGGCAGGTTCGGTCTAAAACCGGGCTGTGGGAGTGTGCCTTTCCAGCAATTGCGATGTCCGCTTTGGGATAATGTAGACATACTCTAATCATTGAAAACTTGTTCGCTCCTGACCTGCATCGGGCATGTGCGTGCGGTGCAGCAAAAGTCGGCTTCCGGCCTATTCCGTTGAAAAAGTCGCCTTGAAACAGTCAGTTTGAGTTGATTCACTTTCCCAAGTGATTTGGGAGATAGCAGCTATGATGGGACCACGTCAGGAAGCGCAATCGGCACTGTTTTACGAGTTTTGCCTGGAGGATCACGTTCCTGCCGATCACTTGTTGCGGTCAATTGATCGGTTTGTCGATCTTTCTGATGTGCGGCGCCACCTTGCATCGTCTTACAGTTCCACAGGCCGTCCATCCGTTGACCCTGAACTGATGATCCGCATGTTGCTGGTTGGATACTGCATGGGCATCCGCTCTGAACGCCGACTATGTGAGGAGGTGCATCTGAACCTGGCCTATCGGTGGTTTTGTCGCCTTGATTTGGTTGATCCGGTTCCAGACCACTCGACTTTTTCCAAGAATAGGCATGGACGTTTTCGTGACAGTGATCTGCTGCGTCATGTTTTCGAAACAGTCGTGGCCCGATGCATCACCGAAGGCCTCGTGAGTGGGCAGCGCCTTGCCGTTGACGCAAGCCTGATCGCGGCTGACACCAACCGACAGAACTCGTCATCCCAATCTGAATGGGAACTGGACAAGATCAATCCAGAAGATGCTCCACGTGCGGTGCGCGAATATCTGGAGACACTGGATGAAGCTGCTTTTGGTGCAGCCACACCTGTACAACCGAAGTTCACGTCACACTCCGACCCGGCATCGCAGTGGACTGCAGCGCGCAAAGGCCCAGCGTACTTTGCTTATTCTGCCAACTACATGATCGACACCGACCATGCAGTGATCCTGGATGTTGAAGCCACACGATCTGTCAGACAAGCCGAACTCGGTGCCATGCAGACGATGCTCGACAGAACCAATGACACCTTCGACATTCACCCGGAGCGCATGATTGCGGACACAGCATATGGCACAGGACCACTACTTGAATGGCTTGTGCAAGAGCGTGGCATTGCTCCTCACATTCCGGTCGTTGATAAGTCCGGGCGCACGGACGGTACATTCGAGAGGGCCGACTTTGCCTATGATGACGAGAATGATCTCTATGTCTGCCCGGGTGGGAAAGAGCTCAAACAAAGCCGCCGTATCTTCACAACCCCGCGAACACCGAAGGCTGACAAGTATGGGATCCTGCGCTATCGCGCCCGAAAAACCGATTGTGATGGCTGTCAGTTGAAATCCCGATGCTGTCCAAAAGAACCACAGCGCAAAGTAACCCGATCCATCTATGAACCTTCCCGCGATGTTGCCCGCAAGATCGCTCAGACCGTGGACTATGCCATCTCGTGCAAGCTGCGCAAAAAGGTCGAGATGCTGTTCGCCCACCTCAAGCGCATTCTGGGATTGGGAAGGCTCCGATTACGTGGCCCCTGCGGGGTCCGTGACGAATTCCACCTCGCAGCAACCGCTCAGAACCTCAGAAAACTTGCAAAACTGATCCCGATACAAAGCCTCGCTCACCAAGTTGGGTGAACCAGCACACCACACAAACGCGACCACCTATCCCAAACAATCAAATAACCGGCTTTTTCAACGGAATAAGCCCTTACCGGCCTTCCGGTTGTCGCCGTACCAGGCGACAAGGTGGTCGATGAAGGCGCGCAGCTTCGCCGGCATCCGTTCACGATGCGGATAGACGGCGTATATGCCGAGATCGTCGAGTTCGTAGGTATCGAGCGCCGTTGCCAGAGTGCCCGCCTTGACATGGTCGCGCACCAGTGGCCATGGGCCGCGGCCGAAGCCGAGCCCGGCCAGCGCGGCGGAAACCGCCGCCGTCGGGCTGTTCACCTCGATCCGGCCCTTGACCGACACGGAAAGCCTGTCGCCGTCATGTTGATAGCGCCAGTTCAGCGGCGTGCGCAGATTGGTGTCGACGATACACGGCAAGCCGGCAAGCTCCGAGGGGTGCTCCGGCCGCCCGTGCACGGCGATGATCTGCGGCGCGCAATAGGTGACAATCCGAAACCCGGAAAGCTTGCGCGCAATCATGCTGGAATCGGCCAGGGCGGCGATACGGATCGCCACATCGTAGCCTTCCTCGACCAGATCGACAAAGCGTTCCTCAAGCCTCAGATCCATGCGGATGTCGGGATAGGCGGCAAGAAATTCCATGATCGCCCGGCCGAGATCACCATCGCCTTCGGCGCGGGGCGCAGAAACCTTCAGCCGGCCGCGCGGCGCCGTATTCGCCGCCTCGATCGTTTCGCGCAGCCGGCCGACCCGTCGCAGCAACTCCTGCGCCTCTTCATAGGCCGCCTCGCCCGCTTCCGTCAGTGATGTCTGGCGTGTCGTGCGGTTGAGAAGCCGCGCGCCGAGCTCTTCCTCAAGCTCAGCGACATATTTCGACATCAGCGCCTTTGAGCGCCCTGTATCGCGGGCGGCGGCGGAGAAGCCGCCAGCGTCGACGACGGCGATGAACGCCTGCATGCGGGCCATCGTGTCCATGCGGGTCTCACCCGGCGCCGGCGATCGAAACGGCCAGGGCGACAAGCGCCCCGTCCGACCCGCGCGGCCCGATCAGCGAAATGCCGAGCGGACAGTCGTCAAGAACGGCAAGCGGCAGGGAAACCTGCGGCAGACCGGTGTTTCCGGAGATGCAGAGAATGGCCAGCGCCCGTTCGCGGAAGGCCTGCAGCTCATCGCCCGATATATCGCGCTTCGGCGCAATCGATGGGACACTCGGCAGGATCAGCACGCCGTCCTCGCCGATCATGTCTTCAAGTTCTGCCGCCATCGACGCCCGCCTGGCTGTTGCCGCGGCGACATCCGATGCGGCCAGGTCGCGGCCGAATTCGAACCGTTCGCGCACCCCCGGCGTCATCTGCGGATCGTGTCCGGTGATCCAGGCGCCATGGCTCTGCCATGCCTCCGAGGCCTGGATATGCCGGAAAACCCAATACCAGGTTTCCAGCCCTTCTCCTGCAACCGTCACCGGGCGCGGCGCACCAAGCACGGAGGCGATCCGGGCCTCCGCACCCTCAAGCGCCGCGGCCTCGCGCTCCGACATCAGCATGGCAAACGCATCGTCGGCCCTCAGCGGCCTTGTCAGCGAACGGGGCCGGGCATCGTCGCCGAGAAAGACCGGCGCCGCCCTCTGGAAGATCTCGGCATGGTCGGCAAAATAACCGGCAACATCGTAACTCGGCGCCAGCGGCATCGTCTTCTCAAGCGGCACCCGTCCATGGCTCGGGCGGATGCCGTAGAGGCCGCAATAGCTTGCCGGCGCGCGCACCGATCCGCCGGTATCGGATCCGAGCGCCAGATCGCAGTAGCCCGCCGCCATCGCCGCCGCCGATCCGGACGACGAGCCGCCGGTAATGCGGCCCGGCGCGCGCACGTTGACCGGCGAACCGGTGTGCATGTTCTGGCCGTTCAGGGAAAACGCCAGTTCGTCGGTGTTGGTCTTGCCGATGAACGCGGCGCCGGCGTCCAGCATCCTCTGAACGATTGGCGCACTTGTGCGGTGGACCGGGCTTTCGGCCAGCTTGATCGGGTTGCCGCACCCGGTCCGGTAGCCGGCGACATCGTAGATGTCCTTGACGGCCAGCGTCAGCCCGGCCAACGGCCCGCCCTGCGCATGCGCGACATCGACCGGCTCGTAAGGCACGAACGCTCCAACTTCGTCCCTGATCGTTTTCATCCGGCCAGCAGGTCCCGATTGCCTCAGTTCTTTCACCCAACATGCCCGCAGATCGTCGGCGCTTCAACGCAAATCGTCCGGCAAACTTTCCGGCGCGAAATGTCAACGGACATTGGCGATCGCGGATTTTCAATCCAGCAGCGCTCTTGCAGCCGCGTGTCCCGAAAGAAAGGCTGCCTCGACCCGCGGCCCCAGGCACCAGTCGCCGCAGGCCGCCAGTCGCCTGTCGCCGGCCACAAGGCATGGTGCGCCAAGCGACACCTCGACGGCGGCATGACGCCAGCGATGGCCCGACTGCCAGACCAGCGGCGGCAGATCGCCGGCCAACCGGCGAAAAACGTCCAGCACTTTCGCGGCGATTTCATCCCGGTCTGCCTCCAGATTGTGCCGCGACCAATCATGGCTGGCGTGCACGATCCAGCATTCCGCGCCATTGCGGCCAGGCTTGGAGGAATTGCGGACGGCAGTGGCGATACCGGCAGCGGGCTCGGGATGGAAATCATTGTCGAGCGGCACCGGTCCGTCGAAGGCGAACAGGCCGGTCAGTGTCGGTTGCAGCCGTGCCGCGCTGATTTCGTCAAACGGCCTGCCATGTGCCTTCAGAAGCGGCCCGGCCTGGGGCGCCGGAACGGCCACGATAACAGCATCGAACGGGCCCTGAGGGCCGCGGTCGGATTGCAGCGCATAACCTTCGCTGGTTGTGCCGATCCGTTCAATCTGCGTCTGGCGGACAATCTCCAGGCCGCCGGCCAACGGCCGGACCAGCCCGCTCATGCCGTCAAGCCCCACAAGCCAGGGTTCGTTCCCGATCTTGCCGGTCGGCGCCCATCCGGTTGCATGCCCGGCAAAAACCGTCTGCTGCATCAGCGCCTGGAAACGCTCGTCGCGCGCCGTGACATATTGAGCGCCGTGATCGGCGGAACCGGCCGCGAACCGCCGTGTCGCCAGCCGACCGCCCAGTCCGCGCGACTTCTCAAACACGACGGTTTCGACGCCGGCGCGCTTCAGTTCGGCAGCGGCCGCCAGTCCGGCCATGCCGGCACCGATGACAGCACAGTTCTTCATTTCCTAC
>CAMYKZ010000110.1 GCA_947259045.1 uncultured Afifella sp.
TGCGGCAGTTCTTCAGATTCCAGATCAGCGAGGGCGAACGTCCCGACGATCCGACCCGCAGCATCGACAGCCCAAGACAATCGAACGCTCTGCCGAAGACGCTGAGTGTCGAGGATGTTGAGCGATTGCTGACGATCGCACGGCAGCAATGCCAGGAACCGGGGCAGTCCGCTTCCAGAAACCGCAGGGCTCTGCGAACACAGGCGCTGATTGAATTGCTCTACGCAACAGGATTGCGGATATCGGAGCTCTGTTGCCTGCCACGATCAGCCGGGACTTCCGCAAGGCCTTTCATCATGGTCGCCGGCAAAGGCGGACGGGAACGGCTGGTGCCGCTGAATGATGATGCCCGGGAGGCGCTCTTTGCCTATTGCAACGCGCTGCCGCCCGATCATGCGGCGTCGCGATGGCTGTTTCCGGCATCGAGCGGATCGGGCCACATGACCCGCCAGGCGTTCGCCAGGGATCTGAAAGCAGTTGCGCAGAAGGCTGGCCTCGCGGCGGACCGGATATCGCCCCATGTCCTGCGGCACGCATTTGCGACGCATCTGCTTTCCGGCGGCGCCGATTTGCGCGCTGTCCAGATGCTGCTTGGCCATGCGGATATTTCAACAACACAGATCTATACGCATATCCTGGAAGAGCGGATGAGGCAGCTGGTGGAATCACACCATCCGCTTGCTGTCCAGCCTGGGCCGGATGATTGACGCCGGACCCCGGAAACACCGTGCCCGACGCCCCCCGGCAGGGTCGGTGATTCGGATGGCGTTGCGCTTGACAGCAGCCCGGTCCATCTCCAGTTTGCGGTGCAAACCAATATCAGGCAGGGCCATGTGGCCTGTACGCCGAAACGAATTGACTGATGCGCTCTTTTCTTGAATTCGAAAAACCCGTGGCGGATCTGGAAGGACAGATCCAATCGCTGCGCCGGCTTGCCGAAGGCGGCGAAGGTGTCGGCGTGGAGGATGAGATCGCCGCGCTGGAAGCCAAGGCAAAAGATGCCCTGGTGAGTGTCTATGCGCGCCTTACGCCGTGGCAGAAAACCCAGGTCGCCAGGCATCCGGACCGACCTCATGCGAGCGCCTATATTTCCGGCTTGATAACAGAGTTCACCGAACTCGCCGGAGACCGGACCTTTGCGGAGGATTATGCCGTCATTGCCGGTCTTGGCCGATTTCGCGGCCGGCCGGTTGCGGTACTGGCGCAGGAGAAGGGCAGCGATACCCAGAGCCGGCTGCATCGGAATTTCGGCATGGCGCGGCCGGAAGGCTACCGCAAGGCGGTTCGGATTATGGAACTGGCGGATAAATTCGGACTGCCGGTCATCTCGCTGGTCGATACCGCTGGAGCCTATCCCGGGATTGGTGCCGAGGAACGTGGGCAGGCGGAAGCCATTGCCCGTTCAACCGATGCCTGCCTGGCTCTGCGAGTGCCCAACGTCGCCGTTATCATTGGCGAAGGCGGTTCCGGAGGTGCGATCGCATTGGCCACGGCGAACCGCGTATACATGCTGGAACATGCCATATACAGCGTAATATCGCCGGAAGGTGCAGCTTCGATCCTGTGGCGCGATCCGGCCAGGGCGCAGGATGCCGCCACAGCCATGAAGATCACCGCGGCCGATCTGCAGGAACTGGCCGTGATCGACGGGATAATCCGCGAACCGGTTGGCGGCGCTCATCGGGTGCCGGACGATGTGATTGCCCGAACTGGCGATGTCATCGCCGCCGCGCTTGATCGCTATGTCGGTCAATCGCCCGAGGAAATCCGCAAGAGCAGGCAGGAAAAATTTCTGGCGATCGGGCGCACACTGGTCTGAGGACCGATATTGCCAGGTTACCAGCGTTAGTCATTTTTGAGCTTGATGATCGCTTTGCCAGATTTCGCCTTGATTTGAGCTTCCTAATGCCTCAGTTTCAGCAAATGAAAAGCCATGGTGGGGATCGTTGGCGTTCATTGGCACTCTTGGTGCTAACGGATTATCAACCATGATGAGCGATGTTCGAATCCTGTCACTGGCGTATTGGGACGAGTTGATGATGACGTTGCCGGATTGGAAGACGATTCGACGAGCCGGTTGCATGGCTGTCGCCGGCGCTTCGGTGCTGCTGGTCGCCGGTTGTAACCAGTTTGCGAATATTCCCAAACATCTGCGGCCGCTCAGTTCCGGCACCCAGGTTCTGCTTGAAGACAAGGGTATGGAAAAGGACAGTCCTATACTGCTCCGCATTTTCAAGCAGGACGCGGAACTGGAAGTCTGGAAGAAGCGCAAGGAGACCGGCAAATTCGCCCTGCTCAGGAAATACGACATCTGCAAATGGTCGGGTGAACTCGGGCCCAAGTTCCGTGAGGGCGACCGGCAGGCACCGGAAGGTTTCTACACCATTACCCCGGCGCAGATGAACCCGAACTCGTCCTATCATCTTTCATTCAATCTTGGATTCCCCAATCGATATGATCGGGCGCACGGGCGCACCGGATCGCATCTGATGGTGCACGGGGCGTGTTCGTCGCGCGGCTGCTATTCCATGACCGACGACCAGATCCAGGAGATCTATACCCTGGCCCGGCTGGCGTTCCAGGGCGGTCAGCGGTCGTTTCAGGTCCAGGCTTTTCCGTTCCGCATGACGCCGGCCAATATGGCGGCGAACCGCAAGAGCCCTCATATCGAATTCTGGCGGATGCTCAAGGAAGGTCACGATCATTTTCAGGTGACCGGGCAACCGCCAAAAATCGATGTGTGCTCCAAGCGTTATGTGTTCAACGCCGTGCCGCAGGCGGGCGTCAAGTTCAACGCGACGGCCGAATGCCCGGACATCAGCGTGCCGGACCCGATTCGTCTCGCCGTCGCCGAACGGCAGCGCCGCGATGAAACCAAGACCGAGCAGATCGTTGCGAGGCTGGAGGCGCGGGAAAACGGCAAGGGACCGCTGCAATCGTTATTCGGCAATACAGCAGTGGCAAGCGCGCAGCCCGCGCCGCAGTCCACCCCGACGAGTTTCGTGGTTGCCAGCGAACCTGCGCCAAAGACCGTGGCGGCTGCGACCGTGGCGGCTGCAGAAAAGAAACCGGTTCCGGAAAAGCAGTCCGAGCCGGACAATGAAATCGCAACAGCCTACAGTCTGGAAACCGAAGACACCGGTTCCGACGGTTTCATATCGTCCTTGATGAAGCGAATCTGGTAGCCGCGATACCGCGATGATCCAGGCCATGCGCCGGATAGGCCTTGTCGTGATGGCGGGTGTCGCTGTTTCAGCCGTCCTGTTGATGCTGCGGCCAGATCTCGGGCGCGAAGGTTTTCAGCGCGTAGCGCGGCTCCTACCCGACGATATTCGCCGGGCAATCTCGCCGGCACCCGATCCGCTGGCCGACCGGCTCGCGGAGAGCGGTTTCGCACTCGGCCAACCCGCGTTTATCCGCATCTTCAAGCAGGAAGCCAGGCTTGAAGTCTGGCTGAGGGCGAACGGCAGTTTTCAACTCTATCAAAGCTATCCGATCTGCCGCTTCTCAGGTCAATTGGGCCCCAAACAGAAAGAAGGTGACCGGCAGGCGCCGGAAGGCTTTTATGCAGTCAGCAAGAAACAGCTTAATCCCAACAGCCGGCATCATCTGTCGTTCAATCTGGGATACCCAAATGCTTTCGACAGGGCGCATGGGCGAACCGGGTCGTACCTGATGGTGCATGGCGGATGTTCGTCTGTAGGCTGTTATGCCATGACCGACGGGGCTATCGATGACATCTACCGGATCGTCGAGGCCGCCCTGGACAAGGGGAAGGCTCCGATTCCGGTGCATATATTTCCATTTCGGATGACAAGGGAGCGGCTTGCCGCCGCGACAGACGAACAGTGGATCGGCTTTTGGAAGAATCTCAAGGCAGGTTACGATCTGTTTGCACAGACAGGCGAGCCGCCAATGGCTTACGCCTGCGGCAGGCGATACGGGTTCCGGGCGTCCGGCGGCTGTCGGTCGATTGCCGGCTGGTGACGTCTCAAAGCGGCCAGACCAGCAGGATCATCGGAATGGCGACGACGACGACCAGAATTTCCAATGGCAGGCCCATACGCCAATAGTCACCGAAATTGTATCCGCCCGGACCCATGATCAGCGTATTGTTCTTGTGTCCGATGGGCGTCAGGAAGGCGCAGGATGCGGCGACGGCGACCGCCATCAGGAAGGGGTCCGGATTTACCCCCAGCGAACTGGCGATCTGAAGCGCGATTGGCGCTGCGATTACGGTCGTGGCGGTATTGTTCAGCACATCCGACAAGGTCATCGTCACGACCATGAGAACGGTCAGCACGATCGCCGGCGACAGGCCGGCTGTCGCACCGACGATCGACTGGGCGATCAGTGCCGTGCCGCCTGACGCTTCCAATGCGGCGCCGAGCGGGAGCATGGAGCCGAGCAGTACGACGACCGGCCATTCGATATGGTCATAGAGTTCCCGGATCGGAACGATGTCTAGAAGGACATAAACCGCAGCGACGCAGCCAAGCGCCACCGGCAGATAGATGAGGTTGAAGCTGGCCGCAAGGATCGCAGCGGCAAATATCACGACTGCCAGTCCGGCCCGCGAATGTCTTGTGACCTGCAGGCCGCGCCCTGCAAGCGGCAGCGTACCAAGCCAGCCGGCAACGTCGGTAAGTCTTTCAGCCGGACCGAACAGCAGCAGGATATCTCCGGCCTCCGTGGCGAGCCGCCGAACGCGGGACGTGAACCGGTGGCCATGGCGGGAAACGCC
>CAMYKZ010000111.1 GCA_947259045.1 uncultured Afifella sp.
CGCGCGCTGTATGCGCGCATCATGGATCTGGAGAAGATTTCTTCGCCGACGCGCGAACAGCGGGCGGAACTGAAGGGATTGTGCGAAACGCTTGAGGTGATGCTGCGCCGCCAGCGGATGATCCCCTATATCGATCCGCTCGATGTGCGTTACAAATATTTTCAGGACCGTCCTGAGCCCAATGCCAACGCGGTGATGTTCTGCCTGATGGATGTCTCAGCCTCCATGGGCGAGCGGGAAAAGGATCTTGCAAAACGCTTCTTCGTCCTGCTTCACCTGTTCCTCTCGCGGCGCTACGACAAGATCGATCTTGTCTTCATCCGCCATACCCACAATGCCCAGGAAGTGGATGAGGACACGTTCTTCTATTCGCGCGAATCCGGCGGCACCGTGGTCAGCACCGCCCTTGTTGAGATGAAGCGTGTCATCGATGCCCGCTATCCCGCCGATGAGTGGAACATCTATGCCGCCCAAGCGTCCGACGGTGAGAATTTCTCCGGCGATTCGGCGAAATGCGTCATGCTTCTGAACCAGGAGATCATGCGGCTCTGTCAGTATTTCGCCTATGTGGAAATCGTCGACGAAGCGGAAGCCGGATTGTTCAATTCCGAAGACAATGGCGTCGAACTCTGGCGCTCCTATCGCCGGGTCGGCGAGCAATGGCCGCAATTCGCCATGAAGCGCATTGCCGCGCCCGGCGACATCTATCCGGTCTTCCGGGAACTGTTTGCCAAAAAGGCCGAGGCCGGCCATGGGTGAGGCGCTGAGAAAGCAGGAGCCCCTGTTTGAAGGCTCCGACTGGACGTTCGATCTGCTCTGGCAGGTCCATGACGCGATCGACGACATTGCCCGCAACGATCTCGGCCTCGACATCTACACCAACCAGATCGAGATCATTTCGTCGGAACAGATGCTCGACGCCTATTCCTCCATCGGCATGCCGCTGATGTACAAACACTGGTCTTTCGGCAAGCATTTCGTCCAGCATGAGCGGCTTTACCGCAAAGGCATGCAGGGGCTGGCTTACGAGATCGTCATCAATTCCGACCCCTGCATCTCCTATTGCATGGAAGAAAATTCGATGGCGATGCAGACCCTGGTGATCGCCCACGCGGCCTTCGGGCACAATCATTTCTTCAAGAACAATCATCTGTTCCGGCAATGGACGGACGCGGAAGCGATCCTCGACTATCTGGAGTTTGCCCGCAATTACATTGCCCACTGCGAAGAGCGGCACGGCGTCGGCGAGGTCGAACATCTTCTGGATTCCGCCCATGCGCTGATGTCCAGCGGCGTGTTCCGGTACCGCCGGCCGCCGCGGCTTTCGCTGCAGGAGGAAAAGGAACGCCGGCGCGAACGGCTGGAGCACGAAGAACGCACGATCAATTATCTCTGGGCGGCCCTGCCCGGCGGCACGCCGCCCTCCAAAGCCCAGGACGAATTGCGCGAACGCAAGCGCGAACTGCACCTGCCGCAGGAAAACCTGCTCTACTTTCTGGAAAAATTCAGCCCGGTGCTGCAGCCCTGGCAGCGCGAGATCCTGCGCATCGTCCGCAACATCGCGCAATATTTTTATCCGCAGAAACAGACCAAGGTGATGAACGAAGGCTGCGCCAGTTTCGTCCATTACCACATTACCAATGCGCTGCATGAAAAGGGCCTTCTGTCGGACGGTGCGATGCTGGAAATCCTGCACAGCCACACCAACGTCCTGTTCCAGCCGGATTTCGACGATCCGCGCTTTTCCGGCATCAACCCCTACGCCATCGGTTTCGCCATGATGAACGACATCAAGCGCATGTGCGAAACCCCGACCGACGAAGACCGCGAATGGTTCCCCGACATTGCCGGCCGGGGCGACTGGCGCAACGTGCTGAAAGACGGCTGGGCCAATTACCGCGACGAGGATTTCATCCAGCAGTTTCTCAGCCCCGAAGTGATCCGCCGCTTCCGCATGTTCGCCGTTGCCGACGACGCCGAAGAGCAGCATTATCTGGTCTCCGGCATTCACAACGAACAGGGCTTCCGCCACATCCGCGATGCGTTGGCGCGAAACCATGACGCCGCATCGACCGACCCCGACATCCAGATCGTCGATGTCGATCTGCTCGGCGACCGCAAACTGCAGCTGCAGCATGTCCGACGCAACGGCATCCCGCTGAAAGACGAAGACCGCGACGCCACCCTGAAACATCTGCAGCGGCTGTGGGGGTTCGAGGTGGCGCTGGAAGAGATTGACGGGGCGGGATAGGCCCGGCAGCGGATGCGGCCAAAGTAACGCCGGACATCGGCAAATTGCGCCGGTTGAGGCCGTTGCCTGCAGCGAATTCCGATAAAGTCTTTGCTTCTGCCCGCCGATGGCTTAAACCTGGTTTATGTTGCAGCGCAATAAATCCGGGCAGATGCCGGATCCGGCTCGCCTCTCCCTGAAGGACAAAAGCGTGTTCCTCGATTTCGACGGAACACTGGTCGATATCGCGCCAGCGCCGGACGCCATTCTTGTTCCCGGCGAACTGCGGGGCAGGCTGGCCGCGCTGCAGCAGGCGACGGACGGCGCAGTTGCAATCGTCAGCGGACGCGAGGTCGCCGATATCGAAACCTGGCTGCCGGACTTCACCGGGCCGGTTGCCGGCGGGCACGGATCTCATCTGCGCACTGCAGACGGGAGCATGGAATGCGTGGACATTGACACGAGCCGGCTGGGCGCCATCCAGAACGCCATCGCCGGGTTCGCAGACGCCAGCCCCGGGCTGATAGCGGAAATGAAAACTGCCGGATGCGTGCTGCACTACCGCCAAAATCCGGATCTCGGCAGAGACGCAGGCAATTTCGTCGCTGACCTGATCGCATCCTATCCCGAATTTGCCGCCGAGCAGGCCAAGATGGCGATCGAAATCAAGGCCACCGGAGTATCCAAGGCAAACGCCGTCGAAACACTGATGGCCGCTCCGCCCTTCGCCGGCCGGACTCCGCTGTTTGCCGGCGACGACGTCTCCGACGAAGCAGCATTTGAATGGGTCAATGAGCGTGGCGGAATTTCAATCCGGATCGGCGACGGCCCGAGCGCGGCGCAATGGCGGATTTCATCCGTGGCCGGCTTTGCATCATGGATCGATTCCGGCCTCGGCGCGTTTTCTTTACAACAACCAGACCAGCAGAAGAGCAAACAACAAGGCAAGGACAGCCCGTGAGCCGTCTCATCGTCGTATCCAACCGGGCGCCAAGCGCCGACCAGACCGCAAACAGCGGGGGTCTGGTGTTTGCCCTGGCCGATACGCTTGAACAGACGGGCGGTGTCTGGATCGGCACCAGCGGCGACATTACCGATACGCCGGCCGACGAACTGACGGCGCGAGACGGCCTGCCCTACCGCGTGCTGACATTTGACCTGAGCCAGCGCGAAAATGACGAATATTATCTCGGCTATGCCAATTCCGTCCTGTGGCCGACATTCCACGGCCGCGTCGACCTGATCGATATCCAACAGGGTTATTTTGACCGCTATCTGGAGGTCAATACGCGGCTCGCCAAAATCCTTGCGCCCGTCCTGGAGCCGGCCGACATAATCTGGATTCACGATTATCATTTCATCCCGCTTGCCAGCCTCCTGCGCGCACAGGGGTTTGACAACCGGATAGGCTTCTTCCTGCACATCCCGACACCGGCGGAGCAAAATTTCCGGGCGATACCGGAAAGCAGGCGAATTGCCGAATGGCTGACGGCTTATGACCTGATCGGCCTGCAAAGCCAGCGCGATGTCGCGAATTTTATCGCCATGCTCAAGGTCAGTATCGACGATTGCAGGCTTGACGGAGACACTATCACCGCCGCCGGCAGAACATTCCGCGTGGCAAAGTTTCCCATCGGCATCGATCCGCACTCATTTGCCGAGACGGCAAAAACCGCGGAAGGCGAGTTTCGCCAGCCACCACACAACATCCAGATCATCGGCGTCGACCGGTTGGATTATTCCAAGGGACTGCCGCAGCGCTTCCGGTCGTTCCAGACCTACCTTCGCAGTTTTCAGGACATGCACGAACATATTTCGCTGCTGCAGATCGCTTCGCCGACCCGTGAGGACGTGGACGCCTATCGCGATATCCGCGAGGAAACGGAAGCGCTTGCCGGCGAAATCAACGGCGAATTCAGCGACCTGCACTGGACGCCGATCCGCTATATCCACCGCTCGGTCGCGCGCGACAGGCTGGCCGGATTGTACCGGCAATCGAAGATCGGACTGGTGACCCCGCTCGTCGACGGCATGAATCTCGTGGCAAAGGAATACGTCGCCGCGCAGGATCCCGAAGACCCCGGCGTGCTGGTGCTGTCGCGCTTTGCCGGTGCTGCCGAACAGATGCATTCCGCGCTTCAGGTCAACCCGCACGACCCCTATGACGTTGCCGCGGCGATCAACAGGGCGGTACACATGCCGCTCGATGAACGCCAGCACCGCTACCATCTGCTGTTTGAAAGCCTGATCAACAACGA
>CAMYKZ010000112.1 GCA_947259045.1 uncultured Afifella sp.
TGCTGTCGCAGCCGTGTCGCGGACTTCCTGCGTGCGGTCGGCGGTGATCAGGACAGCGGGCAGTTCCGGTCCGTATTTCCATCGAATGTCGGATATTGCCGACAATCCGTCGCCTTCATCCAGATGATAATCCACGAGCAGGATATCCGGTACTTCCGATTCGTGCCGCAACAGCCGCAGCGCCTGCTTGCCGTTCGGAGCTGTCATTACCGCGCATCCCCAGCCCTCCAGCAGTGCCCGCATGCCTGACAGGATCTTTATGTCATTGTCGATGCAAAGTGCTGTCAGGCCGGTCATGGCTGCATGTGCGGGCAGCGTCGCGGCCAGTCCGACGGCAATGTCGGGAAGGCTGATTGCCAGTGGCAGGTCGACCGAGACCTCCGTACCGCGATCCGGGTGTGATTCCATCCGGATCTGGCTGCCGAGCACCCTGACAATTCGTTTTACAATCGAGAGGCCCAAACCGAGGCCGGGCGCGGCCCGAACGCCGGAATCCAGGCGCTGAAATTCGCTGAATGCCTTTTCGCGATCACTCGCGGCAATTCCGATGCCGGTGTCGAAGACTGAGACCAGCAACCGGTTGCCCTTGCGCCGGCAGCCGATCAGCACGCGTCCGGCACGTGTGTATTTGATGGCGTTTGAAATCAGATTTTGCGCCAGCCTGTGCAGCAAATGCGGGTCGCTGCGAACCGAAAGCGAACATGGCACGATAACCAGGTTGAGATCCTTCGCGCGCGCTTGCGGCTCGAACTCCACGCGAATTCTGTCCAGAATGTCCTGAATGCGGAATACCTGGACTTCCGGCTTCAGCTGCCCGGTGTCCAACCGCGAAAGCTCAAGCACCGTTTTGAAGATATCCTCAACCGAATCCAGTGCGGTCTCAAGGTCTCCTGCCAGAGCCAGGTCAGATTTGGATTCAGCGCGTTCCGATATCGCAGTTGCATAAAGGCGCGCCGCATTCAGCGGCTGCAGAATATCGTGCCCGGCTGCGGCAATGAACCTGGTTTTGCCGATATTCGCCTCTTCAGCCGCGGCATTTGCCGATTCAAGCGCCTCATTGACGCGCATCAGTTCTTCCGTTCGCTGGGCGACCCGCTGCTCCAGCATGAGCTTCGACTGGCTCAGTTCCGCTTCGCTCTCAACCTGATCGGTAACATCGGCAACGGTGATGGCCAGACTGTTGTCGTTTATCCTGCGCGGTTCCATGAGCAGAATTCGTCCGGTCCGCGGATGCCGACCCTGACAGGGCTCCAGTTTTCCGACGAACGCTTCCATGCGTTCCATCGCCAACCCTTCTGCGTCACCCTCGCCGAATGCACCCTCATCGGCCAGATGGCGGATGATGTCGCGCAGGCTGGCGCCGACCTGGCCGTAGACCTGTGGCAGGTCGAGCATCCTGCGAAACGGCCTGTTCCAGCAGATCAGCTGCAAATCCTGATTCAAGACCGCGACCCCCTGACCCATCTGGTCAAGCACGGTCTGCAGCAGGTCGCGATTGTACTGGATCGCCTCCGTGGCGTCGTCGAGCAGCCTGTGTGCCGCCCGTGTTGACGGGTCGTCGCGAGTGATCAGCAGCGACAGAACAAGGCGAGAGGAGGCTGCGCCGATAGTGCTTGCCAGAAGCTGTTCTGAAAATTTCAGAAGATGCAGATCGACGGTCGCCTTGGGATCGATTGGCCGGTCGGCTTCGTGCATCAATCGATCAAATGACCGGTCGGCGCGTTCCTGGCCAAGATAGCGGGCAATCGTCTGTTTCAGTTCACCCACTGTGACATCGGTATGGAAGGGTCTGAGCACTGGCGGTGTGGCAGCACGTTCGGCTGGCGCAAAGATGTTCGCCTGCAGGCGCTCGATCAGCTGCAGCGGCCGGCTGAGGGAAAATGTGATCAGCGCTGTGACATTGGTCGCCAGGCTCCAGAAAACGCCATGGGTCAGCGGATCGAACGCGAAATTGAACAGCGCCTGTGGCCTGAGAAGGGATATCCCGAACGGACCATCGGAAAGGAGGCTGACCGGCAGGAGGCCGGCGGTGGAAAATGTTGGCAGCATCAGCGTGTAGGCCCAGACTGCAAGACCCGTGATCATTCCGGCGATTGCCCCGCGCGCCGTGGCCCGGCGCCAGACCAGGCCGCCAAAAAAGGCTGGTGCAAGTTGGGCAATGGCGGCAAATGACAGCAGACCGATGCTTGCCAGCGGTCCGCTGCCGGCTACGCGATAATAAGCGTATGCTAAAAGCAGTACCATGACGATGGCTGCCCGCCTGACATGCAGGATGAACACACCCATATCGGCCGGTTGGCGGGCTTCGCCGCGCTGCCGCACGAACAGCGGAACGACAATTTCATTGGATATCATGATCGCCAGTGCCACGCTGGCCACGATCACCATGGCCGTTGCCGCCGATAGTCCGCCGAGAAAAGCGATCAGCGTCATGCCGCCGGATCCGGCGGCGTGCGGGAGTTCCAAAACAAACAGATCGCCGTCGACGCCGGTCCCGAACGTCAGTTCACCGGCAACCGCGATCGGTACGACGAACAGATTGATGGCGACCAGATAGGCCGGAAACAGGAACGCCGCCCGTCGGATTTCAGCCGGTGAGTTGTTTTCCACGATCGCGATGTGGAATTGCCGCGGCAGCAGCAGCGCCGCGGTGAAGGCAAGCAGCATCATGGCCAGCCAGCTGCCGCCGGAAAGATCGCGGGAGAATGTGGCAACGATGTCGTGGTTCTGCGCCGCCTTGTCAAATAGATCGCCGGGGCCATCAAACAATACAAATGTCACATAGGCCCCGACGATCAGGAAGGCAGCCAGTTTGATCACCGCTTCGACGGCAACCGCCAGCATCATGCCCTCCTGATGCTCCGTGGCATCGGCATGGCGGGTGCCGAACAGAATAGCGAACAGGGCGAGGGCGATTGCTATCAGCAGCGCGATGTCGGCAAGTACCGGGAATTTCTCGACATCGATATTGAAAGCCGTGCCGGGAGAGATGCCGGGCAGCAACGTCGCGACGGAGGCCGAAATGGCCTTGAGCTGCAATGCGATGTAGGGAACCGTTCCGATGACGGCGATGAGCGTGGCGACGACTGCCACCGTCTGGCTCTTGCCATACCGCGAACTGAGAAAATCGGATACGGAGGTGATGCGCTCGGTCTTGGAAACCCGGGCTATCCGCAAAATCAGCGGATAGCCGATCGTGAACATCAGAATCGGGCCGATATAGATCGGCAGAAAATCGATGCCGGAAACGGACGCCAGGCCGACGGAGCCGAAGAATGTCCAGGATGTGCAATAGACCGATAGCGCAAGCGCATAGATTGCCGGGCGCGCCTTTATGCCGGCACGCGCTGCGGCGCGGTCGCCGTAGGAGGCAACGAAAAACAGAACGCCGATATAAATGATCGCGCACAGGACCGCGATCCAGCCAATCTGCAAAAGACCTGTCTCCTGTCGTGGCCAAGTATCCGATCATAGCAGAGAGCACAGGTGATTGCGCAAGTCTGACAAACCCGGAGCGTCTACAGCTGCGCGGCCTGCTCGTATTGTCAAAGCGTTTTTTCCGGCGGTTCAACCGGCTTATGGCATGACGTTCCCGCCAGTCTAAACCATCAATTCGGTATTTTTTATTGATTAACGGGCAGTAAAACTTGCTAATACGGGAACGTGGAGGCGCGGCGCCAAGGGTGGTGCCCGACATGAGAGGAAGCAAAAATGCTCAAGGAATTCAAAGAATTCGCCATGAAAGGCAACATGCTCGACATGGCGGTCGGTATCGTCATCGGCGCGGCGTTTGGCGCGATTATTTCGTCATTGGTCGATGACGTGATCATGCCGCCGGTCGGCCTGCTGCTCGGTGGCGTGGATTTTTCACAGTTATTTGTCGTGTTGAAGGGCGAGGGTGTCTTCAATACGATCGACCAGGCCAAGGAAGCCGGTGCGGTAACCTGGAATCTCGGTCTGTTCATCAACGCCATCATCAAGTTCGTGATTATTGCTTTCGCCCTGTTCATGGTGATCAAGGCGATGAATCGGCTCAAGCGCAAGGAAGAGGAAGCCCCTGCCGCGCCGGCGGAGCCGCCGGCCGACGTCAAGCTGCTGGAGGAGATCCGCGATCTTCTGGCCAAGCAAGCCTGACCGCGTGCAGTTTCTAATATCAGCCGGCGCTTTGGCGCCGGCTTTTTTGTGGCCGAAGCGGAAAATTCCGGCATGCCGATTGAGCGGATTCGCGCTATGGAAACGGAAGAAAGTTTGGGAGCAAGCTTTGGACATGCAGAATTCACTTCTGGCCGCACTACGCGATGAAGCGCGCCTGTCGCCGGATTCCGGCATCATCGAGATCGCCAACTACAGTTGGGGACGGCCGGACGTCATCACGCTGTTTGCCGGCGAGGGCGACTTGCCGACGCCGGAATTCATCTGTGATGCTGCCTCCCGGTC
>CAMYKZ010000113.1 GCA_947259045.1 uncultured Afifella sp.
GGCCTACGGGGCGATTGTCGTTCGCGACGGCATTATCATCGGCCAGTCGCCGAGCCTTGTCGTCGTGAACGGCGATCCGACCGCGCACGCGGAAATGGCCGCGATCCGCGACGCCGCGCGCCGCACAGTCAACCGCGATCTCTCCGGCGCGATGCTGATTTCCTCGTCAAGACCCTGCCCGATGTGCGAAGCCGCCGCCTACTGGGCCAATATCAGCGAGATGGTCCACGGCCGAACCGCCGACAATTCCGGAGCACCCCGATTATGCGGCTGAAGACACCATCATCGGCAGGGATCGGCTGCTGCCTGATCGCCCTGGCCGCCATCTTCGGCCCGATGGCACCCATGGCAAATGCCCAGGAAACTTCAATCATGCCGATCACACAGGCCGCCGAGAATAATGACATGGCGACATTGCGGTCGCTGATCGCCGCCGGCGCAGATCTTGAGGCCAGAGACGATCAGGGCCGCACGGCATTGCTGATCGCAACCCACCGGAATGCGATTGCCGCCGCCGCGGCGCTGATTGACGCCGGCGCCGACGTCAACGCCAGGGATCATATCGGCGACAGTGCGTTCCTTTATGCCGGAGCGGAAGGACGTCTGGAAATATTGCGCCTGACGCTGAAGGCCGGAGCCGACCTCGCCAGCACCAACCGCTATGGCGGCACGGCGTTGATCCCGGCCGCCCATCACGGCCATGCGGAGACCGTGCGTGAATTGCTGGCAACCGATATTCCGATCGATCATGTCAACAATCTCGGCTGGACTGCGCTGCTGGAAGCGGTGATCCTCGGCGACGGCGGCAAGGCTCATACGGAGATTGTCCGGCTGCTTGTGCAGGCCGGAGCCAGCGTCAACATCGCCGACCGCGACGGCGTCACGCCGCTGCAGCATGCAGAACGGAGCGGTTACCGCGAGATCGTGCAGATCCTGAGTGATCCTTCGTTACGCCCCTGATTACCCCTGACCGATAGGTTACTGCGCCGGCAGCGAATAGACCAGTTCCTGTTCCTTGCCGCTATTGTCCCAGGCCTTGACGATCGTGCATTCGCGCAGCCATTCCCTGGAGCTGCCCTCGCAGCGCACCTTGACAACGCCGTCCTGTTCGCTGCACTTCTGTCTGGCGCAGGCAAACGCCTTGTCCATATTGTCGGCAAGACAGGTGCCCGCCGACTGTTCCGGCGCCTGGACAAAGGCGATCCCGACAGGGCTCTGCGCGTTGGCCGGCATGGCGACAAAGCTCATCAGGATGGCGAAAGGCAATAAATATCGGCGCATGGGTTTCTCCAGAGTGCGTAATTGTCGTGCAGGGTCAGGTAACGCCCGGCCACCGGGCTTTATTCATTCCGTGCTGTCATCGCAATCGCTCAAAGCAACCTCGACCCGCTTGATCAGACCGGACCGGTGTTTTCTATGATCCTTGCGGGTTGCCGAAGAAACCTGCCCTAGCACCAGTTGCGCGCCCGGTTCAATTCGGCGCGGTTGCTGTGCGCGATCGCCTGTTCCAACCGCCGAAGCTCGTTGAACCGGGTCATTGCCTGCTCAGAAAAACGCCTGCAATCCGGTCTGCGCCCGGCCGAGGATCAGCGCGTGCACGTCGTGGGTGCCTTCATAGGTGTTGACCGTCTCCAGGTTCATCATGTGCCGCATCACCTGGTATTCTTCCGAAATGCCGTTGCCGCCATGCATGTCGCGGGCCATCCGGGCAATATCCAGCGCCTTGCCGCAATTGTTGCGCTTGACGATGGAGATCATCTCCGGCGCAGCGCGGCCGTCGTCGAACAATCGTCCGACGCGCAGGCTGGCCTGCAGGCCGAGCGCGATTTCGCTCTGCATGTCGGCAAGCTTCTTCTGAAACAATTGCGTCTGCGCCAGGGGCTTGCCGAACTGCTTGCGGTCGAGGCCATATTGACGGGCCGCGTGCCAGCAGAATTCGGCCGCACCCATGACGCCCCAGGAAATGCCGTAACGCGCCCGGTTGAGGCAGCCGAACGGGCCTTTCAGGCCTTCCGCATCGGGTAAAAGCGCATCTTCGCCGACTTCGACACCGTCCATGACGATCTCGCCGGTGATGGACGCGCGCAGCGACAGCTTGCCGCCGATCTTCGGCGCGGACAGGCCCGGCGCGCCCTTGTCCAGCACAAAGCCGCGAATCTTGCCGTCATGGGCATCGGATTTCGCCCACACGACGAAGACATCGGCAATCGGCGAATTGGAAATCCACATTTTCGAACCGCTCAGACGGTAGCCCGCCGGCGTCTTTTCCGCCCGTGTCTTCATGCCGCCGGGATCGGAGCCGGCATCGGGTTCCGTCAGGCCGAAACAGCCGATCATTTCGCCGCTTGCCAGTTTCGGCAGATATTTCTGCCGCTGCTCTTCCGAGCCATAGGCGTGGATCGGATACATCACCAGCGACGATTGCACGCTCATCATGGAGCGGTAACCGGCATCGACCCGCTCGATTTCGCGGGCAATCAGGCCGTAGGAGACATAACCGACATCAGAGCCGCCATAGGCTTCCGGGATCGTCGCGCCAAGCAGGCCCATCTCGCCCATTTCGCGGAAAATGCCGGGCTCGGTCGTTTCCTGTGCAAACGCCTCGATGACCCGCGGCTGCAGTTTTTCCTGGGCAAAGGCGTGCGCGCTGTCGCGGATCAGCCGCTCCTCTTCGGAAAGCTGGTCTTCCAGCAGAAACGGATCGTCCCACTGGAACGAAACGGCGGACGTTTTGGCAGAAGGTGTTTTGGCTGTGCCGGATTTAACGGGCGCGTTCATGGGTACCTCACAGGATGTGATCTGTTGCCACTGGAATAGCCCCCGGCGGTCAGGCTGGCAAGCAGAAGGCCTGCTGCGGCAGCTTCGACTTAGGGCGCATCGAGCGCACGCAAAAGCGCCCTGCTGCGAATTGGCGGAGCGCAGAAATTGATCTATTGTCCGGGAATTCAGAAGGAGCCAAGCGTGACAACAGACCACATCGCCACCTGCCAGTGCGGCCAGCTTAGCCTGACCGGGAGCGGCGAGCCGGATTTCGTCATCGCCTGCAATTGCCTGGCCTGCCAGAAACGCACCGGCGCGGTGTTTGGTGCCGGCGCCTATTACCGGCGCGACCAGGTCAGTATCAGCGGTGAGGCGAAGACCTATCAGCGCACCGCAGAAACGAGCCGCAATCTGGTCAATCATTTCTGCGCCGATTGCGGCACGACGGTCTATTGGAGCCTGGAGATGCGGCCCGATCATCTGGGCGTCGCGATCGGCTGTTTCTCAGATCCGTCATTCGCCGGCCCCGTGCGCGCCATCTGGACGGAAAACAAACATCATTGGGTCGAATTTCCCAAAGACATTCCGGTGTTTGAAAAAGGCACTCCGGAAACCTGAACCCCATACAAGCGATCCCGCTGGATTTCTACCCGGCACCTGATAGATTTGCAGATTGAATTTCGAAAAACCTGAGGGGAATTGCCATGCCGGATCAGAATTCACGCACCACAAAAGGCCGCGGCCGCCTGTACGACAATATTCTCGATACGATCGGCGACACTCCCTGCATCCGCATCAACCGCCTCGCGCCCGACCATGTGCGCGTATACGTCAAGGCGGAAGCCTTCAATCCGGCGGCATCGGTGAAGGACCGGCTGGCGGTCAGCATTATCGAGGAAGCCGAACGCCGGGGCGATCTCAAGCCCGGCCAGACGGTGGTTGAGGCAACCAGCGGCAATACCGGCATCGGCCTTGCCATGGTCTGCGCAGCACGAGGCTATCCGCTGGTTGTCACCATGGCCGACAGTTTTTCCATCGAGCGCCGCCGGCTGATGCGCTTTCTCGGCGCCAAGGTGGTTCTGACGCCGCGCACTGCGAAAGGCTTCGGTATGTATCAAAAGGCCAAGGAACTGGCGGACGCCAATGGCTGGTTCCTCGCCCGGCAATTCGAGACCGAGGACAATGCGACGATCCACGAAAATACCACGGCGCGCGAGATCATGGCCGATTTCGACGGCGAGCGGCTGGATTACTGGGTCACCGGTTACGGCACCGGCGGCACGATCAGCGGCGTCGCGCGGGTATTGCGGAAAGAACGCCCTGAGACGAAAATCATTCTCAGCGAGCCGGCCAACGCCCAATTGGTCGGCAGCGGCCAGGCGCAGGAGCGCACCGCAGACGGGGCGCCCGCCGCCGGCCATTCCGCGTTCGAACCGCACCCGATCCAGGGCTGGACGCCGGATTTCATACCGCTGGTGCTGCAGGAGGCGATTGACAAGAATTATTACGATGAGCTGATCCCGGTCCCCGGCCCGGAAGGCATCGCCTGGTCGCAGAAGCTGGCCCAGAGCGAAGGCATCTTCACCGGCATATCGGGCGGTGCGACCTTTGCCGTCACCATGCAATTGGCGGAAAAAGCCGAACCGGGCTCGGTGCTTTTGTGCATGCTGCCCGATACCGGCGAGCGTTATCTGTCGTCGCCTCTGTTTGAGAAAATCCCGGAATACATGACCGACGAGGAAATCGGCCTGATGAATTCCACGCCGGGATTCCATATGCCGGAGACCTGAGGCGGGAAAGCCGTTTTGAGAGGAGATTTGTCAGCCATGAATCTTGAAACCTCGACCCTCGACAGCGCCCGCCGGCACCTGCAGGCGGCGCGCAAGGCGCTTGATCTGGAAATCCGCAGCTACCCGGCGCCGATTGCCGGCTGCGACGCGCAGTTCAACCATCTGCTGGCGGAACGCCGCCGGGCCGACGGTGCGCTCAGGCGCTGGATGAGCCGGTGCATATCCCGACGCCGCGCGCGCCTTGAAACAATGCGAGTCCTGCGGATCAGGCAATGCAAAACAATGTCCATATCCGCCCTGCACAATCCGCCGATGCACAGGCGATAGCCGATCTGGCCAATGAACTCGGCCGGCAATCGGGCGCCAGCGGCGCGGCGATGGACCGGCAGCGCGTTACCGCGGACCTCATCGATGCCGACAATGGTCTGGATGTTCTTGTCGCAGAACTTGATCTGGCGGTTGTCGCCTATGCCCTGCATCACATCGGCTATGAAACCGCCCATGGCGCCAAAGGCCGTTTTCTGTCGGACCTGTTCGTTGCCCCCGCTGCGCGCCGCA
>CAMYKZ010000114.1 GCA_947259045.1 uncultured Afifella sp.
TTTATCGAAGATTTCGCGGTATTCCCCGAGGGTTTTCAGCGTGGCTTCTTCATCGGCGCGCATCAAACGCGTATATCCCTCGACGTCGGCGGCGAGGATCGTCGTCAGTTTGCGTTTGACACCAGGTCTGGCCATGGATGTCCTCCGGTATCCCTGAAATCAGAATACGGCAATTCGATAAAATTCCCAATGTACTTGGTAAGGTGCCCGCGTTCCGCGTGCCAGGCGCGGTAGCGGGATTGCCGCCTACCGCTGTTCCGTCTGCCAGTGCGGATGGATCCACGGTTCCAGGTTCGAGGCAGGCAGCGGCGTGCGTTCAAGGATCATGTCCGCCGCCTTTTCGCCGACCATGATCGACGGGCCGTTCAGGTTACCGTTAGTAATCTCCGGGAAGATCGACGAATCCACCACCCGCAGGCCGTCAACGCCGATCACCCGGCATTGCGGGTCGACAACGCAATCCGGATCGTCGGCTGAACCCATGCGGCAGGTGCCGCAGGGATGGTATGCGCTTTCGACATGTTCGCGGATGAAATCGTCGAGCGCTTCGTCGGACTGGGCCTCTTCGCCGGGGCCGATTTCCGGGCCGCGATATGTGTCGAAGGCGGGCCGCGATATGTGTCGAAGGCGGGTTGCGCGAAAATCTCCCGCGTCAGGCGGATGGCGGTGCGGAAGTCCTGCCAGTCTTCGTCGCAGCTCATATAATTGAAGCGGATTTCCGGGCGGGCGCAGGCATCGGCGCCGTTGAGCCTGACCGTGCCGCGCGAGGGCGAGCGCATCGGGCCGATATGCACCTGGTACCCATGCGCCTTGACCGGCGATTTGCCGTCATAACGGATGGCGACGGGCAGAAAGTGCATCTGCATATCGGGATATTCGATGCCGGCGCGCGAGCGGATAAAGGCGCAGGATTCAAAATGATTGGTCGCCCCAAGGCCGGTTCCCGTCGTCATCCATTGCAGGCCGATCTGGGCGCGCGCCAGGAGGCCGAGCTTGGAATAGAGCGTGATCGGCTTGATGCATTGCTGCTGGACATAGACTTCCAGATGATCCTGCAGATTGCCGCCGACACCCGGCCGGTCGGCGCGCACGTCAATGCCGCTGTCTTTGAGATGGTCTGCCGGTCCGATGCCCGACATCATCAGGAGCTTTGGCGAGTTGATCGCCGAGGCGGCGATGATCACCTCGCGGCGCGCCCGGAACGTCTTCTGTTCGTTGCCGATCCGGGCGGTCACGCCGGTGGCGCGATTGTTCTCAAAGGTGATCCCTTCAACCAATGCCCGTGTCACCAGTTCGACATTGGAGCGTTTCAGCGCGGGTTTGAGATAGGCGTTGGCGGCGGACCATCGGCGGCCGTGCCAGACGGTCATCTCCATGTCGCCAAAGCCTTCCTGGCGGGCGCCGTTATAATCGTCGGTCGCCCGGTAACCGGCCTCAACGCCGGCGCGCTTGAAAGCGCCGTAAAGCGGATTGATGCGGCGGCCGCGGGTAATGTGCAGCGGTCCGTCGGCGCCGCGCCAGCCGGTTTCGCCACCATGCGCGGTTTCCATGCGCTGGAAATAGGGCAGGACATCGGCGAACCGCCAGCCGGTGGCTCCGGCATCGGCCCAGCGCTCGAAATCGCAGGCATGGCCGCGGACATAGACCATGCCGTTGATCGACGACGATCCGCCGACCACCTTGCCGCGCGGACAGGCGAGCCTGCGCCCGCCCAGATGCGGTTCCGGCTCGCTCTCAAATCCCCAATCATAGGTCTTGGTGTTCATCGGGATGGAGAATGCCGCCGGCATCTGGATGAACGGGCCGGCATCGGTGCCGCCATATTCCAGCACGAGAACCGAATGCCTGCCGTCTTCGGATAGCCGGTTGGCGAGGGCACAGCCGGCGGAGCCGGCGCCGACAATGATGTAATCGGCCTCACGCATGGTAACGGCTGATGGCGCCGAAGATCGCCGTTTCGACGACGGCCACCGCGCTTTCCGGATCAGGTTGTTCGCCGGCCAGCGAGCGGCGGATCCACAGTCCGTCAATCAGGGCGGCCGCCATTTCGGCGATGTCGACGGCCTGATTGCGGCTGACAAGCTCCTGCAGAGCATGCAGCAGATTGCTTTCAAGCCGGCGCTGGTAGATCCTCAAAAGCCGATGCGCCTCGGCATCGGTCTGGGCTTCGACGTAAAACGCCAGCCAGGCGGAGATCACCGCAGGGCGGAACTGGCAGGCGGAAAAATTGCCGGCGACAATGGCGCGGATGCGCTCGCGAGCGGTTTCCGCGCCGGCAAGCCGCTGCTGGATCTCGTCGCCGAGCTCACTCAGCAAATGGCGCATTGTGGCCAGCAGGAGCTGATCCTTGTTGCCGAAATAATGATGCGCGAGACCAGCTGACACGCCGGCACGCCTGGCGATTTCGCCCATCGTGACATGACTAAGACCGCGTTCATGGATGGCGTCGATCACCGCTGAAATCAGCGCCTGACGGCGCACGGGCTCCATTCCGACTTTTGGCATTTTTGTCTCCTGACCGAGTGTTATTTTATTTTAATTGAATGATCAATCAACAAAACCTTGCGCCTTTCCGCTGTTAATGGTTCGATAAGATTTGACGATCCGCCTGAATGAAATGAATGGCGCGGATTTTCTCAGTGTTTCGATCGGGAGAAAAATATGAAAAAGATCACAACAGGAATTTTCGGCTGCGCGCTGGCGTTGTCACTGATGAGCGGCGCTGCGCTGGCTGCGTCCGAAAGCTGCAAGGTAGTGCGCTTCTCCGATGTCGGCTGGACCGACATCACGGCGACGACGGCGGCGACCTCCGTGGTGCTGAAGGCGCTCGGTTATGAGCCTGACGTCAAGGTTCTATCCGTTCCGGTGACCTATGTGTCGCTGAAGAACAAGGACATCGATGTGTTTCTCGGCAACTGGATGCCGACGATGGAAGGCGACATCAAACCTTACCGGGAAGACGGATCGGTGGAGACGCTCGGCGCCAATCTGGAAGGCGCGAAATATACCCTGGCCGTGTCGAAAGCGACATACGATGCCGGGCTGAAGAATTTCGCCGATATCGCCAAATTCAAGGATCAGCTTGACGGCAAGATCTACGGCATCGAGCCGGGCAATGACGGCAATCGGCTGATTCAGAGCATGATTGACGCGGACAAGTTCGGCCTGAAGGGTTTTGAAGTTGTCGAAACATCCGAGCAGGGCATGCTGGCGCAGGTCGCAAGGGCGGCAAAGCGCGATGAGCCGGTGGTCTTTCTCGGTTGGGAACCGCATCCGATGAACGCCAATATCGACATGGCCTACCTGGATGGCGGCGATGAGGATTTCGGCCCCGATTACGGTGGCGCGACCGTCTATACCAATGTCCGGGCCGGTTATGCCGGCGAGTGCCCGAATGTCGGCAAACTGCTGAACAATCTCAAATTCACCCTGGCGATGGAAAACGAGATCATGGGCGCCATCCTTGATGACGGTGAGGAGCCCGAGGACGCGGCGTCAGCCTGGCTGAAAGCCAATCCCGGCGTGCTCGACGGCTGGCTCGCCGGCGTCGAGACCTTCGATGGCGGTAACGGCATGGAAGCGGTGAAGAAGAGCCTGATGTAAGCGTTATGGGGGAGGCCGCCGGCCTCCCTTTTCATTTGCAGGGGGCGGAATTGCCATGGAATGGCTGACAGAAGAAAAGATCCCGATCGGCAGCAGCGCAAAGGCTGTCGTTGACTGGCTGACCGATAATGGTGCGGTATTCTTCGACAATCTGTCCATTGTTCTGGAAGCGATCATTGATGCGCTGCTGTGGATCATGCAGACGCCACACCCGCTCCTGCTTGTCGCCATCCTGGTGGCGTTTTCCTGGTATCTGCGCCGATCGATATTGTTCACCGCATTTGTTCTTGCCGGACTGCTGCTGATCATCAATCAGGGCTATTGGGAAGAGACGACTGAGACGCTGGCGCTGGTGCTGGCGGCCTCCAGTGTGTGCATGGTGGTCGGCGTGCCGATCGGCATTGCCGCCGCCCACAGGCCGCGCCTGTTTGCATTTCTGAGGCCGATCCTCGATCTGATGCAGACCTTGCCGACATTCGTTTATCTGATCCCCGCAATCGTGTTTTTCGGCATCGGCATGGTGCCGGGCCTGATCGCAACGGCGATTTTCGTTTTGCCGGCGCCGATCCGGCTGACCCATCTCGGCGTCTCATCGGTTCCAAAACCCTTGCTGGAGGCGGGCGAGGCGTTCGGCGCGACCGGCTGGCAATTGCTGGCAAAAGTGGAATTGCCCTATGCCATGCCGCAAATCATGGCCGGACTGACCCAGACCATCATGCTGTCGCTGTCGATGGTGGTGATTGCAGCTCTGGTCGGAGCCGACGGTCTTGGCGTGCCGGTGCTGCGGGCACTGAATCAGGTCAATATCGCCAAGGGCTTCGAAGCCGGGTTTGTCATCGTGCTGGTGGCGATCATTCTTGATCGTTTCCTGCGCCAGAGCGAACCGAAGGGGCGCTGACATGACCGCAGATGGTTCCCGTCAGTTTCCGCGATGTCGATATCATTTTCGGCAAGCGGCCTGAACGGGCGATTCCGTTGATCGACGCGGGGAAAAACCGCGATGAAATATCAGACGAAACCGGGCTGATCGTCGGCGTCAAGAAGGCGACGCTGGACGTTTATGAAGGCGAGATCGTCGTTCTGATGGGACTGTCCGGTTCCGGCAAGTCGACCTTGCTGCGCGCCGTCAACGGCCTCAATCCGATTGTCCGAGGGTCGGTGACCGTGCGCGGCGGCGACGGCGACATTTCCGTCAACGATTGCACGCCGGACCGGCTGCGCGGGCTTCGGCGCGGGCGCGTTGCGATGGTGTTCCAGCAATTCGGGTTGCTGCCATGGCGGACGGTGGCCGATAATGTCGCGTTCGGGCTTGAGCTTGCCGGCATGGAACGCGAACAGCGCATGGCCAAGGTCAGCGACCAACTCGATCTGGTCGGGCTCGGCCAATGGGCTGACAAACTCGTGCATGAGCTTTCCGGCGGCATGCAGCAGCGT
>CAMYKZ010000115.1 GCA_947259045.1 uncultured Afifella sp.
TGAAGATCCGGCAGCGACGTATTGTGCGCCACAATCCCGCCGCCCGAATTTGGCTGAAGACTGCCAACCAGCAAGAAAACGCCGTCGTCAAAACCGCGTTTGATCCATTCCTTGTGGCCTTCCATGAATTGGCTGGCCTGGCCTTTGTTGCCGGAGAATTTGAGCAGTACGATAAACATCGGGGTTTTCCCATATCAGTTTGGATTGGACGGGCCGTCAGCTTGCATGGCGTTTTCCGTGCACGATCTCAGCCAGCCGCACATCTGCTTGACTTCCTGCCTGATGAACGTCTCGTCTTGAAAAGCATTCGCCAGCGTGGCGACGCCCTGGCTGCGGGCAAGAAGATGCATCGCCAGCGCGTCGGCGTCTGCCTCGCGGCCAAGCAGCGTGAATTGCCTGCGCAACCAGGTCCGGTACAGCGAAAACAGCCTGTTTGCGTCCGCTTGCGAGGCATGTTCCAGTTTCGCAAGCTCAGTGCACAGCGTACCGACCGGGCAGCCGTAACGTTTTATCTCGGCCCGGTTGGCGATCAGAATATGGATAAAACTCCGGATGCGGTCCGCGGGGTTTTTGCCTTCGGTTTCCCACCGCTCCAACATCGTTCGGGTATTTGCCAGACGCACGCCGATCACCGCATCCAGTATCTTGTCCTTGGATTTGAAGTGATAGTAGAAATTGCCGCGCGATATCCGCACAGCATCGGCGATGTCGGAGAACGAAGTATGCTCGTAGCCTTGCCGGTAAAAAAGCTGATCGGCAGCTTCAACAATGTGTTCGCGTGTAGCCTCGCCGCTCATGAAAAACACCTCTCAGCCCAATGGGGCCTTAAGGGGCCACGCTGGTCAGGTTCGCTTGCGGGCAGGTTCTGCCGACACTGGCGCACAAGGTCCGGAAAGGCCGGGAACGGAATACCGAAAACAACCACGCCCTCGGCGCCGCGATCATCCAGGGTGGGTGCCGGGTCACCTGACTGAAACGGCTTGAACAGACATGCAGACATGAGGAACTCCGGCGGCGCAGAATAATAGGACAATTGTCCTAAACTGAAATTAGGACGAACGTCCGATTCCGTCAAGGGGCGAACTGGGTGCGGGTTAGACAGAGGTCAGGCCAGACAGAGGGTGGACCAGACCGAGTAAAATACACTTCGCGGCACAGATAACAAAAAAGGCCCGGAAAACCGGGCCTTCTTTATCTGTTTGCGGATGCAATCGGATCATCCGGAACGGGAATTTGGTGCCCAGGAGAGGACTCGAACCTCCACGCCCATACGAGCACTAGCACCTGAAGCTAGCGCGTCTACCAATTCCGCCACCTGGGCTTAAGCGGGCTGAATTAGGCGTTCAAACGAATCCTGTCAATCGCAAACGTCACATTGATGTGCATTTGACGGTCAGCGGGACATTGTACCGGCGGCAAAAGCCGGTATCGTGCAGCAGTTCGAATATCTGAATCCCTGCGAAAGCAGCAACGGCACGCCCGGGCCAGAAGACAAAAAATTGCGCCAGTCCCTTACCGATATCGAAACCGTTCCGTTCGCCGGCGGCTGGCTGGCCCGCAATCTGAAAACCGGCGCGCTGTGCCGGCTGAACGCGACCGCCGGCACGATACTGGAGTTGCTCGACGGTGGCGAAGCGCATGCGGTCCGCGGCCTGAGCGAACGTTTCGGCATCGCACCCGAGCAGGCGCGTGCCGATGTCGACACCATCATTCAGGCCTGGCGGCAGAGCGGCCTGATCGAAACGGCGGACGGCATCGTCGACGGGGTGACGAACGCCGGCGGCGATGTGGCCCCGGTTCAGGACCGAGACATTCGACATTGCCTCAACATGGTTGTGACATGTGGCGGCCCGGCTGTGCGGGTTCGCTGCCAGGACGCGGAACTGGCGACATTGCTGGCCGCCGTTATGGCCCCGGCAGAAGTGCCTGATGAAGCCCCGGCCCCGGAACGAACCCTCGACCTGATCGGCCAGGAGGGCGATATCCAGTGCTGGCGGGGCGGCGACCTGCTCTGGCGGTTCGGCCCGCGGCCCTGGGCCAGACGGTTCCTGCTGCAGGAAGTGATCAATATGACGCTGCCCTGCGGTCCGGCCAGCGCAATACTGCACGCATCGGCGGTCCTGTTTGAAGGAAAGGTGGTTATTCTGGCCGGGAAGAGCGGCTCGGGGAAATCGACACTGACAGCCGGGCTTGTCGCAGCAGGCGGGCAATTGATCGCAGACGATCTGTTGCCGCTTGCCGACGGTCATATCTGGCCGGTGCCTTTTGCAATCAGCGTCAAACAGGGCAGTTGGCCTGTTCTTGCACCCCTGTTTGCCGGGTTTGATGACCAGAAGGTTTTCACCAGCCGCGGCATGAAAGTTCGTTATCTGGCGCCAACCCGGGCAATGGAACGGCATTCGGTCCGGCCTGCAGCGATATTCTTTCCCGCCTGGGACAAGGATATCGCGGCAGACAGGCAAGCGCTTGACGCCAATGCCGTCGCTGACGGGCTGATCGAAACCGGTACGGATTTGCGGCGGGTCAGGGGCGCTCTCGGGCCGTTTGCCGAACTGTCGTCATCGGCGGATGGATATCGGATTTTCTATCCGACACTGGCGGCGGGAATAACGCTTGTGAGCGAAAAAACCGGAACATTCTGACGCAATTTCAGGCGCTTAGGCGCTCGGTTTCTGCACTCCGGTTAGCGTTATTTTAAGTCTGTTCGGATACGAATGACGCTTGTTTTCAGAAAAGCGTCTGCGTTCATGAGTGATCAACAACAACAAAACATCGGTTTTGTCCGGATCCGGTATCTGGCCAGCCTGGTTCTCATGGCGGTCACCTTTCTCGTATTCCTGGTCATTTCACATGATCTCAACCGCCAGAATGCAGCCGTCGGCCGGCTTTCTGAGATCCTTGCCGATCTTGACGCGACCGTTATTGAAAGCGCGCGGCTGGGCGTCAAACTCGCCAAGATCGTCGAAAATCCGGACCACGATGAAACATCGCGCGCATCGATGACGAAATTGCTCGCCATAAAGCGGGATTCCCTCGACAACCAGATTCGCGCCTTGATGGCGGTGATGCCCGAGGTGCCGGAAGACGTGCTCAAGAAATTCAATGACAGCAATCTGTCCAGCGATACGACAGAACAGCTTTATCTGCTGTTCCGCAGCCAGTTGAATAGAACCATAATTGCAAAAAGCAATATCGGCGCCCAAGCGCTTGCGCTGGATGGAACCTACACCTTCTTCAATCGCAATGCGATTGAGGCGCAGAACAAGTTATTGCGGACCTATTACCGCGATTTTGCCACCCATATGAACTGGCTGAACCGGATATTCGGCACTGTCATGGTCCTGATGATCGCCGGGCTGGGCCTGTTGATCTTCTGGCCGATGGAGCGGGCGATCCGGCGGGCGTTTGGTGATCTGCAGGCGCAACAGGCGCTGGCAGAGGCCGAGGCGGACCGGGCTGAGCTTGCCGACCGCGCCAAGTCGGAATTTCTCGCCAATATGAGCCACGAAATCCGTACGCCGATGAACGGCGTGATGGGCATGGCGGAACTGCTGGCCAAGACGGACCTCAATTCAAAACAGAAGATGTTCACCGACATCATCGTCAAATCCGGCCATGCGCTGGTGACGATCATCAACGACATTCTGGATTTCTCCAAGATCGATTCAGGCCAGCTGGAACTGGACCCGATGCCATTCAAGCTCGGCGAAGCCATTGAAGATGTCGCAACATTGATGTCTGCCAAGGTTGAGGAAAAGGATCTGGAACTGGCTGTCCGTGTCCAGCCTGACCTGCCCGAACGTTTTGTCGGCGATATCGGCCGTATCCTGCAGATTGTCACCAATCTGGTGGGTAACGCGGTCAAATTTACCGATCAGGGGCATGTGCTGGTTGACGTTTCGGTAACCGTGACCGGTTCCGGAGATGCCAGAACG
>CAMYKZ010000116.1 GCA_947259045.1 uncultured Afifella sp.
CGCCCATGCCTCTGGCATTCTCATTGTGCCGGACTGGACGGATCCCGGCGGCATATCGGTAATTTTCCCGGACGGATCGGTGAAGCGGCATCTTGCCGTTGATCCACCGCTCACGCTGCGGCCGAACGGCATCGCGCTCGTCGAAGGCGGCGATTTGCTCCTTGTCCAACTTCCTTCCGAAGAAGGCGGAGTCTGGCGGCTCAGGCCTGACGGCAGTGTCGATCAGGAAATCGGCGAAGTCGAAAATCTTCCCCTGCCGCCGTCGAACTTCTGCCATGTCGACGCGGAAGGCCGCCGATGGGTGTCGGTTTCCACCCGGCACCAGCCGCGATCTGAAGCCTATCGCGGCGACGTTTGCGACGGTTTCATCGTACTGTCTGACCGGAGAGGCGACCGCATCGTGGCAGACGGGCTCGGCTATACCAACGAATGTCTGGTCCATCCCGACGGCAGGCGTCTTTTCGTCAATGAAACGTTCGGCCGCCGGCTGAGCTGTTTCGACATTTCCGCCGGCGGAGAACTGGAAAACCGCAGAACAGTCACCGAGTTTGGACCCGGTACGTTTCCCGATGGCATGGCATTTGACGCCAATGGCGATGTGTGGATCGTTTCGATTGTTTCAAATCGGGTGATCCATGTCGATAACAGGGGCCGCCAGACGCTTTTTGTCGAAGATGTTGACCCGGCATTTCTGGAACAGGCGGAAACGGCTTATCTGGCAGGCGAAATGGGCCGGCCCCACCTCGACAACAATCCGGCTGCACAGCTATTCAACATTTCAAGTCTGGCGTTTGCAGGGGACGATTTAAGGACGATGGTCTTCGGTTGCCTGCTGGGCGATCGTCTGCCGTTTGCCTCATCGCCGGTTGCCGGTTGGGTCATGCCGCATTATCGCGCCAATATCGACCCTCTTCTCCGGGCGTTCGCCAGCCTGCCGGCAGCAGAAAAACCAAGAACGGAGCGACGCTGATGCATACCAATCAATTCCAGATCTGCCTTCTCCCCGGCGATGGAATCGGCAATGAAATCCTCGAACCATGTGTCAGAATGCTGCATCGGGCGTGCGCGCGCATTGGCGGCATTTCAATTGCCGGCACAGAAGCGCCGGCCGGCGCAGCATGCTACCGCGACCAGGGCACCGCACTGCCAAAAGCGACCATGGATCTGGCGCGCAGTTCCGATGCGATCCTTCTCGCTGCAATGGGCGATCCGGCGATCCGCTATTCAGACGGCACGGAGATCGCGCCGCAGATCGACATGCGCATCGAACTTGATCTTTATGCCGGGGTCAGGCCGGTGCGCTCGATCAGGGGTGTCGGCGGGCCGCTGTCGGATCCCCGAGCGCAGACGCTCGACTTCGTGCTGATCCGCGAATCGACGGAAGGGCTGTTTTCATCGTTCGGCAAGGGCAAGGTCTATGACGATCACGCGGAAGACACCCAAATCATAACACGCAAGGGATCGGAGCGGCTGTTCAGGTTTGCCTTCCGCCTCGGCGAACAGCGCAAGGCTTCGGGCTCTGAGGGCGTCGTCACCTGTGTCGACAAGGCAAATGTCTTCAAGTCGTTCGCATTTTTTCGCGAGATATTCGATGAAATTGCAGAAGAATTTACCAATTTGCAGGCACGTCACGCTTATGTGGATGCAACCGCGCTCGACATGGTGCGAAAGCCTTGGGTCTTTGATGTCATGGTAACGGAGAACATGTTCGGTGATATTCTGTCGGATCTGTCCGCAGGTCTGATCGGTGGCATGGGCATGGCGCCGTCGGCGGACATCGGCGACGACCATGCCGTGTTCCAGCCCTGCCATGGATCCGCGCCGGATATCGCCGGCAAGGGCCTGGCCAATCCGGCCGCCATGGTTCTGTCCGGTGCAATGATGCTCGACTGGCTCGGGCACCGGCATGCCGAAAACTCTGCAATCAGGGCAGGGCGGCTACTGCAGGCAGCGGTTGATGAGGCGTTCGCATCGGGGCTGAAATCCATTGAATTTGGCGGCGAGGATGGCACAGTCGCAATCGTTTCAGCCATTGAGGCGGCGCTCGACAATATCGATCCGGAGACAATTTGACGTATGGCAAAGAACCAAACTCGCCTGGCAATAGCCGGCTGCGGCTACTTTTCGAAATACCATGTGGAAGCCTGGTCCCGCTTCGATGATGTATCCGTTGTCGGCGCCGCCGACAGGGATCTTTCGAAATCGCGCCAGATCGCCATAAGTCATGGTCTTCCGACGGCGTTCGACAAACCTTCCGACATGCTCGGCGCAACGAGCCCGGATCTCGTCGATGTCATCGCGCCGCCGCACGCACATCTTGCGATTATCCGCTCAGCGGCCGAATTCGGCATCAACGTAATTTGCCAGAAGCCCTTTTGCGGCAACATGAAGGAAGCCCAGGAGGCTGTGGCGATTGCTGAACAGGCCGGAATCAAGCTGGCCATTCATGAGAATTTCCGTTTCCAGCCCTGGTACAGGGAAATCAAGAAGCTGCTTGCCGCCGGCGCCGTCGGGCAAGTCTATACGATGAATTTCCAGATGCGGCCGGGTGACGGCAAAGGTGAGGATGCCTATCTTGACCGTCAGCCCTATTTCCGGGAAATGCGGCGTTTCATGCTGTTTGAAACTGCCGTCCATCATTTCGACGTCTTTCAGTTTCTGCTCGGTCGGCCGAAGGCCGTGTATGCCGATCTCCGACGCCTGAATCCGGCTATCTCGGGTGAGGATTCCGGCTATGTCGTGTTGCATTTCGACAATGCGGTCAGGGCGATTTATGACGGCAACAGGCTGGTCGATCACAAGGCGGAGGATCGCCGCCTGACAATGGGTGAATTCTTTATAGAAGGATCTGCAGGGATTTTGCGGCTCGACGGGGACGGAAATATCTTCCTCCGCCAAGCAGGCCGGAACGATGAACAGCAACACGCCTACGAGTGGCAGAATACCGGGTTCGGCGGAGACTGTGTCTACATGTACCAGGCGCATGTGCTTTCGCACCTGAAGAAGAATACGCCACTTGAAAATTCCGGCCGGGATTATCTCAGCAACATTGCGATCGTGGAAGCGGCGTATAAATCGGCCGAAGGCGGGTGCGTCTCGCCAATCGAGTACCCTGATGGCTGAACCGTCTGCCCGGCCGCTCAGTCAGGTAGACCGGGCCTATGTGGCCCTCAAGCAGAAGATTTGCGATGGCACGTGGGCCGGAGGCGCTGTCCGTCTCGAACGCGAGGCGGCGGACGAAATCGGGGTCAGCCGGACGCCCGTCCGGGAGGCGCTGATCCGTCTTGAAGAGGAACGCCTGGTCAAGGTTCGACCGCGCCGGGGGTTCATGGTCCTGCCGATTTCCGCCTCTGACATGGCGGACATCTATGAAATCCTCACGGCACTGGAATCCCATGCGGCTGCGAAACTTGCGGCCCGCAAGGACAGGGATGCCGCACTGGCCAGGCTTGAAGCGGCTGTCGATGCGATGGACACCGCCCTGTCTGACGATGATCTCGAAAGCTGGGCGACGGCCGATCTGGAATTTCATCGAGCGCTTGTGGAAGAGGCCGGCAACCGGCGTCTTGCGGATATCGTCGCGACGGTCAGCGACCAGGTCAACCGGGCACGGATTGCGACATTTCGGTTGCGACCGAAGCCGCTGCGTTCAAACAGCGATCATCGCGCCGTGTTGAAGGCCATCCGGAGCGGTGACGTTGATGCGGCCTGTTCACGTCACAAAGGCCACAGGGAAAAAGCCCGCGAACTGCTTGTATCGCTGCTTGCGGAAAGCGGGGCGATCTGACCATCGGGGACGAAGGCATGTTCGATCCGGGAAAACGCCGCACATTTGGAATTCTGTCGAATGGTCAATCAATTGAAGCCGTGACGATCGGC
>CAMYKZ010000117.1 GCA_947259045.1 uncultured Afifella sp.
CTTCCAGCTGTTGTGTTGAGGTGTGGACACCGCGCTGCAGCTGTTTGCGTGTCAGTTCTGCGAACCAGCGTTCGACCTGATTGATCCAGGAGGCCGATGTCGGCGTGAAGTGGACATGATAATGCGGCCGCCTTGCCAGCCATGCCCGGACCTTCGGCGTCTTGTGGGTGGCGTAATTGTCCATCACGATATGGATGTCCAGATCGTCGGGGATGCGGGCGTCGATCTGTTTCAGGAAGTTGAGGAATTCGCTCGCCCGGTGGCGCTTGTAGCACTTGCCGATGACAAAGCCTGAGGCGACATCAAGAGCAGCAAACAGCGAGGTGGTTCCGTGCCGGACATAATTGTGCGTCCGCCGCTCAGCCACCCCCGGCATCATCGGAAGAACCGGCTGTTCGCGGTCGAGCGCCTGGATCTGGCTCTTCTCGTCGACACACAGGACCAGCGCCCGGTCGGGCGGCGACAGGTAGAGCCCGACAATGTCGCGCACCTTGTCGACAAACAGCGGATCGCTGGACAGCTTGAAGGTCTCGCTGCGGTGGGGTTGCAGACCGAAGGCCGTCCAGATGCGCCGGATCGTCGTATGCGACAGTCCCGTCTCCTCCGCCATCGAGCGCAGCGACCAATGGGTGGCGTCGGCGGGCTTGGAATAAAGTGTCCGCTCAATCACCGCAGCCACCTGATCGTCCTCTATGGTGCGCGGTCGCCCCGGCCGCGGCTCATCCATCAGGCCATCAATGCGATCGGCAACAAAGCGTCGGCGCCATTTGCCGACGGTATGTTCATGAACGCCGAGTTCCGCCGCAACCGCCTTGCTGGCCAGACCGTCGGCGCAGCGCAGGATCATCCGGCAGCGATCCGAAAACGATCGCGCCACACGGTGACGGCGAACCTGACGCTCCAGATAGTCCCGTTCCTCTGCACTCAGAACCACCGCTGCAACAGGACGACCACGAGACTGAGGACTGAGCCATGATATCCTCCGCAAATCAGTCATTGCGATCGATAACATAGTCTGACAAAATTTAATGCAACCTACTTCGGTTCCAGATGACTAGATCGGCTGACCGTCATCGGCACCGCCGGCACGGCGGATAAGATCAGCTGCTCCGGGAAGATAGGGATGGATTCGCAGCGCCTGTTCCACCGCCTCTAGCACGGCCTTGTTGTTGCCTTTCGCCAGCATGATCAGTGCAATGCCCGATATCGCCCCGAAATGGCGTGGCTCGAGCGCCAGGACCCTGTCGATATCGGCGAGCGACTCATCATGGCGACCGACGAGATAAAGGACCGTCGCCCGCTTGTTCCAGCCCTCCGCGTAGCCGGGTGCCTGCGCCACCATCCTGTCAAGAATGCCCAGCGCCGCCTGGAAACGCCCGGCGCTCATCGCCTGCCGCGCCTCGTCCATCCAGGCATCGATCTGCGGATCGTCAAAGCCGAGCCACGCCGCCCATATCTGCTGTTCGATCCGCGAGGCCGTCTGCCGGTCGCCGGCGCGTCTGAGCCGGCCGAACAGGGAATCGAGTAGCGCTGCGCGTTCGGCTGCCGCCCCGGTTCGGTTCGCGGCAATAATCCGCAACTCCGCCTCGGCCGGCGCTGCAACCGCGTTCAACTGACCGGATAGTGGCGGCAGGCAGAATACCGCGGCCAGAACCGACCGCCGAGCGACGCGAATTATTGTCGTGCCCGAATCCTGCCTCGTCATTGTCTGAGGGTAGGCATACGCATGGAGCATGTCAAAAAGCCGGCCATCCGCGCGGGCCTGCTGTCAGATCCAGCCCTGCAGTTCTCTGACGACGATGCTGCGGATCACCCGCATGCCAAGCGGTTCGTCATTCAGACAGGGAATATGCGAAAAATGCTCCCCGCCATGTTCATGGAAGATCTCGCCTGCCTCGCCGGCGATCTCCTCCAGGGTTTCCAGGCAGTCCGACACGAAACCCGGATTGACGATCGCCAGGCTTTTGACGCCGTCCCTGGCAAGCTGTTCCACCGTCTTGTCGGTATAGGGCTGCAGCCACTCCTCCGGTCCGAAGCGCGACTGGAAGGTGATCATCAGCCGCCCTTTTGGCCAGCCGAGACGGTCGTCAAGCAGCCGTGCGGTCTTGTGGCAGTGGCAGTGATACGGGTCGCCCTTCAGAAGATAGGATTTCGGCACGCCGTGGAACGAAGCGAGCACCTTTTCCGGCTCGAAATCCAACGTCTTCAGGTGGGCCTCGATGCTCTCGGCAAGGGCATCGATATAGACCGGATCGTCATGATAGGGCGGCACGGTGCGGACCGCGGGCTGCCACCGCATGGTCTTCAGCGCATCGAACGCCTTATCGTTCACCGTTGCCGTAGTCGAGGCGCTGTACTGCGGATAGAGCGGGAAAATCAGGATCCGCTCGCAGCCCTCTTTCTGCAGGTAGTCGAGCCTCTCGGCGATGGGCGGGCTGCCGTAGCGCATGGCCCAGTCGACGACGATATTGGCATGGTCTTCCAGTTCCGATGCAAGCTTCTCGCCCTGGGCCCGCGTAAATGTTCGCAGCGGGGATTCGTTCCTGTCCTCGTTCCAGATTTCATCATAGGCCGCGCCGCTCTTTTTTGGCCGGAATGTCAGCACGATTCCGTTCAGGATCGGCCACCAGATGATGCGCGGAGTCTCGATCACCCGGCGGTCGGAGAGGAACTCTTTCAGATATCGGCGCATCGGCCAGTAACCGGTACCGTCCGGCGTTCCCAGATTGACCAGCAGAACGCCGATCCTGCCCGCCTTGACCGATGGATGGTCAGCCGGCAGCCGGACCGCCTTCATCGCGTCGCGGCGTTGTTCCGAAGAATCCTGATCTTCCGGCTTTTTCAGCAATGTCATGTCCCCTGCAACCATCGCGGTTTCTGCTGCAAGGTTTAGCGCGATCCGGCGGAACGTCCAGTGGAATCAGGGTTCCTGACGCGGCAGGTCCGGCTATTCGAACAGAAAGAACCAGCCATAGCCGATGATGAAGGCGGGCAATGCGGAATAGACGGTCGCCAGGAAGGCTGCCCGGGGTGCCAGCGCAAGTGCCGGGAACAGCGCATCGCCGTCATTGGCGATGGCATTGGCGAATTGCGCGGAAAGCGGAATGGCGCCGGCAAGGTAAAGCGAAGTAACGACGATTTGCGGGCCGCAGCCAGGTACAAACCCGACCAGAATGGCAACCAGCGGCATCACCGGACCCCATGCCTGGAACAGCACGGAGACATCGGCACCGAAAGCGTGAACGACAATTTCGTAGGCCAGGAACGCCATCACCACCCATGCGGTGACGAAATTGGTATCGATCACGATACGCTCTCCGACACCGGTCGTACCGGCCGGGCAGAGAATATGCGAATTACCGTTGCCGGAAAGCGCCCAGAGCAGCAGGGCAAACGCGGCGCCGGCAAAACCGAACCAGATGGCCAGGCCGTGGATGCCGGTCAGTCCGTCGATATCGTACTGGAAAGCCATCAGCAGGCCCATCACAAGTCCGGGCACGAGCAGTGCCAGCCAGAGCGAGGTGGCCCAGGGCGGGATGAATCCCGAGCGGGCGCCGAAATCGGCTTCATCCGCGGCGTCCTCGGACGCCGGGCGCAGGAAATCCCGACCATGTACCCGGTCGATGATCATGCCGGAAACCGTGCCTGCGGCCATGCTGACGGCCATCACCAGGAGGCCGGTCATCGGCTCCCGCGCAATCAGCAGGAACGCCGCATCGCCCATGGTCGCGACGAGAACCGAAACAAAGGCGCCGAAACTGGCATACCCGCGGGTATATTGCGTAACGACGATAATGGCGCCGCCACAGCCCGGCAGCGCACCCAGAAGCGATGCGATCGCCGGCTGCAAGACCGTCCGGCGGGCCATGACCTCGCCCAGATCGACGTTCAGCAGTCGCTCGGCGGAATAGAAGATGGCCAGCGTGGCGGCGACAAACACGGTCACGGCAAGATAGGCGTCGGACATGGCCTGCATCACCACTTCCGCCATTTCGGCGGACGAGGCCAGAAGCAGCACAAGCACGATCAGGACCGACAGCTTGCGGCCGTTCGGCGCAATCCGCCGCGACCAGAAAGCCAGCAGGGTTTGTCCCGAGCGGACCGCCAGTTCCGTCATTGCAGTCTACTCCATGACACACGGTTTATCGGAAGTGATCAGATACAAATGATATTAAGAACGATTTGCAAAAAGTCAACCGATGTATTTGCGGCACGGATGCGGCAGGCCGCGAATGGGCTTCCGCCACAGCGGCTCTTCAGGTTAAACTTTTATCAACCCTGCCTCACGGCATGTGGTTCACACGAACACGGGAGCCATCGATGAGATTCATGACAACGCGTTTGATCGCGGTCCTCGCCGTCATTGCCGGTCTGGCCGGCGCGGCGCTGGCCGAAACGGTCAATGTCACATTCCTGCTCACCAACGACATCTACAAGATGTCCGGCGGCAAGGCACGCGGCGGCTTTGCCCGCCTGGCGGCCGTCGTCAAGGCCGAACGCGCAAAGGGCGGCCACGTGGTTTATGCCCATGCAGGCGACACGATCTCGCCGTCCCTGCTCTCAGGTTTCGACCAGGGCGAACACATTATCGCGCTTTTGAACATGGCGCCGCCGGACATATTCGCGCCCGG
>CAMYKZ010000118.1 GCA_947259045.1 uncultured Afifella sp.
ACATCGGCTGAAACCATTCTGGTCGCCGGTGTTACCATCCCGCAGCAACGTGAATTCGCATCTCTCGACGACCGGCTTGCACCGGTTCTGCCGGTCGCGCAGTCACAGGACCAGATCAAGCTGGCGCGCCTGATGGCCCAGGCCGCCATAAGAGCGGAATCGGATCAGAAGAGCTCAACACCTGCAGCAGTCTTCAGCGTCGCTTCCGGCCCCGATCCGGTTGAGAAACCGGTCCTTGTTGCCGGACCCGGCACGGCCATCGACGCCGCCAATGCATTTGGATCCGGCGCGAAGGATGACACCACGATCAAGGTGGACACGGAAAATACCGTCGCCCTGGCCTATGCCTCCTTTGGATCGGATGATGCACTTGAACCGCGCAAGCGACCCGACCCGATCGCGCTGACAAGTCCGCGCACAAGACCGGCAATCACGAACGGACAGGATCTCAACACCGGGTCGTCGACGGAGGAGACCGACGCGATTATCGACCGGGAATTGCCGGTCCGCCTGGCAAATGGCCGCGACGATACCGGCGAATTCTCCAGATTCCTGGGTGAGAGAACCACTCGGACGAGCGTGTTCGCGGACCTGGAAATGCCCCACCCGTGGGCTGTTCCGGGGCTGTTTAATGCACCGGCGAATGTCTTTGCCGCGTCCCGGTATCAATCAGGGCATGCCCTGCGTTTCGACAGGTTCGCCAGGGCCGGCAAGGCAATCGACGACAAAAAGCGCGGACGGAAATCCCGTCTGGCTTCAATTCCTGACCGCCGGCGTCCTCCGCACCGTTTCTAAAGTATCCGTATTGATCAAGCGGGTTTTTCGGTCCATTTTCGATCGGCATTGAAACCGAAGCGCGTTCGGCCACGGTGAACAGTCAGGTTTCGGAACTGTCCGGCGCCATCCCCAGCGCGTGAAGATAGAGGTCGCGAATAGCCTCCTCTTCCTGGCGTTCGGCGCTGTCCTGCTTTCGAATGCGCACGACCTGGCGCATCACCTTGGTATCAAAGCCGTGGCTCTTGGCTTCGGCGTAGACCTCCCGAATATCAGCGGAAATCGTCTGTTTTTCTTCCTCAAGCCGCTCGATTCGCTCAACGAGCGATTTCAGCTGTCCGGCGGCGATACTTCCTTCTGCCATTATCTGTACCTTCTGGGATTAATTCGACGCATCGCTGCCCGCCGCCGCGCCATCCGTCAACCGCTATACCGGTCTGTCCTCAGACAAATCGAGCGAACGGCGGTCGGGCCGCCCGGCCAACCCCGGCGGTTCTATTCCTCATGCCGGTGGCTGGCTGCAAATGCGGCAGCCTGCTCTGGCGTCGCTTCGGCCTGGTACAATTCCTTCCATTCATCGTAGGGCATGCCATAGACAATCTGCCGGCTCTCCGCCTTGCTCAGATCGATGCCTTGTTCAGCTGCCGCTTCGCGATACCAGTTTGAAAGGCAGTTGCGGCAGAAGCCGGCCAGGTTCATCAGGTCGATATTCTGCACGTCCTTGTGTTCACGCAAATGCGAGACAAGCCTGCGGAAAGCCGCAGCCTCAAGCTCTGTTTGCATGTTCTTGTCGATCGACATCCTCATCGCTCCTTGGCTCAGGGCTACCGATCGGCGACGCCGGCCAGGCCGGTTCATCGCTCCGGGAGCCGTATTTTCTGATTTCATAGAGGGACTGGTCGGCCAGAATTCCCCGCAATACGGTTTCCAGCCGGTCCGCCCATTCCAGGATCCCGGCAGGGTCACTGATCAGGTCATTACGCACTTCAAGAAGCCCGTGCGGCAGCCCCCGGTTGGTGCCGTGGCGATACATGGTGTCATGTTTCAGGCTGCCCTTGTAGGGTTCGTTGTCGCCGACGAACAATCCCGGTTCCTGGCGCAGCCGTTCGATCATCGGCACGGCAAGGCGTGGATCCTTGTCCCACAGCAAGCCGCAATGCCAGGGCCTCTGGTTGCCGCGCCAGACCGCGACAAATGAATGGATCGAAAACAGCACCGGCGGGCGGCCGCATTCGATGCACGCATCAATCAGCTGCGTTACTGCCGAATGATAGGGGCGGTAATAACGATTGAGCCGCCGCTCCCGCTCAAGCTCATCGACATGCGCATTGCCGGGCACCACGGCCCCGTCCGACAGGCGCATGATCAGGGTCGGATCGTCCTCGCCGCGGTTGGGATCAATTAGCAGCCTGGAATATCGGGTCAGAACGGCCGGCGCCCGAAAACGGTGGGCGAGATCACGGCTCAGCGCCTCCGCACCGATATCGTAGCCGATATGGCGTTCCAGATCGGTTTCACCGACACCAAGGGAACCATATTGCGCAGGCATCGCATTGGTGGCGTGATCACACAATATGATGAGGCCGCCGGCCTTGTCGCCGTCGACGATTTCGTGCGAATTGAAGCTGTCCCCGTCAAAGGTGCCGGGTGCGGCGTCAGCAGACATGGGCGTTCCGGTTGGTTTGGAAAGCAGATCATGGCATGGCCATTGGACTATGATAGGCACTGTTCTTGCCGACCGCCAGCCCCTGCGGCCATGACGGAGGATAAAAATGCGGCTTCTGCCCGCCAAGCGCTTTCAGTGCACCGCGTGGCGGCAGGGCGCAGATGAGCCGCCGGGCAAACGCAGTCGGAATTCCGGCTGATCCGGTTGTGCCCGCCTTTATCGCGCTGGTTGTCGCCGCCGTGGCAATGGGCGCTTCTCCGATCTTTGTGCGCTTCGCCGAAGTCGGGCCGTTGACCAGCGCCTTCTGGCGCGTTTTTCTAGCGCTGCCCGCGCTTTGGATCTGGGCCCGGCTGGAAACACGGCAGGTGCCATTGCCGCAAGCCGAACGCGGCGCTGTCGCAGCTGTCGTCCTGGCCGGTCTCCTGTTTTCCGGCGATCTGGGTGCCAAAGATACACCGATTTTGCCGGATCCGCAAACTCCCGAACCGGCCGACTTTGTCGTTCTGGAAGCCACCTATGGAGATCGGCTGCATGATGACCGGGTGCACAGAATCCAAAGATTGGGCCGGGTCCTCAATCGGGCACTGGCGGACGGCGGCAAGGTATTTATTCCGGCCTTTGCCCTGGGACGAACCCAGGAGCTGCTCTATGAAATGGATCGGCTGGTTTCAGACCGCGAATGGCAAGGGGCATTTCCCATGCTCGAACCGGCTGCCGCAGTTCCCGTGTTTGTCGACACTCCTTTGGGGTTGAATATCACCAAGATTTATGCCGGGCTCAGCGAATTCTGGGACCGGGAAGCCGGCGAGCTTTATCGCAACGGCGACCATCCCCTCGAATTTAAGGGTCTTTACGGGGTTGAGCGCTATCGAGATCACCGGGAGCTGATGCGGATCCCGGGCCCGGCCGTCATCATCGCCGGCAGCGGGATGTGCACCGGCGGCCGCATTATCGACCATCTAAAAGCAGGGTTGGCAAAGCCTGAGAATGACGTCTGCTTTGTGGGGTATCAGGCCGGCGGGACCCCCGGCAGGGACATTCAACGATATGCCGGCAAGCCGGGCGGATATGTGATTCTGGACAGGGAAAAAGTCGAGCTCAAGGCGAACATTCATGTCCTGACCGGATATTCGGCGCATGCCGATCAAAACGGCCTGGTTGAATGGGTGCAGGCCATGCCGCAAAAACCGGCGGCGATCAAGCTGGTTCATGGCGAAGCCAATGCCCGC
>CAMYKZ010000119.1 GCA_947259045.1 uncultured Afifella sp.
TCCTCACGAGGAATTTCATCGTCCAGCGCATCGAGCCGGCTAGACAGAAGGATCTGATCAATCAGCCGGTCGAGCTCTGTTATATCCGTCTCCAGCGCCGCCTGCCGCTGCGGATCGGCCTGACGCTTCAGGAATTCCACGCCGATGCGGATACGCGACAGCGGCGTTCTGAGTTCATGGGAGACATTGGCCAGCAGCAGCCTATGAGCGGCAACAAGTTCTTCAATGCGTTCAGCGGACTGGTTGAAGCTCTGCGCCAGCCGTCCGATCTCGTCGCGGCCTTCAACCTTGACCCGGGCCGTCAGGTCGCCTTCGCCCAGCATTTCAACACCGGCCTGCAGGCGCTCAATGCGCCGTGTCAGCCGGCGAACGATCGGATATGCGCCGATCGCCACGGCGACTGCGATAGCGCCGAGAAATGCGACCAGATTCAAGGCCGGGTGCCAGCCATCGGTGGCGTTGCGCACGACAATCCAGCGTCCGTCCGGCAAACCGACAACCCAGGACGGAAATCCGCCACCGCGCAATCGGCTGCCGGTGCGGTCCGGAGGGCGCAGAACCGGCATCGGGTCGCCGGCACTGGCAATTTCTCTCCGCTGGCGGTCGTAAAGCGCCAGATCGATCTGATAAATCCGCTGAAGCCGGTCAATCGCTGCCTGTTGCAAACCGGCGTCAGCACCGGCAGAGGGCAACGCCGGCAGGATGTTTTCACTGACGAGCCGGAAGGCCTGGCCGGGGCCGCCGCCATCCGGCAATATCCGCGATGCGGTGCTGCCGAGGAGGACGACTAGCAGCAGGCTGCCGACAATGGTCAGGTAAATCTGTACTGAAAGCCGCTTCATCAAACGGACCCGCAGTCAGCTCTGGGCTTTGGCAAAAACATAACCGGCCCCGCGCACCGTAATAATCCGGCGTGGATGTTTCGTGTCGTCTTCGATCAGCGCCCGGATGCGGGAAATCTGCACGTCGATGGAGCGATCAAACGCCTCCAGTTCCTCCCCCTTCATCAGATCCATCAACTGGTCGCGCGACAGGACCCGGCCGGCGTGATCGGCCAGCACCGTCAGAAGCTCAAACTGGTAACTTGTCAGGTCGCAGTCACGGCCTGCAAGCCGGACGGTGCGTGCCGCGCGGTCGATCTCAAGATCGCCGAAGATCATCAGTTCGTTTTTTTCACCTGACGTTCCGCGCCGTAAAATAGCGCGCAGCCGGGCCAGAAGCTCGCGCGGTTCAAACGGCTTCGGCAGATAATCGTCAGCGCCCATTTCCAGCCCCAGCACCCGGTCCATCGTGTCGCCGCGCGCCGTCAGGACAAGGATCGGCGTATCGCTGCGGGCGCGGATCTCGCGGCAGACATCCAGGCCGTCGCCATCGGGCAGCATCAGATCCAGAATGATGGCATGAAAAGCGCCGCGGGCGTGCATGGCAAGGCCCTCAGCCGCCGTGCCGGCCCGGCTCATACGGTATCCCGCCTCGCCCAGATAGTCGCAGACCATCGCGGCAAGGCGGGTATCATCTTCAATCAGCAGGATAGAGTTGGTCAAATGCCAGTCCTGTTTCAGTGCCGCCAGCGGCCTTGTTTACCGCGTTTCTCCGCGACAAGTTCGGCAATCCTGACGCGCTGTTCGGCTGTCAGTATCTCGCCGGCTTCCACCGCGATCTTGGCAAGCCGTGACGTCAGTTGATCGACCTTTTCGACCTTTTCAACCCGGAACGCCTCGATTGCCGCAGCATCGACGTTCGGCTGGGTCAGCAGTTTCGCCAGTTCGCCAGCCTGACCTTGCATCATCTCGCGAAAGCCATGCAAGTCCCCAGCCGCGCCTTTGGCCAGCTCAACCAGCGCCGCCTGCTGGGCGGGCGTGGCGTCGATTTCAATGGCAAGATGGCGGATGCCGCGCTCCATGTTTCGGGCCATCGTCTCAGGATCTTCCATTCTCGCCCCATGGCCGCGCCATTTTCCGTGCTCGCCGCCGAATGCCTGCGTACCGGCAATACCTGCCGCGCCGACGCCGATTGCCATGAGGATGGCAAAAAGAGGCGTTTTGTACCAGCGGCCGGAAGAGCCTGCCGGTGTGGGATTCTGGGTTTCGTCAGTCTTGCGGTCTTCGTTCATCATCATCTCCTTGCTTGAAGGGCCTTGATGGCCTGGCAACAAGATGGGGCCGCTGCTTTTCGCGCTGATGTCTGTTATGTAAAGTTATGTAACTGTCCAGGCTGCAGCGCGCCCTGCCTTCAGAACTTGCCGTAGCGCAGATAGGCTTCCTTCGGATCGACGCCCTCCAGGATCGCCTTGCGGACCTGGTTCTCCGTGGCGATCATCGCTTCCGCTTCGCCAATGACCTGTTCGGCGATTTTGCCCGGTATGATCACCACGCCATCCCTGTCGCCGATCAGATAATCGCCGTCTGCAACATCGACTGTACCGATCCGGATCGGTTCGCCGTAAACGTCAGGCGACCAGGCGCCGACAATATCGCGCGGCGTGTAAAAGCTGGAAAAGACCGGCAGGCCGATATCGCGGATAAAGGAACAGTCCCGGCAGCCGCCATCGGTGACATAGCCGAGCACGCCCCTGTGGTGCAGCGTCTCGGCGCTCAGTTCGCCCATCAGCGCCCGGTCGCGGTCGTTGCCTTCCAGCACTGCGACATGGCCGGCAGGAGCCCGGGAGAGAAAATCCGTCCAGGCAATCAGGCTTTCATGGCCATCCATGCCCGGTTTGGGGCTGCCGCGCACCGTGAAGACCGGACCGGCCAGCAACTGTGCCGCATCAAGCGGCCTGATCTGCGGCGGCAAAACGCAATCGGTCATACCCTTGCCGCGCAGGACGTCGAAGATGACACCGGTATAACATTTCTGAAGTCGGTCCGTGAGCATTGCCATGTTCAATCCGCCTGATTTTCTCCCACCAGCCTGCGGAACATGTCCTCGTCGCGCACCACGCCGATCACCTGATCGCCGTCGCGCACGATGAACGGCCCGGCATGGTTCAACCGCGCCTTGAGCATGTCGCGCACCGGGGTTTCCGGCGCGACGTCGATCAGCGCCGAACCTTCATCCGATCCGGCGCTTTCCAGCAAAACATGCGCAACTGCCGAACCGTTGCGGCGGGCGTCGCCGGAGCGCGTCAGCATCAGGCCATTGCCGAGATCCGCCTCGCTGCCGTTTGCCGGCAGCGCATCGAAGCCTGTCATCACCTCGCGGGCGCGCAGAACGTTGAGCGGGTTCATGTGGGCGACAAAATCGCGGACATATTCGCTCGCCGGGTTGAGCACGATCTCCTGCGGCGTGCCGACCTGGACGATATCACCGCCTTCCATGATGGCGATGCGGGAACCGATTTTCATCGCTTCATCAAGGTCGTGACTGACAAAGATGATTGTCCGGTTGAGCTTCGCCTGAAGGTCAAGCAATTCGTCCTGCAGCCGGTCGCGGATCAGCGGATCAAGCGCTGAATAGGGTTCGTCCATCAGCAGGATCGGTGCTTCGGTTGCAAAGGCCCGCGCCAGTCCGACACGCTGCTGCATGCCGCCGGAAAGCTCATGCACGAGTTTGTCAGCCCATTGGCCGAGCCCGACCAGATCGAGTTGGTCGCTGACCTTGGCCATGCGCTG
>CAMYKZ010000120.1 GCA_947259045.1 uncultured Afifella sp.
GCTGTCGCCTCTGACTTACATCCTAAGGCAAAATCATCAACCTGACGCACAAGAAGTACTTTCTCGCCAAAGAAAGTGCCAGTGTAGATGTTCTTCTCATGAGTGGTATTCTTGAAACCCAGCTCAGCTAAGATTCCGCTGATATGAGCTTCCCACAATCGAGCAGCCTCTGGATGTCCTTGCAACGCTCGTAGCACCGGAAGTACCAGGTGACGATCCAATTCAACCCCCGTGCGTGCCTTGTACCAATCGATAAAGGCATCATCAAGCTTCATGAAGGTTGGCTTGGAAGGACCCGGTGAATGTGCAAAGGCATCTTTGGCATCACCGCCATAAATCGTGAGCGAGTCTGCAGCACACAGCGCCACGAAGAGCCGGAATATGGGATGTTCCAAACACGATGCATACGTGCTTGTCGATGAGTGAACCTCTGGAGCTGCTCGTGGTGACCCATCACAGCACAATCGTGACCTACGCTTGCCATTGACTTTGATGCGATACTGCCAATGGAAACGCATCAAGATTCCACCTTCGGGTAGCACTTGTGGTGCTCCAAACATGCCCAGCGCCTTCATTTGATCCAATTGCTCCAACTCATTCTTGTGCCACAGATCCCAAGTTGGCAATCGCTTCAACGCTCGCCGACTGAATCTCGGCAATGCACGTTCTTCCGGGGTGATCGCTTCCGATTGCAATGCATGCACACGAGCCTCCCATTCGGCATCATCCGGATCAAGCCCGGCATCGAAGTTGCCCGCATCGATCTCACTTGCAATCATTTCCGACAGGAATCGATGGGCGCGCTTCATTAGCTCGACAAAAAAAGAACGGAGAGCTTCGTTTTCCGCGTGAAGCTCCCGTGAAAAAAGGATGGCCGGTATGGCAGGCGTGGTCTGCAGGAATGTCAAATGGCCGGTCACGAACGTCTGCAGCCGGTCTGCCGGCGGCCGGTCTTCATTGTGCACGGCTGCCCAGTTTTCGCGCAGGAGTTCGCCGATGCGTAACGCAACCGCTTCCCAAATATCTTCTTTCTTTGGAAAATGGCGAAAAACGCCCGGCTGGCTGATGCCAACCGCCTGGGCCAGCGCCTGGGTCGTTATCCGACCGGGCCCGACTTCGCCGGCAAGTTCCAGCGCGGCATCGATGATCTCGGCTTTTCGTTCATCCGCGGATTTCCTGGTTCTTCCATTCATGTTGTTGCCGGTGCCCTCGGCCAGGCGGAATAAGCCGCGAAAGCGATGGCGGTCCATACCAGAATTCTCAGGCAAAGAGCGCCAACTGTGCGCGTTTCATAGTCTCCGCCCTGAATGATGTGAATGCCGAACGCTGCAATAACCAGCATCGTCGCCACAGCGATCACCACCGAGAGCGGTACTGCCCAACCGCGCAGCAGATAGAGGCCTGTGCCCGCCGCCACATAGGCAAATCCGGCAATGAAGTTGAACCATACCACGAATGGAACATAGTCACCCGCTGCTGCCCGGGCCGGCCCGTTGAAAAGCGTCACGGAGCCTCCGGAATAAATTGTCAGCGCACCGAACAATACGGCGACTGCGGCCGCTGCAATGATTCTCCTGGGTTTGTTGTGCAACTCTTTTGTCATCGCCCTACCTCTTTCCGCCGCCATCGGGTTCGATGCGGTAAGCTGCATGGCAGGTTGTGCAATTGTTCATCAATTCACCGAGTTTGGCGAGTACCACCTGGCCATCACCCATATCTGTCGCCTCCAGAGCCAAGTCATCGAAGGCCTTGTGGGTTGCCATCCCCAATGTCTTGAACTGCAGCGGCAATTTGGCCACCAACGTTACGGGCACCTGGCTTGAAGTGGCCATGCCGACGCGCTTCGCACTATCCGCGATCCTCTTCATGTCGTTTTCGGCAAGCCCGCTGGTAATTGCCTCGACGCTTTCAAGAAACCCTCGCATTTCGGCCAGCACCAGATCGCGTTCACCGGCAGATATGACAATTGCCGTACGCCCGTCATCGCTCGCCGTCACGCTGCCCCGTATGACAAACATGTACGCCGTCGCGACAACCAGCGCGAACAACAGTGCGCTCAGACCCCAGCAAAATCGACAAGTCCGTTGCATTCTCTTTCCTTCGCGTTTCTGTTCATAGTTAGCGATTAATCACTAATTAAACGAATGTCAAGAGCCTGATGAGAGCTTGGCCTTCGCGCAACGGATCAAGTCAGAAATGTCCGCTCAGGATCATCTTCGCCTCGTCAAACCGTTGCTAACGAAGTGGAAGCAAGAACCGATACCGGACGGGCCGGCCCTCAGGGGCCTTCCTGAAGGTGCTCCTGCGCCTGTGCAATGGCCTGTTCCGGTGTACCCGACGCATCGATCCTGAGCCATGTCACCTCGCCGAGATCGTATGCCGCCTGGCGCTCGACAACCGCCCAGTCGGCGTCGGAGGCGTCACCAGAGCGGGCGCCGACCCGGGCCGTCAACACCTCCAGCGGGGCGTCGAGCCACAGGCCGGCGAACGGGGCGCCGCATGAGCGGGCGGCCTCGGCGATGGCGTCGCGCTGGCTTGCATGGACAAAGACCGCGTCGGCGATTACCGAATGGCCGGTCTGCAGGATCCGCGCGGCCGATTCACGAATCTGCTCGTAGACGCGCCGGCTGGCGGCGGCGGAATAGGCCTCGGGCGGCAGGCGGTCGGTTTCGCCGACGCCGGCGAGATGCTTGCGGATCACATCGGAGCGCAGCACCACCGCGCCGGGCGCCCGCCCAACCCGGGCTGCGATTCGAGCGGCGACGGTCGTTTTCCCCGTTCCGGAAAGGCCGCCGACCGCCACCAGCCGCGGCTCCTGGCCGCCCAGGAATTCGCGGGCGACGGAAAAATAGTCCCGCGCCTGTGACGCCAGTTTGCCGCGCTCGGGCTCGGCACAGAATTCGCTCCGCGACGCCGTCACCTTGGCGCGGATCGCCGCCCGCATCATCAGGAAGAACGGCAGTGCCGCCAGGCCGTCATAATGATCCGCGCAGCGGCTTTCGACCAGATAGCGGTTGAATGTGCGGCTGGCCTCGTCGGGATGGCCGCGCTCCCAGAGATCCATCAGCAGAAACGCCAGGTCGTAGAGCACGTCCGCCGTGGCGATGACATCGTCGAACTCGATCGCGTCGAACAGAACGGGCTCGCCGCCGATCAGCACGATATTGCCGAGATGGGCGTCGCCGTGACAGAGGCGCACATGACCGGCCGCACCGCGGGCTTCAAGCAGTGGCCGGATCCTGTCGTGCGCGGCTGCCGACGCCCGCATCAGCGCGGCGGCGCCATCGGCTGGAAACAGCCCTGAATGGCGGGCAAAGGCTTCGGCATTCTGGTCGACATAGCGCCTGAGATCGGCGATCCACGGCGCAGCGTCGCGCACCGGCGCGCGGGCATGCGCCTTCACCATTTCATGCGCCAGCGCATCGATCAATCTGTTGGGCAGGGGGCCGGCTTCGATCACCCGGTCCAGAGTCTGCGTTTCGTCGAACCGGCTCATGCGCACGGCCCATTCGACCGTCTCGCCGGCACCGCCGATCTCCAACGCGCCGTCGGGCCGGCGGGTGACCGGGATCGCCCTGTC
>CAMYKZ010000121.1 GCA_947259045.1 uncultured Afifella sp.
CGCGTTTGACGGGGATTCGCCTTTCTCCGCCGAGGCTGCCACGGAAGTCGAACTTTGCACGTTTGACCGGGCCGATTTTGAAAATCTGCTCCTGACCGCCCCGGAGCTTGAGCATCAACTTCTCGTGGCGACGCTGGATGAACTTGATGCCGCGCGCGACTGGATGTTGCTTCTGGGATGCAAGACGGCAGAGGAAAAAGTGGCGAGTTTCCTGATGTTCATCGCAAAGCGGGCTGTCAAAACCGGGCGCTGCATCGAAGCGCCTCTCGATCAGCCGGAGTTCGAGCTACCGATCAGCCGCTCCGATATCGCCGCCTATCTGGGCACCACCGTTGAGACGATCAGCCGGCAGATAACCCGACTCAAGACGGAGAACATCATCCGCCTGACGGACATGCACCATTTCATTGTGCCCGATGCGAACAAACTCGCCGCGATCGCCGGCCTCGACTAATTCATTCAGTCCGCCAGGACATAGGCGCCGGGCGCCGGCATCAGCACGGGATAGCCGCTGTCTGCTGCGCCCAAGGGCGGCCGAGCGCCGAAGCCACTGCTATGCTGGTCGAGCCATGCCGTCCATGCCGGCCACCAGCTCCCGTCGGATTTCGGCGTTTCGTCGAGCCAGGTATCCGGATCACGATACCTGTCGCCCTCGAATTTTGTCGCAATGCGGTAGTGCCGGCCGGCGTGCCCCGGCTCCGACACGATTCCCGCATTGTGGCCGCCATTGGTCAGGCAGAACGTGACATCGGTGTCGGTCAAGAGATCGAATTTGTAGACCGAACGCCATGGCGCCACATGGTCCCGTTCCGTTCCGACGGCAAAGATCGGGCTGCGGATGTCTGAAAGGGCGATCGGCCGTCCATCGACGGCATATCGGCCTGCAGCCAGGTCATTGTTCAGAAAGAGGCTGCGCAGATACTGCGAATGCATGCGGTAGGGCAGCCGCGTCCCGTCGGCATTCCACGCCATCAGGTCGTTTGGCGGGCGCCTGTCGCCCATCAGATATTCACGGACGATTCGCGACCAGATCAGGTCATTGGAGCGCAACAGCTGAAAAGCGCCCGCCATCTGCCTGGTGTCAAGATAACCCTGCTCCCACATCATGTCCTCAAGAAAGCTGACTTGGCTTTCATTGATAAACAGGGTCAGTTCGCCGGCTTCGGTAAAGTCGGTCTGGGCGGCAAGAAAGCTGAGCGTTGCAAAGGGACTATGCTGGTTTCGGGCCATGGCAGCCGCGGCTATCGCCAGCAATGTCCCGCCCAGACAGTAGCCGGCGCCGTGAACGCCCCGGCACCCCGTGATGGCCTGCACTGCATCCAGGGCCTCCATGATTCCCGATTGCCGGTAATCGTCCATCGAGAGTTCGCGCAGATCCGGCCCGGGATTGATCCAGGATATCATGAATACCGTGTAACCCTGTTCGGTCAGGTATCTGACAAGCGAATTGCCCGGCGAAAGGTCGAGGATGTAGTATTTCATTATCCAGGCCGGTACGATCAAGACGGGCTCGGGCCGCACCTTGTCGGTAGCCGGGGAGTACTGGATGAGCTCCATGACCCGATTGCGGTGAACCACCTTGCCCGGTGTCACGGCAACATTCTCGCCGACGGTGAATTCCTCTCCTCCCGGCGCAGGTCCGCGGGCATACGCCGCCTCCAGATCATCAGCCAGATTCTGTGCGCCCCGCAACAGATTGCCGCCGCCCTCGGTCAGCGTCTTTTGCAGAACTTCCGGATTGGTCATCAGGAAATTCGAAGGTGAGACCGTGTCGAGCAGTTGCCGGGCGACGAACTCCACGACGTTTTGATGCTGCTGGGTGACGCCGCGGACACCGGTTGTGGCATTGTACCACCATTGCTGATTCAGGAGAAAAGCCTGGTAGATCAGTTTGAACGGCCACTGCTGCCAGGCCTCACCGTTAAACCTTTTATCCTGGGGAAGGGGATCTATGCATGCCGGGCAATCGTCGCCGCGCATGCACCGGCCGCAATATCCGGCCAGCCGCAACCACTTTTTGACAGCCTTTTCAATAAGCTGGGCCTGTTTGCCGGGCGAAACGCCGAGATGCACCGCCCAGTCCCAGTAGGCGCCTGCAAGCGAGCCCGGGGATATGCCGCCGGTCAGCCGGGCGGCCGTTGCATGAAGGCTCCGATCGAGAATGTTCTGAAGTTCCGTCGAGGCGTAGGAATCAAGCGGATCCGCCTGCGGCGCGGCCGGTCTGTCCGGGACGCGTGAAGCCGGTGGTGCGATGGTTTTTGCTTTTGTCTTGCCTGAAGTTTTGACCGCGCTCATGAGGCATTCTGCTCCGGTGCGATTTGACCAATGAATTCTGGCAGTCCGGCAAGCCCGGCACATTGACCCAAATCAGTGCCCGGTCTGTTCAGTGCCGGAATATGACACCAGTTCTACCCGGACCCCTGCATGACCTCGCTTCCCCTGGCCTTGAATGCACTGCTGTTTGCCGCTGCGGCTTACGGTGTCTGGATTGCCGGCGCCCGGCTTGCCTCCTATGCCGACGAGATTTCCGACCGCAAGCGGATGGGAAAGGCGCTGATGGGGCTGGTCTTTCTCGCTGCCGCGACCTCGCTGCCGGAAGTCGTCACCACCATGACAGCGGCGATTGCCGGGGAGGCGCGGCTGCTGCTCAATAATATGTTCGGCGGCGTATCCATGCAGACGGCCATCCTGGCCGTAGCCGACATCTTTGCCGGGTCGGCCGCCATCTCCTTCTATCCGCGAAAGCCGACGCCGATCCTGGAAGGATCACTGTTGATCCTGTTGCTTGGACTGTTGAACGGCATCGTCCTGTTCGGTGAACAGGTGCTGATCTGGCAAATCGGTTTCGGCTCAATTTGTGTCGCGCTGGCCTATATGCTGGCGATCGCCATGCTGCGGCAATTTGACGAAAAAGATGTCTGGCTGGCGATCGAGATACCGGAGGAAAAGGAAGACGCGCCGGTCTATCCTTGGCGAATCCGGCTTGAAGCGATGCCGATATCCGCCTTGGTTCTGCGTTGCGCCGCCGCATCGGCGATGATCCTGGTCTGCGGTATCGTTCTGGTTCATGTGTCGGACGCTCTGGCCGAACAGACCGGCCTTGGCCGCAGCTTTATTGGAGCGACGTTGCTCGCTGCCACGACCTCGCTGCCGGAAGTTTCCACCACGATCATGGCCGTCCGGCTGCGCGCCTATACCATGGCGATATCGAATATCTTCGGCAGCAACCTGATCATGATCATTCTGCTGCTGCCAGCTGACATTCTGTACCGGCCCGGCCCGGTCCTGGCCGAAACCGACGCCACCGCGCAATTTGCCATCGTGTCCGGAATTGTCGTGACGGTGATTTACGTGATCGGTCTGGTCATCCGTTCAAGCCGCACCATCCGTGGAGTCGGCATCGATTCCGTCCTGGTCATGGCCATCTATCTGGCGACCGTCGCTGTCTTCTATTCTCTGCGCTAGAGCCGATTCGACCTATTCGTGGTCGTATCCTGCGGCGGCGAAGTAGTTCCCGCACTCTTCGGGTGGGAATTCGTCAATGGCTTTAGCGATGGCA
>CAMYKZ010000122.1 GCA_947259045.1 uncultured Afifella sp.
AGGAGAAAGTGATTGTCGAGCAGACGCTGCATCGGCGGGATGCGAACTGGAGCATCGGCTTGCTTGTCTTCTGATTCGGCCATTTTGACCCCCATTCTCAATCAGGGGGCATTCTGACTGCCGCCCGTCCGGCCGCGCCTTGACAAAAGTCAAGGCCGGGCAAATATGCCGGACAAATCTCCGATGCAGCGGGACGAGCCGATTGCAGGGCGCAAGGAAACGCGGCTGCATCCGCAGCCGCGTTGCCAGATCTTGAACGGAATCCTGCCTGGTCAGCCTATTCCGGCTTCTTGGTCACCTCTTCCAGATAGGCGATCACATCGGCAACCTGTTTTTCTTTTTTCAGTCCGGCGAAATTCATCTTTGTATCGGGAATGAATTCCTTGGGTTTCGTCAGATATGCCGTGAGGGTTTCGGCCGTCCATTCAACGTCTGATTCTTTCATCGCGTTCGAATAGGAATAGTCTTCAAGAGAGCCGGCTTTGCGACCGAACAGTCCGACGAGATGCGGCCCGACCTTGTTTTTTTCCTTATCGGCAGAGTGGCAGGATCTGCATTTGTTGAAGACCTTTTTGCCCTTTTTCACGTCTCCCTCGGCCAGGGCCGGCGCAGCAAGCCAACCTGCGGCAAGGGCGATGGATAATAATCTTGCAAGAGACGATCGCTTCATTCAACTGTCCTCCAATCGTTGCCTCGGCAGCGGTTCAGTGTCAAACCCGGATCATTGTCTAGCTCATCGTTCAGCCGGCTCCTTGATCAAAGTCAAGCGGCCTGACCAACTGGTCGTCGACCGGCGATCCCGCACGATGATCAGACGGCTTGCCGTTTTGTCAGCGGTGGGCCGGCAAGGATTGCGAAATAGCTGATTGTGAAAATGGCAAAGCCGCTGAGCCACAGGCCACCGGCTAGAAAGATTGCTTCGAAGTAATGGGCCGGAAAGAGGCCAGGTCCGAAACTTCTGATGATGGCGGCCAGGGCGATCAGGCCATAGGCAAGTGAGATCGGCCGCCTGACTGTGAGCTTCCGGCCGGTATGACCGAGCGCAGCCCGTGTCATGATGGCGAGGGTCATGCCGCCGACGGCACCGATTCCGAGAAGGTGCAGCGCCGCCGTTTCAGAAAACCAGCCGATCAGGCGGGAACATGCAAGCGCGGAATATCCGATAATGATCCATGCATAGGCGAGATGAAGGGACCAGAGGATCGGTTCGTTCCGGACGGCCGGTAAGCGCCAGAAGCTCAACCTGATCCCGTTGAGCAAAGCTGCCGCGGATGCGGCAATTCCGGTTGCCGGATCGGGCAATGAAAAGACAAAGCATCCGACTAGCAGGGCCGCTGCGAGGATGCTGGCATTGTCGAGCATCGGCATGCTCCGCGGCAACGGCTGCGCCCCGCCCCTGCGCATCAGCGCGTTGCGGGTGAAAGACGGCACGACGCGGCCGCCGATGATGACGATGAGCAGGGATTCCGTCATCAGGCCGACGGCCAGACCGCGCGTCGCGAAACCGTGGCCGAGACCAAGCCATTCCGCGTGAACCGCACCATTTGCCGACGCCAGCAGGGCCAATATCAGCAGGAAGATCAGGTTGCGTGGGGCCGGACGGACAAACAATCCCAATGCGACGAAAACCATGAGCGCTGGCAGATGCGCCATATCGGCGACTGCAACCAGATATGCCGGGAGATATGCCGAGAACCAGACGGCGATGCGGCCGATGAGCCACAACAGTACCAGGATCACAAGCGGGGTCCCGGCGATGCGGCGTGCCCCGGTCCAGTTCGGAACTGCGGTCAGAATGAAGCCGGAGATAACGGCGGTCGCGTATCCGAATATCATTTCGTGGCCGTGCCAAAGGTGTGGTGCTACGGCGATACTCGGTTTCACGACAACCGCGTTCATGCTGTGCAGACCCAGCCAGCTCATCCAGGCGAGCATGGCGATCACCGCGTATAGGCCGGCCAGCAGGAAGAAGGGACGAAATCCGAACGAAAGCAATGGTGGCTGCAGATCAGGATCGCTGTTCATCGGACGTTCGTCAGTCAGGTTCGGCAAAAGCGATTGTGCCGGTGCCGGCAGTACGGACATCGCCATCCGGCGTGCGGACAAGGAAGGCAACGTCAGGAAACGTCCTCGTCAATGTCGAAAGGTCCGGCGTTCCGGAAACGGCAAGAGCGGTGGACAGCGCATCGGCCAGGCACGCGTTCCGGGCTGCAACCGTCACGCTCGACGGTCCGTCGGCACAGCGCCCGGTGCGCGGATCGATAAGGTGGTGCCAGCGTCGGTTCGCCGAAATCACCGTTCCTGCGGGCTGCGACGTGGCAATGGCTCCGTTCGCCAAATCGATGGATCTGCCGGCGCTCTGGATTGCAATCCGCCACGTCTGGCCGGGTAAGGCGCGCAGTTCGCCAAGTTGCACAAGGACGTTTTCAAGGCCTTCGCTGCGCAGCAGATCGGCCACAGCATCGGTGATATAGCCCTGGGCAATGCCGTTGAAGGTCAGCGCCATTCCCGGCTCAAGGCGGATGCCGTCATCTGCAATCCTGATCCGCGCCGGATCGCACAGGCCGGCCCTCTGCTTGAGCTCTTTCGGATCGGGATCGGCAGCAGAAGGATCGGCCGCGAAATGATCGGCCAGAAACTGCCAGAGCGGCTGAACGGCAGGATTGAATGCACCGCCGGTGATGCGCCAGTAGCGCAGCGCGCGGCCAAGCAGGATCCTCATGTCATGCGATGGGTTGCGGATCCGGCCGGTGGCGTTGAGCCGGGAAATTTCCGAATCCGGCCGATACAGACTGAAAATCCGTTCCAGCCGTTCGACTTCGCCGAGCGCCGATCTGACCAGCCGTCGGGAAGTCGTCCGGTCGAAGCCGGCAATGAGAATTTTTCCGCGGGCGCCCAGGGCGGTACCGCGCCATTCAAAACGCGAATGAGCCTGGCTGCCGGAACCAAGCGCGAACCCGCCGGCAGCCGCCGCTGTGATCATCATGGCGCGTCGTCTGGTCAACAGCGGCTCAGTCATGGCCGGCTCCCGCTGCGTCGGCCGCTGCCGCCAGTTCCCTGCGCGCCTGCCTGCGTTGCATCCGGGCCTTGAGCGGCGGACAGGTCGCCGGGTCGTAATAGTTGGTCTGGCATCTCAGGCAGTAAATGCACTCATTCGGGTTGATATGACCGTCCGGATGGATGGCCTGTACCGTGCATCCCACCGCGCAGATCCGGCATTCCCTGCCGCATTGATGCCGGCGCTTCAGCCACTCGAACATCCTCAGCCGTGCCGGGATCGCCAGCGCGGCACCCAGGGGGCAAAGATAGCGGCAATAGAACCGTTCGATGAAGAGCCCGATCACCAGCAGGACAAGCGCGAAAGCCACGAAGGGCCAGGCTCGGGCCAGCTTCAGAACGAACATTGTCTTGAAGGGCTCGACTTCAG
>CAMYKZ010000123.1 GCA_947259045.1 uncultured Afifella sp.
CGTCTCCAGCGGCAGTAGCGTCGCGACAATTGCACCCAGCAGACCGGCAAGCAGCATCAGCGGCACCGTCCGGGAGACGATGAACCAGAGATCGCGGCCGTAATCCATCGATACCGCCAGGACTGCTTTGTGAACCGGTTCGTCGGCCGGCAGGGATGAGAGATCGACCAGGCAGGCCTGCGGATCGTCATCGGCAATCGTCAACTGATTTTGCGGCAACAGACGCACAATGACCGGCACGGCAACAAGAACGACCAGCACGGAGAGCACAATCTTCGTCGCCGCCAGATAGAAAGGCATGACGGAAAACAGCATCGTCAGCACGACGATGTTCATGGTCGGCGATGCCATCATCGCTGACAGCGTCGTCTCCGCCCGGGCGCCGGCTGAATACAACCCCTTGGCGATCGGCGCTGCACAATTGACACAGACCCCAAGCGGCGCGCCGATCGCCATGCCGAGAACCGAATTGGCAAACCGGCCCTTGAAGGCGCGTTTGGGCACATAGCGTAAAAGGGTCAGGAACGCCGATCCGAACAGCACACCGAAAATCATGCCATTCTTGTTCGTCTTCAGCCAGTTGATCGTCGTATAGGCGATTTTCTTCCACACCGGATAAGCCGGCTCGATCGGCAGAAGCACTTCGAAACTCAGCGGATCCTCAAGCTGGATCGTACCGGTCATGACCGCCTTGTCGTTCAGCGAAGGATAACGCGACTGGGTCCAGAAAAGTGCCGCAAGCAGCAGCACAAGCCCAATGGCAATCATCATTCGCTGTCCGGGCAAAACCGGTCTTCGCGCAATCATCGTCAAGGTCTGTCGCATGTTTAGCCCAACCTGTTTGCCCCAACCTGTTTGCCGAAGGCGATTATTAGCCGATCTGATCTGTCAATTCCAGATCGGCGGCGTCGAAATCACCGCATCAAGCCGCCATCAGCCGCTCCGCCAACCGGCCCCAGTAACTGGCGCCGAGCGGAATAACCTCGTCATCGAAATCATAGGCCGGATGATGCAGGCCGGCGCTGTCGCCGTTGCCGACGAAGATGAAGGCGCCGGGCCGCGCATGGAGCATGAAGGAAAAATCCTCGCCGCCCATCAGCGGGGCGATATCCGTGTCGACGGATGCTTCGCCGGCAACATCGCGCGCAATCGCAATCGCCTTGTCCGTCTGCTCCGGGTGATTGACCGTCACCGGATAATTGCGGTTATAGGATAATACGGCGCGCGCCCCGAACGCCTCGGCGATCTTCGGCACCATGTCGCCCATGCGCGCTTCGATCAGATCGCGGACACCGGGCTCCAGCGTGCGCGCGGTGCCGGTCATTTCGGCGCGCTGGGGAATGATGTTGAAGGCATCGCCAGCGTGAAACGTGGTCACCGAGACGACGGCATTCTTCAGCGGATCGACATTGCGCGATACGATCGACTGCAGCGCCTGGACAATCTGGGAGCCGACAAGCAGCGGGTCGAATGTCGCATGCGGTTTTGCGGCGTGCCCGCCCTTGCCCTCAATGGAAATCGTGAACAGGTCGGCGGCCGCCATGATCGGCCCGGGCCGGATGGCGAACCGGCCGACGGGCAGGCCCGGATAATTGTGCATGCCATAGACTTCCTGGATGCCGAACCGGTCCATCAAACCGTCATCGACCATCGCCTTGCCGCCGGCGCCGCCTTCTTCCGCGGGCTGGAAGATCACCGCAACCGAACCGTCGAAGCGGCGTGTCTCGGCGAGATATTTCGCGGCGCCGAGCAGCATGCTGGTGTGGCCGTCATGGCCGCAGGCGTGCATCTTGCCGGGCACTTCCGACGCCCAGGGTTTGCCGGTTTCCTCAAGGATCGGCAAGGCATCCATCCGATGACCTTGCTGCCGCCGGCCTTTCCCCTGATGATGCCGACGACGCCGGTCTTTCCGATGCCTTCGACAACTTCATCGCAACCGAATTCGCGCAATTTTGCAGCCACCGTGCCGGCCGTCTTGTGGACATCATATTGAAGCTCGGGCTGGCGGTGAAAATCACGGCGCCAACCGGTGATCTCAGCGTGCAATTCGGCAAATCGGTTTATCACAGGCATTTGAGGCTCCAGGGCAGATCGAGCTCAAGTGCTATTGCGTGTTACGCTTCCGCGCAAGCCGGCCGGATCACATCAATGTTGATATCATTCCGCCGCCTGTTCGGCCAACCGCCCGGCCAGCCAGTCCAACAGCGACGCCGCCTGGTCAGGCGCCAGCCGCAGGCCAAGCTTGCTGCGCCGCCATAATATGTCCTCGGCGGTCCGCGCCCATTCTTTCTCAATCAGCCAGTTGACTTCCGCTTCGCTGAGATCTGAACCGAACATCTGCCCGAGATCGTCCAGAGACTTCGCCGTGCCGACAATCGTGCGCGCATCGGTTCCGTAGGCGCGAACCAGACGGCGCGCGAGCCCCTCCGGCAGGAAGGCAAAATCGCGTTTCAGTTCGCCGACCAGATCGTCGTAGCCGGTGGCCGGGAAATCACCGCCGGGCAAGACGCCCTTTGCCGTCCACGGCGCACCCTTTTTGCCGATCATGTCTTCGATCTTTTCCAGCATCGATTCCGCCAGCCGCCGGTAGGTGGTGATCTTGCCGCCAAAGATATTGACCATCGGCGCGCCAGCCCGCTCATCCACCTTGAGGACATAATCGCGGGTAGCTTCCTGCGCCTTGCTGGCGCCGTCGTCGAACAAAGGCCGGACACCGGAATAGGTCCAGACGATATCGTCCACCTCGACAGGTTTCTTGAAATACTCGCTTGCCGCCTCGCACAGATAGACCTTCTCCGGTTCGGTGATTTTCACCTCGCCCGGGTCGCCCTGATAATCCTGGTCGGTGGTGCCGATCAGCGTGTAATCCTGCTCATAGGGGATCGCGAAGATAATCCGCCCGTCGGCATTCTGGAAAATGTAACAACGGTCGTGGTCGAACATTTTGGGCACGACGATATGGCTGCCCTGGACCAGCCGGACATTGTGCGCATCATTGTGACCTGCCGGGCCGCGCAGGATCGTATCGACCCACGGCCCCGCCGCATTGACGATCATCCGGGCCCTGATCTCTTCGCTCTCGCCGCTGTCCCTGTGGCGGACCGTCACTTTCCATTCATTGTTGTCGGCCTGAACCGACATCACTTCGGTCCGCGTGGCAATCGTCGCGCCGCGCGCCTGCGCATCGCGGGCATTGAGCACGACCAGCCTTGCATCGTTCACCCAGCAATCGGAATATTCGAAGCCTTTGCCGAAATCGCCCTTCAGCGGTGCGCCAAGCGGGTTGCGGCGCAGGTCGAGCGTTTTCGTTGCCGGCAGCATCCTGCGCCCGCCGATATGATCGTACAGGAACAGTCCAAGGCGCAGGAACCAGGCCGGCCTCAGCCCCTTGTGGTGCGGCAGCACAAACCGCAGCGGCCAGATGATGTGCGGCGCACTGGCCCACAAAAGTTCGCGCTCCATCAGCGCCTCGCGGACCAGCCGGAATTCATAATGCTCCAGATAGCGCAGGCCGCCATGGATCAGCTTTGTCGACCAGGACGATGTACCGCTCGCCAGATCGTTCATTTCCGCCAGATAGACCGAGTAACCGCGGCCGGCCGCATCACGGGCGATGCCGCAGCCGTTGATGCCGCCGCCAATGACAAAGACATCAACCATCGACATGCTCCCCGTTGCTCGCACCAGCCGCGTTCAGTTCCGCCGCAACTTCAACATTGACACCATTGTGACCGCAGATTTCCATGAACCGCTGCGGCGGCGGCCGATCGGTGACGAAGCTTCGAACCTGGGATATATGGCCGATCCGCATCGGCGCCGTGCGTTCGAATTTCATGGCATCCGACACAAGAATCGGATGCCGTGAATTGGCCAGGATTGCCTGGGCAACCTGTACCTCGCGGTAATCGTAATCCAGCAGTGACCCGTCCTCATCGATGGCCGAAGCGCCGATAATGGCGAAATCGGTCTTGAACTGATTAATGAAATGGACTGCTGCGTCACCGACAATGCCGCCATCGGCCGGTCGGACCACACCGCCGGCAATGATCACTTCGGTGGCCGGATTGTCGCGCAATATGTGAACCACGTTGATATTGTTGGTGATCACCAGCAGGCCCTGATGGCGGCGCAGCGCCAGCGCAACCTGTTCCGTCGTCGTACCGATATTGAGCAGTACGGAGGAATTGTCGGGAATCAGCGAAGCCGCCCGTTCGCCGATCCTGTGCTTGTCATCCGCCGCCACCTTGCGGCGGGCATCGTAACCGTAATTGACGACCCCGGAGCGGAACACCGCGCCGCCATGCACCCTGTCGAGGACCTGCATGTCGCAAAGTTCGTTCAGATCCTTGCGGATCGTCTGCGGCGATACGTCAAACCGGCTGGCCAGCGACTCAACGTCAACCCGGCCGCCCTGACGGGCCAGGCCAAGAATATCGGTTTGTCGCGGTGTTAACGATTCCATAATAATCAGATTTCGATTATCTTCGTTTTTCGTAGAACTTCCCGACTATGAAAAAAAATACGCGATAATTCAATGCAAACTTTCGCTTGACGTTCGTTTTCTTTCGTTTGATAGTTAAGCGTCAGTTTCACCAGGGAGGATATCTGATGAGAGCCAACTTAATGGCCGCGGTTGCAACGGCGGCCCTGTTTGCATTTGCCAATCAAGGCTTCGCCGGCATGGCGGAAGCGGAAAAATGGGTCAACGACGAATTCCAGCCATCTGCGTTGTCGAAAGACGACCAGATGAAAGAGATGGAATGGTTCGTCAATGCCGGCAAACCCTTTGCCGGCATGGAAATCAACGTTCTGTCGGAAACCATTCCGACCCACACATATGAATCCGAAACGCTGACCAAGGCGTTCGAAGAGATCACCGGTATCAAGGTCAATCATCAGCTTCTCGGCGAGGGCGAAGTCGTCCAGGCCGTCCAGACCCAGATGCAGACCAACCGCAATCTCTA
>CAMYKZ010000124.1 GCA_947259045.1 uncultured Afifella sp.
CGCGGTTCGCAAACTCTGACAGACCGGTCGATGACTGTTAAGCTCCCTAAAGCGGAAGTCGCTCATACGATGCGGGATGTCTGCTTTGTGCCGATTTTGTTGATTTAGTCGGCTGCTTGCGCGTTTTGGCTGTCCGCTTTTGGTAGCAGCGGACTTTTAGCTTCCCGCTTTGGGCCTGTGCCCATTGCGGGTTGGTTACGGCCGCTGTTTGAGTTGGACGGGGCGACTTTCTGTCATGCTGGCTGGAGTGTTGGCGGCAGTTTTGGTCTGAGCTTGGCGAGCTTTCTCAGGTTCTGGACGGTGGCGGCGAGCAGGAACTCGTCCTGTGCGCCATAGGGGCCGCGTAATCGCAGCCGGCCCATTTTGAGGATGCGCTTGAGATGGGCAAACAGCATCTCGACTTTCTTGCGCTCATTGCGGGACCGGGCGAAGGCCGGTGTGTCACGGAGGGCTCTTGCAACATCGCGGGCATCCTCATCGACATCGCGCGGGATTTTCCGCGATGGCGTGTTCGGGCAGCAATTCTGTTTGAGCGGGCAAGGATCGCAATCGGCCTTGCTGGCCAGATAGAGCCGGGTTCTGCCGTCATGAACCTTGCCGGTCGTCTTAAGGATATTGCCACGCGGGCAGACATAGACATCGCCTTGTCCATCCCAATTGAAGTCCGCCCGTGAGAGGGTGCCGTCGTTACGCTTCGATCTGTCGAAGACGGGAATGTGCGGGGCGATGTTCTTTTGCTTGACCAGCCAGGCCAGCATCGGTGCTGCGCCATAGGCACTATCGCCGGCCAGACGTTTGGGCTTGAGACCGAAACACTGTTCGGTCCGCTCGATCATGGTGCGGGCGGCACCCACTTCCGCCTGGCGGATGGCGCGCGAGGCTTCCACATCGACAATCACAGCGTGATCGGTATCGGCCAGATAATTGTCGGCATAGGCAAAGAAGGCCGGGCCGCGCAAAGCACCCGTCCACTGCGCCGCCGGGTCGGCGGGCGAGATGAACTTCGCTACGACATCGCTGGCCGCGCCAAAGGCAGCATCGTCCAGGGTGGCGAGATAGTCCTTGACGGCCTGGCCGGCGTCGGCGGCAATATCATCGACGCGCCACTCATGGCCGGGGATCGAGCGCTGCTTGTTGGCATCGGCGGCAATGAGGCTGGCATCGACGGCAAAGCCTTCGCCGCCGACTAGGCCCTCCGCCATGCAGCGGCGTACCACGCTCTCAAACACATGCCGGAAGAGGCCACTGTCGCGGAAGCGGCCGTTGCGGTTCAGCGAGAAGGTCGAATGATCCGGCACCTTGCCGTCCAGCCCCAGACCGCAGAACCAGCGATAGGCAAGATTGAGATGCACCTCCTCGCACAGCCGCCGTTCGGAACGGATGGCAAAGCAGTAGCCGACGATCAGCATCCGGATCATCAGGTCCGGATCAATCGAGGGCCGGCCAATCGTGCTGTAGAACGGCCGCAAGGTTGGCCGCAGATCGCTGAGATCGAGGAACCGGTCGATCTGCCTCAAAAGGTGATCATCGCCGACGTGGTCGTCCAGGCAGAAGTCGTAGAAAAGCCGCTCTGGAGCTGTCTGAACCCCCATCATCGTCCCGTTCTCCCGGCAAATCACAAAGACAACGGAATCACGGCCCACCGCAGCAATCAACCCCGACTAAATCAACAAAATCGGCACATAACGGAAGTGCCGCCGGCGTCTCGCGACTTCCGCTTTCGGGCGCTTAACGGACATCAGAATCGTAGTTCGCGACTTCCGTCGATGATGACCCAAACCGGAAATGAAGCGTCAAGCGAACGCTCAGTGGCCAATCAGCCCGCGCAATTACGCTGATCCCGATGTGCCGGAAGCTTAAAACCGGCTGAACGGGCCGGCCTCAAATCGATCCAGCCTCCACCATGTAATTATTGGCCGTGCACATGGCGGCGTCGTCGGAGGCAAGAAAGAGCACCATGCGCGCGAGATAGACCGGCTCGATCAGGTCCGGCAGGCACTGCGACTCGCGATGGCGCTCAAGTGCCTCCGGCGTTGCCCGAAGCTCCTTCTGTCGCTCGGTCATCACCCAGCCCGGCACCACCGTGTTGACCCGTATGCGGTGCATTCCAAGATCGCGGGCGAACGAGCGGGTCATGCCATGTACTCCCGCCTTTGACGTTGTGTAGACGGGCATGCCCCCGGAAGCTTCCCACCAGGAGTTGGAGCCAAAATTGATGATAGAGCCCTTGCCAGCGGCGATCATGCCGGGCGCCACCGCCTGGATAGCAAAGAACATGTGGCGCAGGTTTGTTGCGATGCGCTCGTCATAGTAGTCGGGCGTCACTTCCTGCCAGGCATGCCTATCGTCGCGGGCGGCATTGTTGACCAGAACAGTTGCCGGCCCAAGGGCGGTTTCCAGAGCGCTGAAGGCGCGCTTCAAGGCGTCGATGTCGCGCAGGTCGCAAGGCTCAAAACGAATGCTGGCACCCTGTTGTTCCAGCTCGTCGGCAAGCGCTCCACCACACTCCGCGTCGATGTCGGCGAAGCCGATTCGTGAACCCTGGGCGGCGAAGGCACGGACTATCTCCTCGCCGATACCTGACGCACCGCCGGTGATGAAAACCACCGTCCCATTCAGGCTCGGATAGACGGCAAAGGGCATGGGGCAACTCCCGTCTGGTCAGGCGATCGCCTTGGTTTTGATGAATTACTCGTTGGCGTCAAGGCGCGCACCGGCGACCATAGACGCGGAATGGCGGAGGTCGAGGCACGGCTGTTTGGGATATCTGGGCAGGCCGTTTAGCTCTTCCAATAAACCCTTCGAATGTCGCCTCTTGGCACTTTTCGGACATGCCCGACCTGCCACATGATGTCCGTTCCGGGGGGTAGAGCCGACATCACAAACGTTGTTGCCGACTTCCGGAGTTGATGCGGTGGACGGCTCCCACCCGCCGGCATCTAGGTGCCAAAATGGTGGTTCATGAACCACAGGGAAATAGGA
>CAMYKZ010000125.1 GCA_947259045.1 uncultured Afifella sp.
CTTCTTTTCGACATTCTGATCTCCTCTTCGTCGAAGATCAGCAGACAACAAATCGTAGCTTACGTCAGTGTCCCAATTTCCGGGAGTAGCTCAGTATTCGGCAAATTTGTAGTCGGGCGGGTAGATTCAGACAGTCCCGACTACTTGGACCCGCAGATGATAGCGGGTCTCTTTTTTGATCCAATCAACAAAAGCAGCTTCCGCCTGCGCTGCGGCAGCGTCAAAATTCACCGGCGGCACGCCGGGCGGATTTTATGCGCACAGGGCTGCGCGGTTCCGGCTGGTTCGGAATTGGCCTTCAAACGATAAAATTTGAATGAATATCCGGATAGATTGGAAAGGGTTCCCGCCCAGAATGTGGAGATCAACGGCGCAATATTGCCGAGCCTGGTCGAGCCTGATCGACCGTATCAATTTTGTCAGAATATGGTCACGAATTCATGGCGCCCACATTTACAAATGCACAAATTATCAACCAGATCGATTCCGGCTATCACTGGACGGACGCCTCAAACGCCATCGCCAGTGTTATAACCTACGGCGCGACGACGTCATCAAGCTGGGTCCCGACAGTCTATGGCGAGTATGGGGGCTGGTCTGCGCTGAACTCCGTACAGGTCACGGCTGCAAATCTGGCTTTCGAATTCTGGGATGACCTCATTGCCGTGGATCTCGAGGCCGCAGGCAATCCGAACCAAGCCGACCTTCGAATTTCCAACACGTCGACCGATATCGGCTACGCACACGCTTATTTGCCAGGCGATGTCAACGACGACTCCGCCGATTGGCAAAAAATGGCTGGCTCGATTTGGCTGAATCCAAGCTATTCGGGTCTGACGGACCCGCAGCCCGGCGAGTATGAATTCATGACGTTTCTGCATGAGATCGGCCATGCGTTGGGCCTTGATCATCCGGGCGCATATAACGGCAACTCAGTAACCTACAATAATGACGCCGAATATGCGCAAGACACGCATATGTATACGGTCATGTCCTATTTCGACGCGGAGAATACCGGGGCCGACTGGTATGCGAGCAACGGACAATGGTACTACGCCCAGACACCGATGTTGCATGACATCCTGACAATACAGTCGATTTACGGCGCCGATAGCACAACCCGCAGCGGCGACACCGTCTATGGTTTCAACGCCAACGCCAGCGAGTGGATCTACGATTTCTCCCAGAACCTCGCGCCGGTGCTGACGATCTGGGACGGTGCAGGCGACGATACGCTGGATCTTTCAGGCTGGAGTCTCAGTTCCACCATCTCGCTGGTTCCGGGTACTTTCAGTCATGCCAATGCGATGATCAACAATATCGCGATTGCGTTCGACGCCTGGATCGAGAATGCGATCGGCGGAACCGGTGACGACACGCTTGTCGGTAATGACATTGCAAATACGCTTCAGGGCGGTGCCGGCAACGATACGCTCGATGGCGCCTCCGGCAACGATTGGATCGACGGCGGCGCCGGTATCGACATAATTTACGGCGGCGCCGGCGATGACATGCTGGTTTATGATTCAGAGGATGATCTGACATCGCTCGACGGCGGCAGCGGATTTGACACGCTGGTATTCACCGATGTCTGGATGGCGTTTGACCTGGCCGGTCACGGGCTGGAACAATCGCTGGTCATTCGGACCGACGACGCCGGCGAACTTTGGAGCCAGATCAATGATTATTACGATATCTTTGGCCGGCTGACAGAGCGGGAAACACAATTCGACGACGGCACCTCCGAGATCAGGCAATGGGATGTCGACGACACTGAAAGCTGGTTTGAAAAGATTTCCACATACAATGCTTTCGGCAACCTGATTAACGAGACCTTCGTCGCCGACCCGGTTACCGGCAACCAGGCCCCGACCGATCTCAACATGTCGGGTACGGCAGTTGATGAAAACGCCGCCGACGGGCTCGTTGTCGGCACCCTGTCAGCCATTGACCCCGACAGCGGCGAAACCTTTACCTATGCTCTGCTTGACGATGCCAATGGCCGGTTCGCCATTCAGGGCGATCGGATCGTCGTCGCCGACGGCAGCCTGCTTGATTACGAAACCGACACCTCCCATTCCGTCATCGTCCAGGTCACAGACAGTGCGAACAATACCTATGACGAGACCTTCACCATCGATGTCCTCGACATCGATGATACGGGCGGCGGCACAGGCGGCGGCACGACATTGACAGGCACCAATGGCGACAACATCCTGACCGGAACGGATGGTGACGACATGCTCTTTGGCCTGGGCGGCCGCGACAAACTTGAAGGCGGCGCCGGCAACGACACGCTAGCGGGCGGTGGGGCAAAGGACGCGCTCATCGGCGGGACCGGCAATGATACCTTCGTCTTCGAAAACGGCGCCGGCACCGATATCATTCGCGATTTCGAAGACGGTACCGATCTGATCTCGTTTGCCGCCATCGACGCCATCGGCGGCCTGTCGGACCTAACGATATCCAACAACGGCACAACTCGGGTTATCGTCAACTATACCGACGACCAGGGAGCCGACCAGCGCATCAAGGTCAAATCCGCCACCGGCGCCACTCTCGATGAAACCGATTTCACCTTTGTCGATTCGCCTGTCAGTAATATTGCAGAACCGGATCCGTTCGATATCGACTTCATCGCCTGAGGGCTTGACGTGCTTTCGGGATTGCGGCAGCACGCCGTGCCATTTCCGCTCTGGCGACGTTACGCGGTCTAGAAACAGCTATTCTGCTGCCGTCCTCCGACGCCGACGCCACCCGAAGAAGCCCATAGCTGCAAGGGCCGTGGCGAACAGGGTTACGGCGGCTGGGATGGGGACTGGGGTAAGTGCTATCCGAAGAATGCTTCTATCGGACCAAGACTGCGGCTCCAGAAAAATACAAACCAGCCGATGGGATTGCAATTTGCCAATTCAAGCTGAGAATTCGATGGGGGCAGGGCTTTTGGGTGTGCACAGTCTC
>CAMYKZ010000126.1 GCA_947259045.1 uncultured Afifella sp.
TGAGCGATTGTTCTGGATCCCTGGAAGTGGTCCAAGCGGAGCGCTAGCATCTGGGAGTGGACGACAGAAGGGCTGCCCGCTTATCGCCTAAGGAAAATTCGAAGATCCATGAATCGCAGACCTCTTCGGATAATCTATCAATAGGCCGTCCATCTCTCTTCGGCTTGTCATTTTTCTGGCTCAGTGTATTCACTATCAAGTATCGGCCGCACAGCACCGGCCACGGCCTGCTTCTCTTTCTCGCCGAGCTTACCGTCTTTGTCGGCGATATGGACGGTGACTTCCCGGTGGGCAAAGTGGATGCCCTCCTGCTCGAACAGTTCGCGAATACGGGTGTAGACCACCTTGCGCACCTCAAACTGATCGCCGGGCTTGGTCTTGAACTTGACCCGGACGATGATGGCAGAATCCTCCATCTGATAGACACCCTGCGATTTCAGCGGATCGAGGAATTTCGAGCCGATGTCTGGATGCTGCAGTAGCTCCTGGCCGAGTTTCTTGATCAACTTTCGGACCTTCTCCACATCGGTGTCGTAGGTGACCCGGAAGGGCAGTTTCATGATCACCCAGTCGCGCGAATAATTGGTCAGGGTCTGGATCTCGCCAAACGGCACTGTGTTCAGCGGCCCCTTGTGATGGCGCAGCTGCATGGATCGGATGGAAATCTTTTCCACTGAACCCTTGACCGAACCGATATCGATGTATTCGCCACGCCGGAATGCGTCATCGAGCAGGAAAAATGCCCCCGATAGAATATCGCGAACCAGCGTCTGGGCGCCAAAGCCGATCGCCAAGCCGATCACGCCGGCGCCGGCAATCAACGGACCGATATTTACACCGAGACCCGACAGGATGATCATGCCTGCCATGCTAATGATCGTGATGAACAACACGCTGCGAAACAACGGCAACAGGGTCGCGATACGCGAAGCGCCGGTGCCGACAATTTCTTCGCTTTCGTGCTCGGCCGGTTCTGGCTCTTCTTCCGCCATCCTGATGTCGATGGAGACCTTGACGGCTTTCCAGGCGAGATAGGCGATGAAGATGACAATGCCGATATCAATCAGCCGTGCCGCCCTGCTGCCGATGCCGGTCTCCTGAATGCCCCACAGGGCGGCAATTACGAGGACACAAAGGATCGTCACGACAAGCGCCAGGCCATATTCGAAGAGTGGCTGGAAGGCGGCGCTGGATTCTGGCTTGTTGTCCGGATTGGCCAGATCCGGAACTGTCGCCATCAAAACCGGCGATTGCCCGGATGCGTCCTCTGCCTTCCGGACGCCGTTGCGTTCGAAGTAATTGTCAATCATAACTAGGCCGAGGCCGTAGAGCCCCAATCCGCCCATGATGACCAAGATGGGCGCAGTGACCAGGCCGAGCGCGCTGGGCTGTTCGAGAAGGAGACGCACAACACTCACGGTCGTGGCGGTCACCACATAGAAGATGAAAATCGCGTGCCAGTTTCCGGAGATCAGCCGGGCCGTCACGGATAGGTCGGCCGATGCCGACCCGGATACCAGAGCGCCACCAATGGCCTTGCGATGCACGAGAGCCAGGACGATCAGCGACAGCGCGGCAAAACTGAGGCCGATGACAAGGGCCAGCTTGTGCGCATCCGCATTCAGCCCGAGTTCCTCCATCCACTTGCAAAGGCCGACAATCGAACCGATCGTCCCGAATACCAGGACTGCCCGCCGGTAGATTCCGTGCGCATCGGTGTCCGACAGCACGACCGAGCGGTGCGATGCGGCATCCGGCGCGACGAGATTATAGATCAGCACCAGCACGCCACGCACCAGGAAGACATAGGTGATCAGGACGCGCTGGGTCGTCCAGACGGCCTTGTCGCCGCCGGCAAACAGGGCCGCCAGAACAAGCGCAATCCCCGCCATGATCGCAACGCCGACGAGCATCATCAGCGCGCGGACGATCAGGTAACCGATCCGCTCCGCACGGTCTTTTGGCTCCTTATTGAACAGATACATGAAATGCCGACGGCCCCAGTTTGCGAACAGGCGTTCGCCGCCATAGCCGAGCAGCAGATAGACAAAGCCGAGCAGCACGGCCGGAAGCACCCAAGCGGCACCCTGGCCACCCCCGTGGCGATCGAGTGTTGCAGCCATCTCGCCAGGCGCGCCGCGCATGGCCCCGATAATCCGCAAAAGTTCATCGCGCGCCGCCAACAGCGCCGCGCCCTCTGTCAGCGGGTTAGCCGCTTCAGGCTTCTCCAGACCACCGGAGGGATCGACAATGATGACGCGTGCGCCCGACTCCCTTGCAGCATCCACGAGTGCTGAAAGATCATCCTTTGACTGCGCGGCACTGGAACCGATTGCGAGAACAACCGCGCCGAGAAGGCACAACAGCGCGATTGCTTGAGAGCGGTTCAATAAGAATCGAAACAGCATGGCTATCTCCGGCCCGGCCGGCATCGGCCGGCGGCTTCGAATGTCAACGGGTCAATCGGATGCATCTGCGTCGCCTTCGGCATTCATCAGCCAGTCCAGCGCCGCACCATATTGCTGCGGCCGAAACCGGCGGACGTCCTTGTCAGCGTTGCGGAAAAGTTCCTGTAGCTCGTCAGCTTCTTCGTGCAATTCCTTGCCGACAACGAGAGCGATCCGGTCGAACAGCGATCGACTGTCCAACCAGGAGTGATATGAGATGGACTGTGCGTTCCTGGATTCCCAGCCCTTAAGGCCTCGCCAATCCAGCAGAATACGACGGATACCGTTTGATCTGATATCGGCAAAGAACTGGGCCGCGTCGCCTTGAAGATCTTCAAATGTCGTTTCTCCGACAGCCGACAGCACGATCACGCCGTCATCTTCGAGAATCTTGTAAGATAACATATCTGCGCGCCACGCCCCTCTTTATCATCAGCCTATCGCACCGCCGTACTGTTGGAAACCGTGCCGCTGGTACGATATAATTCAAACGCCTCTCCGGCGGACCTGACTGCTGACATTCACCAGCAGTGCAGCATTCGTTTGGAAATGCCCGCTCAAAACAGAATCCGATTGTCATACCGATCCTGCCTAGAAACGGAAAACGGCGCCGAAGATCGGGCCGTGCAGAATTGTGTCGAAGACGAACGGGCCATCCTGATAGTCGACACCCGCTGCGCGGTAACCGGCGACGACGGAAACCCAGTCGCGAACCTCATAGCCGGCACCGGCCATCACATCCCAGTCGATATCAGACGAGACGCCAAAACCGCCGACCATCCCCCATCCTGTCAGGTACCAGGGGGATGCACCCTGCCACCGGCCTTTGACACCGACCATCGGATCGACCCAGGTTGCGCTGTCGCTGCCAGAGAAGCCCGCTCCGACACCGGCCGTAATGCGAACATCGGTGTTGACCGACCAGACACGGGCACCGGCCATCACGTCAACCGATGAGCGGCCGTCCTCAATGACGCGATATTCGGCCATCGCCGTGCCGGCAAACAGTTGATTTTCCAGGCTCGCCGAAAAGATGCCAGCCGGTCCTGAGCCACCGCCCGATATGTCTGTGTAGACAATATCGGCGAATATCCCGAACCGGCCACGCCTCGCCTCGGCAACAACCATGGCGGCCATGTCGAGGTTTTCCAGAATATCACTAAAACTCAGGTCGATATCCGTCGGGGCCAGTCCGAACTGGGCTATTGTCCCCTCAAGGCCGGCGGCCCATAGATAGGGCGCAAAAGCAAACTCCCACCGTTCTTCCGTCGGAGTATCGAGGGGCACCGGTTCGATATCCGGAAGATCGGCTGCGATCACCGTTGTGCCCAGTTGCATGCAAAACGCCGCCGACAGCATGACTGCCTTGCTTTTACCAAATGCCGAGTACCTCATCATTCAAATCCCCTTCGCAATTCCGGTGCCGATTTTTTTCAGTTTGATCGACATCTCCCATATGAATACCTTCACCGCGGTCGATCGGATGGCTAAACGCATAGAACTTTCCCCTCTTTGGGCGATTGACGAATAGGGCTCGATTCGAACCGGGTACTTGCTGTTGCTTTGATCCTTTGGTACCGGCCATGAGATCCCGGAGTGCCGATCGGACATTAGCAGTCCCGCTCGATGAATCTGCGACATCACCGCGGCCCGATATTAAGCAGCTGGACGCGGCGATTGGCGCCGGCCTCGGGATTCTTCATATCCTGCAATTGCTCTTCTCCCAAGCCGACGGCCACCAGTCGCTCCGGTTCGATCCGGAACGTCGATATCAGCATTTCCCGGACTGAATCCGCCCGCCTCTGGCTGAGCTTGAGATTATAGTCGCGGCTGCCCTTGGCGTCGGTGTGGCCGACCACGATGAACTTGTTGCTCAAGAGCAGCGGATGGTGCAGGGCATCGGCGATAACGCCGATGGTTTCCCACGACGCCGGCCGGATCCAGTCGGAATCGAAATCGAACTGGATTTCGACGGTCAGGTTCGGCATCGTAGCGAGCGCCTGGAGTGCCGGTGGCGGACTGGCGGCGTTCTCGGTCCCTTCCACCTGAATGCGTTTCTCGACATCGCGGCGCAGTGCATCCACGTTCAGATCGGCAGCGCGCCCGGCCTGGCCGGAGCCCTCGAGGCTTTTGAGTATGTCCCCTTCACTCAGCCTGCCCTGCGCATGCGAACCGGATACGCCGACCAGCAACGCAAAGGCAGATCCTATGAGTTTTTTACCAAGATCCGTCATCAAATTGATCTCCCAAATTCTTATTTTAGTACAATCCCCGGACTGGCCGCAGCCGTGCGGCCGATCACCATTGCGCCTACCGCCAGCCGGCGTCGGTGATGGCCTGATTGCATTTGTTTGTAACCTTGCGGACATTGTCTTCTCTAATCAGACACCGAAGAATGCGCGCATTGCCTTCCCGGAAATTCGAGCACAACCGCTTCGCTTCGGCCGCGCAAAGCGCCGGCGCCGCCTCCTGTGCCGCCGCACGTTTGGCCAGCAGCACAAAAGCGGCTTCGAATGTCTCCGCGCATCTGCTGGAGATGCTGCTGCTATTTTTCGCCAGGCAGGCAGCGATGGCGCCGCCACCAGGCTTGACGCCCTTGCATTGCTTCTCGATATCGGCGCCGCAGGCCGCCGTCAGTCCGCGGATCGCTTCGCCATAACCAATCGTCTGAGTGTGGCCTGAGCTGGCCGCGGCCAAAGACAGTCCGGCGCAGAGCGCCACAAAATATAGGATTCGCATTCATTTCTCCCTGATTGACCTGCTTGCACTTGATTATCCGGCAGCCTTGGCGGTTCACCTTATTCGAAGTCCGATTGGCGCGCTTACCTTACCCGGTAACGCCCCGGCGAAGTCCGGAGTGCACCTTTCGGAACCAAAGAGCCGACCGGGTGCGGCTCGGCGGAAGTGAGGCAAGTTCGCGTCGATGCTCCCGGCTAGTATCCGGATATTCATCTACCGCCAGTGGCAACGCCTCGTGTAGATTTGTCCTTTGGAATTCCGGTACTGGCAGTTGCCGTCAGCGGTCGTAGCAATATAGGTGCCGATGCCGCCAATGAAGGCACCGGCTATCGCGCCGCCCGGGCTTTTCGTGGCGATGGCTCCGATCGGTTACCGTCTTTTCTGCTGTTGTGCATGCCGTCAGCGCTACGGCTGCAACAAGTGCCGTTATCAAAGATTTCATCGAGCTTCCTCCCGTTTGTATTCATCGTTCCATCATCGGTAGCGATCCCTGAGCATCCGGGAATATTTTCTGCTCAACCCGGTCCGCATGCTTCTGCTGATCTTTGACCCTCCGAGGGGCCTATTGGGGTGCCACCTCCGCCCAACCATCTCCCGGATTAAACTCTTCTATGGCGCGGGCTTTGGCCTGCGTATCCGGGCCAAGATCGGCCTCGTAGACCACACCGTCATGGCTGACCATCAAGGTCATAATTCCCGAAACACCGTAATTCTCGGGATAGGCCAGAACCGCAAAACCACCGATATTGTTATCTCCGACTACATAATCATAGGCGCCGTCAGGAGCCGCCGCGCCCTGACGGGAGAGCAACCGGAAACGATAGCCGTGATATGGGGCGGCCGTCTCGTCGCCGACCGATTCTCGGCTCGGCGTATATCCTTCCTGCGCGGCTTCCGCGACAAGCGGCCCCAACGGGCTTGGCGGTTCATCGCTCTCGGTGGGCCAATAAAGTCCGTCACGCAGA
>CAMYKZ010000127.1 GCA_947259045.1 uncultured Afifella sp.
CAGGCCATTGCCGAAGGCATCGACCAATTCCCTCCCGATGAATGCCGAAACTACTTCGCCGCAGCTGGATATGACCACGATTAAATCGAATCTGCTCTAAATGGTTTTCAACTGCCTGCGGCCTCGCGGTCCGGCTGGTCCGCGTCTCCCGTAAATATCCCGTCATAGATCTCTTCGATCCGGCTGACCTCCTCGTCGGTCAGCGCGGCAAATTCCGTCTCCCGTGCGCGGCGGGAGAACCTGCCGCCGTTCTGATTCAGGAAACGGAATAGCAGGTCTGAAAGGCGGTCCGGCATATCGACCACAAGAGCAAGACTGGTGCGGAACCCATCGTAGCGCCGCAGGAATTCCGCCTCGTCGGGCAGGTCGTGCTCGATCGTCTTTTGGACACACTCGAACAGGAATTCGGTCTGCGGCGTAGCGTCGAAGAAGCGATAAAAATCACCCGTATCATTCAGGACGCGGACGTTGCCATTGTCGGTCGGCTGCCACTCGATGAGCGGCAGCAATCGGGCCGAATAATCCGAAAGCACGCTGCCGTAATCCTCGATGCGTTCGAAGATAGCGGCAGAGACCGGGAAGACCATGCCGGACGGATTGAATCCCCGCTCGGTCAAAACGTGATGGATCAGATAGCGGTGCAGCCTGCCATTTCCGTCCTCAAAGGGATGGATATAGACAAAACCGAAGGCGAGAACCGAGGCCGCAATTACCGGATCGAGCTGCGGCGCTGTATGCCGGTCAAAAGCAATCAGCGCTGAAACCAGTGCGTCCAGATCCTCATGGCGGGCATTGATATGATCGGGGATCGGCATACGGTTATCGCGGTCATGCTCGCCGATAAAGCCGTTTTCGGTCCGCAGCCCGAGATGCACAAAACGCGCATCGCCGATGACGATGCGCTGCAAGCGCAACAGCTCATCAAGATCGATCGGCTGCTTACCGGCTTCACCGATGGCGCGGCCCCACCGCTGGACGCGGTCTTGCGGCGGGCGTTCGCCCTCGATGGCGAAGCTGGACTTTGAATCCTTGAGCAGCAGGAACGCTGCGGTGCGTGCGAGCAGATCGCGCGGAACCGCTGCGACCACTTCCTGCGCCCGCGCTTGCAAGTCCATTGCGACGAAGCGCTCCAGCGCTTCAGTGCGGAAGACAAGCGGGCAAAAGTCGGGCGTGCCAGGCAGGTTGTTCTTGACACGATGACGGGATGAAGTCTCGCCAGCGCCGTCATATTGCTGTTTGCGATTGACGACTTCGACATATGCGCCGCGCTTAGCGTCCGGCAGGTCTAGGCGCTCGCCCGTCAGCCACTCGTACAAGAACCAGATGCGGCGGGCATAGCTTCCGGTCGGGGTCGCTTTGACGACGTCCTCAATTTGCTCCGCGCCGGTGGCCAAAAACAGCCGCTTCAAGACCGCAAGATCGAGCCCTTCGTTCTTCAGTGCAAAGGTAAGATGATCTGCGAGGATAGCGCCCGGTGCGTGCCGGGGCGTGTAGATACGCCAGCCTCCCTCTTCCATTAGTCTGTGATGCTCGCCTATGGCGCTCAGCGTGCGCGGCAAAGGAACATGCAGATCATAGGCGTCGATGAGCGCGGCATAGCCGGCGGGCGTTCCCCTTTCCGGGAGTCGCCGCTCGTGAAAAACCGTAACCTGCCCTGAAAAACGATTCTGTACACTCATATCCATGGCAAACCTATTTCCACAGCGGCAAGATAGGGCCAAATCCCTCGTGTGCGTGAAAAACGATTCCATTCCATGAAAAATTATAATACAAATCGATTCACATGAAAAATGATAATTTAGGGCAAATATCATGAAAATCGAGGCTAGCCATTCGTGCAGTCAGACACCGTTCCTGGGCGCAAAACGGACCTGCGATGTCCCCTTTCAGGCGAGAAACCGGAAAATCAGATTAAAGCCAGTGGCAACGCCTCGTATAGATCTGTCCCTTGGAATTACGGTACTGGCAGTTACCGTCGCGAGTGGTAGCAATATAGGTGCCGACGCCACCGATCACGGCTCCGGCCACCAAGCCGAGCGGGGTCCTAAAGGCGGCCGCGCCGACCGCGGCGCCAATACCCGTTCCGGTCGCAGTCTTTTCCGTTGTTGTGCAGGCCGTCAGCGCTGCGGCTGCAAAAAATGCAATTACCAAAGCTTTCATCAATTCGCTCCTGTTTTTCGCCCCCCATCCGGCATTGCTTGCCTCAGGTTGGGTCCGTGACCAGCCCCAAATCGTTGGTCCAGATTGAACGTTATACCAACGGCAGTGATTTCTGACTCACATGGGATTGAACGAAGCCGCTGACGCGGCATTTGGTGCATAGGTTTGCGTGTGAGGCTTCTGTTTTGAAGGATTGCGGCTGTTGAAGCGCAATCTTGAGAACAGGAGATATCAGATGGCCGAGATGAGCCCTCTGCGTCGGCGCATGATCGAGGACATGACCGTCCGCAATCTGTCGCCGGCAACGCAACGATCCTACCTTCACGCCGTGGCGAAGTTTTCCCGCTATTCCGGCCGGTCCCCGGATCGGCTTGGCCTGGAGGACGTCCGCGCCTTTCAGGTGCATCTGGTGTCGAACGGGATTTCCTGGCCGGCATTGAACCAGACGGTGTGCGCGCTGCGGTTTTTCTACGGCGTGACGCTCGGCCATGCCGAGATTCCGGAGCGGATCGCCTATGCGCGCGCGCCACGCACGCTGCCGGTGGTGCTGAATGCCGACGAGGTGGTTCGTTTTCTCGAAGCGGTGCCGAGCCTGAAGACGCGCACGGCATTGACCGCGGCCTATGCCGCGGGACTTCGCGCTTCTGAAGCCGTTGGCCTAAAGATCGGCGACATCGACAGCGAACGCGGCGTCATCC
>CAMYKZ010000128.1 GCA_947259045.1 uncultured Afifella sp.
GTCCCCGCGCTGATCACCGTGCGCGACCCGCCAGTCCCCGCCCCGGCGATAAGTTCGTCGCTGTCGCCCTGGATCAAGTGGAACCGGTCATAGGCTATTCCAAGCTTGGCGGTAAGAATTTGCGCAAACGTCCCCTGATGGCCCTGGCCGTAATTCAACGATCCAGAAATCATCGTCACGCTGCCATCTTCCTCAAACCGGATACCGCCCATTTCGTTGGCGGGCGGGCCGGTGACTTCGAGATAGCAAGAAATGCCGAGTCCTCGCAGCTTACCCTCGGCTTCCGAATCCCGCCGCCGCGCCTCGAATCCGTCCCAATCCGCATGGGCAAGGCCGGCATCGAGGACCGCCGGGAAATCGCCGCTGTCATAGGTCAGTTCCGAAACCGCTTCGTAAGGAATCTCCTCGGGCGTGATCATATTGCGACGGCGCAGTTCGATCCGGTCGATGCCCATTTCACGGGCGGCCGTATCCATCATCCGCTCCATGTAGTAGACACCTTCCGGGCGGCCGGCGCCACGATAGGCACCGATCGGCGTGGTATTGGTAAAAAGCGCCCGGGTGCGCGCATGGAACACCGGCAAACGATAGAGGCCGGGGAAATTGCGCGGAACGTTGCGGGTGTGCATCGACGGGCCGACCGCCGTGAGGTACGCCCCCACATTGCAATGCACCAGCACCCGCCCTGCCAATATCCTGCCGCCGTCGTCGAATGCCAACGACGTCTCGGCATAACTGTCGCGACCATGCTGATCGGACAGAAAGCTGTCGCTCCGCTCATCGCACCATTTGACCGGCCGGCCCACGGCTTTCGCCGCAACCAGCGCCACGACGTATTCGGGATAAGGCGCCGATTTCATGCCGAATGAGCCGCCGACGTCATAGGTGCGCACATGAAGGCTCTCCCGCGGGACGCGCATGATTTCCTTGGCCAGCACGTTGGTGAATCCGAAGAGGCCCTGGCTGGGACAATGCAGCGTGTAGCGTCCGCCTTTGGAATCGAATTCAGCGACGGCCGCGCGCGGCTCCATCGCCGACACATGCACGCGATTGCTGCGCAGTGTCATCATGGTCACATGGTGTGCGCCCGCAAAGATTTCATCGACTTCCGCCTCTTCGCCGAATTCCCAATCGAGCGCCTGATTGCCGGGAGCTTCCGGGTGCAGCAGCGGCGCGCCATCTTGCGCCGCCAGCGTGCAATCGGTAACCGCGGGGAAGGTCTCGATTCGTAGATCGACAAGTTCCGCCGCATCGCGCGCCTGCGCGAGGCTTTCGGCAACGACAAAGGCAACCGCCTCGCCGCGAAAACGCACATGCCCGGTCGCGAGCACCGGCCGCGGCGGTTTGATCAGCGGCGTCCCATCGCGATTCTTCACTGGCAGCAGACACGGCATGGTGCCGATGCCGGCGGCATCAAGATCCTCGGCCGTCAAAACTGCCAGCACACCGTCTGCCGCCCGGGCTGCGGCAACGTCGAGAACCGTGATCCGCCCATGGGCGAACGGGGACCGCAAGACATAGCCAAAGGCCTGACCCGGCAAATTCAAGTCGTCGGAATAACACCCCTCACCCCGCAACAAGCGCGGGTCCTCCAAACGCGAGACCGATTGGCCGATGCTATGCTTTTCGAACGGAGTTTCCGAGGCTTCAGACACGTTGGCGTACCCTCTATTTCATGGAAATTCGGCAAAATTTTTGCGCCAGCGACCCGATTTGGCTTGGACTCAACGGCCGGGATTGTTGCCGCTAGTGCACAATTTGTCACGGCGATTCATACTTGCAGAAACGCGTCCGATCAATGAAGCGCCATGGCGTACGGATCTTGTGCCGGCTTGGGCGGCGTTCGACGACCGGCCGTCGGTTCGTCGACATGAAAGTACACCGACGTCGACAATCAAGTTTTTTTGACTCCCTCACCGCGGTGATTCACCATAAAGTATCCTCGGGGCAGGACTCATGTATCTCACTTCATGTTTTAAAGGGGAGACATATCATGGCACTGCAAATCGGCGATACGGCGCCCGATTTCGAAATCGATACGACAGAAGGCCCGATTAAATTCCACGAATGGGTTGGTGATTCCTGGGCGGTGCTTTTCTCGCATCCAAAAGATTTCACGCCTGTCTGCACCACCGAGCTCGGCTATATGGCGAGCCTGAAGCCGGAGTTCGAAAAGCGCGGCTGCAAGATATTGGGGCTAAGCATTGACCCGGTGGACGATCACATGCGCTGGGTGAAGGACATTGAAACAGCGACCGGCCACGCGCCGAACTATCCCTTGATCGGTGACAGCGAGCTGAAGGTCGCCAAGGCCTATGGCATGCTGCCCGCCGGTGCCGGTGATTCGTCCAACGGGCGGACAGCGGGCGACAACCAGACGGTGCGCAATGTCTTTGTCGTCGGACCGGACAAGAAGATAAAACTGATTCTCGTATATCCGATGGCGACCGGCCGGAACTTCGACGAAATCCTGCGGGTCATCGATTCGCTGCAGCTCACGGCAAACCACCAGGTGGCAACACCGGTGAATTGGAAACAAGGCGAAGACGTCATCATCGTCCCGACGGTGTCAGACGAAGATGCCAAAAAGAAATTCCCGGACGGCTGGCGGGCACCCACACCCTATATGCGGTTCGTTCCCCAACCCAAGGCGTGACCGAACGGCGCGGCATGGACGTGGGGATTGTCCCGCGCCCATG
>CAMYKZ010000129.1 GCA_947259045.1 uncultured Afifella sp.
ATCGCAATGCACAAGAATTCGCAGATCATCTTCGTCGATACACCGGGCATATTCGCGCCGAAGCGGCGGCTCGACCGGGCGATGGTATCGACCGCCTGGAGCGGCGCCTCGGATGCCGATCTGGCCGCGCTGCTGATCGATGCCCGCAAGGGGATGACGGAAGAGGTCGAGGCGATCCTGGAGCGGCTGGCAAATGCCCGCCACAAGAAGATCCTGATTCTCAACAAGACCGACATTGCCGAACGGGAATCGCTGCTGGCTCTCACCCAGGCCGCCAACGACAAGGTGGAATTCGACCGGACGTTCATGATTTCGGCTTTGACCGGAGACGGCGCCGGCGACCTGCTGGATTATCTCGGCGACCAGATGCCGCAAAGCCCTTTGCTTTATCCGGAAGACCGGATCTCCGATCTGCCGATGCGCTGGCTGGCGGCGGAAGTGACGCGGGAAAAGCTGATGCTGCGGCTGCATGAAGAATTGCCCTATTCGTCAACCGTGGAAACCGAAGGCTGGACCGATACCAAGGATGGCGGGGTCCGCATCGAGCAGATCATCTATGTCACGCGGGACAGTCAGCGCAAAATAGTGCTCGGCAAGGGCGGCAGCGCGATCAAGGCCATCTCCATGGCCGCGCGCAAGGATCTGTCAGAGATGCTGGAGCGGCCCGTGCATCTGTTCCTGTTCGTCAAGGTGCGCGAAAACTGGGCCGACGATCCTGAGCGATACCGGGAAATGGGCCTCGAATTTCCGACCTGATGCTGAGCCTGCAATGTTGTTATGATTGATCCATGGAATGGGTTGAAAACGCAATCGCCATCGGCAGCCGCCGGCACGGTGAAAACGGTGTCATTCTCGAAGTCATGACCCGCGCCCGCGGCCGCTGCCTCGGTCTGGTGCGCGGCGGTCGCTCGCGCACGATGCGGCCCGTGCTGCAGCCCGGCAATGCTCTGTCTGTGACCTGGCGCGCCCGGCTGTCGGAGCATCTGGGCCAGTTCCGTGTAGAGCCGCTGGTCGAACGCGCCGGAATTCTGATGATGTCCAGGTCGGCGACTTATGGTCTGCAACTGATGGCCGCGCATCTCAGGTTACTGCCGGAACGCGACCCGCATCCGCGTCTTTTTGATGCGCTGGCAGTCATCATCGAAAATCTCGATGATGCCGGAATATCCGCCGAACTGATCGTCCGGTTTGAAGTCCTGCTGCTCGATGAGCTTGGTTTCGGCATGGACCTGGCCAAATGCGCTGCAACCGGCCGCACCGACGATCTGGTCTATGTCTCGCCGAAGAGCGGCTGTGCCGTCAGCCGGGAGGCCGGTTTGCCGTATGACAACCGGATGCTCAGGCTGCCGCGTTTCCTGAGCGAACGTCTTGAGGGCGACATACCGACGGCGACAGATATCGAGCAGGGTTTTGAACTGACCGGGTATTTTCTCAACCGGCATGTGCTGGCGCCGCGCGGACTGGACTTGCCTGAGGAGAGAAGCGGGTTTATTCGGCAGATCGACAGTCGGCCCGGCGGATAGCCTGACAATCGCGCTGCGACTTGATCTGGAGGAAAAAATGAAACTGACCTGGTTCGGCCATTCGGCATTCGCACTGGAGTTTGCAGATAATAAGGTTCTGATTGATCCGTTTCTTTCCGGCAATCCGAAATTTGAGGGCGACGTGGAAAAAGTCGCAGCCGGCTGCACCCATGTGCTGCTGACCCATGGTCACAACGACCATGTCGGCGATACGCTCCATATTCTCAAATCGACCGGGGCCCAGTTGGTCGCCAATTACGAGATATGCGTCTGGATGAGCGGGCAGGGTGCGGAAAACATCAACTTCGCCAATCATGGCGGCACGGTTGATTGCGGTGGCTTTTCGACAAGTCTGGTCAACGCGTTTCATTCCTCGTCCGCTGACCAGGATGGCAAAATCGTCTATCTCGGGAACCCGGCAGGACTTGTCATCAAGGCACCGGGAGAGCCGACCGTTTATCATATGGGCGATACCGAGATTTTTGGTGACATGGCCCTGATCAACGAATTGCATGAACCCGACATCGGCATCGTTCCGATCGGCGACAGGTTCACGATGGGGGCGAAATCCGCAGCGATGGCCTGCCGGCGTTTCTTTGATTTCAAGGTTGTGTTTCCGGTTCATTTCGCAACGTTTCCGATCCTCGATCAGAGCGCTGACGGATTTTTGTCGGAGATGGGCCCGGATGCTGCCAAGGTCAGGGTGCTGGCGCCGGGCGGCGATACGATCGTCGATGCCTGAAACCCAGCCGGTGCGGGCGGATACCACAGACAGATACGACTGATGACGGCAGCCAACGTCTGGAGCCGAAATTGCAGAAAAGGTTCCAGACGGCATGCCAATTGAAACTCTGCTCGCTGCCGCCGGCGTGACATTGCTGGTGATCGGCACACCCGGCCCGGCCAATATCGCCCAATCGGCCATGGGTGCAGCCTATGGCTTCAGGTCAGTCGGTTTCGCACTGGCGGTTCCGACAGGCTTCCTTTTCAACTGCCTGCTGGCCGGAATTCTGTTCTGGGGTGCCGGCAGCATGGCGACCCATCCGATCGTCATCTGGGTCCTTCGGCTCGTCGGATGTGCTTATCTGAGCTGGTTGTGCTGGAAGATATGGACTGCAACCATATCCGGTAACGATGCCGGCGCCCCCCGTGCTGCACTCGGTCTGATCATCCAC
>CAMYKZ010000130.1 GCA_947259045.1 uncultured Afifella sp.
CCGCCGTAGCTGCCGACTGCAATGCGCGCTCCGGCCGGGATGCTGCCAAAGCTGTTGCTGCCGCCGCCATAGCCGGCATTCTTGAGCGACAGATGTACCTGCTGCTGATTTCCGCCGCTGACATAGTCGACATTGCTGACATTGGCCACGATAACGCGAAGAGCCGGCTGCGAGCGCCCGGTGCGGCGGTCCACATGGGTATAGGTCTCGATTTTGACGGCGAGATCCGGGCAGACATGGCGCCGCACCGTCTCCTGACCGATCCTGCCATCCTGGATCGCCGGCAAGGTGTTGGCGGACGGATTGAATTTCGATCCCGCGAGCGCCGGCGCCGGTGACTGAATGATCATTGCGATTGCGACGAGGGAGAGGGCGGGTCTGAGCATGATCGTTTCCTTTCGTTCCGGCAAATATGACCGGGAGCGCCGGGAAGCCGGCGTCGTATTGTCTGATGTGGGACGCGATGCGGCGACTAAAGGTTCAATCAACGCCGAAGGCAGATTGAATGAAGCCTTACCTTCGTTTCGCGGGCGGGTTAGAGTGATGTGCACACGGGCAGGGAGCGCTTGATATGAATCTTCTTTTGACTGGAGCCGCCGGCGGCGTCGCAACCCAGATCCGACCGTTGCTGCTGGAGCGATATGGCTCGGTTCTTCTGTCTGACAGGGTTCAGCCCGAGGCGCTGCAGGATGGCGAGACTTTTGTGGCGGCTGATCTGGGCGAACCGGACCAGATCGACGCGCTGATGAAGCAATGCGATGCGATCATTCATCTTGGCGGAGTCAGTGTCGAAGCGCCGTGGCAGCCGGTCCTCGAGGCCAACATTGCCGGGCTGTACAATGTCTACGAGGCGGCGCGGGTGAACAAGGTCCAGCGGATAGTCTTTGCATCGTCCAATCATGCCGTTGGTTTCTATCCGCGCGATATCGTCATCGACCATGAAAAGCCGGTGCGTCCGGATACGCGGTACGGCGTCAGCAAGGCATTCGGCGAGGCACTCGGCGGTCTTTATGCCGACAAGCACGGCCTGAGGGTTTTCAATATTCGCATCGGCAATGTCGCTGACAGGCCGATCGACCGACGGCGCATGTCGATCTGGCTGCACCCGGAGGACCTGGTGCAGCTTTGCGCCATCGGCCTGGAACATCCCGATGTGCATTTTGAGACTGTTTACGGTTTTTCCAAGTGTGAGCCGGCCTGGTGGGACAATCGCCGCGCGACCGAGCTAGGATATCAGCCGAAACACCGCTCAAGCGATTTTCGCGACGAGGTTCTGGCCGCCGATCCCCCGCCGGGCCCCGGCGATGCATCAGAGATCTATCAGGGCGGCACTTTCGTGCTTGAGCCGTAGGGGAGGGCGTCTGCAGACCAACGTCTGAACTCTCGGCTCAGGCGGTCATGGACAATGGATCATTGCTGGCCATTTGTGAATCATCGGCGCCGGCCAGGAGTGACAGTTCATGTGCCTTTTCCGGTGTTATCGCTGCGCACAGGCCGTTGCCCTGGCCGAATTGGAATCCCAGCCCGGTGATGATTTCCCGCTGGTTGTCATCCTCTATGCCTTCAGCGATACAGGGAACCTCGATCGCGCTGCAGAGTTCGCGAATGCCTTTCAGGAGCTGCCGGCTTTCAGTTGATGTCGCTGCAGACTGGACGAAGGATTTATCTACCTTGACCATATCGAATTCCAGCTCAAGCAGGTAGCCGAGCGCCGAGTGGCCCGTGCCGAAATCGTCAATATAGATACGCACACCCGCCGCCCGGAGATCGGAAATTGTCCGCCGGGCATGGGCAAGGTCGCTGAGCAGGGCGGTTTCGGTGATCTCGACAATGACCCGCTGGGGTGCGATGCCGGCCTGGTTCAGGGCTGACAGGATCATCAGTCCGGTTGCCGGGTCTGTGACCTGAACGGCGCTGATATTGACGGCGATGGAAACGGAACTGCTCCAGGTTTTTGCCGCAGCAAGCGATTTTTCCAAAATCTGGTTGGTCAGGTCACCAATCAGGCCCGACTGTTCCGCGGACTCGATGAACTCGTCAGGTGGAACCTGGCCGATCTCGGGATGATACCATCGCGCCAGTGTTTCGAACGATTCCAGGAAACCCGTCTTGAGATCAAAGATGGGTTGAAAAGCGATATCGATCTCCTTGCCCTCGATCGCCGACCGAAGCGCCTGGTCGACTTTCATGCGGCGGCGCAGATGTTCCTCAAGATCAAGCTGAAAGACGGCCACGTCGACCGGTCTGTTGCGTTTGCAATGGTAGAGCGCCGTATCAGCGCGATTGATCAACAGATCGCTGTTGGCGCCGGAAACCGGAAATATCGAAAAACCGCAGGAGCCGGAAATCCGCAGCGTCGTGTCTCCGATGACCATCGGTTCGTTGATCAGGTCACAGATCCTGCGGCCATAGGCTATGCAATCGGCTTCCGTATGCGCCGTGGTGATCAATGCGGCAAACTCGTCGCCGCCGAGACGGGCGACAAGCCCGTCATTCTTGATAAGCCTGTCGAGGCGAGAGGCGATTGTCACCAGTACCTCGTCGCCGACAGCGTGGCCATAGGTATCGTTGATCGGCTTGAAACCGTTCAGATCCATCATGGCGACACCGAAACGGATGGGAACCGTTTCGTCGCCCTGCGAGGCGTCG
>CAMYKZ010000131.1 GCA_947259045.1 uncultured Afifella sp.
AACAGTTAACCGGAACCGATCCATGCTCGAACTGCTGCCCCTGATTGTCGGCATCTTTCTCGCACAGGCATCGCCCGGCCCCAATCTGATGGCCGTGTCGTCGATTGCGCTCGGATCAGGACGCCGGGCGGGAGTGCTGACGGCGGCAGGCGTCGCCAGCGGCGTTTTCATCTGGGCCATATTGTTCACGTTCGGCATCGGCGCATTCCTGCAGGCTTTTCCCGAAACGATCCTTGCGATGAAGCTGATCGGCGGCTCCTATCTCGCATATCTCGGTCTGAAAGCGCTGCACACGGCCTGGAAAGGCGCAGGCAGCAGCGCCGGCACGAATTGCAGGACGACGAGCGGCGCCCGCGCTTACCTGACCGGCCTGCTGGTCGTTCTGACAAACCCGAAAGCCGCCCTCATGTGGGTCGCCGTTTCCATGTTCCTGGCCGCCACCGATCTGTCCAGCGGCCAGTATCTGTTTGTCGGCTTGTGTGTGTCCGCCTCCGCCATGGCGATCTACGGCACCTATGCGTGCCTGTTCTCAACCGGCATCGCAATGCGGACTTATCGCCGCCTGTCGCATGTCATCGAAGCCGCGTTCGGCATGGTCTTCGGCGCTATCGGCGCAAAGCTGATTGCCGACGGTTTGCGGGAAATCCGCGGCTGATCGCATTCATGTATGCCGGGGCCGTTTTGCCACTACGGTCATCCGCCCATCACCCGAAACGGCGTGACAAAAATCGATTTTCGCAATAGACCGGATCAACTTGGGTCAAACCAATCTGAATATTTCAGGAACTGGGTCTCCATTTGCCGTCGATCATCACCGACCTCAGGCCATCGCCTGAATCGAGCGCAATTGTCCGCAAACTGGGGGCGATGACATTACTCTCTGAACTTGAAATCGACTTTCTGGAAAGCCTGCAGCACAACACGGTCAACGTTCCCGCCGGCATGGATTTCATTGAAGACGGAAATGATTTCAATGCGACATTTTTTGTCCGCAGCGGATGGGCGATCCGCTATGTAAAGCTCGGCTCCGGCCGAAGGCAGATATTGAGCTATGCGCTGCCTGGAGACGTGCTGGGCCTGCACGTCAATTTCCGGCGCAAAGCGAGCTATTCCGCGGCCGCCCTGACCGATCTCGAACTCGCGGTTGTCGACCCGCTCAGGACCATTGAAATCTCCCAGAACTACCCGGTTCTCGCTGCCGGATTGAGCTGGTGCACGGCGCGCGAGTTTGCGATCCTGGGCGATCAGGCTGTCCGGCTTGGCCGATTATCGGCCAGCGAACGTCTTTGTCACTTGATGCTGGAACTCTGGCACCGCCTGAGGCTGGTCGGCGATGTAGACGGACCATGGTTCGACATGCCGATGACGCAGGAGGTTTTGGCCGATACACTCGGATTGAGTCACGTGCATATCAATCGGCAGATGCAAAAACTGAAATCCGGGGGCCTGATTTCCGTCGACAAACGCCGCGTCAGGCTCAACGATATCGAAAAGCTGATCGCGTTGAGCGAATTCGACGTCAAACACCTTGCCGAGTTTCGCCTGTAAAGGTTCCTGCCGGTTGAACTCGGCGGCCTACCCGGCATCCCGGCACCGGATTTCGTCGCCCTCGCCGGCATGAAACCGCGTCCGCATCTCCTGTGCACTTCGCTGGCGTCATCCACCAGTCGGGCGGAATTCCGTAAACCTTTTCCGGCAGAGCGCGTCATATCAGCAGGGGGCGGATGCTCTGCGCTCAAAATCTGCAACCGGGAGGAAAGTCTCATGAAACCCGCCATACTCGTCACCACCGTGGCGTTGGCGATTGTTTCATCACTGACAATCGCAACGCCGACTTTCGCCAAGAAATCCAAAGTCAGCAATTCAACCGCCACATCTTTGCTCTCGCAATGTTTCATGGCTGACGATGCACGAGATAGCGCACCGGAAATCGGCGAGGGCTGCTGCTCGTTTTTCACTCGGTTACTGCATTGAATGCCCAAGCAGCAATGATGAGAAATGTGTAGAAGTGTCCATACGGCGTGTGCCGTCACGGATAATTTCGACCGCTCCGGAAAGCGGTGTCGGTGCGCCGACAACAAACGTTCGCGATCATCGGAAAGCGCCGAAAGTCGGTGCGGCTACCGCGCAGTGAACATTTCGCACCTGAAGCTGTTTGCCTGATCGTTCGGCACCAGGATCAAAGAAACGGCACGGGCCTGACCAGGATCCGGGGCGGCGTAACGTGCCGGATCCCGCCGTTTCCGTTGCGTGCCGGTGAACAAAGGCGGTCACATGCTGCGGAAGATTCCCTGACAGATGATCATCACCACGAGACAGACGATCCAGTATCCGGCGTCTACGTTGCGGGCATAAGCGGATTTCCTGGTGAACAGGCCACCCGAATAGGCCAGGATCGTGAACGCGACTGTCGCGAGGATGACAGTCAGCAGCGAATTCGACACCGCGGTCACGCCGACAAACCAGCTCATCGCCAGGAGCCCGATGATTTGCGTCACCATGGCGGCGACGGGCATTTCTCCCGCAGTTCCCATTTCCACGCCAACGCCTTCGGCCTATTTCTGTCCGAAGAGTTTCGGCGAATACCATAACCAGCCGGCAAGAAACGAAAC
>CAMYKZ010000132.1 GCA_947259045.1 uncultured Afifella sp.
CGGCGCCGGTGTCTATTTTGCCCTTGCCCAGCTGACCGGGGCTGCCAATCTGCGCCAGTTAACCCGGCAGATCAGCCGGCAATAGAGCTGCCGGCAAATGCGGCCTTGCGTCATTGGCATGGTTTGGCGATAAACCGCGCCGACGTGTGTTTTTGCTGTTTCGCCGGTCCATTGTCAGTTTTGCGATCGGACATGACGCCGGCGAACCGCTTTTGGCTATGATCCAGGCAGGAATTCAATGACACCATTTCCAGAACGCGTATTCTCCGGCATGCAACCGACCGGAAACCTGCATCTCGGCAATTATCTCGGCGCCATGATCAACTGGGTGAAAATGCAGGCGACGCACGAATGTATCTATTGCGTCGTCGATCTGCACGCCATCACGATCAAACATGACCCGGCGACGCTGGTCGGCGATATCCGCGAACTGACGGCGGCATACCTTGCCTGCGGGCTCGACCCGCAAAAGAGCATCATTTTCAATCAGAGCCAGGTCAGCCAACACGCCGAACTGGCCTGGATCTTCAACTGCATCGCCCGCCTCGGCTGGCTGAACCGGATGACCCAGTTCAAGGAAAAGGCCGGCAAGGACAGGGAAAAGGCCTCAACCGGGCTGTTTGTCTATCCAAACCTGATGGCCGCCGACATTCTGGCCTACAAGGCGACCCATGTGCCGGTCGGCGAAGATCAGAAACAGCATCTGGAACTGTCGCGCGATATTGCCCAGAAGTTCAACAACGACTTTGCAGCTTCAATCGCCGATCACGGTTATGGCGAGGCCTATTTTCCGCTGCCTGAACCGATGATCACCGGGCCGGCAACACGGGTCATGAGCCTGCGCGACGGCCAGGCCAAAATGTCGAAATCCGATGCATCGGACAATTCGCGCATCAACATGACCGACGACGCCGATGCCATTGCGCAAAAATTCCGCAAGGCCCGCACCGACCCGGAGCCGCTGCCGTCGGAACCCGGCGGCCTGGAGGAACGGCCCGAAGCGGACAATCTGGTGGGCATCTATGCCGCGCTCGCCGGTACATCGAAGGAAAGCGTCCTGAAAGAATTCGGCGGCGCCCAGTTTTCCGTCTTCAAACCCGCTTTGTCTGAGCTTGCGGTGGAAAAGCTGGCGCCGATCGGCGCTGAAATGCGCCGGCTTCAGGCCGATGCCTCCTACATCGATGCCGTGCTTGGCGACGGAGCAGAACGCGCCAGCGCTCTTGCCCGGCCGGTGCTCGACGGCGCCAAGGATGTGCTCGGCCTGTTGCGCACCCGAAAATAGATCGGCCGGTTGGTTCAGAATTCTTCCCAGTCGGAACCGGCCGGCGCAATGCCGGTCACTTTCCGGGCCAGATTCTGCTGCTGTTGCAGCACCGGGCTGGCGACCGGCGTGTCGTCTGCCTCAGCCCTCCTCGGGGCAACGGATTTCGGCTGCGCAGCCGTCTTGAAGAAGGCAACGGTCCGCTGCAGCTCTTCCATCTGCAATTGAGCCGATGCAATTCCGCCTGTCGTCTCCTCCACAAGCGAAGCGTTCTGCTGTGTCATCTCGTCCATGCCGATAATGGCATTGGAGACCTGATCGATGCCCGATGTCTGCTCATGGCTCGCAGAGGCAATCTCGGAGACATAATCGGCGACCTTTTTCACCGATGTGACGATTTCGCCCAGTGCCGAACCGGCTTCGCCGACAAGCTTGACGCCGTCTTGCACCTGGGTATCGGAATTGACGATCAACTCCTTGATGTCCTTGGAAGCGGAAGCCGCACGCTGGGCCAGAGCCCGCACTTCGTTGGCGACGACTGCGAAACCGCGCCCGGATTCTCCGGCGCGCGCTGCTTCAACCGAAGCATTCAGCGCCAGAAGATTGGTCTGGAACGCGATCTCCTGGATCAGCCCGACAATGTCGGTGATCTTGCGCGACGATTCCTCAATGCCACTCATGGCCGCGACCGTGCGCTCGACAATGTCGCCGCCGCTGGTCGCCATATTGCGTGCCGTGGTGGCAACCTCGTTGGCTTCCTGGGCATTGCCCGCGTTTTGCCGCACCGTGGCCGAAAGCTCTTCCATCGAGGCTGTCGTCTCTTCAAGCGACGACGCCTGGTGCTCGGTACGTGCAGACAGATCGGTTATGCCTGCCGAAATCTCGTTCGTCGCCAGCTGAACCGTCCCGGTGACCGCTGCAATGCGGCCGACGATCTCTCCCATCTGATCGCTCATCCGGTCGACATCGGTTTTCAGCTTGGCAAAAGCGCCCTTGTGATTACCCTGCATGCGCCGTGTCATGTCGCCTTCCGCCATGGCGCCGACAACTTTCACCACCTGGTTGAGGCCATTGTCGACAACGTCGAGCAATTCGTTCATGCCGTGCGCCAGATCGGCCATGAAACCGTCCTTGTCGGCCTCCCTCAGCCGTTGCGAGAAGTTGCCCTCCGTCGCCGCCTGGACGATCCCGGCGATCTCCTTTTCCACGCCAACCTGAGCTGTCCTGTCGTTCCATTCAACGACGGAACCGAGGCGGTCACCCTGGTCGTTGAACACGGGGCTTGCCGTCAGGTCGATCG
>CAMYKZ010000133.1 GCA_947259045.1 uncultured Afifella sp.
GATGGAATCGGTAATCACCAGTTCCTTCAGTTTTGACGCGGTGATGCGCGCCACAGCGCCGCCTGAAAGCACACCGTGGGTGATATAGGCGGCAACCGATTTGGCGCCCATATCGAGCAGCACTTCGGCTGCGTTACACAATGTGCCGCCGGAATCGACAATGTCGTCAACCAGAATACAGTCGCGTCCTTCGACGTTGCCGATCACGTTCATCACTTCCGATTCACCCGGCCGTTCACGCCTCTTGTCGACAATGGCCAGTTGCGCATCGATGCGCTTTGCGATGGCGCGGGCGCGAACGACACCGCCGACATCGGGCGAGACGACGATGACATTGTCGCTGACATAGCGTTCCTTGATGTCACGGGTCATCACCGGTGCGCCATAGAGATTGTCGGTCGGAATATCGAAGAAACCCTGGATCTGGCCGGCATGAAGTTCAAGTGTCAACACACGGTCTGCGCCGGCTTCGGTAATCAGATTGGCGACCAGTTTGGCCGAGATCGGCGTGCGGGCTGAGGGTTTGCGGTCCTGACGGGCATAACCGAAATAGGGCAATACGGCGGTAATCCGCCGTGCCGACGCCCGGCGCAGCGCATCGATGATGATCAGCATTTCCATCAGATGGTCGTTGGCCGGAAAGCTGGTCGACTGGAAGGCAAAGACATCCTCGCCTCGGACGTTTTCCTGGATCTCGACGAAGATCTCCTGATCCGCGAAGCGCCGGACAGCGCACTGGGCCAGCGAAATGTCGAGATATTCAGCCGTCGCCTGCGCGAGTGTCTGATTGGAGTTGCCCGCGATAATTTTCATGTTTCAGGATCCTTGCGGCCAGACTGCCGGACAATCGCTATTTCGGGGCTTTTTAACAACGGTCCCGGCGGTTAACAACAGGCGAGATCGAAATCCTTGAACGCTATCAACATGCCATCTTTCCGGCATCTGGAGGCGTGCGGCGGCGGTTTGTCAACGGCTTGCCATCCATACGGCCAGCTGATCGAGCGTCGTATCGGCGATTATGTCGAGTGACTGCTGGCTGAGAGCGGTCCACGGTTAGTCGGCCGTCGCCTTTTCGGTGACTTGGCCGCTGATGCGATGAAGCCGTTTCAGCTCCGGGCTCAGGACATCCCAGACATAGACTGCAATGGTCCCGTTCTCGCCCGGCGTGACGGAGATAAACCCCTTGATCACATAAGCGGATTTGCGTCTGCGGTAGGGGGCGAGCCTCAGGCTGCGGGCGACAGCCGCATCTGCGAAGGATTTCGCCAGGGCATCGGCCACCGGGCGCGGCGGCCCGGACAATGGCGCAAAAGCCAGGGCGGATACGGAGTGTTCAGCCAACGTTCGGCCCGCTGTTGCCGGATCTCCGGCGACCGTGGAAACCGGCGTTGCGCAGGCCGACAGCATCAAGCCGGCGGCAAGCGCCATGGCCGGGCATATGGCCGCGCGCGTGGTTGTTGACCGGATTAATCGGTCAATCGAATCGGTGATCACGTCAGTTTATCTTTTCAGAAGGCCCGTGCCGTGACGGGAGAGCGGTTGCGGTTCGTTTTCCGTCGTCAGATATGTGCGTCCCAGCGTCATCGCATTCCCGGTGTCTGAATCCATCAATATCATATGCGCGAAAAGCACCATGCCCGGGACAATTTTTTCCGGGTTGTCACCGTAAAACATCGGTGTGTCCATCCATGAGGGCGCATAGCGGGTGCCGAGCGAATAGCCGCAGGCATTCAGCCTGTGGCGGCCCATGCCAAGCCGGTCGAAGGTCGATGCGTGAGCGCCATAGACGTCGCCGAAATCGTGCCCCGGCCGCATGACGGTTTCGCAGGCAGCCAGCGCTTCGGCGGCGGCATTGTGCATTTCCACATGCCGTTCGCCGGGTTCGCCGACCAGCACCGTGCGCATCAGCGCGACATGATACATCCGGAACACGCCGGCAAATTCCAGCGTGATCTGGTCGTTTGCCTCAAGTTTTCGGCGCCCGCTCTTGGTGCGGCACAATTGGGCGTCGTCACCGGATCCGATGATAAACGGATTGCCCGGATAATCGCCGCCGCCGGCAAACACGGCCCCCTGCATGGCGGCCAGAATTTCGCCTTCATCGGCACCGGGGCCGATCAGCGCCAGCCCGGCGTCGAGTGCATCGTCCGCCAGTTCGCCGGCGCGTCGCACATAGGCCAGTTCGGCATCGCTCTTGATCATACGCAGGTGCGGCACGAGATCCGATGCGTCTTCGGTCTTGCAAAATGCCGCCAGCGCTTCGTCGACCGCCCGGCCGTTTCCGGCCGTCAGGCCCTGGGTGTCATATTCGATGCCGAAGGTGGCGCTACGCAGGCCCAGATCGTCCAGCATGTCGCGCAGCTGAACCGCCGGCCGGGCGTCCGCGCCGTCGACCCAGATGCGGATGTCATCAATGATCGAGGTCCGCCTGGCCTGGCGCAGATCAGCGGAACGGGTCAAAAGGGTGACGGATCCGTCCAGTTGGAGCACCAGGCACTGGAAGAAGCAGAATCCGAATGTGTCATAACCGGTCAGCCAGTATTGGCTTTCGGGCGCGA
>CAMYKZ010000134.1 GCA_947259045.1 uncultured Afifella sp.
AACAGCCGATTGCCGAACTCGAAGCGAAAATCGACGAGCTTCGCTATGTCGGCGATGATTCCGAGATCAATATCAACGAGGAAGTCGCCCGGCTTAAAGCGAAAAGCGAGTCGCTGACCAAGAGCATTTTTTCCAAGCTGAGCGCCTGGCAGATCGCCCAGGTCGCACGGCATCCCATGCGCCCCTATACGGCGGACTATCTGAGCCTGCTGGCGCCGGACTTCCAGGAGCTCCACGGTGACCGCATGTATGCGGACGACCCGGCGATTATCGGCGGCATCGGCAGGCTGGATGGCAGGCCGGTCATGTTCATCGGGCATCAAAAAGGTCGTGACACCAAAGAGCGGGTGCGGCGGAACTATGGCATGCCCAAGCCGGAGGGCTACCGCAAGGCACAGCGGCTGATGAAGCTGGCAGAAAAATTCTCCATCCCGATCATTACCTTAATCGATACGCCGGGCGCCTATCCTGGCGTCGGCGCGGAAGAACGCGGCCAGAGCGAAGCGATCGCCTACAGCCTGTTCCTGATGGCCAAGCTGCGCACCCCGATCATCAGCGTTGTCATTGGCGAAGGCGGCTCCGGCGGCGCACTGGCCATCGGCGTCGGCGATCGCCTCCTGATGCTGCAATACAGTGTTTACTCGGTGATTTCGCCAGAGGGATGCGCCTCGATTCTCTGGAAAAGCGCGGAAAAGGCCGAGGAGGCGGCCGAGGCGATGCGGATCACCGCGGACAGTCTCAATGAATTCGGGTTGGTCGACGAAGTGCTGGCGGAGCCGCTGGGCGCCGCACACCGGGATCCGGCCGCCACCGCCGAGATTATTCGCAATGCGTTGCAGCAGCATCTTGCCGATATCGATCAACTCGACACAGAGCAGTTGCTCGAAAAACGCCAGCAACGGCTCGCCGGATTCGGCCAATTCAAGGAAGCCTGATCTCACGTATCGGGCAGGAATTGCGATGGCCTTTGACTCGGATGTGCTGCTGGAACGACTGCAGACACTGACAGCAGGCAGCGCGCCGCGACGTTGGCTGGTCGCGTACTCGGGCGGCATGGATTCCACGGTGTTGCTGCACGCATTGGCTGCGGCGGGCACTGATACGCCAATCCTGGCGATCCATATTGATCACGCTCTGCATCCGGATTCGATCGCCTGGGCGGAGCAAGCTCGCGGCTTCGCCGAAGCGGAAGGCGTCGAATTTGCCACCCGGCGTGTTCAGCTCGACCCGCGCCAGCCGCAAGGACCGGAAGCCGCGGCGAGAGAGGCTCGCTACGCCGCCTTGAATGAATTCGTTGCGCCGGGTGACTGCCTGCTGAGCGCCCATCACGAAAACGACCAGGCGGAAACGCTGTTATTGAATCTCATTCGTGGCAGCGGCCCTGCGGGGCTGGCCGGAATCGGCGCCCGCCAGGCGTTCGGTGATGGCCTGCTGCTCAGACCGCTGCTGGGCGTTGCGGGCGCCGATATTGCTGACTACGCAACGGGACACGCGCTTTGCTGGATCGACGATCCATCGAATGAGGATGATCGTTTCGACAGGAATTTCATCCGCCAGGAGATCGTTCCGCGGCTGAAATCCCGCTGGCCGGCGGTTGTCAATCGGCTAACCCTCAGCGCCACCCTGCTCGACGAGGCCAATGAACTGCTCCAGGAACTTGCCGATATTGATATTGCGACTTGCGGCGGTCCCGCCGCGCTGGCATTGGCAGAGATCAATGCGCTGTCGGAAAGCCGGCAGCGAAACCTGTTGCGACGGGCCATTCGCCGCTGCGGCCTGCCACCGCCGCCTGCCACCCGGCTGTACCAGGCAGTACAGGCACTGATTCCGGCGCGGCCGGATGCACAGCCGCTGATCACCTGGCCCGGCGCAGAACTCCGCCGCTATCGGGACCACGTCTACGTGTTGCCAGCGCAGGACCCGCGTCCGGGCGATCCCGAGCAATTGTTACTCGCGGACGCGGAAGCCATTGATCTCGGTGACCGGCTCGGCAGTTTGCAGCTTGTTTCTGCGGACGGCCGTGGGCTCGACCCGAACGTGGCCAGGAACGGCCTGCGGATTCGATTCAGGGACGGCGGGGAATCGCTGCGCATTGCCGCGGGCGGGGCAACCCGCAAGCTCAAGAAACTGCTGCAGGAGCAAGGTATCTTGCCCTGGATGCGCGACCGGTTGCCGTTGCTGTATGCCGGTAAGGAACTGGTCGCCGTTGCCGACCTGTGGGTGTCGGCGGACCACAGCGCCGAGCGTGGGCTGCTCGTAAAATGGCGGGAAAAACCGCTGCTCAATGGCGAGCATTCATTGTGATGGCAGCGGTGTTCTGATAACTTGCAACACCGTCTTTAATCAAACGACGGGTCTTGTTCAGGCGACTGATTCCCATCACTTTCAGGCGTCTTCCGGGTTGGATTAGAAACACATTCGGACCGTTTTCCGGCGCCGAACCCGTGTTTTTATTCTGACCCTTATTTGTTTCCCGGAAAGTGAAACTGACTGGCGATTTTTGTATGACATCTTATGTATTCATCACTGGCGGCGTGGTCTC
>CAMYKZ010000135.1 GCA_947259045.1 uncultured Afifella sp.
TGCGAACGCGATGATCAGATTGAAGATGTTGGCCCAGAAAAACGAAAAAATGATGCCATATCCGAAATCGCCGTTTTCGATAAAAAGAAGCGGCCCCGGCGCCAGGCCGTGAATGGTCAGCGCCCCGATCAGGATCGCCGTAACGGGATCACCCGGTATGCCAAGCGTCATCATCGGAATGAGGGCCCCGCCGGTTACGGCATTGTTGGCCGCTTCGGGCGCCGCGATACCGGCTGTCGCGCCCTTGCCGAATTCGTCACTATCTGCGCTCGTCCGCCTGGCGTAGTCATAGCTGAGAAACGCCGCGATCGGTCCGCCGGCGCCCGGAAGGATGCCAAGAAACACGCCGGTCGCCGAACCGATCGAGACCGGCAGCCGCATGAGCTTCAGATCGGTGAGGCGAGGCAGAACGCCGCGAAAACCCCTGCCGATTTTTGCAATTTCCATGCGGATATCCGGCTGGCGCATATTTTCGATCAGCTGCGGTATCGCAAACAGGCCGATCAGCGCGGTCAGAAAATGAACGCCTGCGATCATGTCGACTGCGCCGAACGTAAAACGCGCGGTTCCCATGACCGGATCCTGCCCGACCGTCGCGATCATCAGGCCGATAACGGCCGAAATCAAACCCTTGATCAGTGATCGCGCCGCAAATGTACAGATCACCGTCAGGCCAAACAGCAGCAGGCTGAACAGATCCTCCGTCCTGAAATTCAGGGCGAAATCGGCGAGCAGCGGCGCAATGAAAAAAAGACACAAGAAACTGAAAGAGCCGCCGACGAAACTGGCGGATATGGCAATTCCAAGCGCCCTGCCCGCTTCACCCCGCGCCGCCATCGGGTAACCGTCAATCCCGGTCGCCGATGCTGACGGTGTGCCCGGAATATTGAGCAGGATAGCGGCGAAACTGCCACCCATCATGCCGCCGACATAGAGCCCCAGCAACAGGGCGATCGAACTCGCCGGATCCATCACGAAGGTCAGCGGGAGCAGGATGATAATGCCGGTGCTGATGGTCATTCCCGGGATCATGCCGACAACGATGCCAAGCAGTGAGCCGACTGCCGTTGCAAGCAGGCTCGTCGGCAACACGGCCTGCGCGAAGCCCTGGATGACGTCGCTATTCATCCGAAGATGGCTGGCATGACGCCGCGTGGCAGAACAATGCCGAAGACATGACGGAACAACGCAAACAGCAGGAGTGTTGCAACCGTGCTGCCAAGCAGGAGCCAGGATTTGCGCCGCTCGCCAAACAGCATCATCGTGACGGCGAAAAACGGAATGCTGGAAAGCACAAAGCCGAGAACGGGCAGCACGACAATATAACCGACAAAGGCTGCCAGAAAGACGCCAGCCCTGGTTTTGCCCGCCGGGTTGGGCGCATCGGCGAGATCGGATTGCTGCGCACGCAGCCCGCCGGCCAGCAGCATTAACGACAATCCGGCAAGCAAAGCCGTGTTGATCCAGGGCATGAAAGCGGGATCGGGTGTGTTAGGCAGCGTTCGCCTGGGCAATTCCGACGTCAGATAACCATAGGTTATGCTGAACAACATCAGCATGACCGCCGCCGCTATGTTGCGCTGATTCATCCGCAGCTCAAGCATCCCCACGCCCCGCGCCTTTTTCAAGCGACAATGTCATCTTTCCGGATTGGCGCGGCTGGAGACAATTCCAGCCGCGCTGAGAATCTTCAGTTGGTCTTGGACTGATAAAGCCCGGCACTCTTGAAGATACCTTTGATCTTGGCGTCTTCGTCAACCAGAAACGCATCAAATTTGTCCGGGCCCATCGGCGCCACGGTGAACCCGGATTTGCCGGCAAGATCCATGAAACCCTGCGATTGCGCGGCCTTCGTCATTGCTTCGGCCAGCTTGTCCTTGATTTCCTTCGGTGTGCCTTTTGCAACCGAAAGGCCACGGAAAAGATCCAGAACGACATCGTATCCAAGTTCTTTGGCCGTCGGCACATCCGGGATGACCGGATTGCGCTCCGATGAAAGGGACGCGAGAATGCGCAGCTTTCCGGCCTTGGTCAGCTTCAGGGCGCCGGTCAGCGGCGCAATCATGGCGTCTGCTTCCCCGTTCAGCACTGACTTGTTGCGGCCCTTGATGCCTTTCGGCAGATGAATGACTTCGCAGCCCAATGCCTCAACCAGGGCGATCGCAGCCGCATGGGTCGAGCTGCCGGTCCCCGAATTGGCAATCTTCAACGTTTCGGGATTGGCCGCGCAGTCTTCTGCGAATTCCTTCAGCGACTGCCACTTGGCGTCGGCGCGGACGACGAATGGCTGCGGCTGATATTCGACCATTCCGACATGGTCCATCGCACTATAGTCAAAATCCGTGTTGCCGAGGTTCGTCGTCGTCAGAACTGAGGAGGAATTCCAGGCAACGCGCATTCCGTCATGTTCGGAATTCTTGATATAGGTGTAGGTAACCGCGCCGCCGCCGCCGGTCTTGTTGACCGGAATCAGCTTCACGCCGAGATGTTTTTCCATTTCTTTTG
>CAMYKZ010000136.1 GCA_947259045.1 uncultured Afifella sp.
GCTCGGCGGTTGCCGGTCCGTCTCGATTTCCAGCTGGGACAGCAGCTCAGGAAACGTGATCGAGTCGATTGCCCGGTTCACGACGAGCCCCATCGCGCCTTCGGCATTGTGGATGCACATATAGATCACGGTCTTTTCAAACCGTGTGTCGCGCATCGCGGGCATCGCGATGAGAAGCTGACCGGTCAGATATCCGCTGCCGGGATCGCTCGATTGCATATCGATTGACGTCATGGTGCGAGTCTACAACTGCCTGCATCCTTCATTTGGCATTTCCATGATACGTTGCGGGCGCCGGAAATTGAACAAAAAGCAGTCCCCCCGATCGATCGTCCGCGACGCGTGTGCTCGCATAAGCGCACGTAAAATTGAGAGGATTTCCGCAGTTTTCCGGACTATATTGATGGCAACCGACGACCCCGCGCCAAGGCCGGGATAATCGATGGCGTAGCGACAGTGTTATCAATTCAATCAAACACTTATAAGGAAATTTCATGGCTATCTGGCGTTGTCTCGTTTACCTGGCGGTTTTGACCGGCGTTGCCGGTTCAGCCCAGCCGGTATACGCGATGGCCAGTGATTGGTCGGTCAACGACCAGGGGCGGTTGCGGCTGATTTCCGCCGTTGATGGCGTGGGCGGTGGCCGTGAGTTGCCGCTTGGCTTACAGTTTCGCCTCGAGCCGGGCTGGAAGATCTATTGGCGATCGCCGGGCGACGCCGGATTTCCACCCGATGTCGATTGGTCCAAATCGCGAAACCTCGATCGGCTCAGCATTGCATGGCCGGTGCCGCAGCGGTTCTCGGTGCTTGGCTTCGAAACCCTCGGTTATAAGGACGAAGTGGTCCTGCCGTTACGGGTGGGGGTCGCCATGCCGGGCCAGCCCGTGCACGTCAAGGTTGCGGTGCGGTACCTGACTTGTGCCGAGATTTGCGTGCCGCAACAGGCGACACTGACCCTCAATTTACCACAGGGACCGGTCAAAGCCTCCGCACAGGCCAATTTGCTCGCCCAATTCAACGCTCAGGTTCCGCGCGAAGGCGCCAGCCACGGTCTGGCGATGGACCGGGCGGCCGTTTCGCCGAGGGGCGAGGATTTGATCCTACGGGTACACGCCGAAGCGGCCGTATCGTTCGATGCCCCCGACCTGCTTGTCGAGGGACCGGAGGGCACCTACTTTTTGCGCCCCGAAGTATCTCTTTCCGATGACGGCAAGATGGCGACGCTGACCCTCGAAGGCGGGGGTATCGCGGCCGAAAAGCTCGATGGGAAGACGCTCCGATTCACCCTGATCGATGGCAACCGTTCGATGGAACGGGAATTGACGGTGCGGCTGGGTGATATCGTCGATGTTCCGGCGGGCGCCGTAATGGGGGGCGACCTCACATTTTTCACCGTTCTGTTGCTTGCTGTAATGGGCGGCTTGATTCTAAATTTGATGCCCTGCGTTTTGCCGGTGCTGTCGATCAAGCTGCTGAAGGTGGTGGGGCATGGCGGTGCCGACCGCGGCGCGGTTCGGGTGGGATTCCTGGCGTCAGCGGCGGGGATCCTGTTCTCGTTTATGCTGTTGGCCACTTTCCTTGTCGGACTGAAGTCGTCCGGCATGGCAATCGGTTGGGGAATCCAGTTCCAGCAACCGGTATTTCTGGTGGCGATTGCGGCGATCCTGACGCTCTTCGCGTGCAATCTGTTCGGCCTTTTAGAGTTTCGTTTGCCGTCAGCGTTTGCCGGCTGGGCCGCCAGGCATAGTCACGGCCGGTCGCTGGTTGGGCATTTCATGACCGGCGCGCTGGCGACGCTCCTCGCGACACCCTGCTCGGCGCCGTTTCTCGGCACCGCGGTCGGATTTGCGCTGAGCCGCGGCGCGGCGGAAATCTACGCGGTGTTTTTTGCGTTGGGCATCGGACTTGCGATTCCCTTTCTGGTGATTGCCGCGGCCCCGGCGCTCGCCACGCGGCTGCCGCGTCCGGGCGCCTGGATGGTGACGCTCCGCCGTGTGCTGGCGGTCGCATTGGTCGGTACCGCGGTCTGGCTGCTGTCGGTTCTTTATGTGCAGGGTGGTGCCGATATAACGCTTGCGGTTGGTGCCCTGCTGTTATTGGTGCCGCTGGTTTACTCGGTTCGCCGGATAGAAGGATCACGGTTCGCGCGCCATGCGGGGAAAGCGACGGCGATCCTGATTGTCGCAGCCATTGCCGTGCCGATTGTGCGGGAACCGCTACCGGCCGGTCCGGCAAATCTGCGACCCGGGACGGTATGGCGGCCCTTCGATGAATCGGCGATTGCCGGGCATGTTCGGAACGGCAAGATTGTCCTGGTGGATGTCACCGCCGATTGGTGCATCACGTGTCAGGTGAATAAGGCGTTTGTGCTGGACCGGGGCCGGATCGCCACGCTGATGCATGGTCCCGCAATCGTCGCTATGCAGGCCGACTGGACGCGGCCTGACCCGAAAATCAGCAGCTATTTGGCAAAATTCGGACGGTTCGGCATTCCGTTCA
>CAMYKZ010000137.1 GCA_947259045.1 uncultured Afifella sp.
AGAGGCCGACCACGATAATCGGCCGCGGCCCGATTCGGCCGAGCAGGATGCCGGCGGCGAGCGAGGCGACGAAAGTGGCCATGCCGCGGGGGGAGAGCAGGATGCCCGACGCCAAAATCGAATATCCCAGATGGTTTTGCAGCATGCCGGGGAATATGCCGAGAAAGCCGAAGATCATCACCGCAAGGCTGAAGATATAGATCATACCGATAATGAAGTTGCGGTTCTTGAACAGCGCCGGGTCGACGAAAGGCTGGCGCGCCGTGATGATGTGGATAACGAAGACGTACAAGGCGGCGACGCCGATACCGGCCTCCAGCACGATTTCCGGCGAATTGAACCAGTCCAGGCGTTCGCCCCGATCGAGCATGAGCTGAAAGGCGATCAAGGTCGTTGCCAAGGCGAGAAAACCGGTAAAATCGAACCGCCGAGGCTGCAAAGGCGTTTCCCGGACGAAAATAAAGATCATCGTGAAGGCGGCCAATCCGGTCGGGACATTGATAAAGAAGACGAATCGCCACGTGTAGAACTCGGTGATATACCCGCCAAGGAACGGGCCGACGATCAGGCCGACCAGCATGCCGATATTGAACCAGGCCATCGCCATGCCTTGACGTTCGCGCGGGTAGGCGTCGAGCAGGATCTGCTGGCATAGCGGCACCAGCCCGGCGCCGAACATGCCTTGCAGAAAGCGCGCCTGAACGATTTCCGTGATCGAATTCGAGAAACCGGACAAGACCGATGCGGCGACGAATCCGACAATTGCGATAAGGAGGAGCCGCTTGCGCCCGATTTTCCGACTCAACCAGCCGCTCAGTGGCGTGAACACGGCGACCGCGATAAGGAACGCCGTGAGCACCCAGGCGACTTCGTCATGCGCCGCCGAAAACGCGCCCATCATGCTGGGCAGGGCGATGCCGGCGACGAAGGTATCCATCGATTGCATGCCCGCCGCCAGACAGACGGATATAGTGATCCAAAAGAGCGATGGTGCGCGCTCCTTGCCGCCGGGGCTGACGCTTTCCGTCACCCTAATGCCGCCTGCGCCGGACTGTCATGTAATGCCCTAGGGCGGTTGTCGGCATTGCTCCTCGCGGAAATCTGATTGAGGAGCAAAGATACCATCAGCCGCTATCGCTTACCCCATTTTGTGTCTTCGACCGTGTCTTCTTCGATCGCGTAAAACTCATCCATGCCGATGGTATTCTCGATCGCCTGGCGAACCTCGACGGCGTCCTCCTGGGTCATACCAGTATAGACGCCGGTGTCCTTCATTTCCTGCAACGCCTGGCGGGCGTGATGAAAGCTCACCATGAGAAAGAGCTGGGCGTCTATACAGGCAGCGTATCCCATGTCCTGCAATTCCTTCAGCGAAAGGATCGGACGGCCATCGCGGTTGCCCCGGCTTTGCACATAGACCAGGGGGATTTTCGTTTCCTTGGGTGCGCGGGCGGCCTCCTCGAGGTTGGTCGGGAACAGCATGCCCATATCCGCGCCTTCATCGGCGCCGATATTGACCCGTTTGACCGCTTCGTCCAGCCCCTCGAACCGGCAGGTATCCGAGCGGGCGATGATCCAGAAATCCTTGTCGAGCTTGTCGCGTTCCCGGCAGGCCCAGCGGATCTTGTCGCGGAATTCCTCGGTCGGGATCGCGTGCGCCACGTATTTATGATAATGCGCCCGCTTGGGATAAAGCTGATCCTCGATGTGGATGCCAGCAACGCCGGCCTGAATGAACTGACGCACCGTGCGCGTCACATGCAACGGTTCGCCGAAGCCCGCGCCCGCATCGCACACGGTCGGGATGTCGATGGCCCGGGCGACGCCCTCGGCAGTTTCAACCTGTTCGGTCATGGTCAGCAAAGGTTCGCTCACCGCGCGCGACCCGCCGGTGACGTAACCGCCGATATAGGCGGCGTCGAAGCCAATTTCCTGCACCATCCGTCCGCCAAGCGGGTAGTAGACGGACGGCAGATAAACGAAAGGCTTTTCGCTGAACAGTTTGCGCAGCCGTGTGGTTGCCTTTTCCATGGTGCATGCCCTCTCTTTGATTATGTGACGCGATGGCTCCGGAAAGAGGATTGTAGCGCAGTTCCAGCGACAATAAGAAATGGACGGATGGGGCGCCGCGTTGCCCCGCCTTGCCGATTCATTATAGTGCGGGCATGACGAAGTTTTTGAAGCAGTGGCTCCGGGGACGAGCCGCCGATGCGTCGATTAACGGAGTGGCCGGTGGCGGGGCAGCGAACGCAGCCGATGTGCCGGACGACTTGTGTCTGGACATCGGGGCGATGCAACGGCGTGCCGCTGAAGCGGCGCCGCGGTGGCTGGCCTGGACGCGTGCGGGGATCGATGATCCGCTCGAATGGCAGAAAGCCGCGCGCCTCCGCCTGGCGGAAATCAGCGGTTATGGATTGTTCGGTGGGCCGCCCGCGATGCTGCATG
>CAMYKZ010000138.1 GCA_947259045.1 uncultured Afifella sp.
CACCACCACCTTTTCTGCCATATCCGGCTCGCCGCAATGCGCCAGGATCATTGAACGCGCCTCGTCTCTCATCTTGACGGCGGCAGCGAAATCCTGGCCTCCGGGCGCGAGCGGTTCAAGCACCTTGACGTTCACCGAGCCGCGACGGGGGAACCATTGCTCGCCACGTAGGATCGAGCGGGTTCCGCTGACGGAAATCGGAATCACGGCCGTGTCGGCCGCACAGGCAGTGGAAAACGCGCCGAGCCGGAACGGCAACAAACCGGGGATTCTGAAAAACGTTGCTTCGGGGAAGAAGACCAGCTGTTCTCCACGGCGTACAAGTTCCTCGAACGCGCCCATGTCCTTCAGGCCTGATTCCGCAATCTTCCGTTCGGCAAAGAGAACGCCGAGTCTTCGCAGAAAGGGGCCGGCAACCAATTGTCCTGAAAGTTCCTGCTTGGCGACGAACGCCGGCTCTCCGGGCAAGACAGCGGCCAGCACCAGGGCGTCAAAGTAGCTTGAATGATTGACAACGATAATTTTTCCACCGGCGGCAAGATGCTCCTCTCCTGATACGTGAAGGGGTATGTGCAGCAACTTCAATGCAATCCTTGCCATTGATCGCAGAAGCGCCCATCGGCGGCTGCGCCGCCGCAACAGCAACACGCCTGACCAGGTGGCGGCGCTAAAGGCGACAAGCAGGGTCCAAAACCAGCCTGCATAGACGAGATCGGCTGACATCTTCAGGGCCTGCCGCAATCGCGGCAGACCTGACATCCACCGCAGACGCAAAACCTGCAGCCAGACGGCGCGCACCGGTTGACCCAGTTTGCCCGTTTCAAACAGGTCTCGTGTCGTCGACCGGCGGATCTTGCCGCTGGATGTCTTTGGCACGGTATGCGGTGCGGCAATGACGATCTGATCGGCCGGCATTCCGAGGATATCGGTTATTCTCTGTGCGACGGTCTGCTGCAACCGGGACGAAACAGCCGGATCAGTGCTGCGGGTCTCCGCCACGACAATCAGCCGTTCCGCGGCCGTATTCGGATCGGCGCTTGCAAATGCGGCGACGCAGCCCTTGCGGATACCGGCGAGATCGCCCACGGATTGTTCGATTTCTTCCGGGTAGATGTTCCGTCCGCCCTTGATGATGATGTCCTTCACCCGGCCGGTTATGAAGATATTGCCATTGGCGATGTAGGCCAGGTCACTGGTGTCCAGCCAGCCATCGTGGAACAGGGCTCGGGACTTCTCGCGATTACGGAAATAGCCGCTAGTTGCAGAAGGGCCCCTGAACTCGAGACGCCCCTGCTGCCGCTCCGGGGCTTCGTGCCCGAGCTCATCGACGATCCTGATTTCGTGATCCGGCAATGGCACGCCGCTTGAAACGAAAGACATCGCATGTTCGTCGCCGGGGTCTGCCGGAACGGCCAGTCCGACCTGCGACAGGGATGCCCGGCTGACCCGGTCGACAATTGGCTCGGCGCCGAGGCGCGAAAAAGCAAGCCCGACCGAGTTCTCGGCCAGGCCATAAACCGGCGTCAGGGCATCCGGCCTGAATCCATAAGGCTGGAAGCGTTCGGTGAACCTGCGGATGGTTTCCGCGCTAACCGGCTCAGCGCCGTTGGCTACCATGCGCAGCGAACTGAGATCGAGGCCTTGCAATGCATCGTCTTCGATCTTGTTCACACAGAGTTCGAATGCGAAATTGGGCGCCGCCGATAGCGTTGCCGAGTTGCGGTGAATGGCCCACAACCAGCTTTCCGGCCGGACGATGAACCGCAGCGGCGACATGACGATCACAGGGACGGCATGATAGAGGCTGCCGAACCAGGCGCCGATCAGGCCGAGATCGTGGTAGAGCGGCAGCCAGCTGACAAATACGTCGTTCGACGTCGCCTCGATCGCGCTGCCCATGGCCCGGATGTTGGCCAGCAGGTTGGCATGGGTCAACATGACACCCTTTGGATCACCTGTGCTGCCCGACGTATATTGCAGCATGGCGAGATCGTCCGGCTGCCGCCGGACTGCAGCAAATTCACTGTCCTTCGCTTGCAGGTCCTCGACAGTCGAAACACCGCGCAACGTTTCGACCTGTCCACCGATCAATCCGGCTAGCGCCTTGCCCTCAAGTGGAATGATGAGAAGCGTTGCCTGAGAATTGCGGAGGATCTTCACCTGACGCCGCAGGTGTTCTTCCAACTGCGACAGGCGCATCGGCGGGTACATCGGCACAGGCACGCCGCCCGCGAGCAGAGTGCCAAAGAACGCTTCAAAGAATTCCCGGCCGGTCG
>CAMYKZ010000139.1 GCA_947259045.1 uncultured Afifella sp.
GGTAAATGAGCAATATTCGGAAAAATTAAGAGATGAAATCTTTTCGAAAATTTGCAGAAATTGGTTGACCCCTCCGGGCTGAATGCCTAATGTCCCGCGTTCTCCGGGCTCTGACGGGTCCGACTGGCGACGAATCAATCAATAAACGGGCCAAAACGGGCCGTGCGGTTTAAGCGGAGTACGTGTCATGGCGGTGGAAAAATCGCTCACCGGCGCTGAAGTCATAATCAAAGCCCTGGTCGATCAGGGTGTCGACGTCGTTTTCGGCTATCCGGGCGGCGCGGTTTTGCCGATCTATGACGAAATTTTCAAGCAAAACAGCCTGCGCCACATTCTGGTCCGGCATGAGCAGGGTGCGGTGCATGCCGCCGAGGGGTATGCCCGGTCGACCGGCAAAGTCGGCGTTGTCCTTGTGACGTCCGGACCGGGGGCGACCAATGCGGTGACCGGCCTTACCGATGCGCTGATGGATTCAATTCCCGTGGTTTGCCTGACCGGGCAGGTGCCGACCCATTTGATCGGCAATGACGCCTTCCAGGAATGTGACACGACAGGCATTACCCGGCCCTGCACCAAGCATAATTACCTGGTGAAGGAATCCGAAGCGCTGGCGTACACCATGCACGAGGCCTTCTATGTCGCGCGCAGCGGCCGGCCCGGTCCCGTGGTGGTAGACCTTCCGAAAGACATTCAGTTTGCAGACGCGCCTTACATCGGCCCGGAAGCGGTCAAGCCCCGCAGCTATGTTCCACAGGTAAAGGGCGATTCCGCACGCATCGAAGAAGCGATCGACTTGATCGCCAATGCGGAGCGGCCGGTCTTTTACGGCGGCGGCGGCATCATCAACTCCGGGCCGAATGCCTGCAAACGGTTTACGGATTTCGTTCGCATGACCGGCTATCCCTGCACGCTCACCCTGATGGGCCTGGGGGCATATCCGGCATCGGATCGACAGTTCCTCGGCATGCTCGGCATGCATGGGACCTATGAGGCCAATCTCGCCATGCACGGCTGCGATGTGATGGTGGCGGTAGGATCCCGGTTCGACGATCGGATCACGGGTCGCCTGGACGCCTTCGCGCCGGGCGCAAAAATCATCCACATCGACATCGATCCTTCCTCGATCAATAAGAACGTGCATGTCGATGTGCCGATCGTGGGTGATGTCGCCCACGTTATGGGCCAGTTTCAGCGCTGTTGGAAAGCCCGCGTCAAGCGCCGCCGGAACGGCAAGGCTGCCGAAGGTTGGTGGCGTAAAATCGAGGGATGGCGCAAGCGCAACTGTCTCGCCTACAAAATGGACGATCAGGTCATCAAACCGCAATATGCCCTTGAGCGGCTGCAGGAGCTGACCAAGGATCAGGACGTGTTCGTGTCGACCGAAGTCGGCCAGCACCAGATGTGGGCGGCGCAGTTCTGCAAGTTCGAGAAGCCGAACCGGTGGATGACCTCCGGTGGCTTGGGGACCATGGGGTATGGCTTGCCCGCTGCCATCGGCGCGCAAATCGGCAACCCGAAGAAACTGGTTATCGACGTCGCGGGCGAAGCCTCGATCATGATGAACATCCAGGAAATGTCGACGGCCATTCAGCACCGGTTGCCGGTCAAGGTCTTCATTCTCAACAACCAATACATGGGTATGGTTCGCCAGTGGCAGGAATTGCTGCACGGCGGCCGGTATTCGGAAAGCTATACCGCTGCTCTGCCCGATTTCGTCAAACTGGCGGAGAGCTTCGGCGCGGTCGGATTGCGGGCAACCAAGCCGTCTGAAATTGATGATTTGATTAAGGAAATGATCTCCGTCGACAATACGGTGATTGCCGATATCGCGGTGGATCCCGCGGAAAATTGCTTTCCGATGATCCCATCCGGATCGGCGCACAACGAGATGATCATGGGCGATACCGGAATCGACACCGGCGAACAGTCGGTGGCCGAGGACGGCATGGTGCTGGTCTGACCGGAGCGCGATAAATGGCGAAGAAAAAGAAGACCCAGGCGCAGCCGGGATCGGCCTATATCATCCAGCCGCCCGATCCGAACGAGGAGCGGCACACGCTCGCCGTCCTTGTGACCAATGAGCCGGGCGTTCTGGCGCGGGTTATCGGCCTGTTTTCCGGGCGGGGCTACAACATCGAGAGTTTGACCGTCGCGCCGGTGAACGAAGATGAGAGCTTGTCCCGGATCACCAGTGTTACTTCGGGCACGCCGATGATTATCGAGCAGATCAAGAACCAGCTCAATCGGCTGGTCCCGGTCCACGA
>CAMYKZ010000140.1 GCA_947259045.1 uncultured Afifella sp.
CGCATCGTCGCGGATGGCATTGACGACATCGATGCCGTCCATGCGCGGCATGTGGTAATCGAGGATCAGCAGATCCACGTTGCGGCCCATTTCGGCTGCGGCGCGCAGTACCGCCAGGCCCTCCGGCCCGGATGCTGCGGCTGCGGCGTCGAACCCCCAGGAACCGGCCTGCTCAAGAAGGATGGATCGGTTGACCTCATTGTCATCGACGATCAGCACACGGCCGCCGGAAACGTCGACCGGAACGGGTCTGCGGGGTTTGGCGTTGCCGTGAACGGGAAGTGGCAGCGTGAACCAGAATGTCGATCCTTCGCCCACAATGCTCTCAACACCGATTTCGCCGCCCATCTTGTCAACGAGCATTTTGGCGATCGTCAGGCCGAGCCCCGTTCCTTCATGCTTGCGGGTCGATGACCCGTCGACCTGGCTGAATTTTTCGAAGATCTGGCTGACCTGCTCCGGCCGGATGCCGATCCCGGTATCTTCGATCTTGATCTGAAGCGCCGCCTTGGCGTCAGTCACGGCCCCGGACACGTCGACCAGAACATGACCGTGCTCGGCAAATTTCACGGCATTGCCGACCAGGTTTGTGACGATTTGCCGGATCCGTCCAACATCGCCGACAAACATCTCCGGCAGGTCCGGTTGTATGCGGATTGCCAGCTCGATATCTTTTTCGTCGACCTTGGTCGACATCAGCGTCAGTACATCCTCGATCGCCTCGGCCAGCTTGAACGGCATCGGATCAAGTTCCAGCTGGCCGCTGTCGATCTTGGAGAAGTCGAGAATGTCATTGATGATGGTGACCAGAGAATGGCCGGACTTGACGATGATGTCGGTGAACATCTGCTGCTTGCTGTCGAGGTCGGTCTTGGCCAGCAATTCCGACATGCCCATGACGCCGTTCATCGGTGTGCGGATCTCATGGCTCATATTGGCCAGGAATTCCGATTTCGCCCGTTCTGCGATTTCCGCGCGCTTGCGGGCGGCTTCTGCATCTTCCTTGGCCTCAACCAGGCCAATTGCGGAGGCTTTTCGCCGGTTGATGTCACGCTGCAGATAGCTGCCGGCCAGCCCGGTCAGGATCAGAATGAAAAGGCCGGCAAGCGTCGCGTCCTGCATTATCTTCGCAAGCGCACCGCCGACCGGCGCATCGACGGCGAAGGCGCCCATGATATCGTTCAGCCGCCACTCCGGCCCTCCGGTCTGAATTGCATTGTGGCAATCGACGCAGCTTTGCTTGCCCGCGACAGAGGGATAAAGCGTCCGCAGAAGCGGGCCATCGGGCCCTTGAAGGTAATTGGAAACCGGCTGTGTCCGGCCGCTTGCGGCAAATCCCCGAATAATCTCCGCCATTTCGGCATCGAGCGGTTCCGTCTTGATCGACCGGCCCGGGAAGCCGACCATCGCAACCCGCATTGCCTCGCTGTCCGGTGCGGACTCGTTGAACGCGCCGATGGCATGAGCGCGAAACGTTGCGGGAACCGGAGCGCCCTTGTCCAGAGCCGACGAGCGAATGTCGGAATAGGCGCCGACGAATGCAGACGTCAGCCGCAGGAGATTTTCTTTCTCCCGCGCCCTGCTTTCCACCAGATCGCTCCAGCCAAGGTAATAATATGTCGCCGTGACGGCGCCACCGAGAACGAGCCCGATCACCAATGCAATGGCGAAATGTGTAACGCCGTTTTTCATGAACCGGCCCCAGCCAAAAATCACTGCCCCAATTGTCACAGATGCCGCTTAAGATTTGATTTAAGCGCCGGAACAATGATGCTCGTTCGCGGGCACAAAAAAGACCGCAATCTGCGGTCTTTTCGGTCAATCACAGGTGTTTGAACTCAGCCTGCGGCAGCGGTCGTGTTGCCGGGTTCAAGCCACTCGCCGATTTTGGCGATCAGTGCATCAGGGCTGATCGGTTTCGACATGTAATCATCCATGCCTGCTTTCATGCAGACCTCGCGGTCTCCCTTCAGGGCATGGGCGGTCAAGCCGATAATCGGAATGCGCTCACCGGACTGGGCCTCCAGCGCGCGGATCGCCTCGGTTGCCTCAAGGCCGTTCATAACCGGCATGGAAACATCCATCAGGATCAGGTCGGGACGCTGCTCCTGATAGGCATCGACCGCCATCTGGCCATTGTCGACAATCT
>CAMYKZ010000141.1 GCA_947259045.1 uncultured Afifella sp.
GGAAACGGCCGCAACAGGTTGAGCTTGACCAGACCGGCCTCGATACCGCTTGCACGCACTAAGTCAACTGCCGCGATGACCTCTTCGCAGACCGCGCCCTGGGCGATTACCAGATATTCCGCCTTATCGGCGTGATAGGCCGCTACCGGGCCGTAGTGGCGGCCGGTGAGCTCGGCGAATTCGGTGAAAGAGGCGTCGATGATCGAGGCAAGGTGTTGGTAAAAAAACGGTCGTTGCGCGGCCACGGCCCTGAAAAAACTTTCGTGGTCCTGGACAGCGCCGATTCCGGCCGGATTGTCCTGGTCCAGCAGTACCGGAATCCGCCGTCGCTGTTCGCCAAACAACAGCGACTGTGCCGGTGTCGGGCTGCTGATCGTATCGCCGGGGGCACCCATAAACCCGGTCACCAGTTCCCGTTCCGGCAACAGTACCGGCTGCATCGCGTGGGAAGTACGGTAATAATCCTGCGCGCACAAACCGGGCACGAGTGACAGTTCCGCGATGCGATGTGCGAGCAGGCTGAAGTCGGCAACTTCCTGGGCATTCGCCGCAAACATCTGGAAAAAACCGGTGCCGGCGATATCGTGATATTCGTCATGGCTGCCGTGTACGGCGCCGGTCTGTCTGGAGACGGCATGGCAAATGAGATGGATGACGCAGGTCAGTCGTCTGCCCGCGATGTTGTAGAGGTCTTCACGCAGGCTGCCGAGACTGCCGGTGAGCGCCGCCGTGCGTTGGCCCATCAGGGAAAAACCCGTGGTCATGGCGGCCAGTGCCTTCGGATCCGCAGTGACATGGACTGGCCGGTTGTCGATGCTGTCCACGTGCGCGACTGTGGAATGAACGACGATACTCTCGCTCGTTAACAGTTCGGTGGTAAACAGGACCGACTCACCGGTGCGGGTCTGCGCCAGCCCCGGAAAGGGTACGGGTTTACTCGGAGACTGCTTATTCCAGAACCACATCTTTCTTTCCAGTCAGCTGGTTACCGCCAAACTGTATGCCTTCCACCCAGACAATGGCGCCTGTCGGGCAGCGTTTGATCGCATCCGTTTTCTGCAGGTGGATCAATTCATCGTTGATCACCGGCAGATTGTTTTTCATTTTGAGCAGTCCCTGCGCCGCATCCACCACGCACTTGCCGCAGGCGTTACAGCCGACCCGGCACAGTTCCAGCATCTCGTCTCCTTCCAGTTGTGAATTACATTGCACCAGCAGGTGCTGGCTGATCGGCCGTAATTCGATGATGTTCTTCGGGCAAATCTCGATGCAGTCGCCGCAGGTAGTGCATTTTTCCGGGTCGATAACGGGCAGTCGCGTCGGCGACATGACGATGGCGTCGAAATCACAGACCATTTCGCAGTCGCCGAAACCGATACAGCCGTAACGGCAACCCTTGTTACCCCCGGAAACCGCGGCTGCGGACTGGCAGGAGGGATAGCCGACATAATCGGCCATCTGGATGGCGACATCGCTGCCGCCGGCGCACATCAGGCGGGCGACTTCCTTTTCGATCTCGCCGGCGTCGACGCCGAGATATTCGGCAACGATCGCGGCCGTTTCCGGGCCGCCGACCCGGCACTCGGCCGGCTGTACCTTTCCGGCAGCCGCTTCCTCGGCGAACAAACGGCAACCCGGCAGACCGCAGGCGCCGCAGTTGGTGCCGGGTAACATATCCTCTACGGCATCGATCCTGGGATCTTCGAAGACCTTCAGTTTGGAATTTGCCATGGCCAGCACGATTCCGAGGCAACTTGCCAGGATGGTCAGGAATGCGATGGCGATTACGGTTTCCATTCGAATACCACTAGTTGAACGGTGCGGCGCGTTTGATCAGATCATCTAGGTTCGGTTCATCCCGGGACCTGGGTTTGCCCGGATGGATGATCCTGACCGGACATTTTTCCGCCGCGATCACCAGGTCCCTGAAGGTGCCTGCGTCCAGGTCACTGATGATGGCCTGCTTGTTGTCGTCGTAGGCAAATAGTTGCGGGTACAGCGTGGTGCAATCATCGCAACTGGTGCAAAGCGGGGTATCGATGTACGGGTCATCGAGTGCCCCAATGCCTTCGTCTTCTTCGTCTTCCTCCTCGTCCTCCTCCTCTTCTCCTGCCGGGGCTG
>CAMYKZ010000142.1 GCA_947259045.1 uncultured Afifella sp.
CCCTCACGGCAAGGAATCGACAGTTCGTAGGCCATCGCGTCGGCAGCCGCCTTGCTGGTATCGGGGACCGGAACGATGATCGTGTCTTCATGATCAAGCGGAACGCGATCCATTTCCCGTTCGGCCCGAGCGAGCTCCTCGCCCAGCCGCGTGCGGCTGATGTAAACACTGCGATCATCCAACGTACTGGCTACATTGGCGAAGTAGATCCACTCAAAGAAGCAATGCTTCGGCGTCTGCTGTTCGGCAAATCGCTCCAGCCGAAACCCACGGTCGCCGTCAATGATGGCGGCACAACCCGGGGGCAGCGATTTTATCTGTTCATTCTCAAAACCCAGATTCAAGAGGGCGACGCTTTCACTGGCAGCGGCAAACAAGGGCCCTTGGTGAACGTAAGACATCGGCTTGATACCCAACGGATCGCGAGCAACGATCATTTCGCCTTCCGCGGTCAACAGAGCCAGCGAATAAGCGCCGTCGAATCCCGCGGTCGTTTCCCGCAGCACATCGGTCCATTCGATACGTCCAGGCGCGTCGCTGAGCACGCGACCAAACTCATGCAAGATGATTTCCGTGTCGGTATCAAGTGACAAATGGTGGTCGCCGTCAGCCAGCAAACGTTCTTTTAACAATCCGTAATTGGATAGCTGGCCGTTAAAGCCGAAGCTAAACCACTTTCGCTTGTGAATGTGATGGCGGACAAACGGCTGCGCGTAACTGCGATCGTCTTGGCCGCAGGTGGCGTAACGCACGTGTCCGATCGCTGCACAGCCTGCCAGATGCCGCATCAAGGATTCGGCTTTCGCCCGATGATTCAGGCGAAAGGCTTCCGAAACCGTGCCCACTTCCTTGCGGGTCGTCAACAACGACGGCTGATCGGGGTTGTACGCGGTCATCCCGGCAGCCAGTTGACCACGGTTTTGAATATCCAGCATCATCCGTGGAAGCAACCGAGAGACCTGCCTGGGGCCTTCCTTGGGACAGATCGGGCTGCGTCCGCGGCCGGAGAGGTGATAGATGGCTGCCACACCACACTCGTGATGTAATTCGCTCATGTCGCCAGTGCCGTCCTCGAAATGAACTTGGGACCAAGGCCCGCTGTCTGTGCAGTGGGCATTGATCGCCGGGCCTCTACCAGTTTTTGTACAACGCCCTTCCAAGGCCGTCGACGCCCCATGACAATCCGACGCGCCCCGGGGCACAATGGTGCCGCCCAAGATTCCATCACTATTATTTCCCGATTCGACCGTGGCTGAAACACCTGCCGCCGACCTGCGCCGCGCCGCCATCGACCATGCTCGCAGCGTTGTCGTCAAAGTCGGCACCCGAGTCCTGACGACTCCCGATGGGAAATTGGATCGCCGCCGGGTGGACAATTTGGCGGCTGGACTCTGCCGAATCGCCGACTCCGGGCGGCAAACGGTCGTCGTCAGCAGCGGTGCCGTGGGTGCCGGCATGGGAAAACTTGGGCTCAGCCAGCGCCCGGGCGGACTGGCGCAATTGCAAGCAGTGGCGGCCCTGGGACAGACGGATTTAATCCAAGCCTATGAGTCTGCCTTTAAAAAATCGGGACGCCACACGGCGCAAGTCTTGTTGACGCTGGCCGAGTTGCAGCATCGCGATTCGTATTTGAACGTGCGTAACGCGCTGATTCAAATCCATGAATTCGGGGCGATCGCCGTGGTCAACGAAAATGACTGCGTGGCAGTCGATGAATTGAAGACCACGTTCGGCGACAACGACCGCCTGGCCGCACAGGTTGCCGGTCTGCTCAGCGAAGTGCTGTTGATCATTCTGTCCGATGTGGAAGGGCTGTATGACGGGCCGCCCGATGACGCCGGCAGCAAACGCATCGACGTGATTCGGACATTGGACGATTCCGTTCTGGCGCTCGTCCGGGACCGTTGCGGCAACCTCAGCAAGGGTGGCATGGCCAGCAAACTATCCGCCGCCAAAATCGCCACGTCTCACGGACACGCCACCATCATTGGACCGGGTCACCAAGACGATATTCTGGATCGAATCATGGACGGTGAAGACATCGGCACATTGTTCCTGCCGCCGGAAAAATCGATTCGCGGTCGCCGTCGTTGGATCGGCAGTTCAGCCCGCCTGGA
>CAMYKZ010000143.1 GCA_947259045.1 uncultured Afifella sp.
GGTCAATCTCCAGCGCCTTTTCGTAGGCAGCAATCGCTTCCTCGTGTCTGCCAACCATGCCGATCGCACCCGCCAAAACGATATGCGACTCGGCCTTGTCAGGCTCCAGCCGTATAACCTCGCGCGCACTGTCGAGGGCGTCTTCGAACTGCTGCAATTCCCGCTGTACATTGGCCAGATCGACCCACGCCCGGGTGAAATCCGGCGCATTCTTAAGGGCGCGTTCCAGCAGCACCCTGGCATCGCGAAACCGCCTGTTCCCGGCGGCGATTCCGGCCAGGAGTCGCGCCGCTTCTACGTGGTCCGGATCCTGTTTCAGTATGTCCCGGTAAATCATCTCCGCGGCCCGCGGATCCTCGGTTTTTTCGTACTCCTGGGCCCTGGCGATCTCCTGTGCAAACGGCATCGGCGGGCGCTGCCGCGCAGCGGCGGGTGGCTGTCCTTTTTTCACCAGTTCCCGGGCCCGCTCGATCTTGTCGTGAACCTGGCCGCCGGCGGGATCCAGGCGTATCGCCTGTTCATAGGATTTGAGCGCGTCGTGCGGCTGTCCCTGCAAAACCAGCAAATCGCCGCAGGTTTCGTGTGCCGCAGCGAATTCCGGGAAGAGGCGAATCGCTTCCGCTATCCGTGAGTGAGCCAGCGCGAACCGGCGCAACGCGATATTGGCGCGCGCGGACAGGCACAGCAGATTGGCGTCACCGGGAAATTTCTGCAGGTTCAGGTCACACAATTCCGCCGCCATCTCTGCATTACCGGCGCGCAGATGCGACAGGGCACTTTCAAACTGGTTCTTCTGGATTTCTAGCTGCTTGTTCATTCGTGCCGATCTTTGCCGTCCTGCCGGGCTGAAAGTTCACCACAGGATCACTCTGAGCGCCATACCATATCTTGTGTCTGCAGGACGGACACTTTAAGTTTGCTGACCTGACACGAGCTTTAATCCGGCAATCCAGTGAAAACTTTCAAAGACGCCGTGCAAACAAAGGATTTCGCAATTGCGGCGGAGGTTTTCCTGCGGCCGGAGACCGACGCCACGTCATTGTGCGAACAGGCGCGACTACTGAATGATGCCGTGGATGCGGTTCTGCTGACAGACAATCAGTACGGGCAGCTGCACATGTCGACGATTGCCGCGGCGAGCATTCTGCTCGATGCGGGCATAGACCCGATCGTGCAGATGGCCTGCCGGAATCGAAATCGCATTGCGCTGATCAGCGACATGCTCGGGGCGGCGGCAATTGGCGTGACAAGCCTGCTGCTCGTGGCGGGCGAACGTGCGCCGCCGGAGCTCAAGCCCCGGCCGAAGCCGGTTCTCGATCTTGCAGCGACTGAACTGATACGCACCGCGGCCAAGCTTAAACTGGACGAGCGGCTTGGCTATTGCCCGGACTTCCTGGTCGGTGGCATCGTGACGCCGCTCATTCCCAAAGCATCCTGGAAAGCGACCAAGCTGACGGAGAAGATCGAAGCCGGCGCGCAATTCGTGCAGACACACATCTGCATGGATACGCGCGTGTTGACCGCATACATGAAACACCTGGTGGAGAAGAAGTTCATCCGCCGCACCAGCGTGATCGGCGCCGTCGCGGTACTCGAATCGGCCGAAGATGCCGAGTGGCTGCGTGAAAACCGGCCGAGTGCCAACGTCCCGGATCAGGTAGTCGATCGCCTTCGGTCCGCAACTGACCCGAAGGCGGAAGGCATCAGGATCTGTGCGGAAACCCTGCAGGCAATCGCCGAGATACCGGGAATGGCCGGCGCCAACATCATGGCGGCCCGCGACCTGCAGACGATCCCCGAAGTCATACGCGCGGCAGGTGTGACTTGAGCAACGATTCTCGGCAATCGATCAGCGAGATATTCGACCACGTCAAAGCCGGCCGTATCGAGGCGGCAGAGGCCCTTTGCAGGAGCACCCTGGATCGAATCCCCGACGACTTTAACGTGCTCGGCATGCTCGGCGCGATCCTGCTCAGGACAGGCCGCAACGCCGAAGCCGAGTCAACGCTCCTGCGCACCATCGAGCTTGAGCCTGCCTTTGCGAAGCCCCATGAGGACCTGGGCGCGCTGTACCTC
>CAMYKZ010000144.1 GCA_947259045.1 uncultured Afifella sp.
AAGTGCATCAGGTGGCCTGGCTGTTTCTTGTCAACTGCCTGTTCAATATGGCTTTTGCACCGAAGATCGGCAGCCTGATCGGCCGGTTTGGCGAACGCAACGCCCTGTGCGTTGAGTATATCGGTCTGATCGTCGTATTCGTCGCCTATGCATTTGTCGAAAATGCCCTTTTTGCAGCGGCGCTCTATGTGATTGACCACGCGTTCTTTGCACTGTCGATTTCCATGAAAACCTATTTTCAGAAGATCGCCGACCCTGCCGATATCGCACCCACCGCCGGCGTTGCATTCACCATCAATCATATCGCCGCAGTCGGCATTCCCGCTGCTTTCGGTTTCATCTGGCTGGCCTCGCCTTCGGCTGTGTTCCTGATTGGTGCGGCGATGGCGGCTGCCTCGCTCCTTCTGGCAGTCCTCATCCCGCGCCACCCGGCTCCCGGGCGAGAGTTCGCCTGGCAGCCCCGCGCCGGCACGTTGCCGGCTGAATAATGACGCCGATCGAATAATTATCTGGATTTTTTGCAATCATTTGTTCATCTATACAGATAACCTTTCACGAGAGTTGTCGCGGCAATATCAACGGACGAGCGATTGTAAGATGCGTTATGCGGTTCTGATTGTCCTCCTGCCGGCAGGGCTTGTTCTGTCCGGCTGCACCACAACGCCGAAGGCCAAGGTCAATGTCGGCTATTATCAGGTCAGCGGAACCACCGAGAAGACGATCGAACGTCAGCTCTCACTGCGTGGGCCCCACATTCCGGGCAAGGGACGTGCCCTCGCAGCCGCCAGGATCGCCATAGAACAGCGGGTCCAGGTGGCTGAGGCTCCCGGCTGGTGCCGCGTCGCCGATGCACAGATCAATATCCGCGCCGATGTCACGCTGCCGCAATGGAAGCAGCGCGCATCAGCAAGTAGCGAATTGCGCCGGAAATGGGATAACTTCGCTGCTTACGCAAAGGCCCATGAAGAGGTTCATATCCGCATCGCGGAAAAGTTTGGCGCGGAACTGGAACGGAAACTGGAGTCGATCCCGGCTCAATCCGATTGCAAGTCCGTATCCAAGATCGTGTCCATTGTCAGCAAGGACGTGGTCGGCCAGATGAACAAGGCGCAGGATAAGTTCGATGCCGATGAGCAGAAGCGGCTCGCTCTGCTTTCCCGGCGCGCAGAAAGCTGAGGATTGGCTGGCCCGGCGAGTCGCCTGCCCGGTGCCGCGTCAGATCACACCGAGCTTCTTCTGCAGCTTCGACGATGATGTCGTATACTGGAAAACCACCCGTTCATCGGGGTGCACGATCCGTTTGGCGGCCTGCGCCATCAGCGCCGCTTCGTGGAACCCCGACAGGATCAGCTTCAGTTTGCCGGGGTATGTGTTGATATCACCGATCGCGAAGATTCCAGGTGCCGACGTCTGAAACGCCTCGGTATCCACCGCGACAAGATTTTCAGTCAGATTGATACCCCACTCCGCAATGGGCCCGAGTTTCATCGTCAGCCCGAAAAACGGCAGCAGCCGAGTGCAGTCGATGTCTGTGTCGCCATCGGCGGTCTTGATCGTCGCGCCGCTCAGAACGCCGCCGTCGCCGTGCAGGCTGGCGACCTGGCCCTCGATAAAGCGGATCTTGCCGGCATCACGCAGGGCAAACATCCGGTTGACACTATCCGGCGCCGCCCGAAACTGCGGCCGTCGGTGCACGAGTGTCAGGCTGCGGGCAACCGGCTGGAGGTTGAGGGTCCAGTCCAATGCGCTGTCGCCGCCGCCGACAACCAGCAGATCCTGGTCGCGGAACGCCTCCATCCGGCGCACGGAATAAAACACACTGGTGCCTTCAAATGCGTCGATCCCCGCGATCGGCGGCCGCTTGGGCTGAAACGAACCGCCTCCGGCTGCGATGACAATTGCCTTCGCACTGACGCGTGTGCCGTTGTCGGTGTGAACCAAGAACCCGCGCTTTACGTCGCCCTCCAGGGCTGTCACGATTTCGCCGAACGTAAACGTCGCACCGAACGGCTTGATCTGTTCCACAAGTTGATCGACCAGGC
>CAMYKZ010000145.1 GCA_947259045.1 uncultured Afifella sp.
GTAAATGTCCGTTTCTCAAAAACAGTGAACATTTGCCGGCGTCGTGACAGATTGCCAGATGCGGCTTCCACCCTGGCCCCACAAAAAAATCGCATTGTCCGGGATTAATTCCACCGCCGCGTTGTTTGTCCCTATGTAAACCCCCAACCAGTACGGGAAGAATGACATCTCATCTTGCGTATACCGGATAACCAATGAGAGCAAATCGAAATGAAAATTACCAAGACAATAGCTACGGCAGGGATGCAGCTTCTGATGAGTTCGCCGCTCGCGGCGGCTCAAGATCATCCGATGGGATTTTTCATCACCAGTGTCGGCATGGGGCAGGGCGCAAATCTGGGTGGTCTTGATGGTGCGGACGCTTATTGCACACAGTTGGCGGAGGCCGCCGGTACTGCCGGCCGCACATGGCGTGCCTATCTAAGTACCCAGGAAGAAGGCAAACGCGGTATTTCCGCCCGCGGCCGGATCGGCCTTGGTCCCTGGTACAATGCGCGTGGCGAATTGATCGCCAGCGATCTGGATGAACTCCATCTCAATCCCAACATCGTCTTGAGAACCGCCCTGGACGAAAACGGCAATCGCGTGAAGGGGCGCGGCGACCAGCCCAATGAGCATGACATTCTGACCGGTTCGATGCACGACGGCACGGCCTATTTCCCGCGCGACACGGATGACCACACATGCAGCAACTGGACCAGTTCCGGCGACGGCAGCGCCCAGGTCGGACACCATGACCGGCACGGCGGCGGCAATACGTCGTGGAGTTCGGCGCATGGCTCAAGAGGATGCAGTCAGGAGAATTTGCAGGCAACCGGCGGCGCCGGACTGTTCTATTGCTTCGCTGCGGACTAGATCGAATCACGGGCAACAAAAATGCCTTGCTGACCCGCTAGAGCGGCACCCGACCCAACTGAATCATTGAGGATTCCCAATAGCGCTGATTTCTGATTCACACTGTCTGCCGGACAAGGAGGCTGGCAGACATGTCGAAAGCTCTTTCCCTTGATCTTCGCAGCCGCGTTTTGGCCGCAGTCGCAGATGGCTTCAGCCATCGCGCTGCGGCTGAGCGTTTTGGCGTGAGCGCAGCCAGTGTCAGCCGCTGGCGGGCGCTGGAGCGCGAACAGGGCGACGCGCGGCCCAAGGCTCTGGGCGGCGATCGCCGGTCCGGCCGGGTCGAGGCTCAGGCGGCGCTGATCGTCTCGCTCGTCGGGGAGACCCCGGACATCACCATCGAGGAGCTACGCCGGGTGCTTGCTGAGCGGGGCCATCCGTTCGGCTTTGGCACGATCCAACGGTTCTTCAGGCGTCACCGGATCACGCGCAAAAAAAGACCGCGCATGCAAGCGAGCGCGACCGCCCCGACGTGTTGAGGAAGCGGCAAGCCTGGTTCGACGGCCAGATCGATCTCGATCCAGAGCGCCTTGTGTTCATCGATGAGACCTGGGCCAAGACCAACATGGCACGCAGCCATGGCCGTGCGCCACGCGGCGAGCGCCTGCGGATGGGCGTACCCCACGGTCATTGGAAGACAACGACATTCGTCGCCGGATTGACGCTGCGCGGCATGGTCGCCCCCTTCGTGCTTGGCGGGCCAATCAACCGCATCGCGTTTGAGACCTATGTCGAGAAGGTGCTGGTTCCCGAGTTGCAGCCCGGCGACATCGTCGTCATGGACAACCTGTCCAGCCACAAAGGGCCGATGGTGCGGACGCTGATCGAGGCCGCTGGCGCACGCCTGCTCTTCCTGCCGCCCTATTCTCCAGACTTCAACCCGATCGAGAACGCCTTCGCCAAGCTGAAGGCGATGCTGAGAAAGGCCGCCGAGCGAACCGTCGACGGGCTTTGGAGCGCTATCGGCAAGATCATCGAAACCTTCACCCCAGCCGAATGTGCCAACTACTTCGCCGCCGCAGGCTATGATCCAGACTGATCGGATTCCGCTCTAGATCGGTAGTTTTGATGCGATAGTCGCCCCCAGCGGCTACCACCACGCCAGAAAGCCTGTACCCCGGATCAATTGAAGCCATCGCCGCATC
>CAMYKZ010000146.1 GCA_947259045.1 uncultured Afifella sp.
ACCTGAACGGTTAAGCGTGTGAAAATCAGCCGGCCGGGAGATATCCGCCTGATGACGGACTGAGTTTACAAAAGAAGATGCATGCTGCACATTCTGCAGCGGACGCTTTGCAGCGGTGCGGACACGAACCTTCTTTCTGTTGCCCAACCGCTTGAATTTATGGAGGCAGATTGAATGGAAACACGTGCAGCCGTCGCGGTGGGCGCGGGCAAGCCGCTGGAGATCACCACAGTCTCGCTTGAGGGACCGCGTGACGGCGAAGTGGTGGTGGAAATCAAGTCGACCGGCATCTGCCACACTGACGAGTTCACCTTGTCCGGCGCAGACCCGGAGGGCATATTTCCGGCCATTCTGGGTCATGAGGGAGCCGGCATCGTCGTGGATGTCGGTAAAGACGTGAAATCGCTGAAGAAAGGCGATCATGTCATTCCGCTTTATACGCCGGAATGCCGTGAATGCGAGTATTGCACATCCGGCAAGACGAATCTCTGCCAGAAAATCCGCGTCACCCAGGGTCAGGGCCTGATGCCGGACGGCACCAGCCGCTTCAAGGCCGGCGGTGATGCCATCTTCCATTATATGGGCACATCGACATTCTCAAATTTCACGGTTGTCCCGGAGATCGCGCTTGCCAAGGTGCGCAAGGACGCGCCTTTCGACAAGATATGCTATATCGGCTGCGGCGTGACAACGGGGATCGGTGCCGTGATCAATACCGCCAAGGTCGAGCCCGGTGCGAATTGCGTCGTCTTCGGCCTGGGCGGCATTGGCCTTAACGTGATCCAGGGTTGCCGGCTGGTCGGCGCAAACATGATTATCGGCGTCGATCTGAACAATGACCGCAAGGAGTGGGGCGAAAAGTTCGGCATGACCCACTTCGTCAACCCCGCTGAAGTCGAAGGTGACCTCGTCCCCTATCTCGTTGACCTGACGAAAGGCGGCGCCGACTATTCCTTTGAATGCATCGGCAATGTGAACGTGATGCGCCAGGCGCTTGAATGCTGTCACAAGGGTTGGGGTGAATCGATCATTATCGGTGTCGCCGGAGCCGGGCAGGAGATTTCCACCCGCCCCTTCCAGCTGGTCACCGGCCGGGTCTGGCGCGGCACGGCTTTCGGCGGCGCAAAGGGCCGCACCGATGTGCCGAAGATCGTCGACTGGTACATGGACGGAAAGATCCAGATCGACCCGCTGATCACCCATACAATGCCGCTTGAGGACATCAACAAGGGCTTTGACCTTATGCGATCTGGCGAATCGATCCGCGGCGTCGTCAATTTCTGACCGTCGGGAACCGGCTGTCGGCCGGAGGCCGCCGGTGTCGGATGGCAGGTCCTGACCATGACAGACAATACTGCATCAGAGGGCACCGGGCCGGGCCGCAAGACCGCCGATAATCAGCAATCGGCAGCGGCCCGGACGGAGCGTCTTCCCGACCGGCTTTACCTGATCGGCCTGGAAACGGCGGAACCGGACCAGATCTACCTCTGGGGGCGCGACCTGGAGCTCGGTCTTGGATATCAGCGGCCGCGGGCCTATGAGCTGCCCTATTCCAAATCGCTGCATGAAAAGGCGAATGAAGCCGGCAAGAAGCTGCGCCGGGGGCTGGAGATCATCGTCGAACTGGATCCCATTGACAATGTGACGATGAAAACCGGTGGCGAGGAGACGGTGGTCGGGACATCGACGGTGCGTTTCGTCGACGCCCCGGAGGGCCTGGTTCCGCAGAAGGACTAAACACCTGGGCGTCAGCCGGGCCGGTCTGTTTATGAGCCGGCTATTGCTGTTCCCATTCCAGTTCCGAAAAGGCGGCCGCAACGTTGCGGGCATTGAATTCATCGAACAATACCCAGTTTCCGGCTTCGCCCTGTCCGACGTGTTCCATGGCGTCCGCCAGCGATCGCCCGGCTGCGATAAACGCCCTGACTTCACCGGCAATCCGGTTCAGGTAACGCGCCTGATCGTCCATGCCCGCAGGCCAGGGCAGCGACGGCGGCCCATGCCCGGGCACG
>CAMYKZ010000147.1 GCA_947259045.1 uncultured Afifella sp.
ACCTTCATCAAGCAGCAGGTTAATCACCTCCAACGATGTCTCGTGCATACATGACATTGCATGATAAAGTGCTGTCGCCTCGTATTCGCCGACCGCCGCGTTGACGTCCCAATTTTTCAGCGCGGCGCGCACTGCTTCAACGTCGCAAGCCTCGATCGCGTCAAAAATTTCGGGCAGTGGTTCAAGGGGCGTTCTTTGACTGTCGGCATTTGACTTTGCAATCTCGGGATTTGAAAGCGTCTCTTTCATCATTTTCATCGCATCGGCCATCTCACGAAGCTCGGCGATTTCACCGGAGTCTTGCAGAGCGGTTTCGATATCCTGCAACAGGATTGCAAATTCTGAAGACAGCCGAGTCGCGCCATCGTCGCCGACCACGACCATATTCGGCAAGACCTCTGCAGCTCGACGTTCCAGTTCCGAAATATCCAATGTGGTAAGCCTTATCTTCTGTTATTGGCACACAACTACGAGACATCTTTGGCCAAATTTTGTCGAGTGCCATGTCCTGCAATGCCAATCACAGCAGGACTGCGCCAAGATACAGCGCCCGTTCCGGGCACGAACCCGTCATCCGACACTTTCTGTCCCCGGTTTCGCCGGCGGAACGGCTCGGCTAACCTCCGGCAAAATAAGTGGGGTGAAGATGTCGACTGGATTCTTCTTTGACGAGCGATGCTTTTGGCACTCGGGCGGGAATTACGCCTTTATGGCGCCGGTCGGCGGTCTGGTTCAGCCTTCTGCGGCCAGTGGTCTGCCGGAGAACCCGGAGACAAAGCGGCGGCTGAAAAACCTGATGGAGGTCACGGGGCTGTTGGGCGAGCTGGATCCGCAATCCGCGGAGCCTGTGACAGATGAAGACCTGTTGCGAGTCCATCCGGCGGAGTTTTTGACGACCTTCAAATCGCTTTCGGATGCGGGCGGCGGTGAGACGGGCATGCGCGCGCCCTTCGGTCCGGGCGGGTATGAGCTGGCCTGCCTGTCGGCGGGGCTGGCCAAGGCCGCCCTTATCGGAGTGCTGGACGGCCAATGCCGCAATGCTTATGCGCTGTCGCGTCCGCCCGGGCACCATTGCCTGCCCGACTGGCAGAACGGGTTTTGCCTTCTGGCGAATATTGCCATCGCGGTCGAGGCGGCGCTGGCCGCCGGCAAGGCGGACCGGATCGCGGTGCTTGACTGGGATGTGCACCATGGCAACGGGACCGAGGCGATCTTCTACGACCGGGGCAACGTGCTGACGATATCGATGCACCAGGAACGCAACTACCCGCTTGATACCGGAGATTTCGGCGCGCGGGGAGACGGCGCAGGTGCGGGCGCAAATCTGAACATCCCGATCCCACCGGGGGCGGGGCACGAAAACTGGATTTATGCGCTGGATCGGCTGGCGGTGCCGGCAATTCGGGCCTTCAAACCCGATGTTCTGATCATCGCCTGCGGCTTTGACGCCGCGGCCTTCGATCCCCTGGGTCGAATGCTGTGCACCGCCGAAACATTCCGCGAGATGACCAGCCGCGTTCTGGCGTTAGCGGATGATACGTGCGCCGGTCGTCTGGTTATGGTGCACGAAGGCGGGTATTCAGAAACCTATGTCCCGTTCTGCGGTCATGCCGTTCTGGCCGAGATGGCCGGATCAGACATAAATGCGCCCGACCCGTTTGCCGATACGCTCAAATTGCGCCAGCCCCCGGACGATCTTGTCGCCTGGATCAATGCGCGGACGGATGCGATGGCCGAGGCGCTTGAATAGCAGGCAATTCCCACCAGTTTCTGTGTCACCACGTGGGTCGCTTGTTGCCTGACCACTGGAAATCCAATTGCGGCATCAATAGTTAACGACCCAGCTGGAGTCCAAATGCTTGCCCATCGCCAATTCGGGCGCGCTCGATTTCCTGAAGGGACGGCGTTCGCGCCCCGCAAAGACGCTGATTGGGCCGGTTCCGGATCGCGATGAGGTCGCCGAGTTACTTTCGGTTGCGGCGCGCTGTCCCGATCATGGCAAGCTCGAGC
>CAMYKZ010000148.1 GCA_947259045.1 uncultured Afifella sp.
TTTTTGGTCACGGTCTTTTCGGCCACCGCCTTTTCAGCCACGGCTTTTTTGACGACAGCTTTCTTGACGACAGCTTTTTTGGTCACGGCTCTTTCGGTCACCGCCTTTTTCCTGGTCGTCTTTTTCAACAAGTTCTTCTCTGTCAGCCGGGGTTGTGCCAGGGATGCAAACTGCTCCTCCTGTCCCAGCTTTCTGCTGAACATGGCGCGAACTTCCGCAACATGCTGGTCGATCGTGGCGGCGGTCCATCCACTGGTGTCGACAGGCGGCAGGACATCCACTTCCACGGTGGCGGGGCGGAAGACGAAATCGCCCTTGGGCGCGACATCACCGGCGTTGTGTATCACCACCGGCACCATCGGCACACCAGCCTGGATGGCCAGGTGAAAAGCGCCTTTCTTGAACGGCGCCAGTTTTGGTGAAATGGTTCGCGTACCCTCAGGTGCGATGACCACCGATTTACCGCCGTTGCGCATCGCATCGACCAGTGGCTGCATCGCTTCGATGGCGCTCGCCGATTTTTCCCGGTCAATGAACACGGTGCCGGCCAGTTCCATCGTTTTGCCGATCAGCGGAATATTCTTTATTTCTTTTTTACCGACACCGGCAATGTCCCGCCGCAGAAGCCTGGCCATGATGACGACATCGGCCTTGCTCTGGTGATTGAACACGAATACGCAGGGTCGACTGGCCCAGAGATGGTGTTCGCCGCGGACCACGAGTTTCAGGCCGATCAGCGCACTGCTGACGTCGGCGAACAAGGACGTCGCAAAATTCCGGGCTTCCCGCTGCGAGCCGGTCAGCGCCCAAATGGGTACGCCCGCCACGGCCGCAGGCAGCAGCGATACGGTTGCCGCAATCGACCGGAGATAATCAACGGCACTCGCTTGCCCGCGGCTCTTGAATCGGCGGATCGGCCAGCCCTGGCGCTCCGATATTTCGGTCAGCCGGGTATTCGGGTTCAGCGGTTGCGGGTGACCCACCCGTTCCAGCAGTTCGATATCGTCATCGCTGTCGGTGTAGAAAAAACTCTGCTCGAGATCGATACCGTGTTCCTCAGCCAAATTTTCCGCTGCCAGCACCTTGCCCTGACCGAAACACAACGGCCGGATGATCCCGCCGGTGAACACCCCGTCTTCGACCTCGTAGCGACTGCAGACCACATGCTCGACATCGAGGTCGCGCGCCATCGGTTCCACCTGGTAAGGCGTGGCCGAGGAAATGATGGCGACGGTGTGGCCGCGCTGCTGGTGGGCCCTGACCAACGCGCGGGATTCCGGGTATACCTTGCGCGATATCTGCTGTTCGAAAAGCTCCTCGCCGAACGCGATGTAATCCTGTTCCCGCACGCCGCGCATGAACTGGGCGGCGCTGGTCATCAGGCCGGAAAACCCCATCCCGCCAAGTGAAAACTGGGCCACGGCGGACAACATCTCCAGGAACTCATACGGCGAAACGTCGCCTCGCCGGACTTGTTCCTTCAGGAATACCGTTGCCGAAAAACCGGCGATCAGCGTGCCATCGAAATCAAAAAAGGCGCCGATTTGAGGCCCCGCGGGGGCGTTCTCGATGTTCCTGATCACCTCTTGATGTACTGTCATGCGGCTTGACCAAAGTTGTGCATTTCCGGCAGCAGACTATACCAGACCCGTGCGCTGTTAACCCGGCTCGGATTCAGCGCCCACGGTCGATTTCAGCAAGCCACGGAATACCTGCCTGGGGGTCATCTCGCCCTGCAGAACGGAATAGACATCCCGCGTAATCGGCATCTCGATTCCATATTGCTCACCGAGCGCCATCACGGCCGGCGCGCTCTTGACGCCTTCGGCAACCATCGTCATCTCATCGATGATTTCCTGCAGGGAGCGCCCCTTGCCCAATTCGTAGCCAACATGCCGGTTGCGGCTCTGCGGGCTCGTGCAGGTGGCGATCAAGTCACCCATGCCGGCCAATCCTG
>CAMYKZ010000149.1 GCA_947259045.1 uncultured Afifella sp.
CGCCAGGAGTTCATGGGGCTGACCGACGGCAAGCCGTCCAACCCGGGTCGGCTCAACGATTTGCGCCACATCGTCTACAAGGCCGCGGAAGCGCCTTGGCGGCGCGCCCGCAAAAACCTTGGGCTTATGTTGCGCGAAGGGCTGTTGAAGGAAAATATCGACGGCGAGGCCCTGTTATGGGCGCATGACCGATTGCAGGCCCGCCCGGAACAGCGGCGCGTTCTGATGGTGATATCCGACGGTGCGCCGGTGGACGATTCCACGCTTTCGGTCAATCCGGGCAACTATCTCGAACGTCACCTGCGCGACGTGATCGAGTACATCGAAATCAGGTCCGACGTCGAACTGGTCGCGATCGGTATCGGCCACGACGTGACCCGCTACTACCGCCGCGCCGTCACAATTGTCGATGTCGACCAATTGGGCGGCACGATGATGGAACAACTCGCCGACCTGTTCGATGAGGAGAGTGACCGTGAACGCCCAAGGGCGGCCGGCCGCCTCCACTCCCCCCGTCCGGTGCATTAGCCGAGACGCAGGCCGGCGGGATCGTTACCGGCCGCCTCCCATCACGTCTCATGCAATGAGCGGCGGCGAAACAACAATCCGTATATCATGATGCCGAACAGGAATCCCGCGGCGGAATATAGCGCCGACTCCGACGTAATCGGCATCGCCATCCGATACGCCTTCAGCGTCGCACCGGCAATCGGCCAGTCGATATGTCTCAGGAATCGGGGCGCTCGCCACCAGGGATCCGCCGTCGCCAGTGCTTCATAGGCTTGCGTCAGGCGACTTCGGCGTTCCACGAGCTCTGCAAGGTGCCGCCCCTCGCGCCGCACGGCGCCGTCCTCGCTATCCATGAGATGCCGCAAATAGACGGCTGTATCCTTGCGGTCGAGCGCCGCGCGATTTTCGAGCTCCACCACCTGATGGTTCAGCTCCGCCAGGTGACCGCCGACCCGTTGGGCATATTGTTGAAAGAATTCCGGGAATTGCGACAACAATACCGCGCCTGTTAGGCCGAACAGAAAGAAAATTGTTTTTCGTATCAAAGATGTCTCCGCGGATGATTGCGGTCGTCCGCTATCTATCGAGCGCGCCGGCATCGTAGCCCGAACCAGCTGGTTTAGCGAAGGCCGGTTCGCCGGATGCCAATGCTTCGCAAGCCGAGCCTGCGGAACAGACGTTACTTTGTCCCAAAAAGGCGGTCTCCCGCGTCCCCCAGCCCGGGAACGATGTAGGCGTTCTCGTTCAAGCACTCATCCAGCGCGGCGGTGAATATCGGCACACCAGGATGAGCCTGTTCGAATTCCCGCACGCCTTCCGGTGCAGAAACCAGCGCCATGAAGCGGATATTCGGCATGGAAAAACCATTATTTTTCAATACCCCCACGGCATAACTGGCGGACCGTCCGGTCGCCAGCATTGGATCCACGAGGATACACAGTCGACCAGCAGCCTCCGGCAGTTTGACGTAGTATTCCACCGGACGGTGTGTCGCGGGATCGCGAAACAAGCCGATATGCCCCTCCCGCGCATTGGGCAGCAACTCCTGCAATCCCTCCACCATGCCCTGACCTGCGCTCAATATGGTCACGATCACCGGCTTGCGTCCGGACAGGAACGGCGCTTCCATCTGCGCGACCGGAGTCTCGATCAACGCCGTTGTCAGCGGCAGGGGCCGGGTCAATTCATAGCCCATCAACAAGGCGATTTCCCGAAGCAGCCGGCGGAACAGCCCGGTCGGCGTGTCCCGTCGGCGCATCAAGGTCAGTTTGTGTTGAATCAAAGGGTGATCGAGCACGAAAAGGTTTTCGAAATCCGGATGTTTTTGCATTGGCTGCTTTAATCCTGAGCGCAAGGTCGCACGATCA
>CAMYKZ010000150.1 GCA_947259045.1 uncultured Afifella sp.
CAGACCGGTGCCGAACCAGTGCCTGCGCGGTTTGCGCGAACTGTGCGATGAACACGGCATTCTTCTGATTCTGGACGAAATCCAGTGCGGCATGGGTCGTACCGGAAAGCTGTTCGCCCATGAATGGGCCGGCATCACACCCGATATCATGGCGATTGCCAAGGCGATCGGCGGTGGTTTTCCGCTCGGCGCATGCCTGGCGACGGAAGAGGCTGCCGCCGGCATGACAGCCGGAACCCATGGCACGACATTCGGCGGAAATCCGCTTGCCATGGCAGTCGGCAATGCGGTGATGGACATCATTGACGACAAGGAATTTCTGAAATCGGTGGCCGAACGCGGTCTCATTCTGAAGCAGAAGCTGGCTGCGGTCGCCGACGCACATCCCGATCTGATCGAAGAGATCCGTGGCGAAGGCCTGATGGTCGGGGTGCGTTGCCGGCAATCCAATGCCGACCTGGTTGCCGCAGCCCGCGAAGAGGGCCTGTTGACCGTCCCGGCCGGCGACAATGTCATGCGCTTCCTGCCGCCGCTGATTATCTCCGATGAGGAAATCGGCGACGCGGTCGACCGCCTTGATCGCGCGCTCAGCAACCTGTCGGCTAAGACCGCGGCAGCCTGAACTGTCTTAAACCTGTTACAATTAGAGAACGACAATGGCCGCTCCCCGGCATTTTCTCGACATTTCCGATCATTCCACCGAAACCCTGAATGCGATGATCGCCGATGCGCGGCGCCTGAAAGAGGCTGGCCGCGATGCGGATCTGCCGCTGAAGGGCCGAATTCTGGCGATGATTTTCGACAAGCCCTCGACGCGCACACGCGTTTCCTTCGATGTCGGCATGCGCCAGCTCGGTGGCCAGACCGTCGTTCTGTCCGGTTCGGATTCCCAGCTTGGACGCGGCGAGGCCGTCTCGGACACTGCCCGGGTGTTGTCGCGTTATGTCGACGCGATCATGATCCGCACAACCGGTCACGAGCGACTGCTGGAATTGGCCAAACATGCTACGGTGCCGGTTATCAATGGCCTCACCGACGATAGCCATCCCTGTCAGATCATGGCCGATATCCTGACGCTGGAAGAATATTGCAGGCCTGCTGCGGGAGCGACGATCGCCTGGACCGGCCCGGGAAACAATGTCCTGAATTCCTTTATGCACGCCGCCGCACGGTTCGGATTCAATCTCAACGTTGCAACGCCGCCGCAACGATTGCCGGACCAGGCGGTGCTGGCCTGGGCGCGAGGCAACGGCGCCGAAATCAGCGTGACCGCGGATCCGCACGAGGCCGTGCGAGGCGTCGATTGCGTCGTCACAGATACCTGGGTCTCGATGGGCGAAGACGAATCCCAGCGCGGCCAGAACCTCCTGATGCCTTACCAGGTGAACGAGCGGCTAATGGAAGAAGCGGGGCCCCAGGCGCGATTCATGCATTGCCTGCCTGCGCATCGCGGCGAGGAAGTGACCGATGCCGTCATGGACGGACCGCAGTCGCTGGTATTCGATGAGGCGGAGAACCGGCTGCACGCACAAAAAGCCATTATCGCGTGGTGCCTGGCCGAAAACGATCGATGAGCGCAGAAACAGCGGGTATGGCCGGCGAGACCGAAGCCGGCAGCGACGATCGGGCGTTGCCGTTTCCGGCAGCATGCGGAATCCCTTGATCGCATGCATCGCAAAAATCGCGTCGTGCCCAACCTGACGCAGTACGCCACTACCTTCAGCCAACGCCTTACCAACCTGCTCCACCGCATCATCAACAGGATCCGCTTCGGGAAACGGTTGGCAAAGTTTCGTTGGAGCCCAGTTCAGGTCAAAGAGTTCGACGATGCGAGCGGCCGC
>CAMYKZ010000151.1 GCA_947259045.1 uncultured Afifella sp.
CTCGTGAAGCGTGTTCCCCGACCAAGGGCGACTTTCTAAAGCAATCCCGATGTCCGGTTATGGCACGAAGCGGAAGTGCAACTGGCGTCTCGCGACTTCCGTTGTCGCGGGCATAACGGACATTGAAATCTTGCCAGTCACTTGCAGGACTATTGCCCTGCTACTGAAACGCCGTCTCGGCAAAGGAGCGCAGTTTGCGCGAATGCAGGCGCTCCAGGGGCATGGCTCGCAATTTCTCAATCGCCCGTATACCGATCTTCAGATGCTGCGCGACCTGCCGGACATAGAAGTCCGTCGCCATGCCCGGCAGCTTCAGTTCCCCGTGCAGCGGTTTGTCGGAAACGCAAAGCAGGGTTCCGTAGGGCACCCGGAAACGAAAGCCGTTGGCGGCAATCGTCGCCGATTCCATCTCAAGGGCAATCGCTCGGGACTGGGAGAAACGGCGAACCGGCTCACGGTGGTCGCGCAGTTCCCAGTTGCGGTTGTCAATCGAGGCGACCGTGCCAGTGCGCATGACCCGCTTCAGTTCATAGCCCTTCCGGCCGGTCACCTCCTCAACCGCCTGCTCCAGGGCGATCTGCACTTCAGCAAGCGCCGGGATTGGCACCCAGGGGGGCAGATCGGCATCAAGCACTTTGTCCTCGCGGACATAGCCGTGGGCCAGAACATAATCGCCAAGCTCTTGCGAATTGCGAAGCCCGGCGCAATGACCCAGCATCAGCCAGGCATGGGGCCTCAGCACCGCGACATGGTCTGTGATCGTCTTGGCGTTGGACGGGCCGACGCCGATATTGATCAGCGTTATACCGGAGCCCTTTTCGCGGATCAGGTGATACGCAGGCATTTGCGGCAGGCGTATCGGCGGCGTTCCGCTTTCAGGACCCTTTTCCCCTCGCCGGGTGATCACATTGCCTGGCTCAACAAAGGCTTCATAATCGGTCTTCCCATCGCCAAAAAGCCCATGCGCCATGCGGCAGAATTCGTCGACATAGAACTGGTAGTTGGTGAACAGAACATAGTTCTGAAAATGATCAGCGGCGGTCGCCGTGTAATGCTGCAGGCGGTGCAGCGAATAGTCGACGCGCGGCGCTGTAAACGGGGCAAGCGGATATTCTTTTCCCGGGGCAACTTCATGCTCGCCGTTGACGATGGCATCGTCCATGGCGGCGATATCGGGCACGTCGAAATAATCCCGCAGCGGCCGATCGGCGTGGGCGGTGACCGCGCCTTCCACGTGTGTTCCGTCGTAGAAGGCAAAATGAAGCGGGATCGGCTGGTCTGATTCTCCGACGGTGACAGCAACATTGTGGTTCTTGATGAGAAGCGCAATCTGATCGGTCAGATAGCCCTGAAACAAGTCCGGTCGGGTAATCGTGGTGCTGTGCCGGCCCGGCCCGAACACGAACCCGTAAGCGAGGTGGGAATCGAGCCTGGCGTGGGTATCAGTCTCGATCCGGACAGACGGATAAAAAGCGCGCACGCGTCCGTGAGGTGCTTCGCCTGACACCATGGCCGAAAAGTGTTGACGCAGGAATTCCGTGTTGCGGTCAAAGATCTGCCGCAGCCGGGCAACAGCGGACGCTGCATCGGAGAAACTTTCTTCAGGGATCGGAACCGGGCTTTCGACCTTACCGGGCGTGGTTGAGCGGTCTTTATTCGTGTCTATCAAAGTTTCGATACTCCTAATTGCGCTATGTTGCTACGGACGGCAGCGGCCTGCCCAGCGGTTGGCGAATACGCCGTTTGCCCAAACGCTCCGCCAGCGACGCCCGTAGCATGACGAGGCGTCGCTGTCCGATCCCCGGCACCTGTTCAAGCCGGCCATCCCATGCCG
>CAMYKZ010000152.1 GCA_947259045.1 uncultured Afifella sp.
GCCCTGACATCGGGAAATACCGAAGATGAGACCGCCGCCGTTTTTGACGCGCTTCGTCAGGGTGAGCTTAAACTGCTTTACATGGCGCCAGAGCGACTGGCGTCGGGCGGAACAGACAGAATGCTGTCGCAGGCGGGTGTGACGCTGTTGGCGGTCGACGAGGCCCATTGTGTCAGCCAGTGGGGCCACGATTTCCGACCGGATTATCTCCGGATCGGGGCGTTGCGTCGCGCGCTGGATGTGCCGTTGGCTGCGTTCACCGCAACCGCAGACGCCGAAACCCGGTCGGAAATCATGTCCCGATTGTTCGGCGGTTCCGATCCAAGGGTATTTCTTGGCGGATTTGACCGACCGAATATTCATCTGGCGTTTGCTGCCAAGAACAAGCCCCGCCAACAGGTCCTGAATTTCGCCGCCGCGCGCAAAGGACAATCCGGCATTGTCTATTGCGCAACGCGCGCCAAAACTGAAACGCTTGCACAGGCGCTGCGGGATGCCGGGCAGGTCTCGGTCGCCTATCACGGCGGAATGGACGCAGATCGCCGTCGCGACGTGGAGCGCCGATTTCAGACCGAGGACGGATTGATCGTGGTCGCTACAGTCGCCTTTGGGATGGGAATCGACAAACCGGATATCCGGTGGGTTGCCCACGCAGACTTGCCGAAGTCGAGCGAGGCCTATTATCAGGAAATTGGACGCGCCGGCCGCGACGGGGCACCGGCCGAAACCCTGACCCTTTTCGGTTCCGACGATATTCGGTTCCGCCGCATGCAGATCGACGAAGGCCTGGCGCCTTCGGACCGCCGAACAGCCGATCATGGTCGGCTGAACGCGCTCTTAGGACTTGCCGAAGCGCAGATCTGCCGGCGGACGACGCTCTTGGGTTACTTTGGTGAGGCCCACGAACCTTGCGGTGCTTGCGATCTCTGCGACAACCCACCCGAAACCTTTGACGGCACCGAAGCCGTACAGAAAGCGCTTTCGGCAATCCTGCGCACCGGCGAAAGTTTCGGTGCTGGACATCTGATTGACGTCTTGTCGGGCACGCTGACGGACAAGGTTCGCGCCAGAGGTCACGATGATCTGCCGACGTTCGGTGTCGGGAGCGACATAGACCGGCGGCGATGGACGGCGATCTTTCGGCAGATGATGGGGCACGATCTGGTGAGGCCGGATCCGGACCGATACGGCGCGCTCAGGCTGACAGGCGTGGCCCGCCCAGTTCTTCGCGGTGAGACCCGCATCACGCTGCGCAAAGACACTTTTGTGCAGTCCAGGCGCGGTTCGGTGGCAAAACCGCTGGTATCAGATGAAGACGCACCGCTTTTGTCGGCGCTGAAAGCAAAACGGCGTGCGCTTGCCGAGGCGGCACGCGTTCCGGCGTATGTGATCTTTGCGGATCGAACGCTGATCGAGATGGCCCAGAAGCGGCCAGCGTCGCTGGATGCCATGGCTTGCATAGGTGGTGTCGGCACCAAGAAGCTTGACCGCTACGGCGCGACGTTTCTGGAAGTTATCACGTGTCAGATCGAAGCGCCCGCGCATCCCGCGCGACGAAAGTTGGCAGGTCGAGCCTCTGGCGCAATTTATGACCGCCTTCTCGCCACACAAGCTGACCTTGTCCGCGGGCAAGACGGAACCGGCAAACCGATGAGTTGTTCGGCCGCGCTTTTGGCTAAAGTCGCGACACTTGGGTCCGGAAGTATCGATCAGATCGACCGGCTCTTGGGCGATCGGCTTGCAGAGCGCTTTGGTCCGGCGTTTGCAGAAGTTTTGCGCGACAACTGACCGGAAAATTTGCCAGCCGTCTATTCGG
>CAMYKZ010000153.1 GCA_947259045.1 uncultured Afifella sp.
GCCCGCTTGACGCTCAGGCGTCGATCACGCCCTCAATGTTCAGTTCCACGTGCGGCGAAATTCCCGGATTGTATCGCCAATCCGGGCCGGATCGGTGTTCGGCAGAGAACAATTCTGACCGACACAGACATAGGCTGTCGCCTTGTTGTCGATACGGTCCTTGTACTGGGCCGGATGGCCATCCGGCAATGGTGTGCCCGGCGCAATGACCTGCAACACGCGTCCCGGTGCTGCCACTTGCCATACGGCAGACAATAGCGGTGTCAGGTTTGGATCCGGATCCTCCGCGACGACGACGATCTGAACGGCGTCGTTCAGATGATCAGCCATCGCCAGGATACCCGCCTGGCTAAGCGGATCGGCAATTGCTGTGCGCGAAAATGCCTTGACGAGACGGTCTGCGCTGCGGCGAAAGCGCTTTTCGCCGGTAATGTAGTAGAGTGCGGCAAACACATCCCCCAAAACCGCATTTCCGGACGGTGCAGCAGTGTCGCGCGCCGTCCTCAGCCGCGGAAGGCCCTTTGCCGACGGGGTCGCTGACATAAAATATCCGCCATTGGACTGGTCCTCATAATCCGCAACGGGCCGGATCAGATCCTGCGCCGCGGCGAGATCCCTCTCGTTGCCTTCGGCCATGAACAGATCGAGCGCTGCACGGGCAAGAAATCCGCGATCTTCGAGGGTTGCCTGGCCATTTGGCCGGCCGTCGAAGGATGCATGATGCAGGATGGAGCCGGCCGATACCGCGTCCAATGTAGCCTGGAATGCACGTCGGCCGGCGTTTACCCAGTCCGGGCGGTCGAATGCCATTCCGGCTTCGACAAGCGCGCTTGCGGCGAGGCCGTTCCAGGCCGCAACGATCTTTTCATCACGGGCCGGCCGAACGCGCTTTGCGCGATGTGCCTTGAGCCGCTCAATCGCCGCTGAAAGGCGTTTGCGTACTGCCGCCACCGAAAGCCCCGACTGCTCTGCAATCTGCTCGACAGGAACGTCGGAACGGTAAAGAGCAAATCCGGCAATGCCGTCCTCCTGCGCGGCAAGGGCATAGGCTTTGCTGAAAAGAGCGGCATCGGGACCAAGAACCGTATGGATCTGCTCGGAATCCCAGACATAGAACGCACCTTCGCGATCTTCGGAATCGGCATCGAGCGCCGTTGCGAACGCTCCATCCGGGAGTTGCATTTCGTCAAGAAGGAATTGCACCGTCCCGGCAACGGCGATTGCAAGATCGGCATCCCCTGTCTCGCGCCAGATGTCGGTCATTTCAGCAATCGCCATGGCGTTGACGTCGAGCATCTTCTCAAAATGGGGCTGGCGCCACAGCTGATCGACCGTGTAGCGGAAGAACCCGCCGCCGACCTGATCCGCCATCGCACCATTCGCCATTGCTTTCACGCTGATGGACGCTGCCGATGCCAGCTTTCTGTCTCCGGAACGGAGATATCCGCGCCAGATTGCCCGTAAAGCGGGAAATCGCGGAAATTTTGCGCCTTCCCCGAAACCGCCGCTGAAATCGTCGATTTCGGCGGCAAGCTGATTGACCGCAACCTGAAGCTCTTTGCGAGACGGCGTTGCCGAAGATGACGGTATCGTTGTCTCCAGCATCAGCTGCTCGATCGCGCCCAGTGCAAAATCGGCAATTGCGGCGGGATCTTCGCGGTAGAGTTCCTCAACCCTGGTCAGAATATCTCGGAAGGCCAAAACACCGGCTCTTGGTTCCGGCGGAAAATAGACACCGCCGAAAAACGGGTGCCCGTCGGCGGTCAGCACCAGATTGAGCGGCCAGCCGGTCGGGAGGCCGAGGCGGGTCGCCA
>CAMYKZ010000154.1 GCA_947259045.1 uncultured Afifella sp.
TAACCGCGAATTCCATGACCGTATCGTCGATTTCGCGGAAAACGACCGATTGCGCGCGCTGTGCGATGGGCTGGTGAAGGAACTTAATCTGTATCGCCGCCGCAGCCTTCTGCTCGGCGGCGGCCTGGCCGACTCGAACCGGGAACATAAGACGATCCTTGCCGCGCTCAAGGACCGGGACGCACCACGGGCCGGCGAAGAGCTGGCTACTCACATTCAAGCCGGCAAGCGCCGGTTTCTCGCGGCGACCGCCGACGGCAACACTACGCAAAAGCCAATCAGGGGAGAATCCAGGTGAAATTCAGCAACTTTCTGTTTCCCGCCAGCATGGATCCGGCGCAAGACGAACAGATTATCAATGAAACCCTGCGCGAAGCCCAACTCTGCGACCAACTGGGTATGGAAATGCTGTGGCTGGCCGAGCATCATTTCGACGGCATTTGCGCCTATGTCGACCCGGTAAGTTTCGCCGCCGCGATCGCCGCCAGCACGAAGCAAATTCACATCGGTTTTGCGGTGGCGCAAATGTCGCTGCATCATCCGATCCGGATGGCCGAACAAACGTCGATGATCGACAATCTGAGCCACGGCCGGCTGATCGTGGGCCTGGGCCGGGGCACCGCCTACAATATTTACGACTACCAGGGATATGGCATCGATCCGGATGAGGCGCAGGAACGGCTGCTCGAAGCCGAAGAGATCATGATCAAGGCCTGGACGACCGAGAATTTCGAACACAAGGGCAAGTATTGGGACATCAAGCTGCCGATGTTGCGTCCGCGCCCCTATACCAAACCGCATCCGCCGATCCTCCGCGCGTGCTCCGGCGAGGAATCGATGCTCGGCATGGCGCGCGAAGGCCGGCCCTTCATGATGAACATCCAATCCAACGAGGTTACCCGGCACCGTATGGATCTCTACCGCGACACCATGCGTGAGTCGGGCTGCGATGAAGCGACGGTGCAGCGGAATGTCGACGATAGTTGGGTGTGGCGGAATATCTTCGTCGCCGACACCGATGCTGAGGCGAAACGCCTCGCCCTTCCCGCCTTCGAAACACAGAACGAGTTTCGCGCCCGCATGCGCAAGAAGGTTTATGCGGAACAGGGCCTTATTCTGAAACAGGAAACGGCGCCCGCCGCGCGCAGCAAGGTGCAGCATGGCATCGTCGCCGGATCACCCGAAACGGTGGCCGAGGCCATCGCCGAGATCGACGACATCGGCGTGGGCGGGCTGATCCTGACCTTCCGGATCGGTCCCATGCCCTATGACGTGACGGAAAACAGCATCCGCCTGTTCATGGAGAAGGTCGCTCCGGAATTCAAAACTAAAATGGCGGCGTGACGCGGCCCTCTCATCCGTCCGTCATCCCAGATGGGTCCTGAGAAAATCGCAGAGGGCTGCGAATTCCGCTGCGGCATCCCGCCCCGAAAAGCGCGCCCGCAGGAAACCATGGATCATGCCCTTGGCGCAGCGATACCGCGCCTTGCCGTCGGCCGCGGTCAGTGCGTCCGCATAGCGCCGGCCATCGTCCGCCAAGGGATCGATCTCGGCGACCTGAATGAACGCCGGCGGAAGGTTCGATAGGTCGCTGGCGACAAGCGGCGTGGCCAGCGGATCCGCGCTGGGGCGCTCCGTACCCGCAAGATACCAATCCCAATAGGTTTCCATCGATGAAGCGGTTAATCCGGGCGGCTCCGCATAGCGGCGATAGGCCGGCCCGTCCAAAACATCGGTAAGACACGGATAGACCAGCCCCTGCGCCGCGATCGGCGGCCCGCCCCGGTCCCGCGCCGCG
>CAMYKZ010000155.1 GCA_947259045.1 uncultured Afifella sp.
CCAAATATCCAGCAATTTGCTTTCCAGGGCCGTCGGCACCTGCGGATCCGATGATCCACGGCTCCGTTCTGGATTTGCGGCGCTCTCGAGACCGAATGCTGCGGCGAGTTTGTGACGTTGCACCTTGCCGGTTGGGCCCTTGGAAATTTCATCGACAAAAAGCAGGCGACGCGGGACTTTGAAAGCTGCCAAACGGTCGCGTAAGAACTGGGACAGCGTCTCCTCGCTCAAATCGGCGCCCAATTCAAGGACGACGGAGGCGGCAATTTCCTCACCCAAGGTCGAATGCGGAACCGGAAATGCTGCTGCGGCCTGTACGTCGGGATGCGCGAGCAACGCGTCGTCAACCTCGTTCGGCGTGATCTTTTGGCCGCCCCGATTGATCATCTCCTTGAGACGCCCGGTCAGAAACAAGTAGCCGTCGCTATCGAAATATCCTTGGTCTCCGGTTCGAAACCAGCCATTCGAAAAGGCGGCGCGATTGGCTTTGGGGTCGTTGTCATACCCATCGAAAATCATCGGTCCGCGAACGACCACCTCGCCGCGGTTGCCGGGGCCGAGCCTCGCGCCGGTGCCGTCCAGGATCGCGACTTCGGTGCTTGCGGTCAGGCCAACACTGCCGGCCTTGCGGACTTTCGGCGGCAGCGGCTCAGCGGCCATGAATCCTGTTTCCGAAGATCCGTAGGCCTGGATGACCGGTGCGTCGAAAAGGGTCTCCAACTCCCGGGCGATTCGCGTTTCCAGGCGGCCCGTTCCGGATCGGATGACTCGAATATGCGGAGACGCTGATGCGATCGTCTCCTCGAATCGATCGGCCTGTGCACTGATCGCATGATAGATCGTATATGTGCCCATCAGAAATGTCGGTTGGAATTCCGCCAAATGGCCAAATATCGTCGGCACCTCCAACTGCGGCACCGGAATCGTCGCGGCGCCGGAGAACAGCAGGTAATGCAATCCGGCGCCCAACCCACCGATATGGAACATCGGCATCATGTTCAGGACCCGATCCGCCTGACGCACCCCAAACCGCTGGGCGGTGTCTTTGCCGCGAGCGATCATTTGGTGATGTTTGATTGGCACGAGTTTGCTGGCAGACGTTGTTCCGGAAGTCGAGAGAACGACGGCAACGTCGTCCGGTTCCGCCGGTCCGAGGTGTCGTGGCGATCCGGCGAGAGATCCCCGTAATCCGACCGTGCCGGCGACCCTTCCCGGGGCGGGTTCAATCTCGAGCACGGCCAAGCCCAGTTTATCCGCCGCGGCGCGTACCGCTTCCCCGACGCCTTGCTCGACGGCGACGGTGACAACGCCAAGACTATGGAGGTTGACCGCAAATTCCCCAGCGGTCAGTTTCGGGTTCAAGGGAACGGCAGTCGCATAGCTCGATACCCCCATGATTACCGCCGCCATCCCGGCCCCGCCGGAATGGACGATCGCAACGCGATCGCCGCGTCCGATATCCGATGCATTGAGCGCACCTCCGATCGCATCAATCACGCCTAATAGTCCGTGATAAGTAAGTGGCGACAGACCACTAGCGACGATCGCCGGAGCGTCCGGCGTGATATCCGCCCAGTACCGCACGATCTCGTACATCGTGCCGAGGCGATCAATCTGGTTGGTTTTCACCGGTTGCGTCAACATGGCTTCGGGACATTCTTGTCACCGATACGAACGGATCGCTATTTGTCCAGAAGGGCTAACCGATCGGCCATAATGCGTCGCGGATCAGGATCCTTATCCCACCCGGAACGCTGCCAAGGATTTCTTCTGATCGCCGTCGGCGCTCAGGTT
>CAMYKZ010000156.1 GCA_947259045.1 uncultured Afifella sp.
ACGCTCACCTCGAGACTTGCGGCTTGTTCGATGTTGCTCTTGGCCTTCGAAAGGAGCTCCCGGACAATCCCGTTCCACTCGACCCGCTGGGCTTCGGAGGTCGAAAAATGGAACAAACGGAACCGGACGAACTCGGGCTTGAGTCACTTCTTATCGACGACGAAGCTGAGTTGAGCGTGGTGATCTCAGATCCTAAGCGACCGGACAACCCGATGATCTACGTGAGCGAAGAATTTGAGGCGCAAACCGGCTATGCGCCTGATGAAGCCGAGGGACGGAACTGTCGGTTTCTTCAAGGGCCCGATACGGACCCGCACGCGGTCAACGCAATCCGCGAGGCGCTCAAGGCGCGCACCACCTTCACTATCGACATCTTGAATTATCGTAAGGACGGGACTTCGTTCATGAACCGGCTGCGCATCCGCCCGTTATTCGATGACCAAGGCGAGCTGGACACCCGCATTAACCTCGCGTGTTGAGCGCTGATGTGATTCATTGCCGTCACGGAGGTGGCGTTATGAATCCCAGCAATCTTTTCGGCCTTTCGGATCACCTTGAGATGCTCAGCAAGCACGGCGATCCGCTTGAGGTGCTCGATGACACCGTGGATTTCGAGTATTTCCGCGGCTGGCTGGCTGAGGGCCTCGGCTATGGCGATGGCGCCAAGGGCGGTCGGCCGCCGTTTGATCCGGTTACGATGTTCAAGGCGCTGATCCTGCAGGCGCAGCATAACCTCTCGGATGCGCGGATGGAGTTCATGATCCGCGACCGGCTGTCGTGGATGCGGTTCCTGGGGTTCGATCTTGGCGCGCCGACGCCGGACGAGAACACGATCCGGCTGTTCCGAAACAAACTGACCGAGACGGGGACGCTGAAGCGGGTAATGAAGGCGTTCGACTGGCAGCTCAAGAAGCAGGGCTACATCCCGATGTCGGGCCAGATTGTCGATGCCTCGCTGGTCCCGGCGCCGAAACAGCGCAATACCGAGGGTGAGAAGGCGGCAATCAAGGCCGGCAAGAGCGCCGATGAGATATGGCCGGATGAGCCGAACAAGGCGGCCCAGAAAGACGTCGATGCGCGCTGGACGCTGAAGACCGGCGGCAAGGTGCGGTATAAGCCTGATGGGACGCCGCTGCCGATGATCGCGGTCCCAACCTTCGGCTACAAGTCACACATCGCCATCGATCGGCGATACGGGTTCATCCGGGGTTGCGCGGTCACGTCAGCATCCCATGCCGATGGCAGGATGCTGAAGCGGGTCGTGACCACCGACAACACCGCCGGCGATGTGTGGGCGGACAGCGCCTATCGCTCCCGGGCGAACGAGAAGTGGCTGACGGGCAGGATGCTGACCAGTCGCATTCACCGGCGCAAGCCAAAGGGCAAGCCGATGCCCCAGGCGACGGCAAGCGCCAATGCCAGGAAGTCACGCATCCGCGCCCGGGTCGAGCATGTCTTCGCCCATCAGAAGAACCGCTTCGGCCTGTTCATCAGGACCATCGGCCTGGCCCGGGCCGAGGCCAAACTGACCCTGGCCAACATCGCCTACAACATGGACCGGTTGATCTTCCATGAGCGGCGCAGGCAGACGGGATGAGTCTGTCTGGAGGCCCTGAACGAGCGCCTTAAACCCCGCGACGGGCGCGAAGCCCGCGCCAAAGCCGCCGAAAACCCGCGCAAACAGACGCCTTCGGCTATAGAGAGCCGCGGCGCGCATGAAACTCACCGGTTAATGCGGGTGTCCAGATGCTCAATGCGCTTTCGCCTGATTTCGGCGATTTC
>CAMYKZ010000157.1 GCA_947259045.1 uncultured Afifella sp.
GACCCGTCCCGCGCGGCCCCGCCGTTGATCGGCTTCTGCCCGCGTCACGCGCTCCGTGACAAGACGCGACATCCCCGATCCCGGATCGTAGCGCGCCCGTCTTGCCTGGCCGCCGTCGACGACGATGCGGATATCCGGGATGGTCAGCGATGTCTCCGCGATGGCAGTCGAAAGGACGATCTTTCGCCGCGTCTTCAGCGGTGCGATGGCGCGGCTCTGCTGGCTGTGAGGGAGTGCTCCGTAAAGCGGCAGGATTTCCGCACCGCTGATCCGGCCCTCAAGGTCACGCGCCAGGCGCCGTATCTCACTTTCGCCGGGCAAAAATGCCAGTATTCCTCCGGTGCCCGACGCCGCCGCATGCGCAATCAGATTTGCCATTGCGACTTCGCGCCTTTGGTCCTTTGAAAGAGGTCTTTCCAGCCACTCGGTATCCACCGGAAATGTCTGGCCTTTGGATGTGATTATCGGTGCGTCATCCATCAGCGCAGCGACAGGATCGGCATCCAGTGTTGCCGACATTGCGACCAGGATCAGGTCGCTGCGAATTGACCCCCGGACATCCAGCGCGAGCGCCAGACCCAGATCGGCATTGAGCGAGCGTTCGTGAAATTCGTCAAAGATAAGCGCGCCGATACCATCCAGGGACGGGTCGGACTGGATCATTCGGGTCAGGATACCTTCGGTCACGACTTCGATCCGCGTGGCGGGCGTCGTCCTTTTCTCGCCGCGAATGCGATAGCCGACGGTTTGCCCGACGGTCTCGCCAAGGGTTTGGGCCATCCGCGCCGCCGCTGTGCGCGCCGCCAGGCGTCGGGGTTCAAGAAGAACAATCCGGCGGTCCGTCAATCCGCCATTCAGCATCGCCAGCGGCACGCGGGTGGTCTTGCCGGCCCCCGGCGGCGCCTGAACCACCGCGCGGCCGTGGTCGCGCAGAGCAGCCACCAGAGCAGGCAGTATGTCGTCGATCGGAAGCCGGTCCACCATAGCGCAGGCTTATCCAACGGCGGTGGGATTATCGATGGAAAACTGGGCCCGAGTGCTTGATCGAAAATGGACACCTGATAAGCTGCGACCGCCGCGCAGGGGCGAGCCAGCGTTCTGGTCGCACGCGCGCAAGCGGATCATCGAAAGCAGGCGCATTACCTTCTGCTTAAGGCCAGTCATGCGCGCATGGTACGAAGAAAGAGAACTCACTATGAATGCGATCGACAAATCACAGATGAAAGGGAGCCTGGCGGCACTGCAGGGTAAGTTGGGTGCTAGCAAGGCGATGTCGCAGGGGGCTGTTGGCGCGGCGTCGGCGTCGGTGACGTCACAGGGCATCCCGGTACAGGTTCCGGCAATCGCACTGCTTTCAAAAGCACTGGATGAGCAAAACAAATGTTTGGAAGAGACTCTTAAATTTTTGGACAAATTATTGAGCAAACTCTAGCCAGTGCTGCGGGCAAAACAACTGCCGCAACAACCAGAATATTTGCGGATGCCGGTGCCGGCCCTCAACACTCGAATTCAGTGACCGACGCGCTTAAGGACCGGTGGTTTGCGTTTGCGCCCGGTCCCGAAATCCTTGTCCCGCCAAATTCGGTGTCACCGTAGACGACGGTTTGCTTTTGGCGTCTGGACAGTCGCCAACCGCGACGCCATGGTCCGCGCAATATGGATGCGTCGACCCTTGAACTTGCCCAACGTGTCATCGATGGCGACCGCCGCGCGCTTGCGCGCGCGATCACGCTGGTCGAAAGC
>CAMYKZ010000158.1 GCA_947259045.1 uncultured Afifella sp.
TCGAACTTGGATTTTGTCACCGAGTCGTTAACATTCATGGCCGGAAAGAGCAGTTCTCGGCTTTCCTGCATCTGGTAAAGCCGGTGTACACCGGTGGTCGTTTCTTCGGTAACACCTTTGACGCTGCCGGCCATCTTCTGCCATTTTCCAGGACTGGTTTCCAGGGTGCGCTTCAGAACGGTGAGAATGGCTTTCCATTCCTCGTTGTCCTCGGCTTTTGGTGCCGGAACGCTACCGGCTTTTTCGAATTCGGCGCCCTTGTGAACCAGCAGCGTGGCGTCGCCGCCATCGTCCAGGATCATGTTCGGCATGCTGCCATCCGGCCAGGTCAGAGCCTGTTCCGTGCACCACCAGTATTCGTCGATGGTCTCACCTTTCCACGCGAATACCGGGATGCCACGCGCAGCAATGGCAGCCGCGGCATGATCCTGGGTGGAAAATATATTGCAGGAGGCCCAACGGACCTCGGCGCCGAGATCGACCAGGGTCTCGATTAATACCGCAGTCTGGATGGTCATGTGCAGACTGCCGGTGATACGCGCACCTTGCAGTGGTTTCCCGGCAGAAAATTCCGCGCGCAACGCCATCAGACCGGGCATTTCGCTTTCGGCGATGCCGATTTCCTTGCGGCCCCAGTCGGCTAAATTGATGTCGGCGACTTTATAGTCGGATGAGGTATCTAAAACAGCGTTCATAGTCATCTCCTGAAGACAAAGATGAGCGCCGTTCTTTCGAAGTGTCCAGTATCCCTGAGCCTGGCGGGGAGTCCCGCTGCAGCGCCCCTCAGAGAACACAGCTGGTCTTAATACTGTCAGAGTCCCGCGTCAGTGCGCAAAAGTTCCGCTTTGTCGGTTTTCTCCCAGGTGAAACCTTCGTGCTCACGGCCGAAGTGGCCGTAAGCCGCGGTTTTCTGGTACTTGATCTGCTCAGCGTTTAACAGATCCAGCATCTTGAGGATTCCATAGGGCCGCAGATCGAAATGCGCGCGCACCAGGTCTGTGATGCGCTCGTCGCTGATTTTGCCGGTGCCGAATGTTTCCACCATGATGGAAGTCGGTTCGGCCACGCCGATAGCATAGGATATCTGTATCTCACAGCGCTCGGCAAGACCGGCAGCAACGATATTTTTGGCGACGTAGCGCCCGGCGTAGGCGGCGGAACGGTCGACCTTGGACGGATCCTTGCCGGAGAAGGCGCCGCCGCCGTGGCGCGCCATGCCGCCGTAGGTATCGACGATAATCTTGCGTCCGGTGAGGCCGGCGTCGCCCACCGGGCCACCGACGACAAAGCGGCCGGTCGGATTGATGTGGATGTTTTCGTTCTTGCATTGCGCCAGCCATTCAGCCGGCAACACCGGTTTCAAAATGGTATCGATGACGCCTTCGCGCAGGGTCGCCAGATCCACCGAGTCCTTGTGCTGGGTCGACAACACCACGGCTTCGAGGCCGACCGGCTTGTGGTGCTCATAACGTAACGTGACCTGGCTCTTGGCGTCGGGTTGCAGCCAGTCGAGTTCGCCGGATTTGAACACGTCGTGCTGGCGGCGCACCAGGCGGTGAGCGTAGGTAATCGGTGCCGGCATCAGCACGTCGGTTTCGTTGCAGGCGTAGCCGAACATCAGGCCCTGATCGCCGGCGCCCTGCTCTTTCTCGTCACCCTCGTCAACGCCCATGGCGATATCGCCGGACTGCTTGCCGAGACCGGTCAGCA
>CAMYKZ010000159.1 GCA_947259045.1 uncultured Afifella sp.
GTCCTTGGTGACCGGAATTGCGGCCGAAAAGTTGAGCAGCATCGATGGCGTCACCGTGATCGAAACGATTCCCGACGGCATCGTTATCGAAACCGACCGCTATCGCGCCTTTTCGCGGATCGCCGGGCAACTGGCGAATGATGGTGCCGATTTCGTCGAGATCGCCGGCAACGATGAGATACTTTTCACTGCAATATCAGATGTTTCATCGGTATCTGATGCAATTTACACGTTCCCGCGTCAGGGATACGGGGATTACCGGCATCTGATCCTTGTGCCGGTATCCGGGCTTGCGGATCGTCTTCGCAATCTCGACGGTCTAGTATTGGAGCATGTCCACGACTACTAAACGCGTCGCTTTGGCCCTGCCGATTGTGCTGATCGCCTGGATCGGGATCATGGCCGGGGTCATGCGGTTTTCTGACACAGCGCCGGCCGCGGTCGTGCCTTTTCCGAGCAGGGCGTTATTGGCTGGGCTGCCCGGCGATGCCGGCATCCTTGGGCTCAATCGGTTTGCCCTGACGGTCGCCAACCGTCCGGGGATGGCCAGCGACCTTTATGGCAAAGGTGCCTGGCTGGTGCTTCCGGCCGGGCTGACCGGGTGTTTACCGCTGACAAAAGCCCAGCGACAACGGTTGCCCTGAGACCCCGTGCCCCTTGGTCTTTCTCAATCTGATCGCATATAAGGCCCGACAACAGTTTATTTGGAAACGCCCATGCTTGAACTCAATCCAAACGCGCCCGTCGAACCTCAGGACGATCTGATCAAAGACAGCACCGAAGCGACGTTCCTGGCCGATGTCATCGAGGCCAGCCAGACAGTTCCAATCATCGTGGATTTCTGGGCACCCTGGTGCGGTCCCTGCCGCCAATTGACGCCGGCAATCGAAGCGGCCGTGACCGACGCACGCGGCAAAGTGAAGCTGGTCAAGGTGAATGTAGATGAAAACCAAGGGATCGCAGCGCAGCTCAGAATTCAGTCGATTCCAACCGTTTATGCGTTTTGGCAGGGCCAGCCGGTCGACGGCTTTCAAGGCGCGCTCGCCGGCTCGGAGCTAAAGGCGTTTGTCGACCGCGTTGTCGAAGCTGCGGGCGGTGAAACCGGTGGCGGATTGTCCGAGGCACTGGAAAGTGCCGAGGCAATGCTGGCTGAAGGTGCTGCGGCGGATGCCGCTCAGGTCTTTTCGGCCGTGCTTGCCGAGGATCCCAACAATGCCGCCGCGTATTCCGGCTTGGCGCGGACACATATGGCGCTGGGCCAGATCGATCAGGCGGCCCAGATTCTCCTGACGGTCCCCGAAGAGATCGCGGACGCCGGTGAAATTGATGCTGTTCGCGCACAGATCGAACTCGCGCGCCAAGCGGCAGACGCTGGACCGGTTGCCGAACTTCGCGCCGCGGTCGACGCCAGCCCGGACGATCATCAGGCGCGCTACGACCTTGCGCAGGCGCTTTATGCAGCGGGCGACGCCGACGCCGCGGTTGACCAGCTTTTGGAGATATTCCGTCGGGACAGAGACTTGAATGACGGTGCCGCCAAAACACAGCTCTTCACGATTTTCGAAGCTTTGAAACCAAACGATCCCGTTGTTCTTAACGGCAGGCGTAAATTGTCGTCGATGATATTCGTCTGATTGGAGAGGTATTTCGTGTCTCGCATGCTGTCGCGCTCAGACTTGCCTGACACAATCCCGGTATTTCCCCT
>CAMYKZ010000160.1 GCA_947259045.1 uncultured Afifella sp.
CCGTAAGGTCGCGGTTCCAATCCGCCGCAACTCCCGCCAGCAGCATTGCGCCGGCCATCATCACCGCCGCAAGATAAACCATTACCCCGACGATCCATGGCAACAGGCGCGTCGTGGATTCCTTTGCGAAGGGAAGGACATCTTGGCTACGGACCATCACGTTGCCGCCATCGCCCCCCTTAGCTCCAGCACCCCGTCCTCGAGATGCAGCACCGGATGGGACAACCGCGACACCAGGCTCTCGTTATGGGTTGCAATGATGACCGTGGTCCCCATGCGGTTCAATTCCTCGAACAGATACAGCAGGCGCACGGCGATGGTATCGTCGACATTGCCAGTCGGTTCGTCTGCCAGCAGCAAGTTCGGATGCGCGATGACCGCCCGTGCGATCGCAACGCGCTGCTGCTGACCACCGGACAGGGTCGGCGGACGGGCATTCAAATGATCGGCGAGCCCGACCCAGGACAACAATTCGGTAACGTGTTTTTGAATCACCTCTTCCCGTCCACCGGAAACGCGTAGCGGCAGGGCGACGTTATCAAAGGCGGAAAGGTGAGAAATCAGCCGGAAATCCTGGAAAACGACACCGATTCGGCGGCGCAACTGCGGCAGTTCCCGGGACGGGATCTTGGTCACTTCCCGGCCGAACAGATTGACGAACCCGCGGCTTGGACGGCACGCCAAATACAGAAGCTTGAGCAAAGTCGATTTGCCCGCCCCGCTGGGTCCGGTGACGAAATGAAACGATCCGGGTTCCAGCGTGAAATTTATATCGCTCAATACCTCCGGACCAGCTCCATAGCGCATGCCCACGTTTTCGAAACGAACCACCGTCTATGCCGTGTCCCGAATTAGGAAATTACTGGCCTCGCACCCCTGAAAGGGGCCGCAAATCATGAGCGCTCTGGATCGGCAACATGGCATGGACAATGCCTTGCGTAAAGCACCGCCGTTGTTGCAACCGGACTCCCGACCCCTTAGAATCCCGACAATGTTTTTATATTACCATCCAAGGTTCGCAGTTTACACAAGATGATTATTACCTGCCCGGGCTGCGGTGCCAGCTTCAATGTCAATCCGGACGCTCTCGGAGCCGCCGGCCGCAAAGTCAGATGCAGCAAATGCAGCCATCAGTGGCTTGCATTGCCTGACGGCACGTCGACCGAACTCGATTCCCCGGTTGACGCACACCCGGCGCCTGCGCCCGCCACGCCCGAAAATCCGCCGCCACCGGACATTCCGGTACCGGAAAACCCGCCGTCGGCGTTTGTCGCCGAACCGGACCAGCCCGTGCCGCCGCTGCCTGAATCCAATCCCGACGTCACGCCCGCGGAGCCGGCCTTCGCGGCAGACCCGCAACCCGAACCGTTGTTCAGCACCGACCCCGAGCCGGTCTTGCCGGCCGAACCCGTTGCCGCTCCGGATCCCACGCCCGAACCGGCCTCGCCAACGGGTGGACGCAATATCGCCGCGGAATTCGGTGCAACCGATGCCCCTCCCGAAATGCTGCCGGACCCGTTCCCGGAAATGGTCCAGGAGCCAGCCGCGGAAGCACATCAGACGGCGCCCCTCGCGACAACCGAATCCGATGCGATCGCCCAGGCATTGGCGGATCCACCACCGATCGGGATGGAGTCGCCGGCTCCCCCGGTGCTCGACGCCGAAACCCAGGCGACGGGTCCGTCCGCGGCCGCCGCGAT
>CAMYKZ010000161.1 GCA_947259045.1 uncultured Afifella sp.
GGCGACCGACTTCAACGCGGCGGTCCGCTTGTATATACCGGCGCTCAGATAATCCGAACGGATGCGTTGGACGAAATTCCCGCGAGAGTATTTTCGCTGAATACCTACTGGGACAAGCTGGTCGAGGCGGGCACGCTGTATGGGACCACGTATTCCGGGCAGTGGTGCGACATAGGGACCCCGCAAGGTTTGAAACTCGCAGAGCAGATGTTGGAAGTTCGTCATGTTTGATCCGTCTTCCTGCCCGCGTGTGTTTGGTGTGCCGCCCGGGGCGGATTTTCCTGCAGCTGTCGTCGAGGGCATATTGCAGCGAATGACCGGAGCAACGCCCGAAGCGTTGGCCCGCGTACGGATATTCGTAAATACGCAACGTATGCGCCGCCGGCTGGTGACCATGTTTCAAAATGGACCGGCAAGGCTGTTGCCACGCATTGACCTGATAACCGATGCAAGCCGCTTGATGCCCGCCGCGGAATTGCCTGAGGTTGCACCGGCCCTCCAGCGAAAACTGGAGCTTGCGAAGCTGATCGAGCCGCTTTTGGAAAGTGCTGCGGCCCCTGCCCCAAGATCCGCGCTGTTTGATCTGGCAGATAGCCTCGCGGCGCTGCTGGATGAGTTGCACAGCGAAGGTGTGCCGCCGGAGAAAATATTCAGCCTTGATGTCGGCGGCCATTCTGAACACTGGGTGCGGTCGCTGCAGTTTCTCCGCATTGTGCAAACCTATCTCGCCGATTCGGGGTCAACGTATCAGGACATGGAAGCCCGCCGCCGCGCGGCGATTGAATTGCTGATTGAGTCATGGCGGATCGCACCACCAGAAAGCCCGGTGCTTGTCGTAGGATCGACAGGATCACGCGGCACAACCTTTGAGCTGATGAAGTCGGTCGCCTGTTTGCCGCAAGGCGCAGTCATCCTGCCGGGCTTCGACGCTGACACGCCGCAACATGTTTGGACGTTGCTTTCCGACAGCGAAAAGGCGCTGGAAGACCATCCTCAGTATCGGTTTGCGACGCTATTGAATGCTCTCGGCCTTGGGCCCGACTTGGTTTCGATTTGGCCGGCGACCGTCTCTGACGCCATGCGCAACCGGCTGATCTCGCTGTCGCTTCGCCCTGCACCGGTGTCTGGTCAGTGGCGCCGCGAGGGCCCGGACCTCGGTGATTTGAGAACCGTGACCAAAGACCTCGCTTTGATCGAGGCGCCGCAGCAGCGGGACGAGGCTCAGGCCATTGCCGCTGTCCTGCGCGAAGCGGTGGAAAATGACCAGATCGCTGCATTGATCACTCCGGATCGAACGCTTGGGCGGCGCGTGGCCGCAGCACTCGCGCGGTGGAACATCGCACCGGATGACAGTGGCGGCCGTCCGCTTTCGCTAACCCCGCCAGGCAGGTTTCTTCGGCAGGTCGCACTGCTAATGGGCAGTGCTATGCCGGCCGAGGAATTGATCGCGCTTCTCAAGCACCCGTTAACGCGGACCGGAAGCGGCGACCGCGGCACACATCTATTGCTGACCCGCGAATTTGAACTGATGCTGCGCAGGAAGGCCGTCGGCAATGTCGGATCGGGGACGGTTCAGCAATTTCAGGCGTTACACGCCGGACGCGACGAATGGTGCGCATGGCTCATCGATGTGATTGTCGCACTTGGGAAACCTGTTGCGCCAAAACTGGGAGTTATCCGCGCGCGCCATATAAAATTGT
>CAMYKZ010000162.1 GCA_947259045.1 uncultured Afifella sp.
GGGCGAAAATTGCAGGAGCTGGCGCTGCCTTTGGACGTGCCTCCGCTGGAACCGATCCCGGCGGATCATGTGCTGACGCGAACCTTTTATCTGTTGCAGGATTTTCCGGGCCGGCACGCCGGCCGTGACGTCTGGGTCGAGGCCGCACCGCCCGACGCGGAATTGGTCGAAGGCATGCCCTTCCGCAATCTGAACGACAATGTGACGCCCGTGATCATCGGTGGAAATGACTGGGCCGCCGCCTGGGCGATGGATCGCAACGGGTTGCCGATGTTCCCGGTGGGTCGTGGATTTGCCGGCGAAAGACAGCGCGAGATCGCGTATCGCTTTGGCGTCAATCTGGTGATGCACGTGCTGACGGGCAACTACAAATCCGATCAGGTTCACGTGCCCGCCTTGCTCGACCGGCTGGGACAATAGATGGAAACGGGAACCATCATATTCGATCCTCTTTTGCCTATGGCATCGCTGTGGGCGGGCGTGCTGTTAGCAGTATTTTTCGTTGCAATTGCCATCTGGCGCGGCCTCTTGGGATGGTGGCTTCGCGGGCTGGCGCTTGCGGTTTTGCTGTTGGCAATCGCCAATCCTTCGCTCCAGATCGAGGATCGGGATCCGCTGACGGATATCGTCATCCTACTGGTCGATGAGAGCGCGAGCCAAAAAATCTCCGACCGCCCGGACCAGACGGCTGAGGCGATCAGCGACATCGCCGCCGAAATCGACCGTTTGCCAAACGCCGAGCTGCGGATCGTGCGCCTGGGCGACAGCGAAGACAACCAGGGAACGCGGCTGATGGAGGCGCTGACCAAGGCGTTGGCCGAAGAGCCGCGGTCGCGACTGGCGGGGGCCATCCTTCTGACCGATGGCCAAATTCACGATATTGAAACCGCGCCCGAGTTGCCCGCCCCGCTTCACGCACTGCTGACGGGACGAGAAGGCGATTGGGACCGGCGGCTCTTGGTCACGAACGCCCCGGCCTTCGCCATATTGGACGAGCCCGTGACCCTGACGTTGCGGATCGAAGACCAAGGCGCGGTCCCTGCGGAGATTGGCGACAAGGCCGAGATCGACATCGCGGTTGACGGGCGCGAGCCGCAACGGTTCGAAGTGCCAATAGGCGAGGATCTCGAGCTGCCGGTCACGCTTCAGCACGGCGGAATGAATGTCATTCAATTCACGCTTGCCGAACAAGCCGGCGAACTGACGACGCGAAACAACGCCGCCGTCGTGCAGATCAACGGTGTCCGCGATCGGCTTCGCGTGCTGCTGGTGTCGGGCGAACCGCATGCCGGCGAGCGCACCTGGCGGAACCTGCTGAAATCCGACGCCTCGGTCGATCTGGTGCATTTCACAATTCTGCGGCCGCCGGAAAAGCAAGACGGTGTGCCGGTAAACGAGCTAAGCCTGATCGCGTTTCCGACGCGCGAGCTTTTTCTCGACAAAGTGTCGGAATTCGATCTGATCATTTTTGATCGATACAAACGACGCGGGATTTTGCCGTCGATCTACCTCGACAATGTCCGGCAATATGTCGAGGACGGCGGGGCCCTGCTGATTGCCGCAGGGCCGGACTTTGCGACCGCCGATTCGATCTATCGATCGCCGCTCTCGGACATACTTCCCGCCGCACCGTCCGGTCGCGTGCTGGAAGAGCCGTTTTTGCCGATGATCACGGATATCGGTCAAAGGCATCCT
>CAMYKZ010000163.1 GCA_947259045.1 uncultured Afifella sp.
TCTTGAACACCTGGTCTGTGTAGCTCTTGGCATTCTCTTTGACGTCAAAGGACGTAAGCGGTGGACGGGTCTGGCTCTTGCCGGTCGGATCCCCGATCATCCCGGTGAAATCACCGATCAGGAACAGAATCTCATGACCAAGTTCCCGAAACTGGCGCAACTTGTTGATGAGCACCGTGTGTCCGAGGTGGAGATCCGGTGCCGTCGGGTCAAAACCGGCCTTGATACGTAAGGGCTTACCACGCGCAAGCTTTTTCTCGAGCTCAGCCACGACGAGGATCTCATCCGCGCCACGGCTGATCAGACTTATAGATTCTTGTATTGACGTCAATTTGTCTCTCGCATCGGTGCTGTCGCAAACCGCGCAAAGGTAGCAGAAACAGGAATTTTGCGCCCCAATAACGGCGAACCCCATCTCAAAGCCGGCACATGTTGTTAAATTCCTTTAAATTCCTATCGCGGGCGGCCGCTAATCTGCCATAATCCCGCGAATTCTGAGAATTACGGCATGTTTGTGATACGCGACTATAAGTTAAAAACCAAAGTTCGCCGCCCCAGAAGGAGTGGCCGGCTGCGCGTCCTCGCCGCGGCAAGCCTGTCAGGCACGCGTTCCTTCATCGGTCGTCTCGTGGCAATCGCTGAATCCAATGAGCGCGGCGCTGTCATCGCAATGCTGCTGAAGGAGTTCGAGGACAATGCCAGCGACTGGCTCTGGTCGACCAACCAGGACAATCTGCTGGAACACGTTTCTGAACGCTTTGCCTCTGCCGCCGAGCGGGATATCTCCGAACTGACCGGCATGGCCATATTCGACCTGTTCGGCGTCGCCGAAACGCAAAGACATCCCGGGCTTGCCCGGGTCGTGGACCATATGAGAAAGCAAACCGCCTTCCGGGACATCGAATTGCCGATGAACCACAACGGCGCGTATCGCTGGTGGAAGCTTTCTGCCCAGCCGCACTTTGGAAAAGCCGGAGAGTTTATCGGCTATCGCGGAGTCGGATCGGATATCACCGATCAGAAAACGGCCGAAGACCGGGTCGCCTATCTGGCCCACAACGATGATCTGACGGATCTCGCCAACCGCGCCAGTTTTACCATCTGCATGAACGAAGCCATCGAACAGCTTGAGCGCTACGATATCGGCTTTGCGATCCTGATGATCGACCTCGACCAGTTCAAGGCCGTCAATGACACGCGCGGCCATGAGGCGGGCGATCAGATCCTGGTCCAGATCGGCCGGCGATTTACCGCCGCCGCCGGCAAGGGCAATATTCTGGCGCGCCTGGGCGGCGACGAATTCGCCGTCATCCTGCCCAGCCCTCCGGACAGTGACACGGTGACAGAGCTGGCCGGCCGGCTGATCGATGTCGCCCGGCAGCCGATCATGATCGCCGGCCTGCCGGTCAGTGTGGGCGCCAGCATTGGCATCGCGATTGCGCCTGAGCACGGCACCCGGCCAGACCAGCTGATGCGCCACGCCGATCTCGCACTGTACCGCGCCAAGCAGGGCGGGCGGAACACGTTCCGAATGTTCCAGATCGAAATGGACCGGCTGGCCCAGGAACGCCGCGTGCTGGAACGGCAGATTTCGCAGGCCCTCGAACAGAATCAGTTCGAACTCAATTACCAGCCGCTGATCGATGTCGAAAGCAACAGGATCGCGGGCTTCGAAGCGCTGGTGCGCTGG
>CAMYKZ010000164.1 GCA_947259045.1 uncultured Afifella sp.
TCAGACGAACCAGCGGATTTCGGGTGCCGTGTTGCCAGCGGGTCGCGGTTCGATGGTCATGCCACTGGTATTTTGCATGATTCTATCGGTACTCGCAGGTTGCGGAGGGGAGCTTTCAGCGGAGACCCGTCGCCCATCGCCCGCCGAAAAATCGCAGGCTTTGCTAAGTGAGTGTGCCGAATGTCATGACATATCGCGCGGCGGCGGTGCTTCTCCAAACCTCTTGGCGCCAAGGTTTTACGATGTCGCAAGACATCCGTCGACGACGGCGCTCAGCCTTCGCGTGTTTCTGCAGTCGATGCATCGGCGCATGCCCAATTTCCTGCTCAGTGCCCGCGAACGGGATGATATCATCGCGTATATCCTGAGCCTCAAACCGAACAAGCCGTTTTGACCGGGCCTAGCCTAGACCGGTACGGGCGGGTTCAATTGCATGGTAACGCGGACGACGCTGGTATCGTCTTCAACGACTGAACGATCGAATCCGAGCTCATCGCAAATTTCCAGCATCTCCGAATTCTCCCGCAGAACGTCGCCGAATATCTCACCGATACCCTGGCTGCGTGCATAGTCGATAATTCGGCGCATCAATCGAGTGCCCAGTCCCATCCCCGCAACGTCGGGCCGGATGACGATGGCGTACTCGGCCTTTTCCTTGTCCGGATCCGTGCTAATGCGCACGACGCCAAAAATCGGCGACCTGCCCGGGGATCCCGGTTCGGTGAGCACCAAGGCCATTTCCCGGTCGTAGTCGAGTTGCGTGAACCGGGCGGCCGCCATGTGTGTCAAAGTTTTCATCGGAATGAAAAATCGCCGGCGCACTTGTTCCTGGGTCAGCATCTTGAATGCATCGCGCAACGCGGGCTCGTCCTCCGGCACGATCGGCCGCACCAACAAAATACGGCCATCAGGAAGGGCGAGTGTCTCCTCCAATTCTTTTGGATACGGCCGCACGGCCAAACGGTCGAATGGCGCCACGCCAGATCGCGTAACGCGTATCCGGGCATCGAGCGCCACAACCCCGGCACTGTCCGCGAGCAGCGGATTGATGTCGATTTCCGCGATTTCCGCAAAATCCGTCACAAGCTGGGATAACTTTATAAGGGTCAGCGCAATCGCATCGATATTGGCCGCCGGCACATCGCGATATCCCTGCAACAATTTGAATATGCGCGTTTCCCGCATTAATGACTGCGCGAGCTGCATGTTGAGCGGCGGCAATCCGAGCGATCGGTCGCCAATGACCTCGACCGCCGTTCCGCCATGTCCGAACAAGATGACGGGACCGAATTGTGCGTCCTCATGCGCACCGATGATCAACTCAAAGCTTTGCGGGCGCGATATCATGGCTTGCACCGTGAAGCCCGTGATTCGCGCACTCGGCTGGCTGGACCCGACCGCGTCGAGCATAGCCGTGGCCGCCTCGCGAACCGCCTCTTCGTTTTCGAGATCCAACGCGACGCCGCCGATATCGGATTTATGGGTGATATCCGGTGACAGGATCTTCAAGGCGATTGGAAAGCCTATCCGGCCTGCCGCCGCGACGGCATCCTCGACCGACTCCGCCGTTTCCGTCCGCCCGGCCGGAATGTCGTACGCGGCCAGGACTTGTTTCGCCTCCGGTTCGGTCAACCATGACCGGTCCTCGGCCAAAATCCCCTCGATCATTTTC
>CAMYKZ010000165.1 GCA_947259045.1 uncultured Afifella sp.
GCCTGAGAGGGCCGGTGCCGTTTTCGTTTGCATTCATGTCGATTTGATCATTGAGGCTACCCAGTCCGGCACCGTCCGCGATGATGGGCCAATGATATGGTCCTGAAAATGGCCGGAAACGTCGGACGGTTCGAGGTTCATTTCCAGCGTTTGCGCGCCGGCCCCGGTTGCCTCGGCAACAAACCCCGCCGCCGGGTAAACCTGCCCGCTTGTGCCAATAGCGACGAACAGATCGGCGGTCTCAAGATGCTGCGCGATTTTGTCCATATGCTCGGGCATTTCACCGAACCAAACGATATCCGGTCTTGTCGACGCCTCTCCGCAAGCCGGGCAAATGTCACTTGGCGACATTTCAAGCGGCGCGTCCCAGCCGGCGTGGCAATCAGCGCATCGCGCCCGTGCCAGGGATCCGTGCATGTGGATGACGTGAGTGCCTGCGCGTTCGTGCAAATCATCAACATTCTGGGTGACGATGATCACGTCGTCCGAAAACTCGGCCTGCAGTCTGGCCAGCGCAAAATGCGCGGCATTCGGAGCAGCTTCTGACGCATTTTTGCGGCGTGCATTGTAGAAATCGTGAACCTTTGCAGGGTCACGAACAAAACCCTCGGGGGTCGCCACCTCGGCCAAATCGTATTTGGTCCAAAGCCCGCCCTGGTCTCGAAAGGTGCCCAAACCGCTCGCCGCCGAAATCCCGGCGCCGGTCAAAATGACGATCTTCATCGGCCGTTCCTTGATCTCTGTGCCCATGCTATCGTTATAGAGGTGAAAGGGAAAATATTGATGCGAGCACCCTGGCATTTGTGGTTGATCGGAATTGTTTCATTGATCTGGAACGGTTTCGGCGCGGCGGATTACATCATGACGCAAATTCAATTCGAGCCCTATATGTCGCAATTCACCGATGTACAGCGTGAATACTTCTCTTCGTTGCCAGGCTGGGTCCAGGGCAGTTGGGCGCTGGCCGTATGGCTTTCGGTTTTGGGATCAATCCTATTGCTCGTGCGGTCGCGCTTCGCAGGCGCCTCTTTCGGACTGGCGCTTCTGTTCATGGCCGCGACCTTTGTGCACAATTTCATCCTTGCTGACGTGCGGATGAATCAGATCGCCGGTTCCGCGGCGCTCTGGTTCAGTCTGGCGATTGTTATCGTCGCACTTCTGCTTTGGTCCTATGCCCGCGCGATGCGCCAGCGCGGCGTTCTGGCGTGACGCGAATACTGTTTGTTTGCCTTGGGAACATTTGCCGCTCGCCCACGGCAGAAGCCGTCCTGCGCGCGATGGCACCGCATCTGATCATTGACAGCGCCGGCACCAGCGACTGGCATATCGGCAATCCGCCCTATGATCCGGCGATCCGGGCCGCGGCACAGCGCGGCTATGACTTGTCGCCCCTTCGCGCCCGTCAAGTGCACGCAGCGGACTTTAACGACTTCGATTTGATCCTCGCCATGGACAGGGAAAATCTGTCTGCGCTTGAACATTTTCGCCCCGACCACTCCACCGCAAAGTCTCAGCTGTTTCTCGACCATGTGCCCGAGGCCCGGCAAAGCGAAGTGCCCGACCCGTATTACACCCGCGATTTCGACGGCGCGCTTGATCTGATCGAGCAGGCGTCCAAATCCCTGATCGCCGGCCTCTGAGACGTCATCTTTTGCAATAAG
>CAMYKZ010000166.1 GCA_947259045.1 uncultured Afifella sp.
ATGTCACACAATTCGTTCGGTCATATGTTCCGCATCACCACGTTCGGGGAATCACACGGGGTGGCGCTGGGATGTGTCGTTGACGGCTGCCCGGCGGGCATTGCGATCACCGAAGACGACATCCAGTCATTCCTCGACAAGCGCAAGCCCGGCACGTCACGCTTCACTACCCAGCGGCGCGAACCTGATCAGGTGAAAATCCTTTCCGGCGTGTTCGAAGACGATCGCACCGAAGGACAGATTACCACCGGTACGCCGATTGCGCTGATGATCGAGAACGTCGACCAGCGCTCAAAGGACTATTCGGAAATCCGCGACAAGTTCCGCCCCGGCCATGCCGACTTCACCTATCTGGAAAAATACGGCGTGCGCGACTATCGCGGCGGTGGCAGATCGTCGGCCCGCGAAACCGCGGCACGGGTGGCCGCAGGGGCCATCGCGCGCAAGGTGACCCCAATGGTTGAAGTGCGTGCCGCCCTTGTGCAGATGGGCCCGCACAAGATCAACCGGAAAAACTGGGACTGGGACCAGGTCAGTGAAAATCCGTTCTTCTGCCCCGATGCGCAGGCCGCAGGCGAATGGGAAACCTATCTCGACGGGATCCGCAAGGCGGGATCATCGTGCGGCGCGGTGATTGAAGTTGTCGCGTCCGGCGTGCCTGCCGGATGGGGGGCGCCGGTTTACGGCAAGCTCGACCAGGACATTGCGTCGGCCATGATGAGCATCAATGCGGTCAAGGGCGTGGAGATCGGCAACGGCTTCGAGGCCGCCGCCATTACCGGCGAGGAAAACGCCGACGAAATCCGCATGACGGGCAACCAGCCGGAATTTCAGTCCAACAATGCCGGGGGCGTGCTAGGTGGCATCTCAAGCGGCCAGGACGTGGTGTGCCGGTTTGCGGTCAAACCGACCTCGTCGATTCTAACACCGCGCAAGACGGTGACCAGCAGCGGTGAGGAAACCGATATCATTACCAAGGGCCGCCATGATCCGTGCGTCGGCATTCGCGCCGTGCCGGTCGGTGAAGCGATGATGGCCATTGTGCTGGCTGATCATTATCTGCGCCATCGCGGCCAGAACGGATAGGCTGTCATGACCCGGGACTACGAAATCAAGGCGCTGCTGTTTGATGTGTTCGGCACGGTTGTTGACTGGCGCTCCGGCATCATCCGCGAGCTTTCCGCATGGGGCACGGACACCCATGTTGTAGCCGACTGGCCGGCAATCGCAGATGGCTGGCGCGGGCTCTATCAACCGGCCATGGAGCGCATACGCGAAGGCAATCGCGGGTTTGTACGGCTGGACATCCTGCATGAGGAAAACCTGCGCGACATTTTTGCCGAGCATGGCCTTGATGCGCCGATTGGTGAGGAGATGCACCGCCTGGTGACTGCATGGCACCGGCTCGACCCGTGGCCTGATTGCGTATCCGGCCTCACGCGCCTGAAGACCAGGCATATCATTGCGCCATGCTCCAACGGCAATATCGCGCTGATCACCAACATGGCCAAACGCGCCGGTCTGCCGTGGGACGTTGTGCTGGGGGCAGAGGTGGCTCAAGCCTACAAGCCACATGCGCAGGCCGCAGGCGAATGGGAAACCTATCTCGACGGGATCCGCAAGGCGGGATCATCGTGCGGCGCGGTGATTGA
>CAMYKZ010000167.1 GCA_947259045.1 uncultured Afifella sp.
TATGCAAAACTATTATGATATTATACATGAGCTCATGAAGGGCTTTGTGAGTGTCGGCATTCATCGCCTGTGGAAGGTCTGCAAATGGGCATAACTGAGTTCGAATGGAATGGTCTTTGCTCTGACTGGTTATACCGTGCGGCGCACCAGCAGCCTTCGGCATCGGCGCTGGTACTGCAAGACGCCAGCTTCGACTATGCTACCCTGCAGTCGCTGACGGCACAGCTCTGTCAGCTATTGCGTGCACAGGGGCTGAAACCCGGCGCCACCATTGTGGTGGAAAGCCGTTCCGCCACGTTGCTGGCGTTTCTGCTGCACGCCGCCTTGTTCGCAGACTTTGTGTTGTTCCCGCTCGATCCGCGCCTGCCGGATGAACAGCGTAAGCGTCTGTTGGAACTGGTACGCGCCGATCTTATCCTCAATGAGGATGACATTGTCCGTCTGAACCATGTTATAGAGGTCATGACAGCGGCCAATCTGCTTGCACCGGCCGGGCAGGCGGAGCACGTGTGCGCTGTAAAATCACCGCCATCGCCCGACCGACTCCGCTTGTTGCTGGCAACCAGCGGCAGCTGCGGTTTACCCAAGCTGGTCAATCTGAGTGAGCGCAATCTTCAGGCTAGTGTCCAGGCTGCCAATGAACGGCTGAAGCTGTCACATACATCCGTCTGGCTGGATTGTCTGCCGCTGGTTCACATCGGTGGTCTGTCCATCCTGCTGCGCTGTGCCTGCGCGGGTGCAAGCGTTGTACTGCACGAAGGCTTCGATGCAACAGTCGTTATGGATGATCTGCACAATCACCAGGTCAGCCATATCTCGCTGGTCCCGGCGATGCTGGCGCAGTTGCTGGATCTTGCAAAACTCGAGGCCGGCCGCGGCGAATGGCAGATTTCGGACATCGATCCCAAGGAAGTCATCGAGGAGTCCGTTGCGGCAACCGGCAGTCTTCTCTCGGAAAGCCACATGGAATTGCAGATCCGGGTCCCGGATGCATTGCGCCGCGTGCGCGCGGATCGTGACCGGTTTATTCAGGTGATGGTCAATCTGCTGTCCAATGCCGTCAAATTCTGCGATGGGGCGGAACCCAAGGTGATCATAGATGTGGAGGAAACGCTGGAGGGTCTTTTGGTGAGTGTCGAAGACAACGGTCCCGGAATTCCGCGCGGCGCCGAGCAGCGGATATTCGAAAAGTTCGAACAAGTCGATGCCAGGGCGACCAGCAAGCCGGTAAGCACCGGACTTGGCCTGCCGATTTGCCGTCAAATCGTCGAATATTTCGGCGGGCGCATCTGGGTGGAACGGACGCGTGGCGCCGGCGCGCGTTTCGTCTTCACCGTTCCCTTTGCCGCGGGCATGAGCTAGCCGATGGCCGCCCCGGCGGGGAGACCTTGATGCCACGGACGGCGGTGTTTCGCGAACTTGTTTGTGGGCATATGGCGCCAGCGCCGATCGTTGTCGCCGATGCCGACAGTTGCGGCGACGTGGTCGCCCGCATGGTCGAGGCCCAGGCTACCGCGGCGGCCGTCACCGGACCCGACGGGCGCATCTGTGGAATACTCACCGAGCACGATGTGGTGCGCCGCCTCGCATTTCGGGCCGCCGCCGAGACGCCCGTCGCCGATGTCATGTCGCGGCCGGTGATGACCG
>CAMYKZ010000168.1 GCA_947259045.1 uncultured Afifella sp.
GGCTCGCCGGCCGTGGCCTTGATGGGAATACGCACGCGCCATTGGTCTCATTAGCGGACAGGCTGTCTGGCAGCCATTTGTGCCATCAGACTTTGGGTGCGTTTCTTGATCCGTTCCATGCAGTCATCTCAATCGCGAGCTTGGGTGAGGTTGTCGTGGTCTAGATCGCGGTCACCTCAATTCGGTTTTCATCGAACGCCTTACCGTTCGTCAGAACGCTCCAGGCGATGCGCGCCAGTTTGTTGGCCAGGGCGACGGCGAGCTTGTTCTTGTGCATTCTCTGTGCGGCCTGTTCCAGCCACGATCCGAAGCTGAACTTGTGCCAATTGTGGGGACGCATAAGGATGATGTGCGCCGCTTGCACAAACAGCGTTCGCAGATACTTGCTGCCGCGCTTTGAGATGCGGCCCAGGATCGGCTTGCCACCGGTTGAGTATTGTCGGGGAACCAGACCAAGCCAGGCACCAAAGTCGCGGCCTCTGTCAAAAGCTTCGCCCGTTCCAATCGCGGCCACCATGGCGGTCGATATGATCGGACCAATGCCGGGAACGCTCATCAGCCGCTGGCAATTGGCTTCGCCCTTGCTGACCAGCTCGATCTCGTTGCTGGTGCTTTCGATCCGCTCGTCCAGCCAAAGCCAGTCTTCATAAAGGCCGACAATGATATCGCTCATGCGCGGCGATATCTCGTAGCGAATTGCGAAGAGCGTGCGCCCCGGTCCGAACTGTGATCCCCTGTTCGATGAGAAAGGCACGGATCTGGTTGATCGTCGCCGTCCGCCGCGACACCAATCGGGACCGCACCCGATGCAGCGCCTGCAGGTCAAGTTGCTCCTGCGTCTTCTCGCCAACACAGCGAAGATTGGGGCGCAGCGCCGCCTCGGCGATGGCTTCGGCGTCGTTGTAATCGTTCTTCTGGCCTTTCACGAACGGCTTTGTGTATTTGGCCGGAATGATCCGCGGCTCAAAACCCAGCTGGCGCAATGTCCGGCTGACGAAGTGGGCGCTCAGACACGCCTCCATGCCGACGATGCAGGCCGGCAACTTTTCGAACGTCGCGATCAGCGCCAGGCGTTTGATCTTGCGCCGCAGGACAATCTTGCCGTCCGTATCAAAGCCGACGAGGTGAAAGACATTCTTGCCAATATCGATGCCGACACTAGCAAGCGCGGAAAGGCTCTGTTTTGCGGTGTTTGCCATGGGATGCTGCTCCTATCATTGGCAGGTGAAAGTCTTTGCAGACTAACCTGCTCGCTCAGGGGAGCAGCCGGTCCATCCCATTAGCGGAAGTGCCACCGCCGCCCGGCGACTTCCGTTATCGGGCGCTTAGCAGACATCCCTTGGCTGAGGTCGGCTTTTCCGCGATTTATGCCCGTTCCTGGGGGTAGAACCGACATCTAAGCGGCAGCGGATGAGGTCTGTTCGTGACCCGGAGCGGACATTGATCAAGTTAGGATCAGCCGTTTCCGACTATTTCCTGGCGACGAAGCAGCATAGTCGATTGCAGTATTTGCTCGACCTCGGGAATGCCGGCGACGCTGCTTGGCCAACTCCAAAAGGCCGACTTTCGCCCTGATAATTTTCTGATCGTTCGTCCTCTCTTGGTTCCTCGCTCGCTCTTATGAAAACGCGCTCGGAACCGGCAATCCGAAAAGTCCCAAATGTCAGATTAAATCGCAGCTATTCCACCACAGAGGCGGCCAAATCGTCATAAACCGTCCTGCGCTATTCGTCATGAGCCCGGTTGTCGGCTTCCTCGAACGCTGCGATTATAGCGGCAAGAGCTTTGAGGGCATCAACAGTCGCATCGAATGAGGAATCGGTTTCGATCACGGCAACAGCGGCAGCGAGGCTATCCTCCAATGTCGGAATGGCCTCGTCGTTTGCCGTCAAGCTTGCCTGCACGTCCGCACTGGCTTCCAAATTCCGTTCGACCGGCTTCGGATCCGGCGGCCCGACAAGGACAGTATCGATCGCTGCGCCGTTTGTCTGGGATGGCAGCAATTGCACCGGCGAGACCGGCTTTGGAACCGGTAGCCCGACAAGGCCAGTATCTGTCGCTGCGCCGTTTGCCTGTGGTGGCAGCAATTGCAGGGGCGCGCCCGTGGCAACTCCGGTAGGGTTGTTGCCGTTGTTGCCGTTGTTGCCGCTGTTGCCGCTGTTGCCGTTGATGCCGTTGTTGCCGCTGTTGCCG
>CAMYKZ010000169.1 GCA_947259045.1 uncultured Afifella sp.
GGTGAGGACGCGGTGAAGCCCGCGGAAACCGATGAATTGGTTCCGAGCTTTGACATCGTCCGTGTCAGCCCCAAGGGTGAGACGGTGATCGCAGGCCGCGCCAAGCCGGGTGCGCAGGTAACGCTGTATAATGATGGCAAGGAGTTGGGCCGCGTCACCGCCGATAAACGTGGTGAATGGGTCTATGTTTCGGATAAGCCCCTGCCCGCGGGCAACGCCAAATTGACCATTGCCGCCAAGGACGCGGAGGGCAAGGTCGTACGCTCCGACAAGGTTGCCGTGGTTGTTGTGCCGGAACGAACCGTTCCGGGATCGTCGGATTCCAATGCCGCATCATCGGGCACTTCCACCGCGCCCGCACAGCCGCCGCTGGCCGTGCTGGTGCCTCGGGAAGGGGCGAGCAGGCTGCTGCAGGCCCCGGCGCCCGGTCCCGGCGTCGGGACGGCGGCGCTGCGGCTGCAGGTGATCGACTATGATGAGGAAGGCCGATTGTCGTTGCGCGGCAAGGGAAAACCGGGCGCGGCGATCCGCATCTACGTCGATAATGGACCGGTCGGCGAGGCAAGAGTGCCGCCTGACGGCAAATGGCAGTTGCGGCCTAATCATGCTGTTGCACCGGGAACCTACAAGCTGCGGATCGACCAGATCGCGGCCGGCAAGGTTTCGGAGCGTGTCGAGCTGCCCTTTACCCGCGCCGCGCCGCTCAAGAGCCGGCCCGGGGAAAACTATTTCATTGTGCAGCCCGGCAACAGCTTGTGGCGCATTGCTCGCCGGTCCTATGGCGACGGAGTGCTCTACACGGTGATCTATCAAGCCAATCTTGACCAGATCCGCGATCCGGATCTGATCTATCCCGGGCAGGTCTTCGCGGTGCCCGCTTCGGCAATTCGTTAGCGGCGCTGCGAATTTACCATTTCTTCCGATATTTGGCGGATAGTCCGGAATCTCAGCGGATTGTGACGACATATCCAGTTAAAGCCTCGCCATCTTGGTCGAACGGACCGTCGATAACGCTCATTCCAGTCATTACAAGGATTTTATCGTGTCGACGCTGAAGGAAACTCTGAAACCGGTCCTTTTTCCGATTCATCGGGCCGGATGGCCGTTCATTGCCATCTTTGCCGGGGTAACGCTGTTGGGCGCCATATTTTGGGGGCCGTTCCTGTTCGTCGGGGGCGCATTGACGATCTGGTGTCTCTGTTTTTTCCGCGACCCTGACCGTATGACCCCGGACCGCGACGGGCTGGTCATCAGCCCGGCCGACGGCGTGGTGCAGATGATTGTGCCTGCGGCGCCACCACCGGAGCTGGAAATGGGCGACGATCCGCTCACCCGCATCAGTGTCTTCATGAATGTCTTCAACTGTCACGTCAATCGTAGCCCGGTCGAAGGTGAAGTGCGCAAGCTGGCCTATCGTCCGGGGAAATTTCTCAATGCGTCGCTCGACAAGGCGAGCGAGCATAACGAACGGCAGTCGGTTCGGCTCGCCATGGCGGATGGCCGCGAGGTGGCGTGCGTGCAAATCGCCGGGCTCGTAGCGCGCCGCATCGTTTGCGAGATCGAAGCGGATCAAAAACTCCGCACCGGCGAGCGCATCGGCATGATTCGTTTCGGCAGCCGT
>CAMYKZ010000170.1 GCA_947259045.1 uncultured Afifella sp.
GCTTATGAGGATCTTGAAGGCATGGATTTGCCGTCAGATGATCCAAGCGGTGAGGACGTAGCGATTGCAAGCCAAAGGGCCGAACGCGTCGGGCAGGCGCTCGCAGACCTGCCGGACGATCAAAAGCAGATCATCGAACTCGCTTATGTCCACGACATGTCGCAACGCGAAATCGCCGACAAGCTGGACGTTCCGCTGGGAACTGTGAAATCACGCATGCGTCTGGCGTATCAAAAACTGAGCGCGGCGCTGGAGGATCTGAGATGACCATAAACCATCACCTCGATGACTCGACAATTGTCAGCTTTGCCGCCGGCGCCTTGCCTGCAGCATTCGCCATCGTCACTTCGGCCCACGTCGCGGTGTGCCCGTCCTGTCGCGAGAAGGTGGCGCAAGCCGAGACGATCGGTGGCGCACTGCTTGATGACATTGAGCCGGTTGCATTATCGCAGTGCGCAACCAACAATCTGCTTGAGCAACTTGGCGCCGGCGACAAGACGGTGGAGAGGCCCGATGAGCCCGGTGCGGGCACTTCGGCCGCCGCTTCGCAGGACAAGGTTTTGCCGCCAATCGTATCGTTGCTGATCGGGACACCGATTTCGCAGATCAAATGGCAGCGTGCCGGGCGCGGCATCTCCACACATCAGATTGCGCTTGGCGACAAAGCGGCCAGCAAGCTTTTTCTGATGAAGATCGCGGCGGGCCGTGCGGTGCCGGAACATGGCCACACAGGTCACGAAGTCACCATGGTCCTGTCTGGCGCCTACAACGACAAGTGCGGCCGGTTTGCGTGCGGAGATGTTGCTGACCTGGATCCGGATGTCGAGCACCAGCCGGTTGTGGAGGCGAGCGAGGATTGTATTTGCCTGGTTGCCGTTGAGCGCCCGACCCGTTTCAAGGGATTGCTGCCGCGTATTTTCCAGCCGCTGGTCGGCATCTGACCGGCAGATGACCAGCTACCCGTGGAGGCATGTCTGGATCACCGGCGCCAGCTCCGGTATCGGCAGGGAACTTGCAGTCGTTCTGGCAAAGGCCGGCGTGCAGGTGTCGGCCTCGGCGCGGACGCGCGAGGACCTTGAGGCGCTGCAGGCGCTGCACGCATCGATCACCGCCTATCCGGTCGATGTGACCGAAGCGGAACAGGTTGCCGGCCTGGTCGAGCGCATGGAGCAAGAGCACGGCGCCATAGATCTTGCGGTTCTTGGTGCAGGCGTCTGGTCGATTTCCGACATCAACGATTTGAAGCTGGCGGATTTCCGCAAGGCAGTTGAAGTCAATTATCTTGGCGTTGCCGGCGGATTGCTAGCCGTGCTGGCAACGATGCGCCGGCGAAGCGGCGGTCAGATTGCCGTTATTTCATCTGTTGCGGGCTACCGTGGCCTGCCGCGGTCCGCATACTATGGCCCGACAAAGGCCGCGTTGATCAACTTGTGTCAAAGCCTTCAGCCCGAACTTGAACGTCAGGGCGTGAAATTGCAGGTTATCAATCCCGGCTTCGTGCGCACCCCGATGACCGAAACGAACCCGTTCCCGATGCCGTTCATGATCGAGCCGGCCGCCGCCGTA
>CAMYKZ010000171.1 GCA_947259045.1 uncultured Afifella sp.
GAGATAGGCGTCGCGGATCAGGACGAAGTGAATGCGCGGATCATACGGCCGTTTGGTTCCCCCCATCGATTCGTCACCATCGAGTAGCCGCAGCAGCATGGCGTCGGCCGATCCGAGGGTCTGTTCATGGATCGGCGGGCCGGACATGCGGTGCATGACCGACGTCATGTCCCGACCGTTACCGGTGGTGTATCCCATGTCGCCCCACAGATCGCCGGTTTTGGCGCCGACACCAAGATGGTCGGCGACTTTCTGGCCGAACGTCCGCAGCGGATCGGAGACATCGGCCAACAGATCGGTAAGACGGTCGCCGTCGAGGTCGGTCGCCAGCACGATGCAATCCTGCTTTTCGATCAGGTCCCAAAGGAGCAGGCCGAAATTCGTGTCTGAAATATGCTGTTCGATCTGGCCGCCCCAGTTTTCCATGCCGTCTTTGAAGTCCGACGGCAGCAGCGCGATGATGCGATCGACCGCTTCCTTATGCTCCACATAGCCGTCCACCGCGTATTTGCGGCCGACCTTGAATTTGGTTCCCTGGAGCAGCCAGGAATGCAGCCCGGCGTTGATGCCGTCTTCCATGGCCTGGGTCGGTTTCATGGCGACGCGGCCGAGCTTTCCGCTCTCATGGACCATCTTGAGGAATAGGCGGTTGGCATAGGCCATCTGTACGCCCGGGGTGTTCATCTCCGAGTGGATGTTGCCGGTCTTCGCATCGACGCTGAATTTCGCCCGGTCTTGCGAGTATGGCAGGCACGGCATGCAGCGGACGACCGTAATCGGACCGTAGGGCCGGACGTTGCAGAATACGCCCGCCTGGGTGCGCAGCGGCGCGTTGGCCGATTTGCCCATGACGACGACCTTGCCGCCCTTGCCATCATTGACATAGGCGTCGCCGGCGGTCGACCATTTGATCGATGTGCACGGCATGTTGCCGAACCACGCGAGTGACGCCAGTTTCGTGTCGTGCCGGTATTGCGACCACATCGGCACGCCGTAGAAGGGAAGACCCAGGATGTCGATCGCCGCGATGGTGCCGAGCAGCGCATACGCGTCGGTAAGCGAATGGGCGACCGGATTGACGGTGCCGTCGTGGTTGCCGCCCTTCCAGACGACGGCGTCCGGGTAACCTTTGGGCCGGACATCCGTGGGCTCGAAAAGGCCGGACAGGAGTCCGAGCAGATCGCCGCCTTCGGATTCGGTTCGTGCGATGGACATCAGATCGATCATGTAGAAATCTTTCTATTGGAGTTGGTGTGACATGCGGAGCGTGGGAGGCGGGCGCCGCCAATCTCGGCCTAACGATGCTGTGTGCCTGTCCCTCTGTAAAGCGCCTGATCGTCGCATTTTTTCCGCCTTTACGAAAGTACGGACATACGCATTTTGGTATTCGGCGGATGGCAGGAAACCCGAAATCGGCCATCGGAGATTAGCGTTTCCGAATAGCGGTAATGCGGCCCAACGACTGTGCCGTATGAGGGGCAGCGCTATATCTCCGCCCCAACACTTTTTTTGGCCGCCCAGACCTGCGAACAGGCTAGATTCCGTCACGG
>CAMYKZ010000172.1 GCA_947259045.1 uncultured Afifella sp.
GATGCTGTATATCAACAACACCAGCGCCGCGCCGCCGCCCCGCAACGCCAGATTGGCAACGATCATGCGCCGCGCTTCGATCGGGGCCGAAAGCGTAAGCACATAGGCAATCAGCGATCCGCCTAGATTGGCGCCGAGCACCATCGCCACAGCGGCGGATTGCGGCAGCAACCCCTGCGAGACCAGTGTGACGAACAACAGCACCGCGGCAACACTGGAATGCACCACCCAGGCGAATGCAGCTCCGATGAAGAAAGCGGTCATCAGGTCGCTGCCGAGATATGACATGGCCGAGGCCGCACCGTCGCTGCCGACCAGTGGCGCGGTGGCCGCGCGAATCATGTCGAGAGAAACGAATATCAGCGCAAGCCCGATCAATACCCGCCCGGTCTGGCGTGCCCGTCGCTGCCGCCCGCGCAGAAACAGGCCCACACCCATCAACAGAAGGAGTGGTACCAGAAAGGTTTGCCGCACCAGCAGCACCTGCACCACCAGCGCCGAGCCCACATCCGCTCCCAACAATATCGCCAGCCCGGCCGTTGCGGCGATGGTTCCGCCTGCGACAAAGTTCGTGACCAGAATCGCGACGGCCGTGGCGCTCTGCAGCAACATCGCCGAAAGGGTGCCGGTTGCCGCGGCCAGCGCCCGGTTTTTGGTAGACCGCCTGAGCCAAAAGCGCAGCTGCACGGAAAACGCTCGCTCGACCCCTGTGCGCACCAGACGTACCGACCAGATCAGCAGCGCCGCAGCACCGGCGATGTGCAGGAAGAACAAAACGATATTTTGGTCGTCCATAAGCTATGTCCTGACGTCTTTAGGCCACGCAGTGCGGTATCGTCGGGAAGTCCGGCGGCTGCTCAAACTGTTTCCGGTAACTGGAACGGATAGGGGCCGTCTTCGTCGCCAAGCGAAACCGCAGCGCTTCGGAAGCAACCGTCCCAAGAATGGACCATGTATCCACCGGGATGGGTAGTGAAGCCCACCGGTGCGTTCGGGCGATAATCGGCAGGGAACGCGCTGCAGACCGCAGCCGACGAAATCGCGACCCGGTCACCAACGGTCCCGACAATCGTTCCGTGAACATGGCCGCAGATGATCCGGACGTCGGTCTCGGCGCGGGTGAGAACGCCGACAAGTGCGGGAATTCCGTGAAGCCCGATGTCGTCCATGAACGCGATGCCCGAGGCGAAGGGCGGGTGATGCATCGCAATCAAGACCGGCTTTTTGTCGGCATCGGCCAGTGCGTCGGAAAGAAAATCTAATGTTTCGGCATCAACCACGCCGCTGCCCTGACCTTCGATCAACGTATCCAGGCCGATAATCCGCAAATCGCCGAGGTCATGCACCCAGTTGATCCTGCCGGTCGGCGGCATGAAATCCGCGTCCTCATAGCAGGCGCGCAACGGTTCCCGCAGGTCGTGATTGCCGGGAATCGCCAGAATGGGCGCGGGCAGCTCGTTTATTGCAGAGCGGAACAGGTGAAAGCTGTCGTCCCCGCCGTCGTCGGTGATGTCGCCAGTGACCACAACGGCGTCGATCGGAGCGAACC
>CAMYKZ010000173.1 GCA_947259045.1 uncultured Afifella sp.
CAACGCGCAGCCAGTCAGATCACATGTCCGGCCTGCGGTACATCCGATGTCAGCAAGATGCTGATGACGCCTTCGGTTTCGACGTCAAAGTGCAAGCAACAGGAAACCCAACCGGTTCCGGTTGCATCCGGCAAGGCCGTGCCGGACGAGGTGCTGGCGATGATGCGACAGATCCGCGACAAGGTGACTGAGAGTGCCGAATACGTCGGTCGGGATTTTTCCGAGGAGGCGCGCAAGATTCACTATGGCGAACAGGATGAACGCGGTATTTACGGCGAAGCCAGCGCAGAAGAGGTCAGGACGCTGCATGAAGAGGGCATTGAGATCCTGCCCTTGCCCGTTCTGCCGGAGGATCGGAACTGACGGCAGCCGATCGCGTCATTCGGCCGGACGGGTCGCCAGCATCATGAAATTGACATCCTTGTCGGCCGAAAGACGCCAGCGGTCGGTCAGGGGATTATAACTGACGCCCGTCTCGTCGATCATCAGGAGCCCGTTTGATGACAGGACGGCACGGATTTCCTCCGGCCGGACAAGCTTTTCATATCGGTGCGTTCCGCGGGGCAGCCATCGCAGCACATATTCCGCGCCGACAATAGCCAGCGCGAGCGCCTTCAGCGTCCGGTTTATGGTTGCAATGAACATCAGTCCGTTTGGCCGCACCATCGCCGAACAGGTGGCGAGGAAGGCTTCGACATCCGCCACGTGTTCGACAACCTCCATATTCAGGATCACATCGAATGTTTCACCGGAACGCTGCATCTCCTCCGCGGTGGAATTCCGATAATCGACCGCCAGACCGGTTGCGGCGGAATGGAGCTTTGCAACCTCGATATTGGTGGCCGAAGGATCAACGCCCACGATTTCCGCACCAAGCCGGGCCATCGGCTCGCACAGCAGTCCGCCGCCGCAGCCGATATCGAGAATTCTGAGACCATCCAACGGTGCAGCGGCCTTCGGGTCCAGGCCAAAATGGCCGCAAACCTGCTGTTTGATGTAGGAAAGCCGAACCGGATTGAATTTGTGCAGTGGCTTGAATTTGGATTCCGGATTCCACCATTCCGCCGCCAGGCGGCTGAACTTTTCAACTTCAGCCCGATCGACTGTCGTCTCTGTCGTGCCTGGGTCGGCAGGTTTGGCGGTCATTTTCTGATCTCAAGCGGTCGGCATGTCCGGATCCCACTGGCATGTGATGAGGCAGGGGCGGAAGTCAAGCGGACATGCAGCGGTTGCCCCTGCGACAAAGAGCGGATAAAGAGGCCGCGTGAACTGGCTGAGACCCCGGCGCTGGAAATTGCACCATACTTCGCCAGCCATATCGACCGACTGTCAGGCAGATTAATCAACGGACTTTTCCGCATGTCCCGGCTCGTCATGAAATTTGGCGGTACATCCGTCGCCGATATTGACCGCATTCGCAATGTTGCGCGGCATGTCAAGCGTGAGATCGACGCCGGTCACCAGGTTGCGGTGGTTCTGTCGGCGATGGCCGGCACGACAAATACGCTGGTTGAACTGTGCCGCGAAGCCGGACTGCTGCACGATGCG
>CAMYKZ010000174.1 GCA_947259045.1 uncultured Afifella sp.
TCTATAGATGCGCTCGCGATAGCGAGGCAGCGGCTGCTGGAACCCACCGGGCTTGAGGACAAGCATCTCGACGCGACCCTGGGGAGGCTGTTGACCGGCGGCGTTGATACGGCGGATATCTATTTCCAGACAGTGCGGCATGAATCCTGGGCGCTCGAGGACGGCGTGGTTAAAGAGGGCAGCTACAGCATCGATCAGGGTGTTGGCGTTCGGGCGATAGCCGGCGAGCGGACCGGATTCGCCTATTCTGATGAACTACTGGTCCCGGCTCTGTTGTCGGCCGCTGATGCCGCCAGCGCCATCGCCCGGCGCGGCGAGAACGGCGTCGTCAAGGGATGGCAAGTGCAGACAGGGCATCAGTTATATCCTGCCATGGATCCGCTGGTGAGCATTACGGACGCCGATAAGGTGGATCTGCTGCGGCGGGTTGATCGCGAAACGCGGGCGCTCGATCCGCGCGTCCAGCAGGTTAACGCCAGTCTGGCTGCCGTGCATGAACTCGTTCTGGTGTGTGGCAGCGATGGCACGCTGGCCGCTGATGTCAGACCGCTGATCAGGCTGAATGTCAGCGTGATCGTCGAGCAAAATGGTCGTCGCGAGCAGGGTTTCAGCGGCGGGGGCGGTCGCCGGAGTCTCGAGTATTTTATTGAAGACGATCTGGCCATGACATACGGCAGGGAAGCGGTTCGTCAGGCGCTGGTTAACCTGGAGGCCGTGCCTGCGCCGGCCGGGGAAATGACTGTTGTGCTGGGGCCGGGCTGGCCCGGTGTGCTGTTGCATGAAGCCATCGGGCACGGGCTCGAAGGCGATTTTAACCGCAAGGGGACGTCCGCATTCGCCGGTCGTCTCGGCGAAATGGTCGCGTCTGAATATTGCACGGTCGTGGACGATGGCACACTTGCCAGCCGCAGGGGGTCATTGAATATCGACGACGAAGGAACGCCTACGAATCAGACGATGCTGATCGAAAATGGCCGTCTGACCGGTTATATGCAGGACAAACACAATGCCCGCTTGATGGGTATGCAGCCGACCGGAAATGGCCGCCGGGAGTCATTCGCGCATCTGCCGATGCCCCGCATGACCAATACTTACATGCTGCCAGGGCCACATGATCCGGAAGAGATAATCGCGTCGGTGGAAAAGGGCATCTACGCGGCTAATTTTGCAGGCGGTCAGGTCGATATTACCTCCGGTAAATTTGTGTTCTCGACCAGCGAGACCTATTTGATCGAGAACGGCAAGATCGGCAGGCCGCTTAAAGATGCCACGTTGATCGGCGATGGACCGTCCGTGCTTAAAGAAGTGTCTATGGTTGGTGATGATCTGGAACTCGATGCCGGAATCGGTGTTTGTGGCAAGGATGGGCAGTCGGTGCCGGTGGGTGTCGGGCAGCCAACACTGAAGGTGGACAAACTGACCGTCGGCGGAACGGCGGGTTGAAATTGACGCCGCCGGCCGGTAATTTTTCGTTTGCGGCGATTGGCCGGCGTGATATCAGGTTGGGGAAGGTCTTCGCGTGATGCGCATTTGGTTATCGAAACAGA
>CAMYKZ010000175.1 GCA_947259045.1 uncultured Afifella sp.
AACCCACCGGGGGCGGGATGACGCCGGCCGAGCCTGCGACGGGCTCGACGATGACGGCCGCAATGTTGCTGCCGTCGTGCAGCGCTGCAAGCCGCTCGAGATCGTCGGCCAGATGCGCGCCCCAGGCCGGCTGCCCGCGGCTGAAGGCATTGTGTTCGAGGTCCAGCGTCTGCCGCAGATGATCGACACCCGGTATCAGGTTGGCGCTGAACACCTTGCGGTTGGGCACGATGCCGCCGACCGACATGCCGCCGAAGTTGACGCCGTGATACCCCTTTTCGCGCCCGATCAGGCGGGTCCGATTGCCCTCGCTTCGCGCCCGGTGATAGCCCAGAGCGATTTTTAACGCCGTGTCCACAGACTCGGAGCCGGAATTGGTGAAAAAACAGTTGGAGAATCCGTCCGGCGCCATGCGGGTGACTCGCTCTGCAAGCGCAAAAGCCTTGTCGTTGCTGACCTGGAAACCCATGCAATAGTCGAGTTCGGCGACCTGCTTCTGCACGGCGGCGACGATTTTCGGGTGGCAGTGACCGATGCCGGAGGTCCACAGACCCGAAAACGTATCGTAAAGGCGTGTGCCATCTGCGGCCGTGTAGTAGTGGCCCGACGCGCCGCTGATGATGCGCGGCTCTGTCCTGAAATCGCGATTGGCCGTAAACGGCATCCAGTAAGCTTCGATATTGCTGGCGGCGGCGCTCATTGTCCGGTGACTCCTGACCTCTGGATCATTGGCAACAGTGTAATGGTGCTGAGCTATGTTAAACAATCAGTTAGCTGGCCTATCGTAAGTTGTTGATTAGTTTGGATTCCTGTTTCAAAATGTTTATTTTAATAAACGCTTTGGGAGATTTGGCACATGGACCAGGAAATCGGCAAGCGCCTCAGGGAAATCCGCCAGCGGCTCGGCATGTCGCAGCGTCATCTGGCCCGCGTATCCGGAGTCGCGAACGCGACGATTTCGCAGATCGAGGCAGGCCGACTGAACCCGACCGTCAGCATGCTCAAACGCGTGCTCGACGGCGTGCCGATGAGCCTGAGCGAGTTTTTCGCGGACGATATCGAGATGCCGGATCGCATGTTCTTCCGCGCTGAAGACCTGACAGAGATCGCCGACGGCGGCGTGTCGTTTCTGCAGGTTGGCGCGAATCTGCGTAACAGGGCGATACAGCTGATCAAGGAGTGCTACCAGCCCGGTGCCGGCACCGGCAAACATGCGATCACTCACGAAGGCGAGGAGTGCGGCATCGTCCTCCAGGGTCGCCTCGAGATCACGGTGGCGGACCAGACTGCCGTGCTGCGCGCCGGCGACGCCTACTATTTCAAGAGTGACCAGCCGCACCGGTTCCACAATCCGGGTAATGAGCCCTGCGAACTGATTACGGCCTGCAGCCCGCCCAGTTTCTAGCGGATTCCGGGCCGCAGGGGGTGGCCAATGCGCGGCAATTGATGCAAAGTTACGCCCCCGGTTTTTTAATCCAGATTAGAATTCTTATGGCAACGTTTGGCACCGTTTTCTGCGATTATTTCGCAATCGCGCGCTAC
>CAMYKZ010000176.1 GCA_947259045.1 uncultured Afifella sp.
TCGTCGTGCGCGACCTGGATCATTGCGTCTCGCGTTATGGGGAATTACTCGGGTGGAAAGAGTGGAATTTCAACTCCGTCGATACCCGCCAGGGAAAAGGCCGTCGTTTCACGTTCGGTGGTGCGCCCATCGAGGCCCGCGCCAGCATCGCCTGGACGGAGCTGGGGCCGCTGGAGCTTGAGCTTATCGAACCGCGGGACAGGCACGGCATCTATTCCGAGTTCCTGCGGACCAACGGTCCAGGGCTGCATCACGTCATGGTGGCAACAACAAACTACCGATCATCGATTGCCGACTTCCGAGCAAAAAACTACGCCATCGTGGCGAGTGGAGAATTACAGGATACCCGGTTTGCCCTGATCGATACCGTGGAGGACCTGGGCATGCTGATCGAGATCGCAGAAGGCGGCCCCCTGATACCGGATCGGTAGCGCCTCGAGGGAGTTTCGCAGCCAAACGGCTGAGACGGCAATGCCGGGTTTCGAGATTAGCGGTACTTCAGTGAAGCCCCCCGCGCGGTGCTGTCGGCCATCCGGGAGTAAATGGACAGATAACCTTTTCTAACCCTGGGCTCGGGCCGTGTCCATGCATCGCGGCGGCTCGCCATTTCGCCATCGTCGACCAGCAAGTCAATCCTCGCTTGCGGAATATCGATTTCGATTTCGTCACCATCCTCAACAAGGGCCAGGGGACCACCTACGGCTGCTTCCGGAGATATATGCGCTACGGCACAACCCTTATTGGTTCCCGAAAAGCGGCCGTCGGTCAGGAATGCGATCTTGTCCATCATGCCCTTCGCGGCGGACAACCACAGGAAACGCTGCAGCAGGCGCATGCCGGGATCTCCGGCAGGGCCAATACCGCGCACGATCACCACGGTACCGGGCTCGATTTGACCGGCCATCAGTGCGTTGCTGGCATCGTCCTCGGTATCGAAAATGCGCGCCGGTCCTTTGAACTGCTGCATGCTTGCCGGCACGGCCGCTTTCTTGACCAGCGCTCCCTCCGGCGCCAGGCTGCCCTCCAGGAACATCAGGCCGCCTTCCGCGGCCAGTGGATCGTCGATCGAACGAATGATCTTACCGTCGCCGTGAGGCGCTTCCTTCAGCGTTTCCGACAGCGCCTGACCGGTCACCGTCATTACATCGGTATCGAGAAGCGATTCCAGTTCTTTCATCACAGCGGGAATGCCGCCTGCTTCGTCCAGATCCTGCATCATGCCCGGTCCATTGGGTGCAATGCCGCAAATAAAAGGCGTTGTCCGGCTGGCCCGGTTGAACAGTTCGGGTGTCAGGTCCAGATCCAGTTCGGCAGCAATCGACTGCAGATGAAGCACGCCGTTGGTCGAACCGCCGGTCGCCATCAGCACGCGTATCGCATTGCTGAAAGCATGTTCGGTCAGTATTTGCGAAGGGCGGACGTCGTCCAGCAGAAGATCCATTACGCGGCGGCCGGCGGCGAATGCGATGCGCTGCAAACGTGAATCCGCACCGGGTGTGGCTGCCGTGCCTGGCAGCGATAAACCCAGCGCTTCGGTCATC
>CAMYKZ010000177.1 GCA_947259045.1 uncultured Afifella sp.
AGGCGGATGGCAAGCCGATCAATGCGCTGGCAGCCGAGATCGACACCGAACGCGGAGTGGAGTTGGGTCTTGCATCCGCCATCCGGCTCTTCGTTCTGCGGAGACTCAGGCAGACATAAGATTATGCATTGCCAAATGTCGGTTTCGGCTCTCGGTCACTCAGCCTAAGCCAAATACCGTCACGTGACCGCACCGTCAGATGCGCCTGCGGAACGGCCCGGCGGCCGCGCACTGGTTCGACCCGAAAATTGCGCAAAAGCATCGACAGGATTAGTGGACCTTCGACCATCGCGAAGCCGGCACCGGGGCAAACCCGCGGTCCGGCCGAAAACGGAATGTAGGCTTCGCGTTGGCAGCGTTGACCATTTTCTGTCTGCCAGCGTCCGGGATCGAACCCGTCGGGATTGTCCCAAAGCCGCTCATGCCGATGTAGGTGCCATGGGCTGAGGACAAGTTGTGAACCTATCGGAATGTCGCGGTCACGAAAGTGCTCCGTCCGGGTCGCCTCACGCACCATCATCGGAACCGGGGGATAGAGGCGTAGGGTTTCGCGAAACACGTCACGGCTGATCCGAAGTCTGGACACAACCGAGAGGTCGGGCGCATCAAGGATCCGGGCCTCTTCGGCCACTCTATCCTGCCAGTCTGGGAAAATCGCCATCATATAGAGCGCCCAGGCGAGCGCGGACGCGCTGGTCTCGTGGCCGGCCAGAAAGAAGATTGCCACCTGATCAACCATTTCCGCAGTATCAAAACGAACCCCGGTTTGCGGATCGGCTGTTGTCATGATCTTGGTGGCCAGATCATCCGGGGCGGTCCCGTCGCGGATCGCCTTCATACGCGCCGCCGTCAGCTGTGCGATCAGTGTGCGGATCTCGGTGGCAGTGCGCTTGGTTGGGGCTCGAAAGAACCGTGGGACCCAGCGGGGCACCGGAACGAAAGCCGCCAGGTTCAGGATTGGCTGGCTGCGCTGATAGTCCTGAAAATGCGAAAAAACCCGTGACGCGATATTATCCTCTATCGGGATCGAAAACAGCGTCCGAAAAATCACATCCGCCGCGATATGACTGGTGTACTGTTCCACCTCGACCGGCTGATCCGTGCGTTTGGCCAAACGTTCGACACCGGCTTTGGCCGCCGCCAAAATGGCCGGAAACGTATCCTTCAGCCGCCCACCTTCAAAGGCCGGATCAATGATCCGTCTTTGATGCCGCCACGTGTCGCCGTTCGTCAGAAAGACAGAGTTGCCCAACAGCGGGCGCAGACCCTCGCCTATCCGGCCTGACTTCGGAAAGTCCTGAGGGCGCTCGCGCAGAACGGTTTTCACAAGATCGGGTTGGTTCAGAAGGTAGGACCGAAAGAAAGGCGTCCGGAACTCCGCCATCCAGGCCCGATAGAGCCGGGCGGGTTGAGCCGACAGAATATCCTGACGGAACAGCCGGGCATATCGCCAGAGCGAAACCCGGTCCGGTCTGGACCTGGGCTTTGGCGGGATCATGCCGCCTGAACC
>CAMYKZ010000178.1 GCA_947259045.1 uncultured Afifella sp.
TACGCTCCCTGACGCTGGAGATGCAGGACATGCCCGTGGTCGCGCCGGGAGCCGGTGACGGCTTTACCCGTTTGCCGCAGCAACAACTCCCTGCAGATGCCGAAAATGTCGATCAAGTCATTGAGTTCAAAGAGTTTTTTGAAAACTTTTCGGACGCGGCCCAAACTTCGGAGTTGAACCCTGCCGATGCAGCGGTTGCGGCCTGGCAGGACTACCTGTCACAACAGCAAATCCGTATTACGACAGATGCCGATCCGATTGCGGCAACCCCGGTTGATATTGATGCGTCCCTGCTGGATCAGCCATGGCCGTTTGCTGCGGCCGGCGCTCAAACACCGGTCGGGAGCGGCGAACCATTGCCTGTCGGCGGAAATTCATTGCCCGATGACGCGAGTGGCGGACTCGCAATGCCGCGCGCTGAAATCATGCCGGCAGCATTCCGCCCGGGTTCCACCAGCGCCGCGGTCAATCCTGTGCCGGTCGCTGCCGAGCCCCTGGTTAGTTCGGTTCCGCCAGCACTGACGTCCGCGGCCGTCACTGATAGCGGGAGTAGCGTTGCCACAGCGCCGGCTAGTTTAACTGGCCTCGGGACACAATCGGTCGTTGCCGAGTCGAGACCGACTCGACTCGCCGGCGGTCAGCCTTCACCCGATGTCCGGGCGTCGATCAATGCAACTTACGCTGCAGAAAACGTCACCGGCAGCGAAGCTGACACCCGTCTGAAAATACCTGCGTCCCCGACCCGGCCCACGCTACCCCGAGCGGACGGGAGCGGCGAGCGGATGCCGAACCCCGTGAGCTTGACCGATACTCGGCCAGACGGGCTGGCGGTTAGCGCAAATCCAGCCCGTGAATCCATCAGCAAGGAGTTGCTATTGCCGCGCGACCCGGACGTTGCGCTTCCGATCACGGTCAGGCAAGCCGGGACAGTGACCGCCAGCGGTGAAAACGCAGAGTACAGCGAACTGCCCGAGACTTTCAGGATGCCGACGCAAGCGGTAAAAACCCATTCCGAAGCTGCCGCTCCGGAGCTTGCCGCTAACCGCAACCTGGAACTGGCGCAACAAACTTCGACCAGCCCGGCGCAGCAGTCGCTAACAGCCTCGTCTGTGAGCGGGCACAGCCACGCGCTTAGCGGCACGGTGACCGCGCCGCCGGTTATCCAGAATGCATTGCCGGCCCAGCTTGAAACCATGAATCTGGCGCGCACCGCGGACGCCGGCGAATGGAGCAATGGCCTCGGTGAACGGGTCAACTGGATGATCAACCAGAAGCAGAATAGCGCAACCATCCGGCTCGATCCGCCGATGCTCGGCAAACTCGATGTGCAAATAAAAATTGCCGATGACGCAACCACGATTACGATACAGACGCAGCACGCGCAAACCCGCGACCTGATCGAAACCGCCTCGCTGCGCCTGCGTGATTTACTGCAGGAAAGTGGTTATCAAAATGTGAACGTCGATGTGTCACAGCGCCAGGATCAGCAACAG
>CAMYKZ010000179.1 GCA_947259045.1 uncultured Afifella sp.
GGCGGGCGGGGCGGCATCCTTCGAGAATACGATTGGGGCGGAGAAATCCTTTGGGCGTACGAGAACTGGGAACAGCATCATGATTGCCGCCGGCTGGCGAACGGTAACACGCTGTATCTCGGATGGGAGATCATGCCAGAGGAGGCGGCGCAGCGGGTTCAGGGCGGTCAGCCGGGAACCGAACATAACGGCCTGATCTATGGCGACTATCTTCACGAAGTGACGCCGCAAGGCGAAATCGTGTGGGAATGGCATGCGCATAGTGACATGGATATTGAACGGTATCCGATCTGCGGCCGCTGCTTTCGCAACGAATACGGCCACGCCAACGCGTGTGCGCCGCTGCCCAACGGCGACGTCATGCTGAGTTTCCGGCGGCTCAATCTCATCGCGATTGTCGATCGCAAGACGCGCCAATTCCGGTGGGAGCATCGCGACGACGATTGGGGACATCAGCATGATTGCGGCATGCTGGATAACGGCAACATTCTGCTGTTTGCCAATGGAATTCACGGCGGCGCGTTGCCATTTTCGCGGGTAATCGAGCTGGACCCGGAAAGCAAGAAAAGCGTTTGGGAATATAAGGGATCACCGCCGTACACCTTCTTTAGCCCTCATATCAGCGGTGCGCAGCGCCTGGAATCCGGCAATACTCTTATATGCGAAGGGCAGTGGGGCCGGGTTTTCGAGGTGACGCGCGAAGGCGAAATCGTTTGGGAATATGTCTCGCCCTTCTTCGACCCGTTCTTTGCGGGCGGCCAGACCAACATGATGTTCCGGGCGTATCGCTACGCCGCGGATTCACCTGAAATTGCGGGCAGGCTCCCACTTTAGGCGGAACCTGGCGCAAGAATGGCGCGGGCGGCCTTGCCGCCGGGCACGGGCGAATTATCTAGTGTTGCTGGCGATGTTTGGGAAAGGAATTTCCGTTTTGAATTTGAATTTCTTGCGTGGGCCGGGTTTCGCGCTTGCCCTCACCATCTGCGTTTTCCTGGGTTCGTTGAACCCGGCTGCTGCTGCGGGTGGGTTGGATAAGCTGGAGCACGGGCCCAAAGTCGGCGAGACAATTCCGCACCGGTTGAATGCGACGGACCAGCGCGGCCAAACCGTTGATTTTTCGTCGGTGGCCGGCAAAAAGGGACTGATACTTTTATTTACGCGTTCCCTCGATTGGTGAATTTACTGTAAGGCCCAGGCGGTCGCCTGGAATAAACGGTACGCCGAATTCACCAAGCTCGACTATCGGATTGCGACGGTAAGCTACGATTCCGTCCCGCAATTGGCGCGCTTCGCCAAGCGGCGGAAAATCGGCTTCGCCCTGCTGTCCGATCCAAAATCGGAAATCATCCGGGCATTCGGCCTCCTTAACGAACGGCATGTGCCCGGCTCCGCCTATCATGGTATTCCGTATCCAATAGTTCTGGTGATCGACCGGAAAGGCTTGGTGCGCGCGCGTTTTTCGGAGACCGATTA
>CAMYKZ010000180.1 GCA_947259045.1 uncultured Afifella sp.
ACGCGTTCTTCATTTCGTCCTTGGAGCTCAGCTTTCGCAAGCCGGATTCGTCCGTTTTTCCGACCGGGACACGCAAGGTCATGCGGTCCTTTTCGAAACTGATGACCAGCAGCTTCAACGAGAAACCATCGATCTCCTGATCCTCGATGCCGGTAACCTTGCCGACGCCGTGGGTTGGGTAAACAACCCAGTCATTTTTCTTGAAAGTCATTTTCGCAGCCATCTGCGTCTCTCTACGTAGTTTCCATAGATTTCTAAAATCACCCGCCGGCGATCATCCGATTCGCCCAACAGAACGCACCCGCTCGCGCGCCGACACTTGCGTGCCGACCGACCGGCGCGTCTCGCTTTCCATCCCATACATTCCGCAAAGCTAGCGCCCTTTCCCCATTGAATTCGGAGAAATGGCGCGCGAATCGCGAATCCGGCCCCTTTCCGAGCCGGATTTTCCTCATTGCAATTTCCGTGCGAAATCTTATCCCGCCAAGGCGTCACGGAATTACATATAGCACAAAATTCCGATGATTTACAGGGTTCAGCCGCACAGGCGACCGAATTCGCGAATTGTCTCGCTGCAGCCGGCCTAACCCTCGCCGGGGTCCGGGCTGAAATATTTTTCGAATTTCCCGGTTTCGTCCTTATAGGTGTCGGCGTCCGCAGGCGGCTCGCCCTTGCGCGTTATATTCGGCCATTTCTCGGAATATTCGCGGTTTAGCTCAAGCCATTGCTCGGCGCCAGCGTCCGTATCCGGGAGAATCGCCTCTACCGGGCATTCCGGCTCGCAAACGCCGCAATCGATACACTCGTCCGGATGGATCACCAGCATATTCTCGCCGACATAGAAACAATCCACCGGACAGACTTCGACACAGTCCTGATACTTGCATCGAATGCAATTTTCATTGACGATATAGGTCATGGGGCCATCTTTTGTCGGAACATATCAGCGTCTAGCTAGATCAGCGCGGCGCATCATTCAAGGTGGCGCGCCTTAGAAAGATCGAGCAGTCGGCGGTCGCGCTTGGTTGGGCGACCTTTTCCATCAAACGCCGGGTTATCAGGTGGCTTGTCCTCTGAACGCGGCTTTTGCGGGGACAGATCGGTATAAAGCGCTTGCGCCTCGGGAGCGGGTCCGCGCCGCGCGCCCAACGCATCGATCTGTATAACGCGGATGTGATCGCCGATGGCAAAGGTCAAGACGTCGCCGGGCCCGACAGACGCTGCGCGCTTCTGAGTGATCTCGCCATTGATCCGCACGGACCCAGACAACACTCGTGCCGCGGCCAGCGACCGGGTTTTGAAAAAGCGGGCGTACCAAAGCCATTTGTCGAGCCTCAGTTTTGCCGCGCCGCCCGCCACCTACTTGTTGTCTTTCAGTCCCATCAGGGCTGCCGCAAACGGATTGTCGGGGTCGATCTTTTTCTCGGGTTTCGGTGGCCGGGCGCTATAGTTTTGGCCACCGCGACGCGGACCGGCATTGCTGCGCGGTTTGCGCGCCCATGAGAACGTATAGAATACCTCCATCTCGGGCCCTGCAATATCGGCATCTGGCGCGGTGCCCTGCGGCACTTCGTCAGCGGGTTGATCAGGAGTATTGCTGTCTACCTCCGGCGTTTCTGCTGCTTCTGCGGCAATGGGGGCAATGCCTTCATCGGGTATTTGCGCGGCGTCTTCAGGTACATTCGCAGGGGGTGTTGGCGCCGGTGTCTCAACAATGCCTCCTGCAGACGCCTGCGCAGCCACATCCATCAGAGGTTGATCGGGCGCCTGAATCGCAGCAGCGGCATCGGCCGTTTCAGGGGTTGTGGTTTCAGAGCCAGCCTCGTTCGCCTTCTCCGCCCCCTCCACGGTCACAACAGCGTCGACGGGTTTCACTTTGGCGCGTTCAGCCTTCACGGCTTTGTACCCCAGACCCTCCATCAACACCGCAAACTGCTCCAGCGTCATCCCGGTGATTGACAGCATGTCAGCTTTGGCCTCGAATCCGCCGCGCGAATCTTCGGCGCGCAGCATATCTGCCAGTCGCTCCAGCATATCGATCCGGATCGCCCGCTCGCCCGCATTGCGATAGCCTGACATGGTGTCGGCCCCTTCGGGCGCGCCTTTCTCAACGGGAATGGTGACCAGACCGGGAGGCGGCGCTTCAGGAAACTCGGTCAGACCTTTGCTGATCGACCAGAGCACAAGACGCAGCCTGGTCGGTGCGGGTTTCAGCAACAGCGGCATAAAGATCGTGAACTGGCCAAAGCGAATGCCGTGCTTGCGCAGTGCGGCGCGTGCGTCCTGATCCAGCGATTTGACTTCATCGGCCACGGACGCACGTGGCAGCAAGCCAAAGTTCTCGACCATCCGGAATGCAAAGCCGCGCGCCAATCCTGTCAGTTCTTCGTCGCGGCTGAGGGCCAGCAGCGGCTCAAATAGGGCGGCGATCTTGCGATCGATGTAATGTTGCAGCCTGCGCTGGACCTTTTCCGCCACATCCGCGCCGGCAACATCGTCCACAAAAACGGAAACCTGCGGCTTGAGCGGGTCCGCGCCCGCCACAAGCTTGCCGACGGCTGACGTGCCCCACATCAGGCCGCCCTGTTCGGTGAAGTC
>CAMYKZ010000181.1 GCA_947259045.1 uncultured Afifella sp.
CAACTTGGATGGCCACGTCGATCGATCAGCCGCAACCACGCAGGTGCGTCTTTGCCGGGGAATTGGCGCAGGGGCTGAGATATGGTGAGAATCCGCATCAGGCGGCAGCGTTCTATACAGATGGCACCGGGCAGCGTGGTGTATCGACGGCGATCCAGCATCAGGGAAAAGAGCTTTCCTATAACAACATCAATGACACGGATGCGGCCTTTCGGCTTGTGGCGGAATTCCCGCCAGAAGATGGTCCGGTGTGCGCGATAATCAAACATGCAAATCCTTGCGGTGTTGCGCGCGGCGCCAGTCTCCAAGAGGCTTTTTCGCGCGCATTCGACTGCGATCGCACGTCGGCTTTTGGCGGCATCGTTGCAATAAACGGAACCCTGGACGAGCCGACCGCTCGGGCGATCTCCGATATTTTTACCGAGGTCGTGATTGCGCCCGACGCGACCGACGAAGCGAAGGCGGTGTTCGCGGCGAAGAAAAATCTGAGGCTGCTAACAACGGGTGGACTGCCGGATCCGAGCGCCGCTGGCCGCGCGGTGCGGCAAGTCGCAGGCGGTTGGCTGGTGCAGGATGACGATAACGGCCAGATGTCGGCGGACGCGGTGAAGGTGGTGACAAAACGTGCACCCTCAGACGCCGAGATGACGGATCTGCTGTTTGCCTGGACGGTCGCAAAACATGTAAAATCCAACGCGATCGTATACGCCAAGGCAAGCCAGACGGTGGGGATAGGCGCCGGTCAGATGAGCCGGATCGACAGCTCGACCATCGCCGCGCTAAAAGCGGCGCGCATGGGCGCAGAACTTGATATGGCGGAAAGCCCTGCGATCGGATCGGTTGTCGCATCCGACGCGTTCTTTCCATTTCCAGATGGTTTGCTGGCAGCGGCGGACGCCGGTGCGGCCGCTGTCATTCAACCGGGCGGCTCGATGCGGGACGCCGACGTCATTGCGGCTGCGGATGATGCCGGTCTTGCAATGGTATTCACCGGCATGCGGCATTTCAGGCACTGATGCGGACGTTGAGAGCTCTTACCTGGACCACGTTGGCCGTCTTGGTATTCGACCAATTGACAAAGATCGGGGTGGTTCACCTTCTCGACCTGAAGTCTCGCGGCGTGCTGCCGGTGTTCCAGCCGTTTCTTACCTTCCGCATGGCCTGGAACGAAGGGATCAACTTCGGTCTTTTTGCCGGGGTAGGAGATTTGATGCGCTGGGTGCTGATTGCGCTTGCGTTGGCAATCTCAGTTTGGCTGATCCACTGGATGTGGCGCGACCGGCCCGGGCGCTGGGTGCAGATATCAGCGGGGCTGGTGATCGGTGGGGCGATTGGAAACGTCATCGACAGGCTGATCTACGGGGCCGTCGCAGATTTTCTGAATATGTCCTGCTGCGGATTTGAAAACCCTTGGTCGTTTAATGTGGCCGACATTGCGATTTTTGTCGGC
>CAMYKZ010000182.1 GCA_947259045.1 uncultured Afifella sp.
ACGAATTGCTCGACCGCATGGACCAGCGGGGCAAAAACCATCACGATCGCCCGCACGAACGGAGCAACGGCGAGTGCAAACCGTTCGGGCGTCGTGATCGCCCATGTTTTCGGCAGCACTTCGGCAAAAACCAGCACCAGCACGGTCATGACAATTGTGGCGACGATGACACCGCTTTCCCCGAACAGCTGGATGAATGCGCTTGTCGCCAAGGCCGATGCAAGGATATTGACCAGATTGTTGCCAAGCAGAATCGCGCCGATCAGCCGTTCCTTGGTTTCCAGCAGCCGGCCGACGACGCCAGCCCGGCCATCTCCGGACCTCTCAAGCTGGTGCATGCGGGCTCGGGAAGACGCTGTCAGTGCAGTCTCCGAACCGGAAAAAAAGGCCGAAAGGCAGATCAGCACGAATATTGCGGTAACGGTAATCCAAAGCACCATGGCCTAGTCGGAAATCCTTTCTTGCAGAAATGCGGCAACCTTGTCCGCTGGTACGTTTTCGGCAATGAATGCCTGGCCGATGCCGTGAGTCAGGATGAAATTCAACTGGCCCTTCCTGACTTTCTTGTCCTGGGCGATATGGTGCATCAGCAGATCGACTGTCGGCGGCCCGCCCTTGATGTGGGCGATATCGGTCGGGAGACCGGCCTGGGCAAGATGCACCCTGACCCGCGCGGTATCGTCGGCCGACGCGTGGCCGAGGCTTTCAGAGAACATATGTGCCAGAACCATCCCCACCGCAATGGCTTCGCCATGGATCAGCCTGCCGGGATCATAGTCGCACCACGCCTCGAGCGCATGGCCGAATGTATGACCGAGATTGAACAGGGCCCTTTGTCCCTGTTCGGTTTCATCTCCGGCGACGATCGATGCCTTGGCGCGGCAGCAATGGGCGATGGCCTCGGCCCGCTGCGGCCCGCCGGCGCGGATGTCCGTATAGTTCGTTTCCAGCCAGCTGAAGAATGCAGCATCGCTGATTAATCCGTATTTGGCCGTTTCGGCATAACCGGCCGCGAATTCGCGATCAGGCAGCGTATCGAGAACCGCCGTGTCGGCAATCACCAGCCGCGGCTGATGAAAGGCGCCGATCAGGTTCTTGCCGACACTGGCGTTGATACCTGTTTTGCCGCCGACGCTTGAATCCACCTGGGCGAGCAGCGATGTCGGGATCTGCACATAGTCCATGCCGCGCCGGGTTATCGCGGCAGCAAAACCGGCCAGATCACCGACGACTCCGCCGCCGAGCGCGATCACAATGTCAGAGCGCTCCAGCCGGAGGCGGAGCAGCGATTCGACAAGCTGGTCAAGCTGTCCGATCGATTTTGAACGCTCGCCAGCGGGAACGATGATCGGGCTGGCTTCGAGGTTCTGCGCCTGAACTGACTGCATCAGGCCGGCCAGATGCAAAGCTGCAACGTTGTCATCGGTCACGACTGCAAACCGGG
>CAMYKZ010000183.1 GCA_947259045.1 uncultured Afifella sp.
TTGACCATCCAGTTACGGAGTTCTTTGTAGCTGGCGCGATAACCCGTCGGATGCAGATACCGCTGGTAATAAACATGACCGAGCAACGACCGGTCGGACAGCTTTTTGATGATCTTATTCGCGCGCTGCCACCGCCGTTTTCTCTGATGATGGAATATTGCCCGGTAATGGCGGACATCGGCGTCGCTCAGCAGTTTCGGGACGCTGTTTACCGGATCTTGCAGCGCGGACGGCGAATTTTCCTTCAATACGGCGAATTTTAACGACCCGGCCGCCGGCGCGCCGGCAGCGCCCGTAGTCTTGGGTTGATCGCCGGACCGAATGGCCGCGGCGGTGCCGGACTTCGCGCTTTCGGTGGTTCCGCCAATGTCGCCGCCAGTGTCGCCGCCCTGTGCGGCGGGCGCGGCGTCGGAATGGTCGTCATACTGTGCGTTTTCGTGGTCGGAATGCCTTTTGAGGACCTTGCGGACCTCTCTCGTGCTGACATTGATGTCCAAGCCCGATTCATCCATCAGGGATTTGGGCACGGATTGAGAACTGGAATCGTAGAATTCCAAATCCTCGGCACTTGCGGCGGAAACCATTGCCGCGAGAGCCGGCCCTAACAAGATGAGTCGGAAGGTGTCGCGCACAGGCGTGAACCTCATATCAGTTAAAAATGTGGCGGATGTGCCGCCGACGCTCCCCTCGATGCACTGGCAAAAGTATCGCGCGGTTTTGGTGATCACGCAAGCATCGGAGATTAATAATTAATATATATTCATTAATATTCAGTTTCCATCGTGTATAGAAATATACATTACTGAAGAGATTCGTTCAACTTTAGTTTAAATTGAATAAAATCGCTCCACGCTTCTTTTTTTTGGGCAGGTTGCCTAAGTAAAAACGCTGGATGAAAGGTCGGTAGCGCCGGAATAGGCTTTTCAAGGCCATCCGACATGTGTTCGAACCAGCGTCCCCGGAGGCGCATTATGCCCTCCGGCCGGCCAAGCATCGTCTTTGCCGCCGTCCCCCCAAGGAAAACCAATACTTTCGGGCTGACCAGTTCTATATGGCGGAGAATGAAGGGCAGGCAGGCGGCGGTCTCGGCCGTGGTCGGGCTGCGATTTCCAGGCGGCCGCCAAAACAGGATATTGGAGATGTAGACACCTGCAGATCCATGTTCCTGGCGGGACAGTTTGATCGGCGCCAGCATTCGATCCAGCAAACGGCCGCTGGCGCCGAAATAAGGCTTCCCCTGACGGTCTTCGTCGAAGCCGGGCGATTCGCCGATCAGCATGACGTCGGCGTCCGGGTGGCCGTCTGAAAACCCGGTGTTCGTGGCGGTAAATTTCAACGCACAGCCGTCGAATGCCTCGATGGCGGCGCGCAGTTCCTCCAGCGTTTTGGCGGCATTGGCGGCGTCGCGCGCATCGCGGGCGCCTTGCGCCGGGGCAATTAGG
>CAMYKZ010000184.1 GCA_947259045.1 uncultured Afifella sp.
GCATGATGATTGCCCAGAACGGACCGGGTATTACCAATTTCGTTACGCCGGTCAAAACAGCTTACTGGAACCACACGCCTTTGCTGCTGGTCACACCGCAGGCCGCGAACAAGACGATGGGGCAAGGGGGTTTTCAGGAAGTCGAGCAGATGAAGCTGTTTGAGGACATGGTGGCCTATCAGGAAGAGGTCCGCGATCCGGGCCGTATCCCCGAAGTGTTGAACCGCGTCATCCTGCAAGCCAAGCGCGCCAGCGCTCCGGCGCAGATTAACGTGCCGCGCGACTACTGGACTCAGGTGATCGATGTCGATCTTCCGGCGATCGTTGAATTCGAACGTCCGTCGGGTGGCGACGCCGCCATTTCGCAGGCGGCCGAGCTGTTGTCGGCGGCCGAATTCCCGGTCATTCTGAACGGGGCGGGCGTTGTGCTGGGCGAAGCGATCCCGGCATCAATGGCATTGGCCGAGAAGTTGGATGCGCCGGTTTGCGTTGGCTATCAGCACAACGACGCCTTTCCAGGGTCGCATCCCCTGTTTGCCGGGCCGCTGGGCTATAACGGTTCAAAGGCGGGAATGGAGTTGATCTCGAAAGCCGATGTCGTTCTGGCGCTGGGCACCCGGTTGAACCCGTTTTCGACGCTGCCAGGTTACGGCATCGATTACTGGCCGAACGATGCGAAGATTATTCAGGTCGATATCAATCCCGATCGGATCGGACTGACTAAGAAAGTGACAGTGGGGATCGTTGGCGATGCAAAGAAAGTTGCCGAGGGCATCCTGGGCAAGCTTTCCGACACTGCTGGCGACAAGGGCCGCGCCGACCGTAAGAGCATGATTGCGCAGACGAAATCGTCATGGGCACAGCAATTGTCGTCGATGGATCACGAGGACGACGATCCCGGCACTACCTGGAACGAGCGCGCCCGCGCTGCCAAGCCCGACTGGATGAGCCCGCGCATGGCGTGGCGCGCCATTCAGGCAGCACTGCCGAAAGAGGCGATCATTTCGTCCGATATCGGCAACAACTGCGCCATCGGCAATGCCTATCCGACGTTCGAAGAAAGCCGCAAGTATCTTGCGCCCGGGCTCTTCGGTCCGTGCGGATATGGTTTGCCGTCGATCGTCGGGGCAAAAATTGGCCAGCCGGATGTGCCGGTTGTCGGATTTTCCGGAGACGGCGCGTTTGGTATCGCAGTGAACGAATTGACTGCCATTGGCAGGGGTGAATGGCCGGCCATCACGCAGGTTGTCTTTCGGAACTACCAATGGGGCGCTGAAAAGCGGAACACGACGCTTTGGTATGCCGACAATTTTGTTGGCACGGAGCTGGACGAGCAGGTGAGCTATGCCGGCATTGCGAAAGCCTGCGGACTGCAGGGCGTGGTGGCGCGCACCATGGACGAGTTGACCGACGCGCTCAGAAAAGCTGTAGACGACCAG
>CAMYKZ010000185.1 GCA_947259045.1 uncultured Afifella sp.
CGGCCGCGCGACCAGAGCTGCGCTCGGTTGTGCAAGTGCGTCTGCGGTTCGGTCATGAAGGGCCAGGTGATCTTCTTGTCCTTGAGCAGGTGCGCCACCATCAGAGGGATATGGATCTTGTAGTTCGAATCGCGCCCGCCGGCCTCGATCAGCAGGACGCGGTAGGCGCCGCTTTCGCTCAGCCGGTTGGCGACGACGCAGCCCGCCGACCCCGCGCCGACGACCACGTAGTCGTATTCTTGCGCCGCGTCTTCCGTGTTTCCCGGTTGAACCATGATGACTTAATCCTTGCGCCTGGTTTTTAGTTGAATCCGCCGATTCGCCCCGCTGCAGCCGGTGATCGCGGTTGTCCGATTGTCCCACGTATGGCCGTTCAGGAAAATACCGCCGGAACCCGGCCGGCGCATCGGATGGAGATTCCGTCCTGCGATTTGGGTTTGCCGCCGCAAAGTTCGGTGAAACAAAAAAAGAGGGCGTCATGATGGACGCCCTCGAGGTAACTCAGGCCGGTGCGCTTATCTGAAAAACGTCCGGCGTATCATGTCAGTTTCCTATTGCTTCGCTGTCTTCAGGACGAGGTCGAGAAGTTCCTGCGCCGGAATTTGGCCCTTATTCTCCTCAACCCAGGCTTTCCAGAGCGGCTCGCCGCCAATCCGACGGAATTCAGCCATTTCTTTTTCTGGAATTTTGATGGCCTTCATCTTGGATTTTCCCCATCTGGCCAAGTTCGCCTTGTCTTTCGCGGCATAATTCGCTTTCAGCGCGTCGTATGCGCCGGGTACCGCTTCGGCCAGAATTTTCTTGTAGCTCGCGGGAAGTTTTTCATAAGCGGTCTTGTTGAAGACGGTCGGGCAAGTCACCGAGCCGAGCGACATGTTTGTCGTGTACCAGTCGGCGACTTCATCCAGCTTGTAGGCGGAGAAACTGTAAGTGAACGGGAAGCCGATCGCATCCACCGTGCCGCGTTGCAGGGCGGTGTAGGTCTCCGGTGCCGGCATTGTCGTCGGCACGGCGCCGATCGCCTTTGCCGAACGGCCCATGCCGCCGAGGGCCCGCAGCCGCAGCCCCTTGAAGTCTTTTACCGATTTCGGCGGCTTGCCGCGGCCCATATATTCGTATTGCGGCAGAATATTGGACATGTAGATCACCGCATTCCATTTAGCCAGCGCCTTCTTCGATGCGGGATGCGCGTAGACCGCATCATGCACCCGGCGCATGACGTCGAAATTCGCCAACGGCAGGAATGGCAGATCCAGCACGTTCAGCGGCCGGTTCTTGCCCGGATGATAGGCCGCGCAGAACGACGTGGCATCGATCGCGCCGACCGAGATACTGTCGAGGTTTTCCTTACTCTTCGACAGTTGCTCGCCATAGTAGAGGCGGATCTTGAAGTTACCGCAGGTCTGGTCCGACACCCGTTTGGTCACATATTCCATGGC
>CAMYKZ010000186.1 GCA_947259045.1 uncultured Afifella sp.
TTCGCCGCCGCTGTTCTGGTGTTGGCCTGGCGGTCGTTGCGCCGCCTGCGGCTGCCGAGCCACGGTGCGACCTTACGTCGGTTGGAACGCGCAAACGATCTGCTGCATCGGCCCCTCGATGCGGTTTCCGATGAATTGGAGGTCGGTGCAAATAACACCGAGACCCGCAAGTTGTGGGAACTGCATCAAGATCGCATGCGGGCCACCGTTTCCCGCCTTCGCATCGGCTGGCCGTCGCCCGGGCTTATTCGGCGCGATCCATTTGCGTTGCGGATCGCGCTCGGCATTGCGCTTACGGTCGGATTGATTGTCGCCGACGATCCGGTCGACCGGGTTGCACGGGCGTTGACGCCCGATCTGACGCGCGTGGCGAGCGGCAGTCCCGCCAAGCTGGATGCCTGGATCACGCCGCCGGAATACACCCGCACAGCACCGATTTTCCTCGCTTCTGGCGGTGGAGACGGGAAGAACGCACCCGAGAAAGCGAAAATCATCGTGCCGTTCGGCAGCACGCTGGTTGCGCGTATCAGCGGCGGCGTCGGCACACCGGAACTCGCCGGGGATGGCAGCCGGATCGAATTCGAGCCTCAGGCTGCAGGCAGTTTTCAACTGGAACACACGCTGATCGAGGATGGCGATTTGTCAATCCGGCAGGGCCGGCGCGTCCTCGGGGGCTGGAAAATTTCCGTAACCCCCGACGATCCTCCAGCGGTTTCCTTCGTGCGTCCGCCGTCGCGCACGCGGCGCAATGCGATGCGCCTCGATTTTCAAGCGATCGATGATTACGGCGTTGAAAAAGTGGTTGCCCGGATCAGCCGGTCGGGCGCCGTGCCGGCGGGATCGGCGCTGGCGAAGTTCGATCCGATCGCTCTGGATCTACCGTTGCCGGGTTTGCAGCTCCGGCAGGTCAAATCGACGAGTTACAACGATCTGACCGCCCATCCCTGGGCCGGATTGCCGGTCAATCTGGTGCTGACCGCGACCGACGCCGCCGGGCAGACGGGAAGCAGTAAAACGGTCCAGATGGTTCTGCCGGAACGCGCCTTCACCCACCCCGTCGCGCGCGCGATCATCAAACACCGCCGGTTGCTGGCGCTGTATCCCGAGAAGAACCGTAACCGCGTGGCGGCACTGCTCGAACAAATTGCATGGGAATACGAGCAGTACAACGGTGATACGGTGGTCTTCCTGGGCTTGTCCACCGTGTCGCGTCGGCTGGACAATGAAAAGTTGGATACGCCGCAAAAATTGTTGGCGGTTCTGCAACTCCTCTGGAATGTGGCGCTGCGTATTGAAGACGGGAATCTGTCGCTGAGCGAGCGTGCTTTGCGCGACATTCAGCAAGCGCTTCAGGACGCCTTGTCGAAGAAGTCGACGGATGCCGAGATTGAGCGATTGCTGAAGGAATTCGAACGCGCGCTCGGCGAATACCTCAAC
>CAMYKZ010000187.1 GCA_947259045.1 uncultured Afifella sp.
GTCGAACGGATGGCAGCGCTGCGGAACTGTGCCACGGTGCGCTTAACCGCAACGGCGGCGCGGTAGAGCGCGCGTCGATAGACCCAATCGGTGTCGAGATTGGTCGATTTCAATTCCGGCGGATACAGGCCGGTCCGCATCAGCACCGTGAAGGCAAGGGCGGAGAAGACCAGCAGTTGAAGCTGCGTGACGACATGTTCCAGCGTATAGGGTGCGAAGTCGACAGTGTAGGGCAATATCGCGTAAAGCGGCCCGGGAAGAATGCCGATGGCTATGCACAACGCTGCCGCGATCGCCATGGCGACCAGCATGTTGAGCGGCGCCTCTTCGGGGCGGCGACCCGAATCGTGGGCGAAAAAGGCGAAAAACGGGATTTTGATGCCGGAATGGTGAAAGACGCCGGCGCTGGCGAAAAGCAGCACCAGCCAGGTCCAGAAATAGCCGCCATCCAATGCCGCGGTGATGATCAGCGATTTGGAGACAAAACCGGAAAACAGCGGAAAGGCGGAGATGGAGGCAGCCCCGACAATGCAGAAGCCGGCGGTCCACGGCATGGTCTTGTAAAGCCCGCCAAGCTCCGAGCCCTTGATCGTGCCGGTGCGATAGAGAACCGCGCCCATCGACATAAAAAGCAGCGCCTTATAGATGATGTGGCAGAATGCGTGCGCCACCGCGCCGTTGACGGCAAGCTCGGTGCCGATACCAATCCCCACAACCATGAAGCCGAGCTGGTTGTTGAGGCTGTAAGCGAGAACGCGCCTGAGGTCGTTCTCGATGACGGCGTAGAAGATCGGGAATGCGGTCATGGCCGCGCCGATCGGTACGAGAATCTCCGTCCCCGCGAAACCGCGGGCCAGCGCATAGACAGCAAGTTTGGTGGTGAAAGCGGACAGCATGACGGTGCCCGTCACCGTTGCTTCCGGATAGGCGTCCTGCAGCCAGTTGTGCAGCAGCGGAAAGGCACATTTGATGCCAAAGGACAGGAAGATCAGGAAGCCACCGAGCGTTTCAATGTCAAGCTCGCCAAATGCAATTGAGCCGGTCTCGCGATAATGGATCATGGCGCCGGCGAGCAGCAACACGCCGGAACCGACCTGAATGACAAGGTAGCGCATGCCGGCCGCCAGCGCGCGCTCGCTGCGCGAAGCCCAAATCAGGAATACCGAGCCGATGGCCGTGCCTTCCCAGTACAGGAAAAGCGTCACCAGATCGCCGGCAAAGACAGCGCCGATCGCACTGCCGGCATAGATCAGCGCGGCGACATGCTGCAGGGTGTCGCGGACATGCAGTTGATAGATCACGCCAATGAGGGCCGCCAGCATGAAGATATAGCCGAATATCAGGCTGAGCCGGTCGACGCGCAGGGTCGTCAACTGCAAATCGAACAAGCGGACAACGCCCCATTGGCGGAGCCAGGTAAAAAAAAG
>CAMYKZ010000188.1 GCA_947259045.1 uncultured Afifella sp.
GGCTGTCGTGATGCTTGTGATTGATACGTCGAAATCCGTGCTGACGTTGCTGCGGCCCCCTTTGGCCTCGGCCATGATCCCGGCGCTTTGGGTGCCCACGGCAACGCGGCAGCCGGTGCCGCCCCCGTCCACAGCTATCAAAATGGTCTCTGTCATGTCTGTCATACCTCAGGTCTAAGCCACCTCAATTGAGGTGAAAAGGGCGTTTCCCGCATCTTTTCGGTTGCGCCCCCACCGTCAATTCTTCGCGGACAGGGCACGGTGCGGTATTCGTCGGCTCTACATTCGCGCCAATTGCGCTATCATCAGGTCGGGTATGCGCAATCCATTGCCCTTACGGCAATTGAAACCCGATAAAGCATCTGATAAGTTAGCGCTAACGGAAACACTAGAGTTCTTCAGGAGGACTTTTGGAATGTCGACAAAAATCGCAATCAATGGCTTTGGCCGCATCGGTCGCTGCGTGCTGCGCGCGTTGGTGGAAAATGGCTTCGACGGGATTGAAGTGGTTGCAATCAATGATCTTGCGCCACCTGAGACTCTGCTGCACCTGCTGAAATATGACTCCGTACATGGCCGCCTGAAAGGCGACGCCACCACCTATCGCCTGCATCCGGGCCGGCACCGGATCGAGCTGCAGGTCAACGGCTTGGTTCGCGCCGAGGCAGCGTTCGATCTGAGCCTCGACTGACAGGGCGGACGGATCGCGTCTGCGTGACCGCTGGCGTTCTTCGTTTTACCCTTGTCGGTGATTTGGTTTAGCCTCGGCTTCGGAGGAGCGCCGATGACCGAGCGACGGGACACAGGCTTTGACCGGGCGCTGGACTGGCTGGGTCAGCGGCTGGCGCGCAGTCTGCGCAAGCAGAGCGCCGGGTACCGTCCCTGCACGCCGCCGGATTTCGAGAGTCTGCGCCGGGTGCTGCGGCCTGCCGACGTGCTGCTGATCGAGGGGCACGAGCACATTTCCGGCGCGATCAAGTATCTCACGCAGTCGACCTGGTCGCACGCGGCGCTTTTTGTCGGCGACGCCCTGCCGGAACCAGCCGACGGGACCGAGCGGCCGCGGCTGATCGAGGTTAATCTGGGCGAGGGCTGCGTTGCAGTGCCGTTGTCGAAATACTCCGAGTTCAACACCCGGATCTGCCGCCCGGCCGGGCTGACGCCCGAGGATTGCACCGCCGTCGTCGGCTTCATGGTGGAGCGGCTGGGCCTGCGCTATGACATGCGCAACATTCTGGATCTGCTGCGCTATTTCTTTCCGACACCGCCGGTGCCGGTGCGGTGGCGGCGGCGGATGCTGGCGCTGGGCTCGGGCGATCCGACCCGCGCCATCTGCTCGTCGCTGATCGCCCAGGCCTATCAGTCGATCGGCTATCCGATCCTGCCCGACATCCGGGTCGCCGGAGAGGGCGGCGCCTATGCCCGG
>CAMYKZ010000189.1 GCA_947259045.1 uncultured Afifella sp.
GTCAATGCCGCCAGTGTTGGCGAGCGGCGCGCACCGTACGAGCTCGTAAAGACCATGCGTGCGTCCATCCTGGTGCTCGGTCCGCTGTTGGCCCGCTTCGGCGAAGCGGATGTTTCATTGCCGGGCGGTTGTGCCATTGGCGCGCGTCCGGTCAATCTGCACGTACAGGGATTGCAGGCGATGGGCGCCGATGTGGCGGTCGAAAACGGCTACATTCGCGCCAGGGCGGAGCGGCTGCAGGGTGCGCATATCGTATTCGATACGGTTACGGTGACCGGCACCGAAAACCTGATGATGGCGGCAACGCTGGCGGATGGCGAAACGGTTCTCGAAAACGCTGCCAGAGAGCCGGAAGTCATTGACGTCGCCAAATTCCTGAATGCCATGGGCGCCAGGGTCAGCGGGGCAGGTACCAGCACCATTCGTGTCGACGGCGTAAATTCGCTGCACGGGACGGATCACACCGTGTTGCCCGACCGGATCGAGGCCGGCACCTACCTGATTGCCGCGGCAATAACCGGCGGCAAAATCCGTCTTAATAATGCAATGCCGGACCATCTCGAGGCTGTCATCGTCAAGCTGCAGGAAGCGGGCGCGGTCATCGAGAGCGGTGCCGACTGGATAGAAATCGATATGCAGGGCCGCCGTCCGCGTGGTGTGGACATCCGGACGACGCCTTATCCCGGGTTCCCGACGGACATGCAGGCGCAGTTCTGCGCGCTCAATGCGATGGCGGAGGGTGTCGGCACCATCTCCGAAACCATATTCGAGAATCGCTTCCAGCACGTACTGGAATTGCAAAGGATGGGCGCCGATATCCAGATCGAGGGCCACACAGCCGTATGTCGCGGCGTCGACAAGCTGACCGCCGCGCCGGTCATGGCAACCGATTTGCGGGCGTCAGCGGGACTCGTGCTGGCGGGCCTCGCAGCGGCCGGCGAAACCCTGGTCGACCGTATCTATCACGTCGATCGGGGTTATGAACGGATCGAGGAAAAGTTGCGGCAGCTGGGCGCCGACATCCGGCGCGTGCCGGGCTAGCGCATCTGCTGTGGACGGCGCTCGGTAACGGTCAGGGTCGTGCTAAAACGCTGGGTATTTCGCAATCCTTCAATATCGACGGTATCGCCCGGGTTCAGTCGGGCAACGATCAGCAGTGCCTGCCGCCTGGACCGGATCTCCTCCCCGTTGATCGACAGTATGACATCGCCTCGCTGCAAGCCGACGCTTTCCGCCGGGCTGCCCTCGGTGACGCCGGTCAGGACAATTCCGACGTTCGGATTGATCCCCAGCACGGTTGCCTCCGCGCGGCTGAGCTCTTCCGGTACAAAGCCGACGTAGCCGCGGATGACGCGGCCATTCTGCTTGATTTCCTCCACGACGCCGCGGACGAGATCGACCGGGATCGCAAAGCCGATGCCACGGACTTGGTCAGGCCGTAAGGATTGCCGATCGCGAGGACGACATCCCCAATGCGAATCTGGTCCGAGCGACCCAGCGGGATAGCGGGCAGCGGTCCCAGGTCGACTTTCAGTAGAGCGAGGTCGGTTTCCTCGTCAACCCCAACGATCCGGGGATTGGCCATCCGCCCATCGGAGAGCTGCAGGCGAATATCGTTGGCCTGGAAAACCACATGGTAATTGGTTACCAGGTAACCCTCAGTATCGATGATGACGGCCGAACCGACCCCGGCATTGACGCGATAGCGGCCGATCTGCCCGCTGCCCGAGGCGTCAGACACCAGCCGCCGGGTGTATACATTGGCGACGGAAGGTGCGGCAATATCCACGGCATCCGCATAGCTCAGCGGCGGCCCCCCGGGACCGGCATTCCCGTTGCCAATGGCCGGCAGCAGCTGCGGCCGGACCAGGACCACGACGAAGGCCGCCGCCAGCCCGACGACAATCGACTGGAGCAGGAATATGAGGACTGGTTTGAGTCGTGCCACGTGGGTATCGCCGCTCTGATCTGCTTAGGTATTTGTACTGATTCAGGCGTCTTAAACGCCTTGTTCTCTAGCCAATTTTCGATGGCCCTGTGTATAATGCGCGACTGATTCCGCACCCAGTCCCGGACCCACCGCAATCCTGTCGGTGCCACGGGTCTGGTAGCAAATCTACCAGTTTTCGAACAAAGCGATAAACCGTCTGCGTGAGTGCCGTGTCAAATCGTTGCAGGAAGAGATTGAGTTAATCAAAACCATGGGAGAAACGGAAATCGAGCATTGATTTCAGCTCCCGCATCCCCACCGAAGAATTTGAGAATCATTCAGGCTTGCCGGGCAACCCAGGACGAGAGACGCGAGCCGGATGGCGTATAGGAGTGCTACATGACTGATGACGTGGATCAGATTGATCGCAACAGGCGTCATTTCCTGACGGTCGCCACACTGGTGACCGGCGGTGCCGGCGTGGTGGCGGCGACCATCCCTTTTCTTTCCTCGCTGAAGCCGAGTGCGCGTGCGCAGGCGCTCGGGG
>CAMYKZ010000190.1 GCA_947259045.1 uncultured Afifella sp.
CGTTGCTGCACCAGAATTTCACCCGTGACATTCATTCCGGCGGAGTTCTCAGTGTCATGGAGCAATTGTTGGGGACGCTCCCAATAACTGCGCTTCGCTACAGCAACGCACAGGATGCCGCCGCCGGCATCATTGCTAATTTTGAAGCATGGTCCGCGCCGGTCGCCGCAAGTGCGCCGCATGCGGGCAAAATATTCGATCGAGCCACGAATTCCGAACCGCTTCCCGGCACCATTCAAAGCAATATCAGATATTCCCAAACACCGGGTGCGGCGGTGGCGGCCGTTGGCGACACGGTTTACATATCCGATCCCGATGGTGCCGGCATTCACCGCCTCAACCCGACGTCGCAGGCCATATGGCTGATTCTTGCAGATCCTGTCACGCCCTACCAAATCGTCGATATTCTGAATTTTGCCAATCCGACGGTTCAGAAGTCCGACATCCAAAGCGATACGATGCAATTCCTGAAAGAGCTCGCGCAGGCGGGGCTCATCGTTGAGAGCACTGACTAATCACGAACCGCTGGCGTTGACAGCATTCCGTTGATTGCGCCTTGTCCGTCAAAGTCGACTTCGATCTAAACCCGATCCCATCGGATTTTGTTTTCCGCGACCGCCATTGTTATTCTCGCCAAAGGCAGATGAGCACTGGCGCGTTTTTGCGCTTGCAGCGCCGACTATGCGCGATCCGACACTAATGGCGTTGGCGGCATTTGCAGCGCGAGGACTCAAAGGTGCTTCGCGTCGCAATCACCTTAGGTCTGTCGAACTGAGCCGGGTTCGGATTGTGTGGCGACCGGATATAGATAGCGGACGCTTGCCACGGAAGCGATCCCGATGCTTGATGGCCGCAATTCGAAGGAGTGCCCACTATCGCGCCGCTTATACCGATAACTGCCGCCGAAGTTCCGCCGTCCCGGCGCTCGGAAAGCGGCAAAGGTGTCTTGCTCATGGCGCTAGGAATGTTTCTGTTCTCAGCCGTCGACACCGGCGCCAAATTTCTAACCGACGGGCTGCATCCGTTTCAGATTGTCTGGACCCGGCAGCTTGGTCTGCTTGCGGGCGCATTATTTCTGATTGCGTGGAAGGGTGCGGCGATCCTGAAGACCGCCCATCCCAAGTTGCAATTCCTGCGCGGCGCCGTTGCCGCCGGGTCGGCCTCGTTGTTCATATTTGCGGTCAGCTATGTGCCATTGGCGGATGCCGTGGCGGTCAGCTTCGTTGCCCCCTTCATTGTCACGCTCATGGGAGCGTTCATCCTTCGCGAACAGGTTGGGATCCGGCGCTGGGCGGCGGTTCTTCTCGGATTCGCGGGCACGCTCATTGTGCTCCGCCCCGGTATGGGCGTCGTCCATCCGGCGGTGTTGCTGGTGCTGGTGGCGGCGAGCCTGTTCGCGCTGCGCCAGATCCTCTCGC
>CAMYKZ010000191.1 GCA_947259045.1 uncultured Afifella sp.
CCGCCGGCTGCGCAACACGCTGCGGTATTTGCTCGGCAATTTGAATGGGTTCGAGGCGAGCGACCGGGTAGCGGCGCGCGAAATGCCGGAGCTGGAGCGCTGGGTGCTGAACCGGATCTTCGAGCTGGACCGGCAAATTCGGGCATGTTGCGATACCTATGATTTTCACGCGATGTTCCGCCATTTGCACGATTTCTGCGCTGTCGATTTGTCCGCCTTCTATTTCGATATTCGCAAGGACAGCCTGTATTGCGACGCGCTGGGCGATCCGCGGAGGCGCGCCGTGCAAACGGTGCTCGACATTCTGTTCGATTGTCTGTCCGCGTGGCTTGCGCCGATCCTCTGCTTTACCGCCGAGGAGGTGTGGCTGGCCCGCCATGCCAGCGAACAGGACAGTGTTCACCTTCGGGAATTTCCGGAAATTCCGGCTGCCTGGCGGGATGACGTTTTGTCCGCGAAATGGGCGAAAATCCGCTCGGTCCGCCGGGTGATCCTGGGCGCGTTGGAATTGGAGCGGGCGGAAAAGCGAATAGGCTCGAGCCTGCAGGCTGCGCCCGAGGTTTTCCTGGATGAGGCCCATAACGCCGCCCTTGCCGGGGTTGATCTGGCGGATGTGGCCATCACCTCGGATGTTGTGGTGACAGTCGATGCGCCGCCGAAGTCCGCATTTTTCCTCTCGGATATTCCAACGATTGGCGTCGTGCCGAAAACCGCTGCCGGCGAAAAATGCGCGCGCTGCTGGAAAGTCCTGCCAGAGGTCGGAAAGGACGCAGATGTGGCAGGTGTCTGCGGCCGTTGCGCTGATGCCGTTCGGACCTATCGAACCGCCGCGGAATAGCAGCGGATGTTTTATCAAGGTCTAGGCCTGGCCGCGCTTATCATGGGCGCCGATCAGGCGACGAAATGGATTGCCTACCAGGCCTATTTGGAGGAGCCGCGCACCATCGCGATCACGGGGTTTTTCAATATTGTCCTGTTGGTCTGGAATCGGGGCGTCAGCTTCGGTCTGTTCAGCGATGGGTCGCCCGTGACCAAGTATATTCTGATCGTGCTGGCGCTTGCGATCTCGGCAGTGTTGGTCGTTTGGCTCCGCCGGAACGATCGGCGCCTGACCGCGGCCGCTATTGGTCTGGTTCTTGGGGGGGCGTTGAGCAACGTATCGGACCGATTGGTGCATGGCGCGGTGGTTGATTTTCTCGATTTCCACGTGGCCGGTTACCACTGGCCGGCTTTCAACGTGGCTGATTCCGCGATTTCGATCGGCGTCGCGTTAATCCTGATCGATGGATTGTTTGAAAGCCGCCGGAAACCCATATAAACTCCCGCGCAGTACGGAGGATGACGGTGAAACACGGATTATTCAAATCAGGGATGGTGCTGCTGGCGGCGGGCATATTGTTGTCGGGCTGCGTCCTT
>CAMYKZ010000192.1 GCA_947259045.1 uncultured Afifella sp.
GGCCGGGCCGTACCTGACCGGCAATAATCTCGGCGTCCTTCACGCGGTCATTGCCAGCCTCTGCCTGATCGCGATCATGCGTGCCGTGCATCTCGTTTTCGGTGGATCTCTGGCCAAGGCCGGCGTGCTCGCCGCGCCGATGCTTGTCCTGATACTGTCTTACAATTTCGTGCCGAAGGACGCGCTGTGGATCTCGATCGCCGAGGAACCGGAATCAGTGGAAACGGCGGTTGATTTCGATCCCGATGTGGAGGCGACCTACTACCGGCAGCCGGCATTGCTGGCGGCGGCAACCGGCGCGCTTGCGCCGCAACGCGAAGACGCAGTCGATCTTTACTTCGTCGGCTTTGCCGGGCACGCCCATCAGGATGTCTTCATGAAGGAAGTCCGCGCCGTGCGCAGCTTGTTCGACAAGCGGTTCGACACCAGGCATCGTTCGCTGCTGCTGATCAACAATCCAACGACGATCGACAGCGCACCGCTGGCCAACCGACACAACCTTACGGTCGCATTGCAACAAGTCGCCGCCCGAATGGATACCGAGCAGGATATCCTGTTCCTGTTCCTGACCTCGCACGGGTCATCCTATTTGCTGTCGACAAAATTCTACCCCTTGGGGCTCAATGATCTGACAGCCGATGACCTGAAGGTGGCCCTTGCGAAATCCGGCATCAAATGGCGGGTCGTAGTGGTGTCTGCCTGTTATTCCGGCAGCTTCATCGACACGCTCCGCGACGCCAATACCCTGGTGCTGACCGCATCGAGTGCAACGGCGAATTCATTCGGCTGCAGCGATCTGGCCGAGTGGACATATTTTGGCAAGGCCTATTTCGACGAAGCGCTGCGCCAAACCTATTCCTTCGCCGACGCCTTCGACACGGCGGTAAAATCCATCGCCGCACGCGAAGAGTCGGAACAGTTGAAGGCGTCGGAGCCGCAAATCCATATGGGTGACGGCATCCGACCCCTGCTGCAACGGCTCTCTGATCGTCTGAGCGGCCATGGTGACGGTCAAATCGCCGAACTCCCGTAAGGATAGGGAAACCCCTATTTTGCGTCACAAATATTCGCACAACAAAAACACAAGATGTTGTGGATTAATATCTTCAAATCTACTGCATCGTGCTTGCGTTACGCTCCCGCGCCCATATAATCGCCGCCATGCCAGAAGATCTTTTTGACAGCGCGCCCAAGCGCAAAACCTCAAGCTACTCCGCCAAAGATATTGAGGTCCTCGAGGGGCTCGAACCCGTACGCCGCCGCCCAGGTATGTATATCGGCGGCACCGACGAACGCGCCATGCATCACCTGGCCGCCGAAGTCCTGGACAACGCGATGGACGAGGCGGTGGCCGGTCACGCGAGCCGGATCGAAATGTCGCTGGAAGCGGATGGTTTCGTGACCGTGCGCGACAA
>CAMYKZ010000193.1 GCA_947259045.1 uncultured Afifella sp.
ACCCGATACGCTGCAGCCGATCATCGTCGCCGAGATGGAGACGCAGATCCCATCTCTTTCCGTCGGTGAGGCGGTGATGCAGATGGAACTGGCAGGCGCACCGGTTCTGGTGTTCAGAAACGAAGGAAAAAACGGATTGAACGTGGTCTACCGGCGCGACGATGGCAACATCGGATGGATCGACCCTTAAACCGACGGACAGTCCGTGCACCCGGCGTGGTGCCCGTGCGGAGCAGTACTACGAATGCAGATATCGACTATCCTCAAGCCTGAGGCCGTCAAGGTATTGTCAGCTGTGTCGAGCAAGAAGCGGCTGTTTCAGGACATCGGCGAATTGGCACAAAGCGTTTATGGGCTGAATTCTTCCGCCACCGTCGATGCGCTGATGGAGCGTGAAAGCCTGGGGCCGACTGGTGTCGGGCACGGGGTCGCGCTGCCGCATGCGCGACTGCCGGAACTGGACGACGTGGCCGGCGTGTTCGTGATGCTCGAAAAACCGATCGATTTCGGGTCGGTCGATCGCCAGCCCGTGGATATCGCCTTTTCGCTGTTTGCGCCCGAAACCGCCGGGGTCGAACATCTGAAGGCTTTGGCGCTGGTGTCCAGGACGTTGCGCGATTCCTCGATATGCACCAAGCTGCGAGCCAATCCCGAACCGGCAACGCTCTATACGATACTGACAGAGACCCGGTCGCCGCAGGCGGCCTGACCTATTTGTCCGACCAGGCGCCGAAGCCGAACATCACGTAATCGCGCTGATAAACCTCGGCCACAAGATTTTCGAGTTCATCGTCATAGATCGACGCCAGCGGGTGGGGATACGGGGCCTGCGACGGCACCGGCGGCGAAGGTTTTTCGACCGCTTCGGCCAGCAGAGGCAACATTCGCGGCAATTCGGTTTCGCGGAAAATGTGGTCCGGTGGAACGAACTCGCTGAACCCGCTGAGCGCCTGCGCCTGGGTGCACCAAGCCGGGTCCACGCGAATCCCGGTCTGACCGGCCAGGTTGCTGCGCAGAAACTCCAGGAAAGCGATGAAGGCCGTCCGGTGCGCGGCCACGTCATAGGATGTGTCTGTCGGGCTGTCGGGAATCGGCAGTTTGAACTGGCGGCGCAAGGTCTGGCGGATCTTGAGATAGCCGCCGGGTTCGACCGACAGGATCTTTTCGCAAAACGCCGCGTGTGCGCGTTCGACTGGATGGCGCAGAACCGTGAAACTGCGGTGCCCGGGATGCGCGCGCTTCCAGTTCCGCAGACGTTTCTGGGTCATCTTGCGCAGAAGTTCATCGGGTGACACCCCGTCAAGCTCTGCCAGCCAGTCGGCAACCTGCTGTTCCGGCCCGCATCGGACAGGCAGATAGAGTAGCGGCGATCGCGCAGCGGCCACGTAACCCGGGACCGAC
>CAMYKZ010000194.1 GCA_947259045.1 uncultured Afifella sp.
CGGCATCGGCGCCCTTGGCCACCTTGCCGGCAAGCATCATGCCTTTGGGGTTCTTGTCGAGCGAGCCGTCATTCAGATATTTGACCCAGAAGATGTTCTTGTTGTCTTCATCGTATCCGGCTTCGCGGAAGAACATCACCGTCACTGCAGCCGGTTTCTTGCCTGCATCATCGGCAACCTGCTCCGGCGTCAGGCCTTCAGGACCGTAGTTGCGCTTGACGATAACCGTGCCCGTATGACCGCCGACGGAGACTTCACCGTAAAGCGTTTCGAGCACAAAGCCATGCGGTTCCGCGCCTTCATAGGGCTTGGTCTTGATTGCGCCGTCTCCAACAAGCTTGGCGTCAACCAGTGCCGACCAGAGCTGTTTGGAATAAGCGACGTCTTCATCACCGCCAAACGGTGCCATCTGGCTATTGGCCGTGCTCACCGCCAGGCTAACCGCGCCGGTCAGGCCTGCGACTGCGGCGAGGGCGATCATGCGCGTTTTCAAGGGTGACGATTTTGACATATGTGTTCCTCCGGCTGATTCCAATGACGGAACCATATCTTCCGCCCGGTTGAGCCGCACGTCACACTCACTCACATCTTCTTGATTTGATTGCCGCGCGCCGGTTTTGCCGCGTCAGCTTTCCGCGCCGACGGTGACAACCGATATCGGGCCGCCGAACAACCGCGCCGCCGCTCGCCTGACATCATCAATGGTGATTGCGCCGATCAGACTGTTGCGCTTGGCGATGTAATCGATACCCAGTTCATCAAGCTGAATGCCGATCAGCTGACGGGCGATCTTCCGGGACGCGTCGAAGCGCAGCGCATAATTGCCCATCAGATAGGCTTTCGCCTTGCGCAATTCCTCCTCACTCGGTCCCTGGTCGGCAAATTTCCTGATCTCCGCTTTCATGATGTCAATGGCGTCGCCGGCCGCGTCGGCCCGTGTCGCTGCCGCTGCGACATAGGCGCCGGAATGATCATAGGGAATCAGCCCGGTTCCGACCGAATAGGCCAGACCGCGCTTTTCGCGGATCTCGTTATAAAGCCGGGAGGAAAACGTCCCGCCACCGAGAATATGATTGGCGACATATCCGGCGATGAAATCGGGATCGTCCCGCTTCATGCCGGCGCCGCCTATGCGGATCACGGTCTGGGGAAGCGCAAGCTCGACATGTTCGCTGCTGCCGGCATCAGGATTGACGTCCTCGACAGGTTTCAGGCGCGCCCTTGACGGCAGGCCGCCGAAGATCAGATCCAGCGCGGACGCCAGTTGTTCCGCGCCGATAGCGCCGACGACCGCGACATGAAGATTGTCCTTCGCCAGAACCCGCTTGTGGAAAGCCCGCAGATCATCCGCATTCAGATTTCCAACTGTTTCAGCGCTGCCTTCGACAAAGCGGCCGTAGG
>CAMYKZ010000195.1 GCA_947259045.1 uncultured Afifella sp.
GGCCGGATGCGCCCGAGACCATGACGAATTTGTCCGTAAGCGGTCCATCGGTAAATAGCCCGCAATGTGCCGTTACCGCCGGCACGCCGAGACAGGCGCCATCCTTCAGGCCGGCATTGTCCGGCAGACGGATCGCCTGATTTGACGGAAGCACGGTGAATGTCGCGGCGGTGCCCGTGGCCCGTCGTGACTGCGCGCCGAATATCCACACCCGTTCCCCGATGCGCGTCGCATCAACTCCGTCGCCCACCTTGTCGATTACCCCACTGCCATCGTTGTTCGGAATGATCCGGTCGAACAGCGCCAGTTCGCGGCCCGTCTCCCGGCGCTTCACGTCCGTCGGATTGATCATCGAATAGGCGACACGAACGCGGACTTCGCCCGCACTGGGTTCCAGATCCCGCAGCGTGCCGGTCTGCAAGACGTCAACCGGCCCTGATTTCTCGTACCACCATGCATCCATCGAACACTCCTAAGTTCCAGAAATCTGTCTATGTGTGCTTTGAAGCGCATAACGCTTGCCGAGTTGCGGCAACATTCGCCGGCGTCTGCGCATGTGCCGCATGATCCAATGTGGCCGGTCAGCGCCAAGCGCGCGGCACAATTGCTTTCGCATTCGGCATACCGAATTGCATTGCCAACCACGACAGGAGGGCAAGACCGTCCTTGTAGTCGGATTGCTCCGACTCGCGCAATACTGCGTGGACGGCCTCGGCCAGCGGGGCCAAAACGGTGCCGTCCAGATCCGAACCCGACGGCCCTGCCAAGACCAACCGCGATGCCGAAACGGCCGGCGCGAAGGCGCGCAGGTCGTACAGCGCCAGCGTCCGGTAGATGGCATCAAAATCGGCCGGCGTCTGACGCAAGTGATCGGCGATCTCGGCGCGCGGATAGGCACCGCCCGTTGGCGGCGCGCCGAAAAACAGTTCGGGCCCGGCCGCTACATGAGTCGCGGCGTTGCCAAGAGCAGCAGTCACGAACGCCAGATCATTACCGACGACGGCGATCCGCGCCGGGTCGACATTCTCCTGGGCGGCAAGAAACTCCAACCCTCGAACACAATCCGCGACGACCCCCCGGAATATATAGGCGCCCGGATCCGCTATGCCCGTGGTCAGCCACCCGGGGAAATCGGCGGCGAACGGCTTGTCCGCATTGCGCTGACCCCGCGCGGCGATGGCAAGGGTGATAACGTGCCGGCGCAATTCATTCGACGTTCCCTGCGGAAAGGGCTGCACGACGCTGTGATAGCGGGGCGTGTAATAGATCGCAGGGAATGGCCCGGTGCCCTTTGGAATGCTCAAATATCCGAAAATCCGGTACGGGCCGAGGCTGGTCAGGCGGACACCATAAAGCGTGGCAAAATCCGTCGTGCGCAGCGGAATGGGCGTCACTTCC
>CAMYKZ010000196.1 GCA_947259045.1 uncultured Afifella sp.
TGGCATGCTTCCGGCAGCCAGTCTTGACCGGGATCAATCCACCCCGCGAGAATACCGGGACAAATACCGGGACGACAAATACCGCAAATACCGGGACTCAAATACCGGGACAGATTTATTTAATTTCGAAAAATGCCGGCAGATTGAGTTAGGTCCAATTATAAAATAATTAAATCTGTCCAGGTTTTTCGGAAAGAGGGAATAAATCTGTCCCGGTTTTCGGTTTTCAATTGGAAAAACAGAATTATCCCGGTCCGGCGCGGCCGCGGCACCGGGCCGCCTTCGTTACTTGAGCGCCCTGACCAGCGCCAACAAGGCCGGATCGTCCCATTCCCGGCTGCCGATCGCCTGGTAGACGAGCCGGCCGGCGGGATCGACGACGAAGGTGGTCGGCAGGCCGCGCACCGGCCACTGCCCGGTAACCGCGGAGTCACTGTCCGTGAGCAACGGGAAATCGACCGGGTAGTCAGCGGTGAACTGGAAAATCGCATCCCCGTCCTCGCCGACATTGATACCGAACATGAGAATGCCTTCCGGCCGCAGTTGCTCCCAGGCGCGCTGCATCGACGGCATTTCCTCGCGGCACGGCGGACACCAGGTCGCCCAGAAATTGACGATGACGACACGACCGCGGTAATCCGACAGGCGGTAAACAGCGCCGTCCATATCGAGCAGGCTGAAATCCGGCGCCAGCGACGCATCTGCAAGCCGCGTGAGGCCGGCGCCGGCCTGCTGGGCGGCCGACGGCAGCGAGGACAGCACCAGGACGGCGGCGAGAAGGAATCCGCGCATGCTCAATTCGCCTCGCGGTCCGGCGCGCAAACGATGCCATCGATGGTTCGAGTCACCTTTTCGCCGCCAAGGCGCAAAACCATCTCGAGATCGAAAGCAGAGCCGGACGGCAGTCCGAAGCCGGTCATGCCCCAGTTATAATCACCCGGCTCGAATCGTTGGCGGGTCGGCAGCAGCGACCAGCGCAGCGCGATACGCGCGGCCTGGCTCGCCTCGCCTTCCTGCCAGACGGCATCCCATCGCTCACGGGTCATCAGTTTTCCACTGACGCCACGGTGCAGTATGCGCCAGTCGTCCAGCAAGTAGCTCAACGGTTGCTCGCTTTCGTTACGGAAGATGGTCTGAAAGATGCAGGCATTGGCGATGCGGTCGGCAGCAGCACTGGAAAATCCCCGCGCCTGGAAAAAGGCCCGGGTCTGGTCCGGCAGCCTTTGCACCAGCCGCAACGACACGCCCGCCTCACGCCATTCCCACGAACGCAAGCCGGTCTCCGTATCCACGCCGCTCTCGACCGCCGACGCCGACATGCCGAGAAGCAACGGTATCGCCCACAACAGCGCCGGTATTGGCTTCACACGGATACGCACGCTAGTTACCTCGCTC
>CAMYKZ010000197.1 GCA_947259045.1 uncultured Afifella sp.
ACGATTCTCAAAAACGGCATCGAATTCGCGGCAACCTATTTCATCATGCTGCTGTCCTTGTTTTTTACCGGCGCCGGACGAGCCAGCCTGGATCACCTGGTCAGACGAAAATTCGGCGCGGACGCGCCGGCCTGATCCACGCAGGAACTGCAGCAATTTCCTGACAGCAATAAAGCCCTTCAGTCGGGGCACTGGGAGATATTGCCATGAGCGATATGGTTTCAAGCACCCTGGACGTCGTCCAGCTACTCTCTGCAATCCTGGTGTTCGTTATTGGACTCGGCATCCTGGCGATCATCGTCATGTACGTCGTCGACAAGACGCAGAAGGAACATGCGATTCGCCGCAATTTTCCTGTCATCGGCCGATTCCGGTATTTGTTTGAGCGCCTCGGCGAGTACTTTCGGCAGTATTTCTTTGCCATGGATCGCGAAGAAATGCCATTCAATCGCGCCCAGCGCACCTGGGTTTATCGTGCCGCCAAAGGAATCGACAATACCGTTGCATTCGGCTCGACGCGTGACCTGCGACCCGTCGGCACGGTCATGTTCGTCAATTGTCCCTACCCTGTCCTGGAAACGGATGTCGCCGTAACTTCGGAACTCGAAATCGGACCGTACAGCCGCGCACCGTACAGGACGGCTTCGCTGTTCAATGTTTCGGCCATGAGTTTCGGCGCCATTTCCAAACCCGCGGTTCTTGCGCTGTCAAAAGGCTCCGCCAAGGCCGGCAACTGGATGAACACGGGCGAAGGTGGTCTTTCGCCCTATCACCTGGAAGGCGGCGCCGATATTGTTTTCCAGATTGGCACCGCGAAGTACGGCGTCCGGGACGAAAAAGGCAACCTGAGCGATGCAAAACTCAGGGAAGTTGCGGCGCACGACCAGGTCAAAATGATCGAACTGAAACTGAGCCAGGGCGCCAAACCTGGCAAGGGCGGCATTCTGCCGGGTGAGAAAGTAACGGAAGAGATTGCGAAGATTCGCGGCATCAAGGTTGGCGAAGATTCCATCAGCCCGAACCGGCATCCGGAGATCGATTCGGCGGAGGACCTGCTCGACATGATCAATCGTGTCCGCGACGTGACGGGCCTGCCGGTTGGCTTCAAGAGTGTCATTGGCGCCTACGGCTGGCTTGACGAGCTCTGCCAGTTAATCAACGAACGCGGCATCGAGTCTGCGCCCGACTTCATCACCGTAGACAGTGGCGATGGCGGGACGGGTGCTGCGCCGATGAGCCTCATGGACTGCGTGGGGTTGCCGATTCGCGAAAGCCTGCCGCTGGTCATCGATATCCTCAATCGCTACGGACTCCGGAACCGCATACGGGTCATCGCCAGTGGCAAACTTGTGACGCCTGCCGAGGCCGCGGCCGCGCTCTGCGTCGGGG
>CAMYKZ010000198.1 GCA_947259045.1 uncultured Afifella sp.
CGGACGCAATGCTCGCGCAGTTGACGGTCACAAACGGGCCCTTGGCCCGGTTTGATTGGGCGTGGATATAGCGTGCCGCAATCTCCTTGCCGGATCCCGCCGGACCAGACAGCATTACGCGCCCGTTGGACTTGGTCACCTTGTCCAGCTGACCGACCAGCGCGCGGAACGCGGCACTGGAGCCGATCATCTCCGCGCTCGACACCTCACGGCGCTTCAGCGCGCTGTTTTCACGCCGCAGCCGCGAGGTTTCCATCGCGCGACGGATGACCACCAGCAACTGATCTATGTTGAAGGGTTTTTCGATGAAGTCGTAGGCCCCCTGCTTGATCGCCGCCACGGCAATCTCGATATTGCCATGACCGGAAATGATCACTACCGGCACGTCCGGGTTGTCGCGCTTGACGGTTTTGAGAATGTCGATGCCGTCCATGCGGCTGTCTTTCAGCCAGATGTCCAGAATCAGAAGGCCGGGCGGTTCGGTATTGATGGCCGCCATGCATTCATCCGAGTTGCCGGCCAGCCGGGTGGCAAAGCCTTCATCCTCCAGGATGTCCGAAACCAGTTCACGGATATCGCGTTCGTCGTCAACGATCAGAATGTCACTCATATCAGTCCTGCTTCTTTTGTTTTCTGGTTGGTGTCCGGGGCGGGCGCCGTATGAAGAACCGGCAGACGGACGACGGCCATGGCGCCTTTTCTGGCCTCGCCTCCGAACGCTGGCGCATCCTCCAGCGCAAGGGTTCCGCCGTGTTCCTCGATGATCTTCTTCACGATCGGCAGACCGAGACCGGTGCCCTCGGCGCGCGTCGTAACATAGGGCTCAAAAAGGCGTGACCGGTCTTCGGGCAGTCCGATCCCGTTGTCGGCGATCCTGATCTCGCAGAACTCGCCTTTACAGGACAAGTTCACCCGGATCTCGGGCCGGAAGCCATCAGGCGCCCCGGCGTCCTGAAGGCTGACAATCGCCTCGCCCGCGTTCTTGATCAGATTGGTCAGCGCCTGGCTGATCATGGTTCCGTCAATATCCGCCATGACAGGATCGGCCGGCAGATCCGTTTCGAAATGCACCTCTGGCTGACCGGTTCGCTGCAAAAGCACCGCATCGCGGACAAGCCGCCCCACATCCTCGGTTCGGCGATCAGGCTCCGGCATCCGTGCAAATTTCGAGAATTCGTCAACAATGCGCCGCAAGTCATTGGTTTGGCGCACAATTACGTCCGCCATCGCCTCGAGGTTCTCGCTGTCCTCGCCCAGCTTTGGTCCGAATTTCCGCTTGATCCGTTCCGCGCTCAGCTGAATGGGCGTCAACGGGTTCTTGATCTCATGCGCGATGCGCCGGGCGACATCGCCCCAGGCCGCCATCCGCTGAGCGCTGACCAGATCT
>CAMYKZ010000199.1 GCA_947259045.1 uncultured Afifella sp.
ACGCTACCGCCGTCGTTGATGCCATCCGCAAGGGCGTTGAGCTCGTTACTGCAGGAACGGCCGGCGCGCTTGTAACAAATCCCGTGCACAAGAAAACCCTCTACGACGGCGGTTTCCCCCACCCCGGGCATACCGAGTTTCTGGCGGAGCTAGCCGGCGGCATTCGTTCTGTCATGATGTTGACCTGTCCCGGGCTTCGGGTGATCCCGGTCACGGGGCATATGCCGCTGGTGGACGCTATTGCTAAACTCAGTAGCGAAGAAATCGTTGACGTGGTTTCAGTCACGGAGTCGGCCTTGCGGCAGGATTTCGGCATTGAGGTGCCGCATCTCATGGTCGCCGCGCTCAATCCGCATGGCGGCGAGGACGGTACGCTGGGACCCGAAGAAGAATCCATCATCCGGCCCGCAATCGATGAGCTCAAAAAACGCGGCATTTCGGTCAGCGGACCAGCGCCCGCCGATACTCTGTTTCACGAACGCGCTCGAGAGGCCTATGACGCGGCGATCTGCATGCATCACGATCAGGCGCTGATTCCCCTCAAGACCATCGACTTTCACAACGGCGTCAACGTCACCCTGGGACTGCCGTTTGTCCGCACGTCGCCGGATCACGGCACGGCGTTTGAAATCGCCGGCATGGGTGTCGCCGACGTCACCAGTCTCGCGGCGGCGCTGGTCATGGCACACGATATCGTCGAGTGCCGAAGCAGCGGCCGCAGGATACAGCGAACGGCCCTTGCCTGACCGGGCCAACAACGGCGTGTTTGCCAACCTGCCGCCGCTGCGCGACACAATCGCGCTGCACGGTCTGAATGCGCGTAAGTCGCTCGGTCAACATTTCTTGCTCGATCTCAATCTGACCCGGCGAATCGCTCAGGCTGCGGGTGATCTGAGTTCGGGAACGGTGATTGAAATCGGGCCCGGACCGGGTGGATTGACGCGATCCTTGCTGGCCGAAGGCGCCAGCCGGCTGATTGCAATCGAACGGGATACCCGATGCATCGAAGCATTGACGCCGCTCGTGCAGGCCGCCGCCGGCAGGTTGGAAATTGTCGAAGGCGATGCCGCCAAGGTCGACTGCTCCACAATCGGAACTGCACCGCGGCGCATTGTCGCCAACCTGCCCTACAATATTTCAACGGTTCTGCTGATCCGGTGGCTGCGCGATGCCGCGGCTTTTCACAGCATGACATTGATGTTCCAAAAGGAGGTCGCAAATCGGCTGGTCGCAGCACCGGGAACGTCCGAATTCGGCCGGCTTTCGGTAATGGCGAACTGGCTTTGCGAAACCCGGATCTGTTTGAACCTACCGGCCCGCGCCTTCACGCCGCCGCCTAAAGTCGACTCAAGCGTTGTCCAATTTTCGCCCCGACCATCCCCCGAT
>CAMYKZ010000200.1 GCA_947259045.1 uncultured Afifella sp.
GTGCGGATGCCATTGCCGCCCGCGCCTGACAACACTTCGATCTTCAAGACGCAGCAATCGGCAGGCGCAAAAAGCGCCTTTGCAAGAGCCTTCTGTATCTCGCTTTTGTTAATTTGACCCCGTCACCGCCCTTGGCGAAGGGTGATGACGGGGCGGTGTTTGGCGTCTGAGCCTTGTGGCATTGACCACGTTTCCTAGCGAGCCAGCACCGTCTCTCTTCATCGTCTCGAACAGTTGAATGCGGCCGGTCAGGACCGCGGATCAGAAGGAAGAGAGCATGAACAGAATGTCACATCCGTCGATCATCGGTATAGACGTTTCGCGCGATTGGCTGGACATTCACTGTCTACCGGACAGCCATCGGCTACGGGTGCCGAACACGACCGAAGGACACGAACGGCTGACCGGGATTGCGCGAGACAGACACGCTTTAGTCTGTTTCGAGGCTACGGGCGGTCAGGAATGGCAGCTGTGGGCGGCCTTGGACTTGGCTGGGATCCAGACGCGGCAATTGCCGCCCGCACAGATCAAGGCCTTTGCCGCCAGTCGAGGCACACGCGCAAAGACAGACCGGATCGATGCCGAACTGATTGCCCGCTTCATGGCATTCCGCCCCGAGGCCGGACGGAGCCTTCCCCACGAAAAGCTGCGTCTTCTCAGAGCATTGACCTCAAGGCGTGGTCAACTCGTCGAAACGCGCAAGCGGCTTCTGGCGCAGATCAATGCACATGACAGACTCGGCACGGCGGACATGTTCGCCAATATGGACGGCGAGTTCAGGGAGCTTCTGGATCGCCAGATCACTGAGCTGGAAAGCCGGATCGAGCAGACCATCGCAGCCGATGCAACGCTGGAAGAAACCGCTGCCATCCTGCGATCCGTTCCGGGGATTGGTCCGGTCACCAGCACGATGCTGATCGCCGAAATGCCTGAGCTTGGCCAGATCACTGGCGAACAGGCCGCGGCGCTGACGGGGCTCGCGCCTATCGCGCATGACAGCGGGGCATTGCGCGGCAGGCGGGCCATCGGTGGCGGGCGGCGATTGCTGCGGCATGTGTTGTTCCAGGCCGCGCTCGTCGCCGCACATCACAATACCGTCCTGAAAGCCTTCGCAAACCGACTGCGCAAAGCCGGGAAACCGCACAAGGTCATCATCACGGCTGTTGCCCGCAAGCTTGTCACTATTGCCAACGCGCTGTGCAAATCACGGCAATATTGGACTTCCCCGGCAGCTTGAGAAATACAGTTGCTAGGACGTCGCCCGGTCCAGCACCTCCAGCCTGACGCGGCGTATCCTGTTGCTCAACCTGGCGGCGCTCGCCGCGCTGGTCGGCGGCATCCTCTACCTCAAC
>CAMYKZ010000201.1 GCA_947259045.1 uncultured Afifella sp.
CACGGTGACGTCGAATTCCATCATCATCCAGCCCGACAGGGCCTGGACCAGAAACCCCACGATCATGCCAATTCGGGGATCCAGCTTGCCGATCCACATCGCGAGAAAGAATCCGATCACGGCGCCGATGCCCCGGCAGGCGATCAGGAATCCAATGATCGAATCCGGATAGTCCATCAGCGTCTTAAGCATCGGCGGCAGCAGGACCATCGGCGTGAAATTCAGCATGCCGTAGACGAACACGATGACCAGACCGAGGCTGAAATTTCGGTCAAGCAGCAAGCGCGGATTAAGAAACGGCCGTCGTGCGGTCAGGCTGTGCACCACGAAGATGTAGAAGGCGAGGCCGCCGATGGCTGCTTCCAGGATGATTTCGGTCGAACCGAACCAGTCCTCGCGCTCGCCGCGGTCGAGCATCAATTGCAGGCATGTCACCGCAAGCGACAGCGACAAAAAGCCGGCCCAGTCGAAGTGTGCGTTGCGGTTGCGGCCGCCATCGGTCAGGAACGCCCACAACCCCAGCAAGGCGACGATGCTGATCGGAATGATCAGATAGAACGCCCAGCGCCAGTCGTAAATTTCACTCAGGGCGCCGCCGAATATCGGCCCGGCGATCGGCCCGATCACGACCCCCATGCCGAAGATCGCGGTGACGGTTCCATGCTGCCGTTTCGGATAGATATCCAACAGGATGGCGTTGCCGAGCGGTGTCATCGGTGCGCCGAACCCGCCCTGGAGTACACGGTAGACGATCATTGCTTCCAGCGATTCCGCGGTTCCGCAGAGTACCGTCGACACGACGAAACCCAACGAGCAATAGATCATGACATTGCGCCAACCGAAGGTGGCGCTGAGCCAGCCGGCCATCGGCGTCATGATGGCGGTCGCGAGGATATTGAGCGTGACGATCCAGGAAATTTGATCCTGTGTTGCCGACAGACTGCCTTGAATTTGCGGCAGCACGACGGCGACCATCAGGAAGGTCATGCCATACAGCGTTTGCGACAGCGTGATGGTTGCCAGCACCATCAAGGTCAATGACCAGGAGATAGACAACCTGCTTGCCACCCTGAAGGCAAGCGGCCAGGGCGATGTGGAATATCACCTCGGTCATATCCTGATCGCCATTCCCGAAGCCGCCAGCCCCGCTGAAGTCCAGGCCACCAAGGCACGTGCCGAAGCCACCCTGCAACGACTGCGGGGCGGCGCGGACTTTGCCGAGGTCGCACTGGTCTCATCTGACAGTCAGACGGCCCTGGAAGGCGGCGATCTCGGCTGGCGCAGCCTCGGACAACTACCGAGTATGTTTCTGGATACCGTGAAGACCATGCAGGTGGGCGAGATCTC
>CAMYKZ010000202.1 GCA_947259045.1 uncultured Afifella sp.
GGGCGTCGGCTACAAGCCGCAGCATTTTTCGCAAATCCTCGACAATCCCGGGTCGGTTGGATGGCTTGAGATCCACGCCGAAAATTACATGGGCGACGGCGGCAGACCCCTGGCCCAGCTGCGCCATCTGGCGGAACGATTTCCAATGTCGGTACATGGCGTCGGTCTCTCGATCGGCGTCGAAGGCCCGCTCGATTGCGATCACCTGACCCGCCTGAAGCACCTGATGGGTTGGCTCAACCCGGCAAGCTTTTCGGAGCATCTCGCCTGGTCGACCCACGACAGCCATTTCCTGAACGATCTGCTGCCGTTACCCTACACGGACGCAAGCCTGACCCGGGTGTCAGACCATATCTTGCAGGTGCAGGACACCGTCGGCCGCCGCATGCTGCTGGAGAACCCGTCAAGCTATCTGGCGTTCGACGAAAGCACCTGGAGCGAACCGGACTTTCTGGCTGAAATCGTCCAACGCACCGGTTGCGGCCTGCTGCTGGACGTCAACAATGTATTCGTCTCCGCCACGAACCTTGGGTATGCGCCACAGGAGTACATCGATGCTTTCCCCTTGAGTGCGGTCGGTGAAATCCACCTCGGCGGTCACGACGAGGACCACGATGATCAAGGCGAGCCGCTTCTGATCGACAGCCACGGCCGTGAAATCGCAGATCCGGTCTGGGCCCTTCTCGATTACACCCTGTCCAAATGCGGGCCCAAGCCGGTTCTGGTGGAATGGGACAACCACCTCCCCGACTGGCCGGTGCTTGAGGCAGAAGCCGCCCGGGCGGCAGATGCGCTCAGCCGGATCGCGGCGTGACCGTCGCGCAGGACATATTCGGCCGCGCGCTTCTCGATCCTGCTCAACCGGTGCCTGACGGGTTGTCGGACGGTGCCGCCCGGCCCGCCGGCCGCCGCTTCAATGTCTACCGAAACAACTTCGCCGTCTCTCTGACCGAGGCGATGCACCAGGCGTTTCCGGTGATTGCCAAACTGCTTGGCGACGCGAACATGGATGGGTTGGCGGGTCTCTTTCTGCGCGCGCACCCGCCGCGGTCGCCATTGATGATGCACTATGGCGAAGACCTTCCGCAGTTTCTGGCCGAGTTGCCGCAACTGGCGCATCTGCCATACCTTCCGGACATCGCGCGGCTGGAACTGGCGCTGCGCCGCTCCTACCACGCGGCAGATGCACCGGCGCTGGATCCGGAGGTGCTGGGCCGCATTCCGGCAGAAGACCTGTCTCGGATGCAGGTGGCGCTGGCCCCGGCAGCAGAGCTTGTCCGGTCGCCGTGGCCGGTATTCGACATCTGGCGGTTCAATACCGAAGACGGCGCTCCGAAACCCAGG
>CAMYKZ010000203.1 GCA_947259045.1 uncultured Afifella sp.
CGACCGTCGTCGATACGGCTACAACCACAGCGGACAGGGCCGCAGAGGCCGGGGATGCGGTACCGGCAGCCGATACGGTCGAAGCGGCCGGCGACAGGGTATCGACCGCCGTCGATACGGCTACAACCACAGCGGACAGGGCCGCTGAGGCCGGGGATGCGGTACCGGCAGCCGATACGGCCGGCGACAGGGTGTCGACCGCCGCCGATACGGCCACGACCACAGCGGACAGGATGGCGGAGGTTGGGGGTGCGGTACCGGCAGCCGATTCGGCCACGGCAGAAGCGGTTGAAGCGGCCGCGCCGTCACCGCCTGTGGACATGGCGGAACAGGCTGCTGCACAAGCAACGGCTGCCGCAGATGAGCGACCCGCACAACCCGATGCGGTGAGCGCACCGGCCGCAGACAGTGCACCCGCCCGGGATATCCCCGTTACTGCAGATGATGAACAGATCATGCCGCCGCCCGTCGCCGCGGCAGAACCTGCTGACCGGGAGGTGGAGAGCACCTATCGATTGCTGGCTGCCGCGCGCGAGGCCTACTGGCTGCGTGACTACGCGACGGCCGAGCAAAAATACCAGGCCATGATCAAGCTGGATCCGGAGAACCCGGACGGTTATGGTGAACTCGGCAATATGTATTTCTCGCAGGGCAAGTGGGACCTGGCCTCGGCCTCCTATTTCGAGGCCGGCAAGCGACTCGCGGACGAGGGCCTGCTGACCGAGGCGCAGCAACTGGTCGATGTCCTCAAGGGCTTGCAGGGTCCGCAGGCAGATGAGCTGGAAGAATACATCGCCGGCAAGACGCCGGCCGGTCAATAATCAACGAGATAACGAGAGGAGTTCGCAATGTTCAAGCTGTTATGGAATTTGCTGGCACTGGTCGGATTGGTCATCGTCGCCGGGCTGGTGTGGGTGTTTTTTGCCTATGGATTCAATTTGCAGAACCTGAAGGATCTCGGCAATCTGTCTGCGTTCGACGAAAACGCGCCGACCGTCTACGCCGAAATGTTCAAGCAGCTGGCAGCGACCGGTAACGGGGCGGAAGCGACAGTGTGGAAGATCCCGGTCGCCGATGGTCTAACTGTCGAGGATGTCGAACAGACCATGAATTTCGTGGCCAATGAACACAACATAAAAAATGTCGGTGAGCTGCCGTTGTCCGAACAGGTCGCGGCCATGACAGGCGAACCACAGCGTTTCTGGAAGATCTACATGTACTGTAATCCCCTGACGGCGGCCAAGATGCTGGAATACTCCGATGCGTACTCGGCCTATCTGCCCTGCAGGGTATCCCTGGTTGAAGACACAACCGGAAAGCTGTGGATCTATTCCCTGAACA
>CAMYKZ010000204.1 GCA_947259045.1 uncultured Afifella sp.
GCACGAGTCTCTATAAATTGCAGCCGAATGCCCCGATGCTGATTGGCGGGGTGCTGATGATCGCCATTAGTCTCTATGCATTCACTGTTTCGCCTCCGCAAAAGCGTGAGAGCTAGCCTCGCGGCAGCCGTTGCCGGTCAATCCGGATAAGAAACCGTTACAGAAATGAGTACTCCGATAAACAGCCACACGCCCGCATATTTCAGTTTTTGTCTATGCATACTCGCTGCGGTGGGGGCGAGTTGCCAATCTTTAAACAGGCAACCATCGGGCTGGCAGGTAGAGACACTCGTAGCAGGCAGCGCTTTGCATGCCCCGAATGGCATCACCTTTGGGCCCGATAATAGATTGTATGCGGGCAGCGTAGGCGCGCAGTCTATTTACCGGATCGATATTAGCAGCGGCGATATAGAAACAGTGGTTGGCGCGCCCGCCGGTGAAGCCGATGATGTCGCATTTGGCCCGGACGGCACGTTAGTCTGGACGGCGCTGGTAAGCGGTGAGATTCGTGCCTTGCGCCCGGATGGCTCGGTCGATGTGATCGTCGCGGATGTTCCGCTGATCAATCCCATTCACTTCACAAAGGATGGGCGGCTGTTCGCGGCCCAGATCGGTTTCGACCGACTCTATGAATTTCCGGTTGACCAGCAGCTCAAGAGCATCGGCGCAAAGCGCCTCGTCGCCAGCAAGATCGGCAACCTGAACAGCTTTGAAATAACCTCCGATGACCAACTATTCGGGCCGTTGGCGAATATTGGCGCCGTCGCCGAGATCGATCTGCAAACGGGGAGCGTTAGGTCCGTCGCTGAAGATCTGGGTACAGTCGTTGCCGTCAATCTCGATGCCGACGGCAATATCTGGGCCATCAACTGGTCTCCGGGCGAGTTATGGCGCATAGACCGTGCGAACGATAATGACGGCTGGCGCGCACCCAAGCGCGTTGCCAAGCTGGAACCGCCCCTGGACAACCTCGCTGTCGGGCCGGATGGCGCGATTTACATCAGTCGGCCGGCACACTCCGCCATTGAGCGATTCGATCCGGAGACCGGTGAATCCAGCACACTGATCGACGGCCATCTGGCCGCCCCCGGAGGGCTGGCGATTATATCCAATGCGGGAATCGAAAGCCTGCTGGTCGCCGATGGTTATGGCTACCGCGTCGTCGACATCCAAACCGGCAGAGTCGCAACCACTTTCGACCTGACCGAGTTCGGTTTTCCCGGCGCCGCAACGGCGGCTGCAGCCAGTGATGAATTCTTCGCGCTAACGGATGCGGTTGTTCGCCCCGGCGTCTATGTGGTCAACCGCAAGACCGGCAAAACGGTCAGCCGG
>CAMYKZ010000205.1 GCA_947259045.1 uncultured Afifella sp.
AGAATTCGCCCGTTTCGTGCTGGATGACCCGGAGCTGACAGCGAACGTCAAGTCACTGCGCCACCAGCTGACCACGGCGATTGGCCGGCTGCCGCGGCAAATGCTGCTCCGGTCGCGTGATACCGAGGGCGATATCGGCACCGAGCTGCAACAAGCCAGCGAGTACAATCGGGCCAATCTGAGTCATGTGGTCGCGGCAGCTTCATCGCGGACGCAGCAATCGCTTCGCGCCCTGGAAGAATACGGCAAAACGATCGACGCCGAGGTGGCGGCTTTGCTGGAACAGATCCGCTACCGATGCTACACGGTTTGCCGCGATTTGGAGATGAAGATTTCCCGGCATGCTCGCCACGAATTATTGGCGTCCGCCCGGGTTTATGTACTGATCGATAGCGGCAGCAGCGAAGAATCCTTTGCCCGGCAAGTGAAAACGCTGTCCGAAAGCGGCGCAGATATTCTGCAATTGCGGGACCGCAACTGTGACGATCGAACGCTGTTTTATCGAGCCATGCTGGGAACCAAAATCGCCAACCAAGCCGGTGCGCTGTTCATCGTCAACGATCGAGCGGATATCGCGGTCGCCGCCGACGCCGACGGCGTCCATGTCGGCCAGCAGGAATTGCCGGCAGCGGAGGCGAGAAAGATCGTCGGCGCAGAGCGACTGGTCGGCGTCAGTACTCACCGCCTTGAACAAGTTCAGGAAGCAATTTGTAGCGGTGCTGACTACATCGGCTGCGGACCCGTGTTTCCCGGCAGCACCAAGATGTTTGACGAGTATCTGGGCACGGAGTTCCTGACAGAAGTTCATGAGGCAACAGCCCGGCAGGCGATCCCCGCCTTTGCGATCGGTGGGATCACGGCAGCCAATTTGCCGGAAGTATTGGCGACAGGTGTTCGTCGCGTGGCCGTCACCGGGGCGGTGCGCGACGCACCCGATCCGGCAGCGGCCGTCAGAGAACTGAAGCGGCAGCTATGGGCCGCTTCATCAGCCGCGGTGCAGGATGCTTCTGCCATTGATCCGATCCCTTGTCGCCACCAGCCGCCTTTGGGTCAAATGGAAAGAGGTCCTCCTGGTTGAGCTCTCTCAGGCCCGCCCAATAGTCCAGATCGACACCGTCATCATAGATCAGGATCACGGAATTACCCGTCGTCTTGTCGTGGACAATATCCACTTCGGCAGATTCTAGAAGATGGGCAGCAATCTTGGTCATCTTGTCGACAATCTTGCGGGCACCCATAACAAGCGCGCTGCCACCAACAGATGCTGAACGACTACCATATGTACCCAAACCAAAGGGCGTTTGTGAGGTGTCGCCATGGATAACTT
>CAMYKZ010000206.1 GCA_947259045.1 uncultured Afifella sp.
GAAAACGCATAGGGCTTTGTCAGGTAGTCGTCGCCGCCGGCCCGCAAGCCATCGACACGGTCATCCACCTTGTCCATTGCGCTCAGGATCAAAACCGGCGTGTCGATGTCTTCCTTGCGCAGCAAACCGATCAGATTTAGCCCGTCCATTCCGGGCAACATGCGGTCGACGATCATCGCCGCATAGGATTCGGTGGTCGCCAGATGCAGCCCATCCGGCCCGGTGGCCGCATGATCGACCACGTAGCCCGCTTCCTGGAGACCCTTGGTCAGGAAACCGGCGGCTTCGCGATCGTCTTCTATCAGCAGGATTCGCATCATGCATCCGCTTGTTTCCGAAAATAGATGAGGTGGCCCAGCCCTTTTGGCAAGGTTCGGCGTGGAAATCGCGCTTGGCGGCATGACAGCGCGTGCGGGAAACGGTTATTGTGGCGATGTCCGGTTCCGGCCCGTCACGGCGGCCCGCGGCCACGGAAAACCAAACGGTATTACCAATTCCACTGGGGAGGATAAAATGGCGGATATGCAGTTCGGCCTCATGATGCGCGCGCAGTTTCCCGCCGAGGATGACATGCAGCAGCGCTTCGCTGAATTGAAGGAACAGGCGCGCACCGCCAACAAACTCGGTTACGCAAGCCTTACCAACGGCATGCATTACAGCTCGGCGCCGTTTCAGGATTTCCAGCAAATGCCGTTTCTGTCGCGGATCATGGCGGAAGCGCCGGACATGCGGATCAATTTCGGCATCATCCTGTTGTCGCTGCCGAAACCGCTGGACGTGGCCGAATGCCTGGCAACGGTCGACGTCCTGAGCGGCGGCAAGGTTATTTTCGGTGCGGCCCTCGGCTATCGCGAGGTCGAGTTCCTCGCCTTCGGCACCTCGCAGAAGGAACGGGTCCTCAGATTCGAAGAGAACCTGGAGGCGATCAAGCGGTTGTGGACCGAAGACTCGGTCGATATGAAGGCCTCGCATTTCGAACTCAAGGGCGCGTCGTGCAGCCTCAAACCCTTGCAGAAACCGCATCCGCCGATCTGGATCGGCGCCAATTCGGACCCGGCGATCGAACGGGCCGCGCGGCTCGGCGATTGCTGGTATGTCAATCCGCATAACCGGATCGACACGATTATCCGCCAGACCGAACTCTACCGGCGCGCGTTGGACGCCTGCGGCAAGCCCTTCCCGGACGAATTTCCGGCGCGCCGTGAGGTCTTCGTGGCCGAATCCAGGGAAAAGGCGATGGAGTTGTGTAAGCCGTTCCTGCAAAAGAAGTATGCCGCCTATCACGAATGGGGACAGGACAAGGCGATGCCG
>CAMYKZ010000207.1 GCA_947259045.1 uncultured Afifella sp.
GGCGGGTATCGTTTTCATCGCCATCTTCATATCACTCGGCTTCTGGCAGCTCGACCGGGCGATGGAAAAAAAGGCGATGCTTTCCCTGTTCGAGACCGATGCCAAATTCGTGGAGCCTTCTGACTTCGCAGGCCTGGCGGATTTCGATCGCATCCGGGTGTTTGGCCGTTACCGGGACGACCGCCAGATCCTGATCGACAATATCCCGAAGGACGGCCAGCTGGGTTATTACGTCATCACACCGTTCGAGCCGACGATCAGCGACGACCTGCTGCTCGTCAATCGCGGCTGGTTGCCGAAATCCGCCGAGGCTGATCTCGGCATTGATGCCGAGAGTCGCACCGTTCGCGGACTGGCCGGGTATTTGCCCCGGGTGGCCATTCGTCCCGGCGAGGCGTTTATAGAACGTGACGAATGGCCGCGGGTCGGGCTGTTTCCGAGCCTGGAAGAAGTCGCCGCCGAGCTGGAGGAAGAGGTGTTGCCGACGGTACTGCTGCTGCATCCGCAAGCGGATGAGGGGTTTGTCAGGCGCTGGGAGCCGGACGTCAGCGGCCCGATGAAACACTATAGCTATGCGTTTCAGTGGTTTGCGATGGCAGTTGCCGCTGCGGGAATCGCCGGCTGGCAGACCTACAAAAGACTGACGCGTGAGCGTGCCGATGGCTAGGCGCGGGCGAATCCAGCTCATCGTGATTGCGCTCGCTTTCTTCGGGCCATTGCTGCTGGCCACCTGGATGTATCGCACTGGCGCTTTGACGCCGGAAGGATTCTCCAACCGCGGCGCCCTGATTGATCCGGTTGTCAATATTGGCGCGGATTCGGCGCTCGGCAAGCTTGCGGCCGGTCGCTGGGTGATGCTCTACCAGCACGGCGCCGAGTGTGGCGACGCCTGCCGAACGGCGCTTTATCGCCAGCGCCAGACCCGCCAAATGCTTGGCCGGGAGATGGACCGGGTGGTCCGGGTCTTCTTGCACGGGGATTCGCCGCCCGATAAAGTGTTTTTCGAGGGGGAACACCCGGGCCTGAAAACGATGAAGGACAAAGGGCTCGCCGAACTGTTTGAGGAAAGAAGACCAAAGAACACGATGCCAGGCGGCATCTACCTATTGGATCCTCTCGCAAACCTCGTAATGTACTTTCCACCGGACCTGGATCCGCGGGACCTGGTGGACGATGTCAAACATTTGCTGAAACTGTCCCGGATAGGATGACGCGTTGACTACAGGCACCATGTTACAAAGCGCAGTGTGGCGCGACTATTACGAGCTGACCAAGCCGAAAGTCGTCATGCTCATCG
>CAMYKZ010000208.1 GCA_947259045.1 uncultured Afifella sp.
GAGATCAGGCGGCTTGTGTTTTTTCTGAATGTTCGCCGAACGCGACGTCATTCACAGCAACCAGGATGCCCGGTCGATTTACGTCGCCGGATTCCTCGTACTTTTTTTATCGACCTCAATATTTAGAGACCAGACGTTATGACTGAATCGCGCAGACCGCGCCGCACAAGCGGCAGCCTTGCCAACTTCCTCTTGCTACTGACGTCGCTTACCGTGGCGCCAGCGGCACTCGCGGTGCCATTTTGTCCGATATCACCCGATACTGTAACGATTTCCAGTCAGCAGGTTATCAATACCTATTACCCGGGCACTGCCAACGCCGGAGCTGGACAATTCAGCATCTCGGTTGGCGCGCCACGCGGCAGTGTGGCAATCGCCGCGGGCGACACTCTGCTCGTAATGCAAATGCAGGGTGCCGAGATCGACACGGGTGACGCCGAGACAGCCAACGGACCTTACGGTGACGGCGCCGGCCCGAACGATCGTTCCGGAAACCTGGCGACCAACTTCGATGCTGGTCGCTACGAATTTGTGACCGCGACGGGTCCGGTCTCGGGCGGCGTTGTGCCGATCGAGGGTGAGCTTCCGGGCAGCGGCCTGCAATTTTCGTACACTGACAGGCCGGTGCCGACGGCCGTTGCCGGCGTTGCGACTTTCCAGGTTATCCGTGTACCCGTCGTTCAGGATCTCATCATAACGGCAAGCGGTGAGATTATTCCCGAAGCCTGGAATGGCTCCAGCGGCGGCGTTGTTGCGATCGACGTGGCTGACCAGCTCACGAATAACGGCGTGATCAATGTCTCGGGATACGGATTTCGTGGCGGCCAGTTCCTGTTTACCCCCGGCAACGACAACGCTCTGCTGATTGGCAAACCGACAAACGGATTCAAAGGTGAGGGCATAGCCGGCCGACCGTCAAAGACCTATAGCACTTTGCGTGGCCCGGAGGACAACACGATCGGTTACCCAACCAGCGGCACACAGGATGACGCTGAGAAAGGACTCGGCGCGCCGGGTAACGCCGGCTCGGCCGGCGGCGGTGGCAATGGCAGCGAAGACGCCGGTGGTGGTGGTGGTGGTAACGGCGGATTCGGCGGATTCGGCGGTCGCGGAATTCCCAACCTCGACATTTCGCGGGGTGTCGGTGGCGCCAGCTTTGCCGATCAGGTCTTTGACCCGACGGTGAATTTCCTGGTGATGGGCGGCGGTGGTGGTGGCAGCAACGGCAACGACGCCGGCTGGGACGTGCAGCTGTCCAGCGGCCAGGCCGGCGGCGGCATGATCATGGCGCG
>CAMYKZ010000209.1 GCA_947259045.1 uncultured Afifella sp.
TTCGGTCGCGTCGATGTCCAGATCGATCCGGAAGGTGCTGTCGAACCGCGGCGCCGCACGACTGCCCTTCTTGCCGACGCTGTTGCCAACGGGATCGTGCCGCGCACTGAGCGCATCCGGGTCATACATCAGCGCAATTTCCTGATGAGTTTCGTTGGCAAACCCCATCACGGTCCGGCGTGCCCGGATGTCGAAGGCCGCCGCAAACCCTTCCAGCGCGCGGACGGTGTTCTGCTTGCGACCGGTGTTCGGCGCTTCGATCACCATGATCGCGTCGGCATCAAGTGCGGTGAAGACCTTGCCCAGCGCCTCTATCTGATCGGCGCGGGTCACGTCCTGACGGCCGGACCAGCCATCATCGACAATGAGTCGGTCATGCGCGTCGAAGAGATTGGCGAACCATTCCACGTTGTAGGTCGCCAGTCGCATGTCACGCCCGCGCGCCGTTGATCTCGTCCCAGGCGCGGTTGATGTCGACCATACGCTTTTCGGCGAGTTTCACGGCTTCTTCGGGAAGGCCGCGGGCCATCATGCTGTCCGGATGGGTTTGTCGGACCAGCCGACGCCAGACCGCCCGGATCTCGTCGAAGGGCATGTCCGGCGTCACTCCCAGCACGGTATAGGGATCGGGTTTCGCATCAGGCACAAAGCGCGCCCGCAAGGCCATGAACTCACGCTCCGGCAGGCCGAAAATCGTCGCCACGTGCTCGAGGAACAGGTTTTCATCGGGATGATAAAACCCGTCCGCCATTGCGATGTGAAACAGCCCTTCCATCAGGTCGCCAAGGGTTTGCGGATCGTTGCCGAACATCCGCTGGATCCGACGCGCATAGTCCTCGAACCCGGCGACATCGGTCCGCGCGAGATTGAACACGCGCGCAGCTTCCTTTTCGTCGGTGGGCGCGATCTGGAACACTTCCCGAAACGCGGTCACCTCGTCGCGGGTCACCTGGCCATCGGCCTTGGCCATCTTGGCGCCCAGGGCGATCACCGCAATGGTGAACGCTACACTGCGCTCCGGCGGCGAGCGCAGCCGGTCGAACACGTCGGCCAGGCTTTCACCCTTTGCCAGCGCGGACAGCGCGTCACTTATGCGGCTCCAGATCGACATTGCGTACAGACTAACGGTCCGTCGCGCCGGTGTCAGGGGCCGATGACAGGGTTTTCTGCATCACGATGAGATCCAGCCACTGGCCAAACTTGAACCCGACCTCCGGCAACCGGGCGATCTGTTCAAAACCCAGTGCGGCATGGAACGCGACACCGGCGGGGTT
>CAMYKZ010000210.1 GCA_947259045.1 uncultured Afifella sp.
TGATGCCCAGTGATTTCTGGCAATCTTCTTCGTTAGCGATGCCGACATCGACATACTTGACGAGATCGGTCATTACCTCCGGCGCCGTCTTACCCCACTTCCACAGCTTGCCGCGGAAGTTGAAGTCGCAGGAAACAGTGACGCCGGCTTTCTTGGCTGCGGCGACTGCTTCAAGACTCAGTGTAGCCGCCGATTCACTAAGGGCAGGCGTAATTCCCGTGATATGCAGCCACTTCGCGCCTGCGAAGACTTTGCCCCAATCGAAATCGCCAGGCTGTGCCATGCAGATCGAAGAGCCGGCACGGTCGTACACGACCTTCGACGGCCGTTGGTTTGCGCCGGTTTCGAGATAGTAGATGCCGACACGATCTCCCGAGCGATTGACGTGCGTCGTATCAACGCCGAATTTCCTGAGCTCGCGAACAGCCGATTCGCCAATGTCATTATCCGGCAATGCGCTTACGAAGCCGGCGTCGAGGCCATAGTTTGCAAGTGCAACCGCGACATTCGCCTCACCACCGCCGAAAGTTGCTTCCAGTGATGGGGATTGAAAAAAGCGCTCATGACCGGGCGTTTTCAGACGCAGCATGATCTCGCCGAAACTCAGGAACTCTGACATTGTCTAGCCTCTAACTTTTTTCGCGATCGCCATGGCTTCGCCGGCGAGCGCCGTGATCTGATCATAGTCGCCGTCCGCAATGGCATTGGCCGGCGTCAGCCAGCTGCCACCGCACGCCAGCACCGCCGGTACTTCAAGATAGTCCTGCAAGTTACCCGGCGATACGCCGCCGGTCGGCATGAACATGACATCGCGAAATACTGCTGCCAGCGCCTTGATCATCGACACGCCGCCGGCCTGCCCGGCCGGGAAGAACTTCAGAATTCGCAGACCTAGATTCCACGCAGCCTGAGCTTCGGTGGCTGTTGCCACGCCGGGAATAACCGGTACGCCTAATTCCTGAGCCGCAGCGACGACGTCGTCGTGCAATCCGGGTGAAACAATAAATTTCGCGCCCGCAGCAACGATAGTCTTCGCATGCTCCGAGCTAAGCACAGTGCCGGCGCCAACGTGGGCATCGGGAACCTCTGCAGCAATCGCTGCGATGGCATCCGCTGCTGCAGCCGTGCGCATCGTCACTTCGATGATTGGCAGGCCGCCGGCGACCAGAGCCTTCGCAAGCGGCACAGCCTTGTCCGCGTCATCGATAACGACGACTGGCACCACCGGGATTTTCTCAAGCATCGACTTCATGGCTTTGATTCC
>CAMYKZ010000211.1 GCA_947259045.1 uncultured Afifella sp.
CGAAATCCGCGAAACTGAATGTTTTATCGATGGCAAGTGGGTACCGGCAGCCAGCGGGAAAACCTTTGCCACGATCAATCCTGCGACGGAAGAAGAGATCGCAGAGGTTGCGGAAGCCGATGCAGCGGACGTCGACGCGGCGGCCAAGGCGGCCCGGCACGCCTTTGAATCGGGTGACTGGGCCAAGATGGATGCCCGTGATCGCGGCAAGCTGATGTTCGCGCTGGCCGATCGCATGGAAGCCGAAATCGATGAGTTGGCTCGACTGGAGACACTGGACAACGGCAAGCCGTTCAATGACAGCCGCAGTGTCGACTTGCCGCTGGCGATCGATTGCATTCGTTATTACGCCGGCTTTGCCGACAAGATTCAAGGCAGCACGATCCCGATTCGCGGCAATCATTTCTGCTACACACGCCGCGAACCGATCGGTGTCGCCGGTCAAATCATTCCCTGGAACTTTCCACTCCTGATGTTGGCCTGGAAATGGGGGCCGGCTCTCGCCGCCGGTTGCACGGTCGTGATGAAACCGGCCGAACAAACGCCGCTCACCTGCTTGCGGATGGCACAGATCGCCAAAGAAGCGGGTATTCCTGACGGCGTGATCAACGTCGTTCCCGGTTATGGTCCCACCGCCGGTGCGGCCTGTGTCAAACATCCGTTGATCGACAAGATCGCCTTCACGGGCGAGCACCGCACAGCACAAATCATCACCCGCGACTCGGCCGACACGCTCAAGCGGTTAACGATTGAGCTAGGCGGCAAAAGCCCCAATGTGATCTTTGCCGATGCCGACCTGGACGCGGCAGCGATGGGAGCTTACGTCGGCCTGTTCCTGAACCAGGGACAATGCTGCTGTGCCGGCAGCCGCGTGTTCGTGGAAAAGAACACGCACGACAAGTTCCTGGACAAACTTCAGAAGCTGACCGAACAGCGGAAAGTCGGTGATCCCTTTGCCGATGACACCGAGCAAGGCCCACAAGTCGATCAGGCTCAGTTCGAGAAGATCATGTCGTACATCGATAAAGGCCGGCACGAGGGTGCTGACTGCGTCACCGGCGGCAATCGCGTTGGCGACAAGGGATACTTCATCGAGCCGACGATTTTCGATAACGTCAAAGACGACATGTCGATCGCCACCGACGAGATCTTTGGCCCCGTGCTGAGCGTGCTGACGTTTGATGACAAGGAAGACATGATTCGGCGAGCCAACAACACCTTCTATGGCTTAGCTGCCGCGGTCTG
>CAMYKZ010000212.1 GCA_947259045.1 uncultured Afifella sp.
GGGCACCGTCGCCGGGCTGATTCTCGTTTTCTTCGTCGGCCTGTTGATGAAAGCTTTGCTGGTGCGGAAGCTGTTCGTCTTTGGCGAAAATATGCTTTACCGCTTGCCGATCATCAATACCGTGTATCGCGCCATTCGCGACCTGTTCGACTTCTTTTCGCCGAACAAGGAAGGCTTTGGACGCGTCGTGATCGTCAAGATCGCGAATATGGAAATCATCGGATTTGTCACCCAGGAAGATCAGCAGCGCTTGCCGGAAGCGTTTCGCGACCGTGACTGCGTGCTGGTTTACCTGCCGATGAGCTACATGATCGGCGGTTATACGCTGCTGGTACCGACCACGGATGTACGCCCATGCAAAATGAGCATGGACGAGGCGATGCGCTTCGCGCTGACCGCGGGCATTACCGGCAAGAACACGAAGACTGCCAAATCCGGGGTAGAAACCACATGAAAGCGATGATTCTCGAACAGCCCGGCAGCCCGCTAAGGCTGGTCGAGAGGCCGGACCCCGAACCCGGGGCCGGTCAAATCCAGGTGGCGATTTCGGCTTGCGGGGTTTGCCGTACCGACCTGCACGTCGTCGACGGCGATCTGAGCGAACCGAAATTGCCGATTATTCCGGGACATGAAATCGTCGGCCGCGTTAGCGCGTTGGGTGATGGCGTCGCAGGTTTCAAACTCGGAGATCGAGTCGGCATTCCGTGGCTCGGCCATACCTGCGGCTGCTGCAGCTATTGCCGCTCGGCGGCGGAAAACCTGTGCGATGAACCCGGCTTCACCGGATACCAGATCGACGGCGGCTACGCCGACATGACCGTGGCCGACGCGCGCTTCTGTTTCCCGCTGCCCGGCGACAAATCCGCCGCCGAGCTCGCGCCGCTGTTATGCGCCGGGCTGATCGGCTACCGTTCGCTGGTGATGGCCGGCGCCGAATCGAGGCGACTGGGCATTTACGGATTTGGCGCTGCAGCACATATCGTCGCCCAGGTCGCGCGCTACCAGCAGCGCGAAACCTACGCCTTTACCAGCCCCGGAGACGCCGCGGCGCAGCAGTTTGCATTAGACCTGGGCGCGGTCTGGGCCGGAGATTCGGATCAGGCTGCCCCGGTCGAACTCGATGCCGCCATCATCTTCGCCCCGGTCGGGCCGCTGGTGCCGGCCGCATTAAAGGCGGTGCGCAAGGGCGGCATCGTGGTCTGCGGCGGCATCCACATGTCCGCTATCCCGAGCTTTCCCTACG
>CAMYKZ010000213.1 GCA_947259045.1 uncultured Afifella sp.
GCAGGAGATCGACCGACCGGACGCAGATGCGATCTTTCTGTCGTGCGGTGGCATCCGCTCACTGGAAGTCGCCGAAGAGATCGAGCAACTGACCGGCAAGCCGGTGATCACCAGCAACCAGGCGCAGTTCTGGAGCTGCCTCAGACGCGCCGGTATCGGTGACAATATCAAGGGTTTCGGACAGATTTTCACGCGGCCCGGTGAGCATCTCATGTCCTGACGCCGGATCAAGAGGTAAGGTTTGCCATGCGAACCAGGATAAAGATCTGCTGTATCGCCTCCCGGGAAGAGGCGCAGATGGCGATTGGCGCGGGCGCAGATGCTGTCGGGCTTGTTGCCCGGATGCCGTCCGGTCCCGGCCCCATCAGCGATGAGGAGATTGCCGATATCGCCGCATCGGTTCCGCCGCCGGTCGCGACGTTCATGCTGACGGCGGAAACAACCGCCGACGACATATCGCGGCATCTGGTGCGAACGCGACCGACCACCGTGCAGATCGTTTCACATATCGACCAGGCGGAAGCGGCAAAGCTGGCTGTCCTGCAACCGCAGGTGCGCCGGGTGCAGGTCATCCATGTCGAGGACGAGCGCGCGCTCGACCTGATCCCGGTCTACGCCCCCTACATGCATGCGTTTCTGCTGGATTCCGGCCGATCAGGTGCTGACACCGCGGAACTTGGCGGTACCGGCCGGCGGCATGACTGGTCGATCAGCCGGGCGTTCGTCGAGGCAAGCCCGTTGCCGGTGTTCCTGGCCGGTGGTCTCACCGCAGACAACGCCCGGCAGGCGGTACGGGACGTCAGGCCGTTCGGTATGGATTTGTGCACCGGGATTCGCACCAATGACCGGCTTGATCAGGCAAAACTGAAAGCCTTCATGAGGGCTGCAACGACCGCCTGAGTGACGCGCGGCGATCCTCTCATTCAGCTTGCAAGGTTTTCCGAAATGCCGTGAAGTGTGTCGGTGAAGATCGGTGCCAGGTCGGCTTCATCATTTCAGTGGGAGGCTTTTTTTCGCATGGTGAAGACCGAAAGCAGCGTGACATCGGAACCGCGAAGCGCGGATCCTCTTCTGCAACCCTTCCAGCTGAAGGGCCTGCACCTGCGCAACCGCATCATGAGCACCAGCCATGCCGCCGGCATTGGCGACAAAGCCATGCCGGCGCAGCGCTACCAGGATAAACACGTTGAAAAAGCCAGGGGCGGTATCGGGCTGACCATGTTCGGCGGCTCCGCGAA
>CAMYKZ010000214.1 GCA_947259045.1 uncultured Afifella sp.
GGCAAGATCCAGAAATTCAGGTTAAGGGAAATGGCCAACGACATGTGACGCCAGCTGAATATGAACCGGAGCAGGTGAAAAAACAGCCTGCCGCTGACTGGAAGGGCAATCAACGGTGTGTCGCTGAATAACGGGGCGCCTGACAGGCGCCCCCAATTCGCTGCCGGGCTAGTGAATTGTCTCGGCGGCTTTCAAACGGGCGATTTCGTCTTTGATCTGCAATTTGCGTCGCTTGAGATCGGTAATTCGAAGATCGTCTACTCCGGGATGGTTCAGAGCATCCTCAATTTCCTTTTTCAGCGCCAGATGGCGCCGCTCGAGCTCCGCAAGATGCGATTCGACGGACATTCGCGCCTCCTTTTCCAGGTTGAACCGGAAAAGCATGGCACAGAATGGTGATTCTGTCGAATACACATTGTGCACAAACTTAGTAAACCGTTTTCTCAACACATCTTTTCGCCGGCAGGCCCGGCGTGGTAGGCTGTTCGCAGACAATGCTTGTGGATGACGATGACCGATAATGACGATGTCCTGAAACCGGACCATTTCGCGCTCAGGGCGCAGCTGGCGGAGTTGCGTCAGGAACACCGGGACCTGGACATGGCCATTCATGCGATCCAGGTTGCCGGCAACCCGGATACGCTGCAGTTACAGCGCCTGAAAAGAAAAAAACTGGCGCTGAAAGACCAGATATCGGTGCTGGAAGACAGCCTCCGGCCGGACATTATCGCCTGAAATCACCGGCAGGGTTGCAGCCTGTCCGGCTTTTCGGGTAAACGCCGCCCTTCTATGCAGGGGTTCAAACCGTGACACAATCCGTCGCAATCGTCATGGGCAGTCAGTCCGACTGGCCGACAATGCGCCATGCTGCCGACATTCTCGACGCACTCGGCGTCAGCCATGAGGCACGCATCGTCTCCGCCCATCGCACACCGGACCGGCTTGTGGCGTTTGCCAAGGGCGCCCGGGCCGAAGGCTTCAGCGTCATTATCGCCGGCGCCGGCGGCGCGGCGCATCTTCCGGGCATGATTGCCTCCATGACGACATTGCCGGTGCTTGGCGTGCCGGTGGAGTCCAGGGCGCTGAGCGGCCAGGACAGCCTTCTGTCGATCGTCCAGATGCCGGCCGGCGTTCCGGTCGGGACGCTGGCGATCGGGCAATCGGGAGCCACCAATGCGGGCCTGCTGGCGGCATCCTTCCCGGCCCGGCGGGCCGCCCGTCTGAATGTCCTGGA
>CAMYKZ010000215.1 GCA_947259045.1 uncultured Afifella sp.
ACCAAGGCCGATCCGGAATGGCGCTATGTGCCGGTGCGGCGCACGGCCATCATGATCGAGCAGAGCATCTACAACGGCATCCAGTGGGCTGTATTCGAGCCCAACGACCATCGTCTGTGGGCGGCCCTGCGAGGCAATATCGGCGGTTTCATGAATAGCCTGTTCCGGGTCGGCGCCTTCCAGGGCGAGAAGGCCTCGGACGCCTATTTCGTCCGCTGCGGATTGGGCGATACGATGACCCAGACCGACATCGACGCCGGTCAGGTCATCGTTATCGTCGGCTTCGCGCCGCTCAAGCCGGCCGAGTTCGTCATCGTCCGCATTCAGCAGAAAGTAAACCAGCAATAAAGGAGAATGAATATGCCTGCACCACTATTCCCCGCCAATGCACATCGCCACGATCCCTATCGAACGTTTAAATTTCAGGTTCTGATCGACGGCCAACCCGTGGCTGGATTGAAAAAGATGGGCGCATTGAAAAAGACCACCGAGGCGGTGGACTGGCGCACGGGCGGCGATCCGACGCATGTGCGCAAGTTGCCGGGAGGCACCAAATACGAGGCCATTGCGCTGGAACAGGGCTTGACGCACGATCCCGTGTTTGAGCAATGGGCCAATCTTGTGAACAACATCGACGGGGATACCGCCATGTCTCTGAAAAATTTTCGCAAGGATATTGTCATCAATGTGATGAACCTTCAGGGGCAGGTGGCCATTTCCTATCAGGTCAAGCGGGCCTGGGTATCGGAGTATCAGGCTCTGCCGGAATTCGATGGCGGCACCACCAACACCGTCGGCATTCAGACCATCAAGCTGGAGCACGAAGGTTGGGATCGTGATGAGGCAGTTGCCGAGCCCGCAGATTCTTGATGAGCCAAAGCGGTGGATGGCATGAAAGTCATACTGCCCGGCGGCCTGTCGAAGAACGGATGCATTGAACGCCGGGCCAGATTCCGTCCGCTGACCGGGAGGTTAGAGCAGGCGCTGATCGAGTTCAGAAGGGGCCTTGATCGGCCCGGCTACGTGACAGCCGTGCTCGGTTCTGCCCTGGAAAGTATCGGAAACCAGCCGGCAGACACCGGGTCTGTGGCGGATTTGTGCGTGGCCGACCGCCAGTATCTGATGTTGCGTCTGGCCGCCATGCTTGACGGCGAACAGCTGTGGCTGAAGGTCGGTTGCAGTCACTGTGATGCCCTATTCGACGTGGACATCCGGCGATGCGATCTGCCGCT
>CAMYKZ010000216.1 GCA_947259045.1 uncultured Afifella sp.
CCGGCTGATCGGCTACGAGAACCGGATGCTGCGCCGGGAAGACTTTAACAATGACAAGATAGACGCGGGTGAAATCGGAGCGGGACATACCGTTACCGCCCTGTACGAGATCAGCCTGGTCGGCGGCAAGGGCCAGCGTGTCGATCCTTTGCGTTACGGCCAGACCGAGACAACGCCGAACGGCAAAGACGATAACGAGCTGGCCTTCGTGCGGCTGCGCTACAAACAGCCCGACGGCGACACCAGCGCGCTTATCGAACAGGTACTGCGCCGCGATGAGATTGTGGCATTGGATGCCGCCAGCGATGAGCTGCAATTTGCTGCCGCTGTCGCCGCTTTCGGCCAGGCTTTGCGCGGTGGTGAATACCTCGAAGATTTTGGTTATGCCGATATCCGCGAGCTCGCGCTCAAGGGCCGTGCAGATGATCGTTTCGGTTACCGAGGCGAATTTGTCAGCCTCGTCAACCTGGCTGACAGTCTGGCGGCGGAAGACCCCGGCCGGGTTGCGGCCCGTTAGGCCCCGGCCGGGTGGGCCACGGGCCCGCCCGGTTTCCGGGCTGACGGCCGGATGACGTATGCTCTTGCGCATGGCAGCCGAGTTGAACGATACGGCACTGATGTTGCGCTATCAGGACGGCGACGTGGGCGCGTTTGAAACACTGTATAACCGCCACCGCGGGCCGTTGTTTCGCTTCGTGTTGCGCCAGGTCGGCAATCAGCAATTTGCCGAGGATGTTTTCCAGGAAGTCTGGTCCCGAATTATCCGCAACCGCGAAAACTACCGGCCGACAGCCAGGTTCACAACGTACATTTATCATATAGCCCGCAATTGCGCGGTCGATCACTACCGGCGCACGGCTAAACAAGCGGATGTACTTTCCGCAGACGATAGTGGCGTTGCGGAACCGGTTGCCGCGACGGGCAACCCGGTTGCGGCAGCGGCCAACAGGGACACACGGAATGCATTGTCGGCAGCCCTGGGTGAACTGCCGGCCGAACAACGTGAAGCGTTTCTGCTCAGGGAAGAGAGCGGGATGTCGCTGGATGAGATCGCGACGGTGACGGGGGTCGGCCGCGAAACGGTAAAGAGCCGTCTGCGGTATGCACTGGGAAAATTACGCCAGTGTTTGCCGCAGCCGGAAGGAGCAAGTGTCGAGGATGGCTAAGAAAACCGGCAAGGATAAAGACGAGGTAGCTAATGACCTGGAGCAGGTCTTCGAACTGTTTCCGG
>CAMYKZ010000217.1 GCA_947259045.1 uncultured Afifella sp.
AAGCTTTGTGCGCCGATCGACAGTCGATTGACACCGGCCCGCCGGTATCCGGCCGGATCACCGCACTCAACGGTGCCGGGATTGGCCTCCATTGTGATTTCGATGTCATCAGCCCTGCCAAACCGCTCAGCAACGCCGCGCAGCAATCGCGCAATCTGCTCCGGCGTGAAATAGCTCGGCGTGCCACCACCGAGGAAAATGCTGACAAGTTCGCGGCCGGCGGCACGTTCGGATTCAGCGTCGAGATCAGCGATCAGCGCATCGAGATAACGATCGCGGGGCGCATCGCCGGCGGCGGTGTAAGAATTGAAATCGCAGTAGGGACACTTGCGGACACACCACGGCAAGTGCACATACAGCGACAGCGGCGGTAATACCGATAGCGACGCTATTGCCATTCCAGCTCGCCGAGCTTGTGCGCCAGTTTACGCAGTGCCTGGCCGCGATGGCTGCGAGCATTCTTTTCGTCAGCGCTCAGTTGCGCCGAACTGCATCCAAGCTCGGGATCGAAGAAGATCGGGTCGTAGCCAAAGCCACTCTCGCCTCGCCGCGCCCGCAGTATGCGGCCGCGCCACTCACCTTCTGCAATGATTGCTTCAGGCTCATCGGGCAGCACCAGGCATGCGGCGCAGTGAAAGGCGGCACCGCGCTGCTCGTCTGCAACGCCGTCCAGCTCCGCCAATAACTTGTCGATGTTTTGCTCGTCATCCGCATCGTCGCCGGCGTACCGCGCCGAGTAAACGCCGGGCCGGCCGTCCAGAACATCCACCGCAAGCCCCGAATCATCGGCAATGGCCGGAAGTCCGGTAGCCTTTGCGGCGTGCCTGGCCTTGATCAGCGCGTTCTCTGCAAAGGTGCTGCCGGTTTCGTCAGCATCGACGACATTGAAGTCCGATTGCGGCACAACCGTCATATCGAGGTCGCCGAGGATGCCCGCGATCTCGCGTAACTTGCCAGCATTGCTGCTGGCCATGACGATCTTGACCGGCCGACGCAGCACCCGTATCAACCCGATAAGACGTCGTTCTGTGCCGTAATGATCTCGCCGATGCCTTTTCTGGCCAGGGCAAGCATTGCAGTAAATTCGCTGTCCGTAAACGCATGACCTTCGGCTGTGCCCTGCACCTCGATGAAATTGCCCGCCTCATTCATCACGACGTTCATGTCGGTCTCTGCCTCGGAGTCCTCGGCATAATCCAGGTCGAGAACAGGAACGCCGTTGTAGAT
>CAMYKZ010000218.1 GCA_947259045.1 uncultured Afifella sp.
GCTGGGCGACGTCGATACCGCGGTGGCCGGCGGTGCCGAATCGATGAGCCGCGCCAGTTACTCCATGCCGACCTTCCGCTGGGGTCAGCGTATGGGCGACGGCGGCGCCGTGGACATGATGGTCGGCGCTTTGACCGACCCGTTCGACACCGTGCATATGGGCATTACCGCCGAAAACATTGCAGAAAAATGGGGTATCAGCCGCGAGGATCAGGATGCGCTGGCGGTGGAAAGCCACAAGCGCGCCGCCAATGCCATCGCGCAGGGTTACTTCAAGGACCAGATCCTACCTTACGAAATCAAATCCCGCAGGGAAACCAAAATTTTCGATACGGATGAACACGTTCGCGGCGATGCCACCCTGGAGGGCATGGCCAAACTGCCACCGGTGTTCAAGAAGGATGGCAGTGTTACCGCCGGCAATGCCTCCGGCATCAATGACGCGGCGGCGGCCGTGGTGTTGATGGAGAGCAGCGTCGCCGAGCAGAAGGGTCTGCAGCCCGCCATGCGCCTCGTCGGCTATGCGCTGGCTGGCGTGGATCCGGCCTACATGGGCATCGGTCCGGTGCCGGCGATCAAGAACGTCATGAAACGCACCGGTCTGTCTATTGCGGATATGGACGTCATCGAACTCAACGAGGCGTTTGCCGCCCAGGCCCTCGGCGTGTGTCGGGATCTGGAGCTGCCGGAGGACAAGACCAATCCGAACGGCAGCGGGATTTCGCTTGGGCACCCCATCGGCGCGACCGGTGCGATCCTGGCCGTCAAGACGCTCTATGAACTGCAGCGGACCGGTGGGCGCTATGGCCTGGTGAGCATGTGTATCGGCGGCGGTCAGGGCATCGCGGCCGTTTTCGAACGTATATAATCGATCCAACAGAAACCTTAGGAGGAATAACGTAATGAGTCGACTTGCAGTGGTAACCGGGGGCACCCGGGGTATCGGCGAGGCCATCTCCATCGCCTTACAGGACTCTGGCCACAGGGTTGCCGCCAACTATGGAGGAAACGACGAGCGTGCTAAGGAATTCAGCGACAGGACGGGCATTCCGGTGTACAAGTTCGACGTCGGTGATTTCGATGCCTGCCAGGAAGGTGTCAAGAAGATCGAGGATGACCTAGGCCCGATCGAGATCCTGGTCAACAACGCCGGAATCACCCGCGACGGCACCATGCACAAGATGGATTTCGAGAGATGGAACAAGGTCCTGCAGACCAATCTGTCA
>CAMYKZ010000219.1 GCA_947259045.1 uncultured Afifella sp.
ATAATTGTAGAACCAGGGGAACTTGTTGAACAGCCAGACCAGGAAGAACTGCGCCGCCAGCGTCGCGACGGCGAGATAGAACCCCTTGATGCGCAGGCTCGGCAGGCCGAACAGCACGCCGACCATGGCCGTCACGCCGCCCGACAGCACGATGACGAAGACGATGTTGAGGTCCGGAAACGCCGTTATCAGCTTGTAGGCCGCATAGGCGCCGACAGCCATGAAGCCGCCGGTTCCAAGGCTGACCTGGCCGCAATAACCGGTCAGGATATTGAGCCCGAGCGCGGCCATCGACCAGACGAGGAACGGGACCAGGATCGACTTTTCCCAATAATCGTTGATCAGGAACGGAACGACCAGGAAGGCAAAGGCGATAAAGCCCCAGAACATGATCCGGTCGAGCCGGATCGGGAACGTCTGCTGGTCCGCCCGGTAGTTGGTCTTGAAATCGCCGGCCTCACGATAGAGCATCAGGCGTCCTTCCAAAGATTGGCATTGTCGGCGAACTCCCGCCGCTGCGGATTGACGACGCAGAAACGGTGTCCCGACGGCGCTTCCATCACCACCCATCTCTTGACGGCCGCGACGCGTTTGGCGCCAAGCCCTTCAAGCCGCAGAGCGCGGAATACAAGGCGCTTGAATTTTATGAGGCTGTGATGAATACCGGGGTGCCAATGCAGGTGCCAAGCCAGCGCCAGTAGTCCACGACGGGCCTGACAGCCGGATCAACCAATGGGCCAAACCAACTGAAAGCCTGATCTTTCGATCAGGCTTTTTTCTTGAATCGGTAAAATATGAGCATTTCGAGACGGGAATTCATCCGGATAATGGCGGCGGCGGGTGCGGCTGGACTCGTGCCGGGCAGGGCTTCGGCGAGCGATGACATGTACGATCTGCCGGCCTTCGGCAATGTTTCACTGCTGCACTTCACCGATTGCCACGCGCAGCTGATGCCGGTCTATTTTCGCGAGCCCAACATCAATCTGGGGATAGGCAGCGCGCTGGGCTTGCCCCCCCACATCGTAGGGAAACGCTTTCTGGAGCACTTTGGAATTCCGGAGAACTCCCCCGAGGCGCACGCCTTTACCTATCTCAATTTCGAAGAAGCAGCTCACCAGTTCGGCAAAGTCGGGGGATTCGCACATCTCGCCACACTGGTTAAAAATATCCGGGAGCAGCGCCCGGGCAGTCTGCTGTTGGACAGCGGGGATACCTGGCAGGGG
>CAMYKZ010000220.1 GCA_947259045.1 uncultured Afifella sp.
GCACTTACTTAATGTATATTATTTGTGCAGATTCATGTCAGTGCGCCCGAATCACGCAATGCCGCGATCTCAGCATCGCTGAATCCCGATTCACGCAGTACGGCTTCCGTGTCGGCACCTTCGGCCCTGCCTTCGCCGGGCAGTTCGCATTCGCTGCGGCTGAATCTCGGCGCCGGCGCAGGCTGATCAACACCCCCGATTGTAACGTAAGTGCCCCTGGCCTGGTTGTGCGGATGCGCCGGTGCCTCCGTGAAATCCAGGACCGGCGCAAAACAGGCATCGCTGCCCTCGAGCAGTTCGCACCACTCCCGGCGGCTTCGCTGTTTGAAGACAATGGCCAGCTGCTCCTTTAACGCCGGCCATTGTTCCGGCCCGGCCTGTTTGCCGAACAGTTCTTCATCGAGGCCTGCTTTCTCGACCAGCAGCGCATAGAACTGCGGCTCCAGCGCTCCGATCGATACGAATTTTCCATCTGCCGTTTCGTAGACGTCGTAGTGATAGGCGGCGCCGTCAAGCAGATTGGAATGACGTTTTTCACTCCAGAAACCCAAGTCTTTCCAGCCGTGAAACACCGACATCAGGCTGGCCGATCCGTCGGTGATCGCGGCATCGATGACCTGCCCTTTTCCCGACTGCCGCGATTCCAGGAGCGCCGCCAGGATACCCGTGACCAGGAACAGGCTGCCGCCGGCATAGTCGCCGACGACGTTCAGCGGCGGCACGGGTTTGTCCCTGCCACCGATCGCAGCGAGTGCGCCGGTCAACGCAATGTAGTTGATGTCGTGCCCGGCCGCGTTAGCCAGCGGACCCTGCTGACCCCAGCCGGTCAGGCGGCCGTAGACCAGCCCGGGATTAATCGCGTGGCACTGCTCGGGGCCGAACCCAACGCGCTCGGCGACACCGGGACGGAAACCTTCGAACAGCACATCCGCACCCTCGACCAGCCTCAATAACGCCCCCAGGCCCGCCGGATTCTTGATATCGATCGCGACGGATCGCTTGCCGCGCGACGTCACATCTTTCTTTGCCGGAACGGCGATACCCACCGTTTCCGACGACCGCTCGACGACAATGACATCGGCGCCCATGTCCGCAAGCAACATGCCGGCATACGGCGCCGGGCCGATGCCCTTCATTTCGATGATCCTGACGCCTGCCAGCGGACCCATCAGGGATTCCGCCAAACGACTTCGATCATCTCTTCGAGACCGGCCTCGCGGAA
>CAMYKZ010000221.1 GCA_947259045.1 uncultured Afifella sp.
GCGCTCGCCGAATATGAGGAGATACCCGCCCTCCTCATCGTCCGCGAGGGCAGCGCCTTGCGCGAAATCATGACCGCCGGCTTCGCCGAAGCCGTCATCGCCTAGGAGAACCCAGATATGGCGACCTTTGTCCTCTCTCTTGTCATCGTCCTGGCGTCGGTCGCCGGGCTTGCCGCCGGCGTTCTTCTGGGGCGCGCGCCGCTCCGCGGTTCCTGCGGCGGCTGCACGGCATGCAAAGTGTGCCGAAACGCGGAGGACACGCTATGACGCATAGGCCAATAATCGCCGACTACATGGCAACAGACCTCGTGACGCTGCCCCCGGAAATGGAGATCAACCGGGCCACGGCGATTTTGCTCGAGAAAGGGTATTCCGGCGCGCCGGTCGTCAACGGCGCGCGGAAGCTCGTCGGCGTGCTCTCCAAAAAGGACTGCCTGCGCGCCGCCCTTAACGCCAGCTACTATCAGGAATGGGGCGGCTCGGTGGCCGACTATATGAGTTCCGACGTCGAAACGCTCGACGCCGATATCGATCTCGTGCCGGCGGCGGAGCGGTTTTTGGAAAGCAACTACCGCCGCTTTCCGGTCATGCGCGAGGGCCGCCTCGTCGGCCAGATCAGTCGCGCCGACCTGCTGCGGGCGATCTCTGAACAGTGGAAGGCGGACCGGCATGGCTGACGGAAGTCGACGCGGTCCCACGCGCTTTTCGGCGTGGCCGGCCCAGCCCCATCACAGGCGTCGGCTGCCGAAGATGCAATCCTTCAAGGGATGTCTCGGTCAAAATATCAAATCTGGAGTTCGATGCGAAAAATGACATTGCAAAAGCCGCCGACGGTTTCACAGCGCGCGATAAACATTGCCATTTCCGGCATCAAGGAAATGGCCATATTGAGCGCGCGGATTGATGGTGCGGCATCACTGGCATGGGGCGTTCCATCGTTTGCAACGCCAGAATACATTTCAAACGGCGTCATCGAACAGCTGAAAAACGACAGTGAAATTGGTAAATACGCTCTGCCGGATGGCCTCGATGAGCTGAAACAGCTGGTTGCACGCAAGCATAAGGTTGATACCGGGATATCCGTCGATGCTGATAAACATGTGATGATATCAGCCGGCAACATGCAAGGCATGCACAGTCTGTTACACGTCATTATAAATCCGGGCGATGAAATTATTCTTACCGACCCGTGTTTTGCTTCACATATTCAACAGGTA
>CAMYKZ010000222.1 GCA_947259045.1 uncultured Afifella sp.
CGATCTATATCGCCGGCGCACTGCTTTCTGCCGTCGCACCGACGCTAGAAATGATGCTCGCAGCGCGCACGCTTCAAGGCTTTGGCGCTGCTGGGCCCAGGATAGTTTCACTTGCCCTGACGCGCGATCTGTTTTCCGGGCGGGAAATGGCCCGGATCGTAAGCTTTGTCATGATAGTTTTCACCCTCGTGCCGGTCATCGCGCCGACGATGGGGGCGGCGATCGCCTGGGCGTTCGGCTGGCGCGCAATCTTCTTCAGCTTCGCTGTTTTTTCCGTCATCTCAATGGCGTGGCTTTTGATCCGGCAGCCGGAAACCCACCCGCCTGAGCGACGACGGCCATTTCGCCCGCACGAGCTGTGGGCCGGCGTGACCGAGGTGGCCCGGAACACCCAAGTGATGCTGGCCATTGCCGTTCAGACCTTGATTTTTGCCATGCTTTTCATCGCGTTGATGTCGTCCCAACAAATTTTCGATCAAGCCTTTGGCCGCGGCGACAGTTTCCCGCTCTGGTTTGGTGCTATCGCAGCAGTATCCGCAACCGCAAGCCTTTTGAATGCCGTTATCGTCGTCCGCCTCGGAATGCGGCTTGTGGTCCGCTGGGCGTTGTCCGGTCTCTTGACGATCACGCTGCTCTTCATCTTGTCATTGACAGCGCTCGACCTCGCCCCCGGAACAGCATTTGCAATGTATATTTTCTGGCAGACGGCGGTGTTCTATATGGCGGGGCTTGGGATCGGCAACATGAACGCATTGGCGATGGAGCCGATGGGACATATCGCCGGCATGGCAGCGTCGATCACATCGGCCACAGCCACCGTGCTGGCGGTCGTCCTCGCTGCGCCGGTCAGCCTCGCCTTTGACGGCACACCCCTTCCGGCCGCACTCGGCATTGGTTTTGGCACGATTCTGGCGATCTTTTTCATCAACCAGCTCCGCGATGTCACGCCGCAGGCTGATCCCGAAACGGCCCCAAGGTCCAGGTAGGCGCAATTGTTCGATTTGAAGTAGCCGCCAAAAGCAGGTGCCTTCACCCGGTTTTCTGCACCGCCCGCGCGTGCCGGGCCAAGTCCTGCGCCACGGCAAAAGCGCCCTTGATGCGGTCAGAAGCTTTTTTCCAGTCGCGGCGAACAACGATCTTGTTATCCCTCACCTTGGCCAGACCGCGCTGATCTTCGATGAAATCCACCAGCCCGGCGGGGTTCGCATACTTATCGC
>CAMYKZ010000223.1 GCA_947259045.1 uncultured Afifella sp.
TCAGCAGCGATACCTACCGTCAGGATGTCGACAACGCGATGTTGTGTCTGGACGGGCGCAGCGATGCGGTTATCAAGGACCTGACCCGGCGCATGGATGTGGCGGCCGAGAGTCAGGCCTATGAAAGTGCCGCGCGCTTGCGCGATCAGATTGCCAGCCTGCAGTCGATGCAAAGCAATCAGACGGTTTCCAGTGGCAGCTACCCGGATACTGATGTCCTCGCCGCTTGTGAGTTGCAGGGACGCTGGTGCGTCGCCGTATTGATGATCCGTGGCGGCCGGGTGCTTGGCAGCCGGAACTATTTCCCCAGGACAATCGGCGGGGCGACGACGTCGGAAGTCATCGAAGCCTTCCTGTTGCAGCACTATCTGAAGGCCGACGTGCCGATGGAACTCATCGTGAACGAATTACCGGAAGAGCTTGAGCTGTTAAGCGCCGGTCTGGGTGGCAGTCAAAGAAGCACGGTGAATATTCGCAAGCGGGTGCGCGGCACCCGGCGAGGCTGGATGGATCTCGCCCAGGCCAATGCCCGGGAAGCGCTGCAAATGCGTTTGCTCGAGAGCGCAACCTTCGACCGGCAGTACCAGGCACTGGCCGAGGCGCTGGCGCTGACAGAACCGCCGCAACGGATCGAGTGTTTCGATATCAGTCATACCGGTGGGGAAAAAACCGTGGCCGCCTGCGTCGTCTTCGGGCCTGCCGGGCCGATCAAGGCGGATTACCGGCGCTATAACATCAAAGACATCGAACCCGGTGATGACTATGCGGCGATTGCCCAGGCGATCCGGCGACGCTATACGCGCGCATTGAAAGAAGAGGCCGTGTTGCCTGAGTTGATCATGATCGATGGAGGCAAGGGCCAGCTGTCCGCGGCCCGGCGCGAACTGGAAGCCATTCAGCTGAATGGGCCACTCACGATTGGCATCGCCAAAGGCCCGGGCCGCAAACCGGGTGAGGAAAGCCTGTTTCTGCACCATGGATCGCGGCCGGTGAGGCTGCCGCGCGATTCCGGCGCTTTGCATCTGTTACAGCAGGTTCGCGATGAAGCGCATCGTTTCGCGATCACCGGCCATCGGCAGCAGCGCGGCAAAGCCCGTCAGAAATCATCTTTGGAAAATATTCCCGGCGTCGGGCCGAAGCGCCGGCGCGAACTGTTACGTCATTTTGGTGGCCTGCAGGGTGTCCGCAAAGCCGGTGTTCAGGATCTCCGGCAAG
>CAMYKZ010000224.1 GCA_947259045.1 uncultured Afifella sp.
CTATTCCGTCACAAATGGCAGGCTGACTCGCACCAGCAATCCGCCGCCGGCCCGGTCCAGTAATGCAATATCGCCACCATGGCGGCGGATAATGCTACGTGCGACCGAGAGCCCCAACCCCGTTCCGCCGGTTTCTCGATTGCGTGATTCCTCGGCTCGGAAGAATGGCGTGAAAACACGTTCGCGTATGGCCTCCGGAATACCCGGGCCGAAGTCTGCAACCTCGATAATCACCATATCGTCGTCCCGCCGCACGCCGACCGTGGCCTCCCGACCATACTTCACGGCATTGGCGATTAAATTCCCGAATGCGCGCCGCAGCGCGACCGGCTGACATCGGTATGTTAGATGCGGCAACCCCTCGCATTTTACCGTTTGGCCGCTATCCGCCATATCGTCACATAAGCTTTGAATCAACGCGGACAGATCCAGTTCAGTGCGCGTTTCTTCTATCGTGTCATCGCGGGCGAAAGATAACGTCGATTCAAGCATGGTCTGCATTTCGCCGATATCAGCAACTGCCTTTTCCCGTTGTGTTGCGTCATCAATGAACTCGGCGCGAAGCTGCAAACGGGTCAACACGGTGCGCAAATCATGCGAAATTGCCGCCAGCATCAGCGTTCTGTCATCGATCAGACGGCGCAGCCGATCCTGCATACGGTTGAACGCACGCGTCGCGGCACGAACCTCGCGGGCGCCGTCCTCGAGCATTGGCGGCGCGCGCAAATCCACCCCAAGCCGGTCCGCGGCCTCGGCGAATTGACGCAGTGGCCGGGTGACGCGATGCACCGCCCATACCGTTACGGCCAGCACCAGCGAAGCGGCAGCGAGAATTAAATACATCAGCCGCCGGGAGCCCTCGAGGCGGGCAAGCCGAACCGGGGCATGGAACACCAGCCAGCGGCCGTCAGGCTGCGACAATACAACGGCAAGCCGGTATCCCGGCACTTTGCGGCGGCCAAACACATTTCTGTCCCGCTGATCCAATCTCGCCGGTGGGCGCTCGCCGCGCGGCGAACGATCCAAAATGCCGATCTCGAACGGCCGATCCAATAGCGTCTTCAAATGGCGCTCGAACAATCGGGTCACATCGAGTATGCCGCCCGGAACATCCCGCCTAAGGGCCGGTTTCCGGTCGAATATGCGCGCCCGAATCCAGCGGGTATTCATCGTCCGGAGCAACAATTGGCGGTCGGACGGCGACGCC
>CAMYKZ010000225.1 GCA_947259045.1 uncultured Afifella sp.
TTCAACGCCACATCGGTCACCGTATCGAGATGAATATCGTGCAGGACAATCGGTATATCGTCTTTCGTCAGAACGACATCCTGCTCGATGAAATGCGCGCCCTGGCCATGGGCCAGCGCCTTGGCGGCAAGCGTGTGCTCCGGCAGATAGCCGGAGGCGCCGCGGTGGGCGATTATGATCTTGTCGGAAAGCCCGGTGCGCATGTCGGCCCAAGCCTGACACATCGGCAGGCCAAGCAAAAGCAGTATGGCGAAGAAGCGCGTCATCATGGCGGATATCCTGTTCCCTGAATTTCCAGGCTAACCTAAATCATGCAACCGAACCATGACACCGGCAATTGCAGGACCTGCCAAAAACGGCAGGCCCCGCCTGACTGAATTCGGCTATAGCTCGGAAATACCACCGTCGACAGTATATTCCGAACCAGTGACGAAACTCGCATCGTCCGACAGCAGGAACGTCGAGACGGCGGCAACCTCTTTCGGTTCGCCGAACCGGCCAAGCGGCACGGCCGCCAGGATCTGTTCGCCGAAACCGTCGATCGCCTCCTGCGGCATGCCGGTGCGGTTGAGGAATTCGGTGCCGATCGGGCCGGGGCTGACTGCATTGACGCGGATGTTGCGCGGCGCAAATTCGCGCGCCAGCGTGCGCACCAGCGTCCGGGCAGCGCCCTTTGTCGCCGAATAGACATGGCCGGCTTCCATGCCCATCGACCGCGCCACCGATGTGTTCAGAACAACAGCCCCGCCATCGTTCAGCATGGGCGAAAGCGCCTTGGCGTGCAACAGCGGTCCGCGGACATTGACGTTGAACTCCTCGGCGAAATCATCAGCGCTAATATCGGCCAGCGGCGTAAATCGTCCGAAACCGGCGTTCAGGAATGCGCCATCCAACTTGCCGAGCGATGATGAAACGGCATCCGCCAGAGCCACGGCGGCATCGGCATCGCCGGCATCGTTCTTGATGTAAGTAACAGTGTCGCCAAGCGTCTGTCTGGCCTTTTCAATGCTCTCATCGCGCGAGCCGGTGACGGCCACCCTGGCGCCTTCCTCAACCAGCCGCTCTGCTGTCGCCAGGCCGATGCCGCTTGTGCCGCCGGTGACCAGAACGGACTTTCCTTCAAAACGTGACATGATCAAAATTCCTCTTGCTGATACCGGATGACGGGATAGTCTGACCGGCAGTGGCGGTTATTTGTGTAAT
>CAMYKZ010000226.1 GCA_947259045.1 uncultured Afifella sp.
AAGATGGCAAATACCAGCTGGCCTTCGCTGGCCGGCCGCCGACACGGCCGGTAATGCCCAAGCTGCGCGATGCGGAGGAACGGTTGGCTTGGATGGCGGAACGCGGCATCGACCATCAGATCTGCGGCGGATGGCTTGATATGTTCGGCTACGAGATCCCCGGAGCGGAAGGCGCCGCCTGGAGCCGTATGATCAATGAGCACCTTCTGCGTGCGACCGAGAATCAACCTGGATTGACGCCATTGGCCAGCATTCCCATGCAGGACGGAATACTGGCGGCGGAGGTGCTGCGCGAAGCCCTGGACGCGGGCATGCCCGGCACCATGATCGCTGCACAGCCGAAGGGCGAAGGCGGCAATCTCGACGATCCCGATCTCGATCCGTTCTGGGAAACGGCTTCGAAGCTTGGCGCGGTGATTATCATTCATCCGGTCTTCGACACGTTGGACAAGCGCGTACTCGATTACGACATGGTGAACGCGGTCGCGCGGCTCAACGACATGACCACGGCCTGTGCCCGTCTGTTGTTTTCCGGCCATTTCGTTAAGTACAGCGGCGCGAAAGTCGTTCTGAGCACCGGCGGCGGCGGGCTGCCTTTTGTAATCGGACGCCTGGTGCGCAATTTCAATGCCCACCCCGGCCAGTACGCCGACCCGGAAGAAGGGCTGCGCCAGTGCTATTTCGATAGCATCGTGTTCCAAACCGACGCTCTGCGCTTCATGTGCGACAAATTTGGCGCCGGCCGGATCATGCTCGGCTCCGACTACCCATTCCCGATCGGCGATCCGGCACCCACCCGCGTCGTCCAGGATGCCGACATCCCCGAAGCCGACAAACAGCAAATACTCGGTACGACGGCCGCCCGGTTATTTGGCCTCGGCTGAACCGGTCCGGACACAACCGGATACCGGTGACGGCAACCTGAATCATCCTGAAATCACAACAAATACAACCTATAATTAACCATTTGTTCAGCGCTTATCCCAAAACTAGCGATTAGTCGCGGTCGAGGGCGCACATTGGGTGACGCCGCAGGTTTTCGGCCACGGTCTTGGGGACTTGCCGATGACTGTTCGTATACTCTTAGTGGTGCCGGATGAAAAACAGCGCACCGCTATCCGAAAAATCATTCTTGCATCCGATCTCTCAAGCGCCATCGTCGAGGTCGACAGCCAGAAGGCCGCCTTGGAAGTATTCCGCGG
>CAMYKZ010000227.1 GCA_947259045.1 uncultured Afifella sp.
ACGCCATGCCGCCAATCACGCCGAGCAACAGCATCAGCGGCATGACGAGCGGTGACTGGAACTCGGGGTACAACACCGGGATGAGGCCGCCGAACACGGCGCCCATGGTGAGTTGGCCCTCTGCGCCGATATTCCAGACATTGGCGGTGAAACAGACCGCCAGACCAACGCCGATCAGGATGAGCGGGGTTGCCTTGACGATCAGCTGTTCGATCGACCACAGCGACATGACCGGATCGATGAAATAGATATAGAGCGCATAAAACGGGTTTAGCCCGCGCACGGCAAAGATGATGCCGCCGACCAGCACGGTAAGGGCAATGGCGATCAATGGCGACAGGATCGCCATTTTTTGCGAATGCTCGGCGCGTTTTTCCAGGATCAGTTTCATGCCTGTGCCCTCTTGGCAGTTCCGGCGCCACGCTCATGCGCACCGGCCATCAGCAGGCCAATCTGTTCCAAGGTGATGTCGCCAGCCGGTTGCGGGGTTGACAGCTCGCCGCGTGAAATCACCGCGATGCGGTCGGCAATCTCGAAGATTTCATCGAGATCCTGGGAGATCACCAGGACGGCCGAACCGGACCGGGCAAGATCGATCAGCGCCTGGCGGATCAGGGCGGCAGCGCCGGCATCGACACCCCAGGTCGGCTGGTTGATGATCAGGACCTTAGGCTCGCGGTCCATTTCGCGGCCAACGACGAATTTCTGCAGGTTGCCGCCTGATAATGAGCGAGCCTCGGGATCACGCTTGCCTTTTCGAATATCGAATTTCTGGGTCAGGCGGTCATTGATCTGATGAGCGGCTTCGCGGTCGAGGAAGCCGGACCTGGTCAGCCCGCTGGCCGCCGAATGGCGGGTCAAAATGACGTTCTCCGACAACGGCATGCCCGGAACGGCGCCATGGCCGAGACGTTCTTCGGGAACGAAAGCGGCATTCATCTGGCGGCGCCCGGTGACATCGGTAAGGCCGCAATCCGTGCCGCAAAACTTGACCGCATCATTGGCCAGCGCCAGGCGTTCTCCGCTCAGCGCATCGAACAATTCAGATTGACCATTGCCGGCGACCCCGGCGATGGCAACGATTTCTCCACCCTGGACATCAAGCGCGATGTTTTTCAGTGAGACACCGAACGGGCCGTCCGAGGGCATCGACAGGTCGGATGTCTCGATCATCACCGGGCCTTCGGTTTTCGAG
>CAMYKZ010000228.1 GCA_947259045.1 uncultured Afifella sp.
GCCCTGTTATGTTCCGCATGGGTATTCGCCAGACGTGTCAGGTGCGTACCCAGCTGTTGTAGCTCCTCGGGCCGGGGCCATGAAAAACTGACAGCCTCGTCATGTTCGAGAACCCGCGAAATGCCATCGGTCAATTCATTGCCAAGTCGTTCGGTTCTGACAGCGATCATGCGCGCGACAATAAAGACAACCATCAGCAAGCCGATTGCAACCAGCGCAACACGGACATTAACGGTGTGTAACAACTGCGTCAGTGGCGAGGGGTCGACGCTGCGACCGACCCAGATCGGACCGGCGTGTTCGGTATCAAACAGCGGCACCCACATGACCTGTTGGCCATTAAATTCCCACAGATCCAGTACACCCCCGACAAACAGCTCCTGCAGCCCATGGAAATCATCAAAGGCGGTATTCTCATGTTTATCGTTGCCGACAACGCCCAGATAATGTCCATCGCTTTGTACCCAGTAATTACCGCGGTAGGCATTCGCGAGGCCGCCCATGTCCAGATAAACAATGACACTCCCGCGCTGCTCCAGCACTTCGCCGCTGTCGAGTTCGGCCAGCAGATATTTGGCGCGGCGGTTCAGTGCCGTGATGCGGCGGCCGGTCAGCCGATCGGCGAAGCCGTCGGGAAAGGCGAACCGCAGATTGGCGCGGCGCTGTTCGACGGCAACGATCGTCGCTCCCTCCAAAGCCAGGGCAAGGCCGCGGCGCACCGTTTCGACTTCCGGCAATTCCGGCATTATATGTCCTCTAACCGCCGCATGGTCTGTAAAGGCGCAATCCGATATCATGGTCCGGCGTCAAGCCGCAGCGCAATGCGGAGGCTGGATCATGTTTTGCCATAACGCCCGGGAGCGGAAAGATCAGACCGTCATGAGCGATTCGTCAATGCCTCCATCCCCGGCAAATCCAGGGTCTTCGTCTCAACAGACGCCGTTCGGCTTCCGCCAGGTGGCGCTGGGCGAGAAACAGGATCTCGTCGACGACGTCTTTCACGGCGTTGCGCGGCGCTATGACCTGATGAACGATCTGATGTCGGGCGGCCTGCACCGGCTCTGGAAGGACGCCATGGTGTCGTGGCTGGCGCCGCCGCGCCGCGGCAATTATGCCGTGGTCGATGTTGCCGGCGGCACCGGCGACATCGCCATGCGGATCAAGCGGCGCGCCGGCGGCAGTGCCCATGT
>CAMYKZ010000229.1 GCA_947259045.1 uncultured Afifella sp.
GCGCCTTCGACATTGCCGATCGCCGTGGGCGACAGCACGACGGAGACATTGCCAACATCCGGGTAAATCCCCGGCGGGAACGCGATGGGTTCCGTTACACTCCCGCTGGTGATGGAGCCGTAGTTCGCCGCGATCTCGAAGTTACGGCGCTTGAGTACCGGGATCTCGTGCATCAAGGCATCACCATCGCTGTCGTCCCAGGCGCGGGCTTCGAAGCCGATGCCGCCCTGGGTCACATCGCGGCCAACCGTCAGCCGTGCGGCGGTAACCGGCAGGTAAACGGTTTCGCGCTTATAGGGATCGAGCGTAATGTCCGCGGTGATCTCAGCCTTATCACCATCGATATTGCCTTTTGCCGCGATGCTGACTTTCAGCGTGCGCTTGCTCCCTGTTCGATTCATGACGGAGAACCCGGCACGAAAGCTGTCAGCTTCCGTGACCTGGTTGGGCACGACCGGGCGGATTTCCGTCGGCAGATTGGTTTTGAAATTGACCTCCCCGAGGCCGAAGCGGTCTGTGGGCGTAACCGCCATGGCCAGCACGCGCCATCCCGTCAGGTTATCCGGCAGGGTGAAATCGAATCCGGCCTGGCCGCGGTCGTCCGCCTTCAACGACGGCCGCGGTCGTCCGCCTTCAACGACGGATTCCAGTAGCCGACATATTTGAAAATCGTGCGCAGGGTCAACCCACTGCCGCCGTCGCCGCCGCTGCTTGCGCCCTTCTTTTCGAAATTCTGACGACCGACGATGCGCGTCAGCAGGCTGTAATTGTCCACATCGAGCCCGTCGAGAGAATAAAATCCCTTGTACGGATCGAAATAGTTTTTGCCCCCGGCAATCAGGTCGAAGACCGCCTCGTCCAGAACCACGACGGCGTATTCGATCGGTTCCTTTTTCCGCTCCGCATGTTTCTGCGCGGCCTTCAGACCGACCCGCACCATTTCACCCGGCTTGTAGACATCGCGGTCCGTGGTGGCGGTCACCTCGATCTGTTTGTACGGATCGATCACCGGCACTTCGGCATAGCCGATGCGAAAAGCCGGTTTGCCCAGATCGATCTGACCGCCGCCTTCGCTGTTTGATGCTGGCGGTTTTTCCACGCGCGGTGAAAATACGATGACCGAGAGATACACCCCGGGCAGGAATGCTTCCTCGACCGGAAATTCGACCACCGGGGTGCCGCCTTCCAGCGTCGTCTGCCACTGTTTGATGACGCCGTAGCGCTCCAGCGTGATCAACGCGCCCGCGCCGGGAAACGGGTTCTTGATCAGGAACCGGGCCGTATCGCCAATCTCGTATACCGCCTTTTCTGGGATCATTTCCATGCCGTGACCGGCAGCCTGCCGCCAGACCACCTGCCCCTTGCCCACGACCCAGACCCAAAGCGTGGTCGTATGCGCGCGTTTCTTTGTATCGATGAGACTTGCGACAACGCGGTAGCGGCCCGGCTCCCCCGGTGTGAATTTACATGGCAGTGGGGCTTTTTTCGGCCTGCCTGAACATCGGGCGGTTTGCACCCAGCTCTCGTTGAAGTGAGTGATGTAGGCATTGCCCGCGCCTTTGACCCGCGCCGCTCGGGTCACCAGTTGTTCTATACGAACGGCGACATTGGTGTCATCGACCGGCTCACCTCTTTCATCGACGGCAATGAACTGAATCTCGGCCTCTCTGTCCTCGTCGAAGACCCAGCTGTCCTTGCTCAGTCCGACCAGCCGGTCGATGGAGTCGTAATCGGCAGACGTCATGGC
>CAMYKZ010000230.1 GCA_947259045.1 uncultured Afifella sp.
AAAGGAAGTGCTGCCGCTGGTGACCGAGCATGGTCTGCCGCACTTGTGTCGTGTTCTGTTTAACACCAGCGAGTTCTTGTATATCCAATGATCACCAATCGAGTGCGACGACAAGGCCGACGCGATTTCCTGGCGGGATCGATGGGCTCGCTCTCAAGTATCGCGTTGACCGCAATGCTGGCGGAACAGACACCGGCGGCAAGCGGCACCGCATCTGCCAATCCCTATGCAGCGCGCGAACCGCATTTCCCGGCGAAGGCGGATCGCGTGTTGATGGTGTTCTGCTCCGGTGCGCTCAGCCATGTCGATACCTTCGACTTCAAGCCGGAACTTCTTCGCCTGGATGGGCAGCCGCTGCCGGGCAACCAACGGCTGATTTCCTTTCAAGGCCCCAACGGCAATCTGACGGCACCGCTGTGGAAGTTCCGCCCCCGAGGGCAATGCGGCAAAATGATCTCCGATCTGTTGCCGCGGATCGGCGAAATGGCGGATGAGATCTGTTTCTTGCACTCGCTGACCAACAAATCGAATACACATGGGCCTGCTGAGAACGTGATCAACACCGGGTTCGCCTTCGACGGCTTCCCCAGCATGGGTGCCTGGATCAACTACGGCTTGGGAAGTGAAAACCAGAACCTGCCGTCCTTCGTGGCGATTGAAGACCCGCGAGGCATGCCGCAGTCGGGACCAAACAATTGGGCCAACGGTTTCTTGCCCGCTGCATTTCAAGGGACCGCCTTCAGCACGACCAAGCCGATCCGCTATCTGCAGCGGCCCGATTCGGTGACAGCACAGGCGGACGCGGCATCGCAAACGGCGCTGCATTTCCTGGAACAGGGCAACGCCCGACGGTTCCCCGGCGATCAGCAATTAGCAGCGAGGATCTCCAGCTACCAGTTGGCCGCCCGCATGCAGCTTGCCGTGCCCGAAGTCACCGACTTGGCGGACGAATCGGATCACACCGTGCGGCTTTACGGTGCTGACAGCCAAAATGCAACCAAGGCCGCCTTTGCCAAGAACTGCATTTTAGCAAGACGATTGACCGAGCGTGGTGTTCGCTTTGTTCAAGTTTTCAATGGCGCTTACGCGTCCGGCGGCAGAATCAATTGGGATGGCCACAGCAAGCTGAAAGAACAATACGATGTTCACGGCGAAATCTTGGATCAGCCCGTGGCGGGACT
>CAMYKZ010000231.1 GCA_947259045.1 uncultured Afifella sp.
ATCGCGGCGGTGGCGAGATCGCCGTAAACGGCCACAACATCAAGCTCGGCCGGGGCGGTATCCGCGAGGTCGAATTCTTTGCCCAAACACAGCAATTGATCTGGGGCGGCCGTTATCCGGCGTTGCGAACGAAGCAGTTGTGCGAAACCCTCAAGCAGCTTGCCGATCATGGCCGGGTTGAGCCCGAAACCGCCGACGCCATGGCCCAAGCCTATCGCTACCTGCGGCGGCTCGAACATCGCCTGCAGATGGTCGATGATCAACAGACGCACGAGATCCCCAAGACCGACCAACAAGTCGACGCCATCGCCGCATTTATGGGATACCCCAATACGGCAGCGTTCCGCGATAAATTGCTGACTATCCTGGCCCTGGTTGAAAAGAACTATGCGGAACTGTTCGAGGACGCGGCGGATTTAGGGGGCGAAGGCACGTTGGTATTTACCGGCACGGAGAATCATCCGGAAACCGTCCATACTCTGGAAACGATGGGTTTCCGCGACGGTGGATCGATTTCCTCACTTATTCGCAATTGGCACCACGGCCGCTATCGCGCGACCCGAAGCGTCCGGTCACGCGAACTGCTTACCGAATTCATGCCGCGCCTGGTCAAGGCATTTGCGACCCGGGCCGAACCCGACAGCGCTTTTGCACGGTTTGACGCCTTCCTCGCCGGGCTGCCCGCGGGCGTGCAGCTGTTTTCGCTATTCTACACGCAACCGCAATTGCTCGATCTCGTAGCGGAAATCATGGGCGATGCGCCGCGATTGGCCGAGTGGCTCAGCCGCAATCCGCGTCTCCTCGACCATGTCCTGGCACACGAGTTTTACCAACCGCCGGGCGATGCCGAGGAAATGCGCAGGGAACTCTCGGACGCCCTCGCGGAAGCGGATGATTATCAAGATGCCCTGGAGATATCGCGACGCTGGACCAACGACAAAAAATTCCAGATCGGCGTTCAAATCTTACGCGGCATGACCGACGGCCATGCCACCGGCCCGGTCCTTTCGGACATCGCCGAAACCGTCATGCGCGGACTCTGGCCCCACGTTCTGGGTGAATTTGCCGATTCCGGCCGACATGGCGACGTGCCAGGCGGCGGAATTGCGGCGATCGCATTGGGCAAGCTGGGCGGCCGTGAACTGATGCCGGAATCGGACCTTGATCTGGTATTCGTGTAC
>CAMYKZ010000232.1 GCA_947259045.1 uncultured Afifella sp.
CTGAATCACCCAGAAAATGCTGCCGCCGGTCTCCAGGATGTCTTTATCCCGCTTGGGCCACATCCGGGTGACATGGAAATACCGATCATTGGCTCGCTGCCAATTGACCAAGCTTTCAACGCTTTCCGAGCCAACGCTCAGCTTAATCAGGTGCAGCGTTTTATCCACAGATTCGTCCCCAAGTCACACACCAGAGAGTAGCGGATTGTCTGAGACGTTCAACATGTAGTAGATTACCTGTCCTAACCGAAGGAATCGTCATGACCCGCTTCGCTGCGCCTATCGCCGAGCAAATCTGGGATATGAAATACCGTTTCAAAGACGCCGAAGGCGTGCCTATCGACCAGACGGTCGAAGACACCTGGCGCCGGATCGCACGCGCGGTGGCTAAGGTGGAAGCGGAGCCAGACGCCTGGGAAGACCGGTTCTATGCCGCGCTTGAAGACTTCAGGTTTCTCCCTGCTGGGCGGATCACCGCCGGTGCCGGCACTGCTCGGTCGGTGACGCTATTCAATTGCTTCGTTATGGGCACGATCCCCGACAGCATGTCCGGAATATTCGAGATGCTGAAAGAAGCCGCATTGACAATGCAGCAGGGCGGCGGAATCGGCTACGACTTTTCGACGATCCGTCCCAAGGGTGCCGATGTCAAAGGCGTGGCGGCCGACGCCTCCGGCCCGCTGAGCTTCATGGATGTGTGGGATGCGATGTGTCGCACGATCATGTCGGCGGGCAGTCGCCGCGGCGCAATGATGGCGACGATGCGATGCGATCATCCCGATATCGAGGACTTTATCGCGGCGAAGGCTGATCCGGCGCGCCTCCGGAATTTCAATGTCTCCGTGCTGATCACGGATGCCTTTATGGAGGCTGTGAAAATCGACGCATCTTGGGACCTGACTTTCGGCGACACGATTTACCATACGGTCGAGGCGCGCGACTTGTGGAACCGGATCATGCGCGCGACATTCGATTATGCCGAGCCAGGCGTGATCTTTATCGACCGCATCAATGCGATGAACAACTTGGCTTATGCCGAGACGATCGCGGCGACAAATCCCTGCGGCGAGCAGCCATTACCACCCTATGGTGCCTGCCTGTTGGGATCGATCAACCTGGCGCGGCTGGTCAATGATCCGTTCAGCGAAACTGCGGCTCTGGACGAAACGGCGCTGGA
>CAMYKZ010000233.1 GCA_947259045.1 uncultured Afifella sp.
AGGGTGTATGAATCCTAGGCGGAGATGTCTGATTCTGATGCTGTGGACGGCTCCCACCCGCCGGCATCTAGGTGCCAAAATGGTGGTTTTGATGAACCACGGGGAAATAGGAGCCGTCCATGAACGACGTTATCACGATCGGAGTTGACCTTGCGAAGAGCGTTTTTCAGATCCACGGCGTTGACGCCGATGGCGCGGTTATTGTCCGCCGCCGGTTGAGGCGGGGTCAGGTTCTACCCTTCTTCAAGAAACAGCCGCCCTGCCTGGTTGGCATGGAAGCCTGTGCCACCTCGCATCACTGGGCGCGGGAGATCGAAGCATTGGGACATCATGTGCGTTTGATGCCGCCGCGCTACGTGAAGCCGTATGTGAAGCGGAACAAGAACGACATGGCGGATGCAGAGGCGATCTGCGAGGCGGTGACACAGCCGACCATGCGGTTTGTCGCAATCAAGACGCCGGATCAGCAATCGGTGCTGGTTCTGCACCGAACCCGTCATCTGTTTGTCCGTCAGCGCACCACGCTGATCAATTCACTGCGTGCCCATCTGGCCGAGTTCGGTATTGTCGCGGGGGTGGGGCGCAACGGGCTGGAGCGGTTGCTGAAGGTCATTGAGAATGGCGAGGATGACCGTGTGCCGCCAGCGGCGCGTGACTGTCTCTTGGCCTTGCGCGATCAGCTTGAACTGGTGAAGCATCAGATCCTCGATGCGGATCGACTTGAGCTTGCGGCCGGTCAAGTGAACCGCGTTGATCAATCCGGCGGCGGCGATGATCGCGGTGCCGTGTTGGTCGTCGTGGAACACCGGGATGTCGAGCAGCTCCTTCAGGCGCTGTTCGATGATGAAGCACTCCGGCGCCTTGATGTCCTCCAGGTTGATGCCGCCGAATGTCTTGCCCAAGAAGCGCACGCAGTTGACGAACTCGTCGACGTCCCGGGTGTCGACCTCCAGATCGATGCCGTCGACGTCGGCGAAGCGCTTGAACAGCACGGCCTTGCCTTCCATCACCGGCTTGGCGCCCAGCGCGCCGAGATCGCCCAAGCCGAGCACCGCCGTGCCGTTGGAGATGATCGCCACGACGTTGCCCTTGGCGGTGTAGTCGTAGGCCTTGGAGGGGTCCGCGGCGATCGCCAGGCAGGGCGCGGCAACGCCGGGCGAATAGGCCAGCGT
>CAMYKZ010000234.1 GCA_947259045.1 uncultured Afifella sp.
CGGCGATGATGACGGCGTTGAGGCGCGGCATGAACCCGCCATGCCGGGCGAGTCCAGCGATACCGAAGACACGGACGCGATCCGCAGCGAAAACGATAGCTATAGGGAGTCTGAGCAGGAGTCCGATGCTGGCGCTGGCATGGACACGCTGGAGTTCGATGCTCCTGCCAACACGTGGTCGAACATTTTTTCGCGCACGTCCCCAACGGTGTTGCTGCCCGACGCGGCCGAACATGATCAGCCTGACGCCGGGACGCAGGCTGATCATGGCACCGCAGAAGCGGAAGAACTCTCAGCGTGGTCGAAAGAGCTTATCGCGAGCAACCCGGACATCCAGCCCCGCCAGCCGGAAACTGATGACGACATCGATGCGGGCATGGAAGCCGACGAATGGGTCCCAGAACTGGACCAGAATGATGCCCGCGCGGATCCAACCACGGACCAGGATGAAAATCAGGCGGAATGGATCACCGAAGCTGGCGCGGATGACGCCGATGAGTCATCACTCGCGGCAGATACGGACGAAGATGACTGGGAAGACTGGATCATCGAACTGGACGAACGCAGCGCCCCGGGCGGGGACGCGGCAGAACATGCGGAAACCGCGCCAGAGATACTGCAAGCCTCGGCAGAACCCGCTGCTGACACGGCCGCCAGCGGCGACGCCGACGATGACTCCGCAACCGAATCCAGCCAGGAATCCGAGCGGCAATCCGACGAGGCTGACGACAGCGAATCGCTGACCGCGGCGTTCGCCACAGGTGAATACGATGAGGACAAATATAACGTTCAGCACATTGTTCTTTCGGATGAGGCCAAACCTGACGCCGCAGGGCTGACACAGGCTTTTGCGGCGGCGGCCGCGGAAGAAATTCCGCCATGGCAGCCCGACGCAGATGAGAAATCGTCGGCGCAGAAGCCGCGCACGTTGCTCTGGTTGGCAGGCACCGCACTCATTGTCATCACACTGGCGGTGCAACTCATTCACTACAATCGCGATGCACTGGCGCGCAACATTGCCTGGGGTGATTCAGTCCGCCGTATTTACAATGGCCTGGGCATGGAACTGTTCCCCAACTGGTCCCTCGATGACTACGAGATCAGGGGCTCCGAAGCCATCGCCGGAGAATCCGGCCCGGACATTATGGATATACGGGCTCAGATCGC
>CAMYKZ010000235.1 GCA_947259045.1 uncultured Afifella sp.
CAAGGAGTCACGGGTCATCATCCAGGGTTTCACCGGCCAGCATGCCACCTTCCATGCGGAAGAGGCCATGCAGAACGGCACCACCGTGGTCGGCGGTGTTACGCCGGGCAAGGGTGGTCAAACGCACCTGGATCTGCCGGTGTTCGACACGGTGGAACAGGCCGTGGCGGAAACCGGCGCCGATGTCAGTGGCATTTTCGTGCCGCCGCCGTTTGCGGCCGACGCGATCATGGAGGCCCTGGAGGCCGGTATCGGGGTCATCGTGGTCATTGCCGATGGCATTCCGGTGCAGGACATGGTTCGCGTCAAGCGTTACGCGGCCGGTCGCAATGCCGTCATTATCGGGCCGAATACACCGGGCATCATTACCCCGGGCGGCTGCAAGGTCGGCATCATGCCGTCGCACATCTACACGCCTGGCCGCATCGGTGTCGTGTCGCGCTCCGGTACCCTCAATTACGAAGCCGTTCAGCAGATGTCGGCACTCGGTATGGGCCAGTCCACGTCGGTCGGTATCGGTGGTGACCCCGTCAACGGGACCGATTTCGTCACCGTACTGCAGGCCTTCGAGGATGACCCGGAAACCGATGCCGTCATCATGATCGGCGAGATCGGCGGCCAGCAGGAGGTCGAGGCGGCGCGCTGGGCGAAGGAGAACATGAGCAAGCCGGTGGTGGGCTTCGTGGCCGGGGTGTCTGCACCGCCGGGCCGTCGCATGGGCCATGCCGGTGCGATCATCTCCGGGGAATCCGATACCGCCACTGCCAAGATGGACCGCATGGAAGACCTCGGCGTCCATGTGGTCCGCAACCCGGCGCTGATCGGCGAGACCGCCAACCGGGTCTTTTCCTGAAGAAAGATATAGCCACAGAGTACACAGAGACTGCCAAATGCATTGCTCTGTGGGCTCTGTGGGCTCTGTGGCGGTTTTTTCCGAAATATGCCGATCGACTGCCTGGCGGCATTGCTTGCGCCGTCCCTTCCGCTTAAACTACCCCGTTGAAATTATTCACTAAACTCCCGTTTTACGGCGGGCTTCCCGTTATTCAAGCAAATGTACGGAGTCTTGCATGGCCATTGAACGCACCTTTTCCATTATCAAGCCCGATGCGGTCGCAAAGAACGTGATCGGCGAAATCGTCAGCCGCTTCGAAA
>CAMYKZ010000236.1 GCA_947259045.1 uncultured Afifella sp.
CGTCGACGCCGGCATCCCGCACCTGTTCGTGACCAACACGACATCCCGCCCGCGACGCCTGATCGCGGAAAAACTCGCGCGCCTGGGCATTGATGTCGCGGCGGACAAAATCCTGACCCCGCCGATAGCAGCGACACGCTGGCTTGCCCAGCATGCGCCCGGCCCTGCCGTCCTGCTGGTGCCCGATGCCACGAAAGAGGATTTTGCTACCGTGCATGAAACCGATGCTCACGCGGATGATGGCTTCGCGGCGGTGGTGGTCGGCGATATAGGCTCGGCCTGGACCTATGAAAAACTGAACTCAGCATTCCGGCTGCTGATGCGGGACCCGCCACCCCGGCTTATCGCGCTCGGCATGACGCGTTACTGGCGGGCCGACGACGGCCTGCGGCTGGACGTTGCGCCGTTTATCAAGGCACTCGAGCATGCAGCCGGTTGTGAAGCCGTTGTGCTGGGCAAACCGTCGCCGGACTTTTTCAGCATTGCACTGACCGCTATTGACTGCCGCGCCGAAAATGCGGTCATGATCGGCGATGATATCGTCGGCGACGTTGAGGCGGCCCGGCAAGCGGGAATGACCGGAATACTCGTCAAAACCGGAAAATATCGTCCGGCCGATCTCACGGGCCAGCTCAAGCCGGACGCCGTAATCGATTCGATTGCGGACCTGCCAGAGTGGTGGCGTGCACAGACTTGCGGCGACGAGTATTAAGCAGGCGGCGATGATCCGCCTGGCGCTGGCAAATGAACAGGTGGGTTGCTGGAATAAGATAGAACAGTTGATCTAGGCTAATATGGTTTGACTGTGCGGCGACAGTGCAGCAAAGATAATCGGAGAACTTACCCTTAATGGCATACGAACATATCGAAGTCCGCCCCGTTAGCGGCAACATCGGTGCCGAAATTCATGGCGTCGACCTGCGCCAGCCGCTCGCCGATTCAGTCTATCAAGAGATACGCCAGGCCCTGCTCGATAACTGCGTGATTTTTTTCCGCGAGCAGGATATTACGCCGGAACAGCAGATTGCATTTGCCGGGACATTTGGCGAATTGCAGGTGCATCCCTACATTCCGACGCTGGAAGGCTACCCGGAAATCATCGAGCTGCGCAGTAATGAAGACGGCCCGGCGGAAATGTCGTATCAGTCGAACAA
>CAMYKZ010000237.1 GCA_947259045.1 uncultured Afifella sp.
CCACTACCAGTACCTGGTGTTTCAATGATATCGAACCAGATCGAAATGCTTTGCTGGGAATGGCCGTCTTATACCAAGCCGCGCTGATCCCGACTCACGTTCAGCCGTTTTGGGGTTCCCGAATCGGCGGTTTTCTGAATCGATGGGGCGAACCAGGGAGGTTCGCGATGAGCGCAGCGATACGGCTTCGGGCCGATTTTGACGGAACGGATTTGAGGCATCTGGCGAAGGCGACCAGGAACGCCGCCCAGGGGCGTCGGCTTTTGACGCTGGCGGAGGTTTATGACGGTGGTGCGCGCACCGATGCGGCCCGGATCGGAGGCGTCGGGCTGCAGACCGTGCGGGACTGGGTCCTGCGGTTCAACGCCCGCGGCCCTGACGGATTGATTGACGGCAAGGCGCCGGGCAATCCAGCCAAGCTTGACGACGACCATCGAAAGGCTCTGGCGGAGATTGTGGAGAGCGGGCCGATCCCGGCAATCCATGGTGTGGTCCGCTGGCGGCTGTGCGATCTGGTGGCATGGATCTTTGAGGAATTCCGCGTCTCGGTGAGCGAGACGACGGTGAGCCGGGAACTGAAGGCACTCGGGTTTGCCAAGATCTCGGCGCGGCCGCGCCATTACGCCCAGAACGAACGGGCGATCGAGGATTTTAAAAAAACCTCCCGGCCGAACTGGACAAGATCCGCGCCACGCTCCCGGCCGGCGTGGAGATAGAACTCTGGTGGCAGGATGAAGCCCGGATCGGCCAGAAAAACAAGGTCACCCGCCGATGGGCCAGACGCGGGACCCGGCCGCGGGTCGCACACGATCAGCGCACCAAGTGGGCCTACATATTCGGCGCAATCTGCCCGGCCAAGGGTAAGGGCGCCGGTCTGGTCATGCCCTACTGCAACACCCACGCCATGCAAGCGCACCTGGTCGAGATCAGCGCCATGGTCGATCCCGGTGCCCATGCCGTCCTCATGGTCGATCAGGCCGGATGGCACTTGTCGTCGAAACTGAACGTCCCGGAAAACATCACCCTGTTACCGCTGCCGCCCCGATCACCGGAACTGAACCCGGTCGAAAACGTTTGGCAGTTCATGCGCGACAACTGGCTCTCAAACCGGGTGTTCAAATCCTATGACGACATCGTCGCCCA
>CAMYKZ010000238.1 GCA_947259045.1 uncultured Afifella sp.
TCGAGCGAACCGGCCGGCAGCGTATCCGGGAGCAGGTGATGGAGCATCAGGACATCGGCCTGCTTGATGATCTGCGTTTGCTGAATCCGGTCGTGGCCGATGAGGACATCGGCCGGCAGCGGCTGGAACTGCGCGCCAGCCGCGGCGCCAACTTCAACACGATCCACCATCGTTTCTGGGACAAATCCAACCAGTTTGATCGGATCAAGCTGGATGATTGTCGCGCAAAGCGAGCCCGGTTGCAGCAACGAGCCAAGCTCTGCAGAATCGGTTTCCAGCAGTCCGCCAAAGGGTGCGTGAATCTCGAGCTTTTCCAATTCGTTGTTGGCAGCGGCGACACCGGCCTCGGCGGATTGAACGCCGGCTCTGGCACTTTCGACGCCGGAATTTGCGGCCTGAACCCCGGCGCGCGCGGCCTCAACCGCCGCCGTCGTTTGCGCAACTCGCGTTTCGGAAGCAAAGCCGCCTTCGCTGAGGCGCGCAGACGCACGATCATTAATTTGAGCCTCCGCCAATCGCGCCTTTGCCTCGAGCAATCGGGCTTCGGCTTCTGGATAGCGGGCGACGGCTTCACGCAAGCGCGCTTGCGCGTCCGTCAGTGCAATCTCGCGGGTTCCAGGGTCCAACTGGCAAATTAGATCGCCATCTTCGACGAACGCTCCTTTTCGTAAAGGCGTGGAGATTATCCGACCGCTTGTTTCTGCGCGGACGTCGACTTGGCGTGCGGCTTCGGTTCGACCTCTTAAGATCACGGCGCCGTCAATGCTTGTCGCCTTGGAGCGCAAGGCAACAACTGGCACGGCGCGCGTGCCTTCTCTGGCGCTCTCCACCGGCACGTCTGCTCCGGCGGAAACTGCTTCAGCATCGGGGGCGGACCCGGCACCGGAAAACGACAGCAGCTGATCCCGCTCAAAGACCAGAAGGTACAAAACGGCAATGACAATTATGGCTGTAATAATCGGAAAAAGGCGCATGGTATGCCTTGCCAATCCTCTGCTTTGTTTCCGGCCTGCTGACATTGAGTTGCCGACAAGACGCAATTATCGCGGATAAATACGCTAAACTGTTCAGTTCAGATTAGTCATTTCTGCCTTTCTTTGCAAGAAAGCAAGGGGAGTTGCCGATTTCCTGTCTTTGCA
>CAMYKZ010000239.1 GCA_947259045.1 uncultured Afifella sp.
GATCTCGCCCAGAACCGGCTCGAACCGGTAGGCATCGTCATATTCAAACTTTGCGCCATCGGCTGTTAACCCGGCCAAACGATAGGTCCGAGTGCCGGTGATCTTGCCATGGAAAACACCTGGGTGCTCCGCGACAGCATGCATGGGGTGGCGTTTCTTTCCTTGAATCGCGACCAGCTCCGTCGCACCGGGATCGAAGACGGTCAGATACGTTGCGCGACCCCGTTTGTGCGGCCCGAGAACCGAGAACGGGTCGGCATGACGCCCGGTACGGATCGACGCGAGGTCCTCAGCCGGTGGAAGACCGGCAAGATCGGGATTATTGGCGTCAGCCATCATCACAGTCTAAAGTTGATTTCGGTACACGCAACACCCTGTCCTCTAGTCAAGCTGGGATGGCGCATGCCAAATGTCGGCGTTGTAGCCGCGGATCGTGCGATCCGAAGAAAACCATCCCGACCGCGCCGTGTTCAGCGCGGCCGCACGGGTCCAGCCGTCGGTGTTGGCAAAGGCGGCATCGACATCGCGCTGGGCGCGCCAGTAATCGGCGAAGTCCGACGCGACCAGAAAATAATCCGAGCTGCTGAGGTTGTCGGCAATGCCATGATAGCGGTCGGGCTCTTTCGGCGAAAACGCCCCTGCCCTAATCGCCTCCAGCGCCGCCGCCAAACGGGGTGTGTCAGCGATCGCGCTGGCGGCATGATTTCGCACTGCACGGCGGGCGTCGACCTGATCGACGGTCAAACCAAAAAGGAAGAAATTCTCGGCGCCGACACGCTCGCGAATTTCCACATTGGCACCGTCCAGCGTGCCGATGGTTAACGCGCCGTTCAGCGCGAACTTCATGTTGCCGGTACCCGAAGCTTCCTTGCCGGCCGTGGAAATCTGCTCGCTGAGGTCCGAGGCCGGGATCAGCCGTTCGGCCATGGTGACATTGTAATTCGGAAGAAACAGCACCTGAAGATAGGGACTGGTCACCGGGTCGGCGTTCAGCACCACGGCCACGTCGTTGATCAGGCGGATAATGTCTTTCGCGAAGAAATACCCCGGCGCTGCCTTGCCGCCAAAAATCTTGACGCGCGGTGTCCAGTCACCGCTTGGGTTCTCGCGGATCGCCTGCCACAAAGCGAT
>CAMYKZ010000240.1 GCA_947259045.1 uncultured Afifella sp.
ACCCGTCGCCGGATTCATCGCCGGGACAACGGCCCCCGCCGGCAAACGCATGGGACACGCCGGCGCCATCATCTCCGGAGGCAAGGGGACGGCCGCGGCCAAGATCGCTGCGTTGCACGATGCCGGCGTCGAGGTGGCGGAAATCCCGACGGACATGGGGGCGGCGATGGTCAGGGCGATGGCCTGACCATCCGGGGTTTTCTGCGCAATGCAACGGCTTGTCACGCGCCGTTGTATTGCGCAGAAACGTCAATGCAGCTTCTGCGCAATGCATTTGATTGTGACGCGCTGTTCTATTGCGGAGAAAACTGATGGAGTATCTCGGGATTGGACTCGGCCTCGGCCTCGCCGCCGGTCTGGCGCCCGGCCCGCTACACGTGCTGGTCCTGACAACATCGATGCAGCGTGGGCTGGGGCCGGGCCTGCGGATCGCGATCGCCCCGCTGCTGACCGACGTCTTCGTCGTGACCGCCGGCGTGCTGGCAGTCGGCGCCTTGCCGGAGGAGGCGGTTCGTGGTCTGGCGATCGGCGGAGGCTTGTTCATCATCTACCTCGGATTCGACGCACTCCGCTGGCGGGCAAAGGAAGACCCGGGTTCGAGCGCGGCTGTCGACCTGCGGCGGGGGTTCGTGACGAACCTGCTCCACCCGCACCCGTGGCTGTTATCGTTGCCCGGTGCGTTGCAAGGCTGAGCTGAAGTTTGATCAAGGAAAATTAAAGGGCCGAAAAGCGGTCAGACCCGAATTTGAGCCCATGTTGTCGCTGGGTTCCCGTTGCGGGTTGACCGATCTTGACACCTTGGTTTACCTGGATAACCTGTGTTCCCGTTTAGGCATGGACAGCATTTCCGCAGGAGGTGCCATTGCTTTTGCCATGGATCTTTTTGACCGCGGAATCCTGACTCTGGAGGACACCGGCGGACTCGACCTATGTTGGGGCAACGGCGAGGCCATGGAGGTTTTGATCAGACAGATGGTCGGTGGTGAGGGATTGGGTGGTATTCTTGCCAAAGGTGTTCGACAGGCCGCCCGGATCATCGGCCGCGGTGCCGAAAATTTTGCGCCCCACGTCAAAGGACTTGAAATCGCCGGCTATCATCCCGATAACATTATGGGTACTGCCCTGGGATA
>CAMYKZ010000241.1 GCA_947259045.1 uncultured Afifella sp.
CGCAGGCGAGCCCGAGGCCGAGGCCGGGCAAAATCGCAAACAGGAGAACGGTGACGAGCACGTTGGCGGCGGCAAGTTCCGGTGTGCCGATTCTGCCGATAATCCAGAACATGGCGACGAGGCCGGCGGCGAAGAAGAGCTGTTGCAGGCCGGACGGAACAGAAATCCTGACGAGCGATATCGTTTCGGCGCGCGTTGCCATACGGCGCAGGAAGCCATCTTTGCCGATGTGTTTCACGCCGAGATACATGTAAATGAGCGTGCCGACGGCCATCGAGATTGCGCTGGCCATGCCGGCGCCCGTGACGCCCAGCGCAGGAGCACCGAAGTTGCCGAAAATCAGCACGTAGTTCAGCACGATATTCGTGGCATGCATGAAGATCAGCGTTTTCATATAGAGTCGCGACAAATCCAGCGCGTTCCAGTAGCCGCGGAACGCGAAATTCATGCCGACGAATACGATCGCCCCGAGGCGCCATTCGACGTACGGCACACCGCGTTCGATGACCTCCGGGTCCGAGTTCAGGAACGGGTACACGGGGTCGGCAAGCTGAATCAGCACCAGCGAGAAGATTGGCGCAACGATGAGGACAAGCACGAGGGCGGCGTTCAGGATGGCGGCGGCGCGCTCCGGATTGCCTTCGCCTTTGCGGCGAGCGGCGCTGGTCTGCACCCCGGTCGAGATGCCAAGGATCAGGGCCTGGCACATGAACACGACGAAACCGCCCAGGCCGACGGCGGCCAGCGCGGCATCGCCGAGAAAGCCCACCATCGCCGTGTCGACAATGTTCAGAAGATTCTGCGACACCATGCCGCCGATAATCGGCAGTGCGAGTCCGAAGATGCGATTGCGTCGTGAAGAATCCATAAATTATTGTTGTTTGTTTGCCACAGTTAGATGAGAATATCCGGGTTTTTCCGTAAGCCGTGCCTAAAGAATTGACAAATCGTTGTATTTCTGCGACCTTCTAACCTCGCAAGCGTAGCCTTTGAGCAACAAACAGGCAGCGCCACGAACAGCAAGACACCTTCAGGTACGGCTTGGCGGGGGACTCAGGGGGCCAGGAACCACGTGCTGACGTTGGTTAAAACGGCGGTTTCTTTGGAAACCGCCTTTTTTATTGCCGGT
>CAMYKZ010000242.1 GCA_947259045.1 uncultured Afifella sp.
CGCCTTCGAGCATGCCGCCCTGCGGAAACTGCCAGCCCTTGCTGCCCGCCCTGCCGGCAAGCAACAGCCTCCCGTCATTATTGGACAGGATGATGCCGACGTTTGCCCGAAAGCCGTCGGAATCGATGTAGTCACTATTCACGGGGGCGTGAAACCTCTAACCCGATTTTGCACGAATGTCGTGGCCTGTCCAGAACGGGCCTTGAATCCATTACAATGCACGGCCGGTATTTCACAGTCGCGAAATCTTTCTGGAGCCATTCATTGCGCCTGGTACATCCCCGACTACTGTTTCCAGGTCTTGCTGCGCTTTGGGCGCTGGCGGGAATCGCGGCCCTGTCCTCCGGCAGTGCCGACCTGAGCGCATCGGACATCTGGCAATCGCTGACCGGCGAGGCGCCTGACAATATCCGCCGCCTGGTCGTCGAACTGCGCCTGCCGCGCGCGCTGACTGCATTCGGTGTCGGCGGATTGCTGGCCGTTTCAGGTGTCCTGATGCAGGTGTTGCTGCGCAATCCGCTGGCAGAGCCTTACATCCTGGGTACGTCCGGCGGGGCTGCTGTGGCGGCATTGCTGGCGATGATGTTTGGCCTTGGCGCGGCCGCAGTCGACTTCGCCGCATTCGGCGGCGCGATGGCCGCCACATTGCTGGTCTTTTCGATCGCGCAAGGCAGCGGCTCGTGGACACCGACCCGTTTATTGCTGACCGGCGTCGTTCTGGCCGCAGGCTTCAGCGCTGCGACGACCCTGCTACTCGCCCTGAGTCCGGATCAGAATCTCCGCGGCATGTTGTTCTGGCTGATGGGTGATCTGAACTACGCGTATGCGCCGGCACAGAGCCTGTGGCTGCTGGCGGCCATTACGCTCGGTGGATTGCTGTCGGCAAGGCACCTGAACGTACTCGCGCGCGGAGACTTGCAGGCGGCCATCGTCGGTTTGCCCGTATCCGGATTTCGTCTCCTGGTGTTCTCTGTGACCGCGCTGGCAACGGCGATATCGGTGACGACAGTTGGCGTCATCGGGTTTATCGGCCTGGTCGTGCCGCATCTCATCAGGATCATCGCAGGCAGCGATCACCGAGTCGTGTTGCCGGCATCCGCCCTCGCCGGCGGCGTGCTTCTCGTGGT
>CAMYKZ010000243.1 GCA_947259045.1 uncultured Afifella sp.
TGACGCTCTGACCCAGGTGGCCGACAAATTTATCGACTGTGCCGTCGAAGACGGGCCCGAATCCATCACATACGCGATGGGGACTGCGATGATCCTGAAGCGCGGCGGGTTCGCGGGCCTGTTTCGCTTTGCCAACATAACCGGCTGCGTTATTCCCGAGACCTTTGCCGGCGTCGGGGATTTGCCCGTGGGCGCCAATATGACGCTCGGCTTCCCGTTGCCCGGCGACAGCATGCCGGCCGTTTATAAATCGAAGACCTGCATTATCTGGGCGTGCAACCCGGCGGCGACCCGCATTCCCGATGCGCATTTCTTCTGGGAAGCGCGTTACAACGGCACCGAGGTCATCTGTATTTCGCCCGATTTCAGTCCGACGGCGATGCGCTCATCCAAATGGGTCAATGTGCAGCCCGGCACCGATGCCGCTCTCGCGCTCGGCATGGTGCACACCATGATCGCAGAGGATCTGATCGACTGGGATTATGTGCGCGAGCAGACCGATATGCCGTTCCTGGTGCGTGCCGATAATCAGAAGTTCCTGCGTGAATCCGACATGATCGAAGGCGGTCGCAACGATGGCTTTTATTTCTGGGATGAAAACGCAGGCGCGCCGGTCGCCGCACCCGGCACCGGTTTCACCAATCCCTTCGGACCGCCCCAGCCCGAGAAAGAGCCGGAATTCCTCTCACTGAATGGCGTATTGCCTGCCGTTGAAGGTGAGTGGACGGTGGAGACGATCGACGGACCCGTTGCCGTCACGACCGTATTCGCGTTCGTCAAGAAGGAGATGCTGGACAACTATTCGCCGGAACAGGTTGCGGAAATAACCGGCGTCGGCCCCGGAGTGACCCGCCACGTCGCGCGTCAGTTTGCGACCAACGGACCGGGCATGATTTTCGCGGGCTATCGCGCCAACAAATGGCTGAACGGCGATTTGATCCTGCGTTCGTGGTTGCTGATGTGCGCGCTCACCGGTAACACGGGCCGGGAAGGCGGCGGTGTGCAGACCACCCAGCTTTCGAAGGCCGACGGCGTCTTCGCCTACGTGTTTGCGGGGCTGGGTCCCCGGCTGCGCATCGCAGCCATATCGGTGTGGGATTACGCCAATTCCAATGGCCGCGAACAC
>CAMYKZ010000244.1 GCA_947259045.1 uncultured Afifella sp.
TCCCTGTCACAGCATCTGATCATCCCGGAATGCGTTTGCATCAATGCCGACACCTACAATGCGCTTTCCGACGAGGAAAAGGGCTGGGTGAAGGACGCTGCGCGGGAATCAGCAGAGTTGCAGCGCACACTCTGGGAAGAGCGCGCCAAGGCGAGCCGCGAGAAGGTCATGGCCGGCGGTGTCAAGTTCAACGACATCCCCGACAAAGCGGCGTTCCAGAACGCCATGAAGCCGGTTTATGACACCTACCTTTCGGACAATCCGGATCTGGTGCCGCTGGTCAAGCTGATCCAGGATACCGACTGACAGGCACTCTCCGGCGGCCTGTGCGGGAAAACAGGCCGCCGGAACGCGGCGGCAGCGCGAACGGGCGATGGGGGAGCAGATGGACGATGATCCGATTGACGCCGGCGGATCCTGGCGAAAAAACCGCTTTGACCGGCTTCTGGATCTCGTCAGCCAGATCTGTCTGCTGATCTGCGGCGTTTCGCTTGTCGTGCTGACCGTGATCTTCGGCTGGCTGGTCTATGGCCGCTATGTGCTCAACGCCACGCCGACGTGGGTGGAGCAGGTTTCGCTGCTGCTGATCATGGTGATCACCTTCCTGGGCGCAGCCGTCGGCATCCATGAGAACACCCATCTCGGCGTCTCCTATTTCCGCGAGGTCAGCCCGGAGCCGGTGAAACGGATTTTCACGATCATTTCCCATCTCATGTTGGCGGCGTTCGGCGCCGTGATGATGGTTCAAAGTTACAAATTGATGGTCTTCAAATGGGGGTCGTTGATCCCTCTGATCCATGTTCCCGAAGGCCTCAGGGCGCTGCCGATCACGATCTGCGGCGCTCTGATCCTGGTCTTCTCGATCGGACATCTTGTGCTGATGGCCCGCGGCGTGCGCGAAGAGCAAAGCCTGACGGAATGAAATTTCCGCCTTACCCAGGACACAGAACGAAAAGGGTGAGCCGATGGGGCTCCTGATCCTGCTCGGCCTGTTCGCGTTCTGCGTCATTGTCGGTGTGCCCGTGGCGTTTGCCCTCGGCATCGCAGCGCTTTCGGCAATCGCCTATGAAGGCCTGCCGCTGCTGATCGGCTTCCAGCGCATCATTTCCGGCGTTTCGGTGTTT
>CAMYKZ010000245.1 GCA_947259045.1 uncultured Afifella sp.
TGACGAGGCTGCCGAAACGGCGCACATGACCTTCGAACAGGGCGCGATCGGCGAGAGCCTGCCGACGTTCGATGTCTCGGCGGGCGAGCTACAGGATGGTCTGGGTATTCTGGCTGCACTGGTGCGCGCCGGGCTTGCCGGCTCGAACAGCGAGGCGCGCCGCTCGATCAAAGGCGGTGCGATCCGCCTCAACGATGCCGCGGTGACAGACGAAAAATCCACGATCGGTGAAGCTGATCTCGGCCCGGGCAATGTGATCAAGCTGTCAATGGGCAAGAAGCGTCATGCGCTTTTGCGGCCGGCAGGCTGATGAGGCCGTATTATTGATCCATTCTGGCGGCGGGTGGCTTTTCTTTCTTTTTTTCCGGTGTGCCATCTGGAGCGACACCGCCGCCTCCGGTACTTAAGATTTCTCCAAGAATCCCTGGTGTGAGCACAGACACCGGGTCGACTTTGAACCGTGGCTTGCTCATAGTGCCCCGCAGCGCAAAGTTCATCGCGATCAGCCCTTGCCCGCGCGGCGACAAAATTTGCCCAATGATCGGAAACTCGCCGAAAATAGTGTTGATGCCAGGTGCGGGAGTAATCGTGCCGCCGATATTCATTCGGCCGCTGGCTTTGCCGATTATGCCCTGAGCCGTGGCACCATATTCGATCCCGGTGATGCTGGCGTTGCCAATCAGCACTTGTTCGGCGTTCGTTGAAAACGGAATTATCAAACTGGAGAACCGCAATGCCTTTTTGCGCGGACCGGTCTTTAGTTTGCGGTTCTTGATGTCCCCAATCGCCCCTTCATTGTGAACAGCAAAGTTGCGGACGATCAGCTTGCCCTTCTGGATACCGGTTTTGGGCGCTGCATGAAGCTTGGCCTGAAAATCGATGCTGCCGCCTGAGATTTTGGAATACAGATTGACCGCCCTGAGCGCACCGCCGCCGTCATTTCCGACAACGCGCATTTGTCTGAGACCGCCTGCACCCGGCGTTACCCGCATGGTGATCGGCGCCCCGCTGAGGAACCGGCCCTGAAGAATGGCCTGATGCACCACACCGCCGATGATCTGAAGCTGGCCGGTCAGATTGGTGATGATCTCGCCGCGATTTGCGTGCACACGCGCGACCG
>CAMYKZ010000246.1 GCA_947259045.1 uncultured Afifella sp.
GGGCGGGCGGCGCGTGCCTTCGGGGAATATGATGACCTGCTGGCCGTTGGCGATCGCCCGTTTGGCGCTTTCCGTCATCGCCGCAAGAGCAGCGGACCGTTTGCCGCGATTGACGGGAATTTGCCCGAACCGGTAGAGATACCAGCCGAAGATCGGCATCCACATCAGTTCCCGTTTCAGGACGAAGGCGGGCTTGTCGACCAGTGTGACCAGCCGGAGGGTTTCCCATGACGACTGATGCTTGCAGGCAACGATATAACCGCCGGCGGGCCGGTTCTCAAACCCGCGTACGTCCTCGCCGACGCCGCAGACCAGCCTGTGCAACCACAGGCTGGAACTGGCCCAGATGCGGACGATGGGCCAGCCCCAATTCTGCGGCAGGAGCAGGACCGGCGAAAACAGCACACCGAGAACCGTGAAATTGATATAGAGCGCAATGTTGAACAATATCGACCGAAAAATCATCTAGGCCCACCCGACTGCATTCAGCAAGAATGATCCGCTTAGCGCAACGCGCGCGAATTTGGAATCTCCGGATTCGGCTGCACGGTTCCATATTCCTGTCGGGGCGCCGGATCGGCGCTATCCCAGACGGGCGACGAGATATTTCACATATTCGGTCAGAAGCATGCGGAAGATGCCGAAATCGCCGGTCCAGTCGTCGAGGCTGATATCCGGATTCTGGACAGGATAGGCGATCAGGTCGACATCCGGCATGACCCGTTCCAGTTCGGCCATGCTTCTGGGAATGTGATAGGCGCTGGTGACGACGATCAGGGACCGGAATCCGTTGCTCCGGGCCCAATCCCGGCTCTCCGTCGCATTTCCCTTCGTATTGCGGGCGGTGTAGCCGATATCGATGCAGCACTGGAAATATGCCGCGCGGTCCGGAACGACCCGCTGGAGATGATCGACGGTCGTCTGTTGGTTCACTCCGGAGATCAGCAGTTTGCCCGCTGATCCGCTGGCCAGCAGATTGACGGCGTCTGTAATCCTGCGCGGCCCGCCGGTCAGCGCTACGATCGCATCGGCGCGCGGCGTGGCCGGCGGTACGGCCGTGCTGACCTGATCGGCGAAGACCAGGAAACCGCCGATGAAACCGGATATAGCGACGATG
>CAMYKZ010000247.1 GCA_947259045.1 uncultured Afifella sp.
CACCGGCACGAATCCGCCGATCAAGTCATTGATCCGGTCATGGGTGAGCGACGGAATATGCCGCGCCGTGCAAATCGCAACCGCCGACAGGTTTTCATAATCGATCCCGGCTGCTTCAAGACAGTAGCGGACACAGCGCGTAACGATATCAGCGTCGCCATCGAGCGACAGAACCTGGCCTTTGACCCGCGTCAGACGTTCCGCCTGGATCGCACAAACAACCCGGCCATCACGCAGCAATGCGACGGAGCCGTTCCGCCCGCGAGAGATGCCAACAATCCACATCGACGGCTCATTCATCCCGAAAGATCACAGACCGAGCGCTTTCAGATGCCCGCGCAATAGCGTTTCCGACCCGACGACATCACGAATACTCCGAAGTGCTAGGCCGAGAAGTGTCCAGCTCTCATTGTCGTTCTTGTTCGATTTGAGCGCCGCGCCCAACAATTCAGCGGCATTTTTTGCGGCATGTTCCGCCTGCGCATACCGTTCGGCGCGAAAATGCGACATGGCAACGGCGGTTAACGCCGCGGCGCGGCGACCATTTAACTGGCGCTCAAAATCGCTCCGGTCTTCGGCATTTTCGAGCAAAACGTCACCAAGCGCGACCTGAGCATCTTCAAATTGGGGCTGAATCCGAACCGCCCGATCCAGAGACTCAATGGCCTCGGTCAGTCTTCCCTGCGCCCGGCATATCGACCCAATTCCGTAATGGGCCGCCGCCGACCCTTCGTCAAACGCGATAACGTCCTGATAGAGCTCGGCCGCTCTCGTCCAATCGCCTTGTGCCCGCGCCCTATCGGCGTGTGCGAGCATTTCCCGCATCGATTTCCATAGCAACCGATCGAGTGCGGCGCGCCGGTCATTGTCCTCCGGCGCGAGTGTGACCGCCTGTTCCATCGCCGCCTTGGCGTCGCCAAATTGGCCTTGCGTTTCCAAAACCAGACCGTACACGTGCCAGGCGTCTCCGTAGTCGGGGAACACCTCCAGCAATCGGCTGTAGGCCGTGATGGCGTCGCCCACGCGCCCCATATCAAGAAGTAAATTTGCGCGGTTGAACAGAATCCCCGAATCGTCCGGCTCGAATTCAGCCGCTCGATCATATCCTGCCAGCG
>CAMYKZ010000248.1 GCA_947259045.1 uncultured Afifella sp.
CGGCTCGCGGTCGAACCCCGTTTCGTTGCCCAGCAGGCGATTGTATCGCCATCACCGAAAGGACGGGCAAATACGCACATGCCTTGCACAAGATCTCGTTGACTTGTCAGGGATCCTGGCTCTCCCATTCCAGTGCCGTCACAAAGTCGGCGAAATCTGCGCTGAAGCCGGCCCGCTGGCCAGGGTAACGGCGGCCTTTGCGACCCACTCATTCAACATTGGAGCAACCCAGATCTTCAGCAGCCTTCAATTCTCCAGATGCAGGTAACAACGCCGGTTTTGGCGGCCCTTTTTCTCGATCTTTCCGATCCGGATTTTCCCGATCTCGCCGGTCCTTGCGACATGGGTGCCTCCGCAAGGCTGCAGATCCATCTGCTCGGGTCCGTAACCAATCCGGATCAACCTGATCCGGCCGGCGCCACGCGGTGGCGATACGGACATCGTTTTCACCAGGCCGGGGTTCGCGTCAAGCTCAGCCTCGGTGATCCAGTCTTCGGTGACCGGCAGGTCGCGGTCGATCAAGTCCTGCAGCGTGTTCTGCAAGTCCTCCTTGTCGCCCGGTGCGTCCGGCATGTTCAGGTCGAGCCGGCCTTTTTCGGCGGTAATCGCGCCTCCGGTCACGGGCAACGGAATGACCACGGACAAAAGATGCAATGCCGTGTGCACGCGCATATGCCCGCGCCGTCGCTGCCAGTCGACTACTTGGGTCACCGCCGTGCCGATGGGCGGCAAATTTGCCGGTTTGTGTGTACGCAGTTCGATGAGATCGTTGCCGGCCTTGACCGCCTCTGCAACAGGAAGGTCTTCACCGTCCCAACGCAGAAATCCGGAATCGCCCGGCTGGCCGCCGCCCGTCGGATAGAACAGGCTTCGGTCCAGCACGACGCCGCCGTCGGGCGCATGGGCGACGACCCTGGCGCTCGCCTCGCGTGCGTAGGGATCGAGTTGGAACAAAAGTTCGGTCAAGAGGTACCTTCCTGCGATTTCCCGGACAGCGCTTCCGGATTGCGGATCCAGAGATCGCGCTGCGCGAAGGGGATCTCGACGCCTTCTTCGGCAAAGCGTTTGGCGATCTCGTGGTTCAAATCAGATTTTACCGACAACACCCAGTTCAC
>CAMYKZ010000249.1 GCA_947259045.1 uncultured Afifella sp.
GACGAAAAGCGTGCGGGTAATGGTATTCGCCTCGTCCGGTTGCTGGGCGATCGCCGCCAGCGCCTGCGCCGCCGCGCGGGCCTCGCCCAGGGCCGGTCCGATCGAACCGATCGCGATGGTCAATCCGGCCATGACGATGGACACGGCGCCGATCAATCCAAGATTATCCATCTGTACCTCCAAATTTGGGGTTTATCCTTGCAAGGCATCGGTATGGTCCGTCGCTTCCTCATCGGCATGCGGCTGCATCGCGGACGCGATATAGACCATTGCCAGAATGGCAAAGATGTACGCTTGAATCAGCCCGGTCAGCAGACCCAGCAACTGCATGATGATTGGGAAGAAGAAGGGGGTGATGCCGATCAGGATCGCCACGATCACGGTGCCGCTCATCACATTGCCGTACAGGCGGATCGCCAGGGCAATGGTTCGAGAAAATTCGCCAATCACGTTGAACGGCAGCATGAAAATCGTCGGCTGAACATACTTCCGCAGATAGCCGGGCACACCGCGCTCCATTATGCCGTACAGCGGTACGGCGATCAGGACGCACAGCGCGAGCGCCGCGGTCGTCGATAGCGAGCCCGTCGGCGGCTTGAAGCCGGGGACAACCGCCAACAAATTGGACGTCGCCACAAACAAAAAAAGAGTGCCGATGAAGGGAAGGAACTGCCGCGGCGCCTGATGGCTGACGGAACGAATCTGATCGCGCATCCCGACAACGACAACCTCGAGCAGGTTTTGCCAGCGGGACAATTTTTCCGTATCGGAAATCCGCAGGGTGATAAGCCGCGACCCGATAGCCAAAATCGCCATCACCACCCAGGTGAACGCGATCGTCGCGTTGAGCGAAAACGTCCCCCACTGCACGATAATGATGGCATCGGTTGTAATTTGCATCGGCCGGCCGCTCCTATGGGATCAAACGTGGCTTCGGATTAGCCGGCACGGCCAGGCGCGTCGCGACGAAACGGGCGACGGCAAATCCCAAAAGACCGATCAGCAGCCTTTCCCAACGCCCGTCCATGACCAAGTACAACCCTGCAAGCGGCAGGGCGACCCGCAATGCGGCGCTGCCCAACAACCCGATTGCCGGATACCGCATCCGCGGCAAA
>CAMYKZ010000250.1 GCA_947259045.1 uncultured Afifella sp.
GCCAGCGCGCCCGCGCCCGCTGCCTCAATCAGAAAATTGGTCGGCAAAATCGGAGCCGCCTCGATCAGATCCAACGCATCCGACGGCGCCAACGGCCGGCCAGCCAGATCCAGAATTTCGCGCAGAGCAGAATCCGAATTCGTCATCGCAGCCTTTTCCGTTGCCTATGTGTTTTCTGCCGCTTGCCCGGCAATTTCTGAGCACTCAAATGCTGCGTTGCAGCAAAACCGATTTAGACGGAATCGTCAACGCCCATGGGTATGGCGTCCAAGATTCCAAATTCTTACCGGCCGTTTGACGCTGCCGCCCGGTTTGAGGACACTCTCGGGAGATGAATCGAACCTGGAGGAAATGCCGCCATGGCGAGTCACGAGCAGTCCCTGATCGACGCCGCCTATCCTTACTGGGAAACCGAGGCGGAAATCGCCCGGCGGTTTTATGTCAAGGCGACCGACGAGGATCATATCTTCTATCTCCGGGCCCAGCTTTGGAAAGAACTCAATCCGGTCGATGGGTTCTTCAACGGTCTACACCGTGAACTCGCCAACCTGGTCGAACAGTTCCCGCGCGTCGACAAGGACATCGACCGCCATCATTACCACTTTTTGCTTGAGCAATTGACCCAGGAATTCAACCATTATGTCCTGCTCGCCGATATTTTCGAACATTTGATCGGACGACCGATATCGCCGGACGACACGGTGCAACTGCCCCAGGAAAAGAAACTGGGCGCATTGCGGCGCGGCTATGTGGAGGGTGGTTCGGCTCTGGATCGCGCAGCGGTCGGGCTGACCGAAGGCGGCGGCGCGCGACTGTTTCGCGAAGGCGCCAAACTCGGCGGCAGTACCGTTAACGATATGACCGCCAAGGCGATGAAAACCATCTTCGACGATGAACAGGACCACTATCATGAGCAGGCCCGGGAAGCGGCCGGGCTCATCCATTCCGACGACGATCTGCAACGCATCACGGATGCAGTGCGTGCGATCAGCCGCCAGCGCGTCGATATGCGGAACGAGATGTTCCGGGACGTAATGACGAATGCGGAAATCGAGGATTTTATCGCTGCCCGGCAGCAAGACACCGTTGCCGACCGCGCCGGCAAAT
>CAMYKZ010000251.1 GCA_947259045.1 uncultured Afifella sp.
GAAACCCACATCGAGCTTTGTTTTTTCCAGCTTGCCCTTGGCCTCCGCAGCCAGCGCTTTGGCGGCATCCAAGGGAAAGACCTGCGATACCGCTGCAAGCGCCGTACTCGCGCCGACGGCGCGGAGGAAATTCCGGCGGCCGGCGTCACCGCCGAAAATGCTTTGCAACACGGCGGTCTCCACGCAACGCGCCGTCAGCGTGTCCACATCCGACGCGACAGGATCAACCGGGTCCACCCGCGCCGGCGATTGCGCTTCGAGTTCCGCATCGTGCTCGGCCTGACTATCGTGTGCGCCACAAGAACATCCACTCGCGAATTTATTCCGCGGATCAAAAGGGTCGCGAAACGCTACCATCCATCGATCTCCCTATTGCTTCGGTGCAATGCCGGCAGGATTGCCGATTACTTGCCCGAACATGCTGCACCGCAACATGCGTGCCAATTTCGGAAATTATGAATAGTTGTTTTAATTCAATGCTTTAAAAATTATCACATCAGTCAAACAAGAGGCTACCTTGAACAGACAATGTGCATATGACTAAATTTTAATCGAAACTAATTAGTGATTGTTTTTTAATCACTCAGAAATTCGCCGAATTGCGATCAGCACAAAATCCGACGATGCAAAGTTCATCGCCGCTGAAACGATCGGCAATTCGGAACGTGCGGCCCGTCGACCTCACCCGCACTGCGCGCGGTGGCGCAGCATGTGATCGGCGAGCACGCAGGCCACCATCGCCTCGCCCACGGGCACGCCGCGAATGCCGACGCAGGGGTCGTGCCGCCCCTTGGTGACGATCTCGGTCTCTTTGCCATCCACCGTCACCGTCCGGCGCGGCTTCAGGATCGAACTGGTCGGCTTCACGGCAAACCGCGCCACCACATCCTGACCCGACGAAATGCCGCCGAGAATGCCGCCGGCCGCATTGGACAGGAATCGCACGGTGCCGTCATTGTTCATCGCCATTTCATCGGCGTTTTCCTCGCCGCGCAGCGCCGCCGCGCCCATGCCGGCACCGATCTCCACGCCCTTCACCGCGTTGATGCTCATCAACGCCGCGGCCAGATCGGCATCAAGCTTACCATAGACCGGAGCGCCCCACC
>CAMYKZ010000252.1:0-2003 GCA_947259045.1 uncultured Afifella sp.
GGATAGGAATGCGCCGTGCCGATCGCCAAACCACGCTCCTTGGCGCGGGCCTCAAGCTTGGAGAGGTTTTCCTCGATTGCATCCTGGGCCGGCTCACGATCGAGAAACAAATAGTTGGCGGCGACCGGCAGGCCGATTTCGTCGGCGATCGTCTTGGTTTGGCCAAGCGGATTCTCACGTGTATCGAGCAGCATCAATCCCCGAGCCTTGAGTTCCGAAAGGATCGGCGTCAATGCGCGCGGCTTTGTCGCGAAACCCGATCCCATATACACCGATACGCCGACATATCCGGTAACACGGCTCAAGACCCACTCAAGCTGCCGCAGGTTCTGGTCGATGGATACGTTGGTCAGAAGGGTATGCGGCCCGGGGTCGTTGCGCGGAAAGTCCACCGGCTCCATAGGAAGGTCGAGCAAGACTTCATGTCCCAGGCGACGGCTCGCTTCAATCAGTGCGTCCAGATTTTTGCCGAACGGTGCGAAGGACAGAGAGACCGCCCCAGGCAGGATTTCAATCGCTTGCTGCGTTTCCTTGGCGGAAATTCCAAGCCCCATCAGGATGATGACGATCCGGGGCCGTTTTTCAACCTGGCTGAAGGGCCGGGCATAGACCCGCCACGCGGCACGGCCATCCTTGCCGATGATCGGCAAGGGCCCCAAATCGGTTTTTTCCAACAATGCAGGGTCGGGGTGCGGGTGCAGCCCCGCCAGCGCCGTCTCATTTTTGGCGCCGGGTGTCGTCGGCGCGTTCGCGGCGGGTTGGGCGGCTGCAGGGTCACCCTCTGACGATGGCGCCGCCGGTGCGCCCGCATCTTCCGGGGCCGCCTCACGGAACTTCGAAAGCGCCAACGAGGCGCGGGGTGGCGTGCCGTGTGTTGCCGCGGATTGGTCGTAAGTCAGGTAGAGCCAGGCCGTGCCGCCGACCAAGGTTGAGCCACCAACACCAAGGATCCGAACACGCGCGCCCCCCGGGGTTCGCGCGCCGGCGGAGTCACGGACCCGGTGCCGCCGGCCTTGGATTTGCGGGACGGAAGTTTCAGGGCGGTTGAACCTTAATTCACCATCCGACTTCGGAACATCGCGATGCCGCGCAACAAATCCAGCGCTCGGGCCAATTGGAAATCCTCCGACGCGGCCTTCGCCTTTGCATCCTCGGCCGAGACATCCGGTTTCTTTTTGTCTTCCGGTTTTTTGTCGTCCTCGTTTTGAAGAGCGCCGCGAAGATCGCGCTCGGAACGTCGTGTCACCGGGGCATCGACCGGCACGATCCGCGCTTGCGCGACCTCAATGTCCGGTTTGATGCCTTTTGCCTGGATCGATCGGCCGCTCGGCGTGTAATACCGCTGCGTGGTCAACTTGATGGCACCGCTGCGACCGAGTGGAATGATCGTCTGCACCGACCCCTTACCGAAGGTCTTCGTGCCGACAATGATTGCCCGCCGATGGTCCTGGAGCGCGCCGGCAACGATCTCGGAAGCGGATGCGGAACCGCCGTTGATCAGCACGATTAACGGTTTGCCGTCCGTCAGATCGCCCGATGTCGCATTGAAGCGTTGACCTGTGTCTTCATGGCGTCCGCGCGTCGAGACGATTTCGCCCTGATTCAGGAAACTGTCGCTCACCGTTACAGCCTGGTCCAGCAAGCCACCTGGGTTGTTGCGGAGATCAAGCACATAGCCCATCAGGTCGCCGCCGAGTTTTTTCTTCAGCTTGTCGACCGCGCGCTTCAGACCTTTATCGGTTTGCTCGCTGAAGCTGCTGATACGGATATAGCCGATCTTGCCCTCGGGGCGCGACCGTACGCTCTGAATGCGAATCCGGTCCCTGGTGATCGAAACGTCGAAGGGTTTTTTCGCGCCACGGCGAATGGTGAGTTTGATGGCGGTTTTGACCGGGCCGCGCATCTTGGTCACGGCTTCGCTCAGGGTGAGGCCCTGGATCTGTTCGCCGTCGATATGGGTAATCAGGTCGCCTGGCTTCAAGCCGGCGCGATCGGCGGGTGTA
>CAMYKZ010000252.1:2022-2771 GCA_947259045.1 uncultured Afifella sp.
ATCCAGGTGGGTAAGCATGCCGGTGATGGCGGCTTCGATGAGTTCCTCATCCGATTTTTCTTCGACATAGTCCTTGCGCACGCGCTCAAACACATTGCCGAACAACTCGAGCATGCGATAGGTCTCGGGTTTATCAGGGGCCGCTAAGCCGGCGGGCGTCGGGATCAGAAAAAATGCACCGACAAGTGCTCCAATCGCCATCGCTGTGAACAGTTTAGGCATATCGCGCTTCATACCAGCACGTTCCTCTCTAAGCTTCTCGTTCCAACAAGTGCTCTCATAATTCCGAAGCCGTGGAGCATGTTCGGCTTATCCTCTCGCCTTGCTTGCGGATTGGGCAAACCAGGGCTGCGGATTGACCGGCTGCCCGCGGCGGCGAAGTTCGACATAAAGCTGTGGCGTTCCATCCTTCGATCTGGCCATCACCCCCACCGGCTCACCGGCGAGCAGCCATTGTCCGACAGTGCCGTCAACCTGGGCCAGCCCGGCGAGTAAAGTATGATATCCACCGTCATGCTCAATAATCAATATTTGCCCATAACCGCGGAACGGGCCCGCAAACACCACTCTGCCGTCATGCGGCGCAATGATCCGGGCCGCCGGTCTCGTGGCAATCGTGATACCTCTGGAAGTGTTACCATATCCTGTATTTTCACCATAGCGCCGAGTTATTTGGCCACGCGCAGGAAATGTGATCGGACCGCGCCGGGGGAAAGGCCTTAGCAATGCCGGTTTTGGTAGCGTCAGGC
>CAMYKZ010000253.1 GCA_947259045.1 uncultured Afifella sp.
ACGTCGCTTCAGCGAAGCAATTTGCTGCTGGTGATCGGCCCGATCGAGCCCCGGAAGATGAATCGTCGCCGAGATCACCATGAACTCCGGAGGCTTGATGCCAAAATAAGCTTGCGTGATCATGTCGCCAAGTTGATCGTACTTGCCGCCACCAATGCCGTGCAAAAATAAATCGCTCAGCACGGTCCGAGCATACATGGTCGTCAACAGCGCCCGCGGTCGGATCTTGAATTCCGGACCCGCTTGCTCAGCGAGCTGTGCGGCGGCAGCCTTGAGATCGGCGGTACCGATGCGGATTTCGCGTCCAGCTCGATCACTGATCAATAAATGATCGCCGGCTGATTTGATCCACGCCGCCCGCCGTGTCGGAGACTCGTTTCCGTAAATCCAGAGCGGTGCTTCCAGCCAGCCATCTTGCTCGGCCAAATTGGGCACCGGATGCGCGGTGCTGCGGATCCCATGTGCAGTCCGGTAAATGTCTGCGGAATCGTTGTAACAGCGGCGAAACCGTGGCAACTCCGTCAAAATCGTCAGCACGAATTCGGCAAACGCGTCGCTGCGGCAGATCACCGATACCGGCACCTCCAGCGACCTCATACCCATGTCGGCTTCCAGCCCATGACGCGCTTGAGCCAGTGCGCAGCCGGCGAAACCACAGCGGTCGATCGCCGCCTGTGCATGTTGCCACAACTTGTCCACAGATGGATTGGGAACCAACGGCCAGACGATGTCCATCACTTCTTGATCAAAGCGATCAAAGACCTCGCGATCGCGAATCGTGGATTGCTCGAAGGGAACACCGCCGCCGGCCTGATCGTAAGCCACAAATTGGTAGGCGGCCGCACCCGACGCGCGATCCAGTGTCGGCACCCGGATCGAGCTGCTTGAGGCGACGTCGTTGTCGACCACCATATTGATGGGAATCGCCCGATGCGTCTCGCCCAAACCGCTGAGCACGAAATTCTTAAACCAGACGCCGGGATGGAAAAGCGTTGGTTGGTGACCGGCCATGATGATTGGCGTGTCGGCGGTTGGATGCACCCAGTCGACGTCGCGATAGGCCGACGTATAACGTTTGGCATCGGCGACCAATTGTCGGCG
>CAMYKZ010000254.1 GCA_947259045.1 uncultured Afifella sp.
TCGCGAAAGCGTCCGGCGCGCTGAAATAGCCGGGCCGGATCACCGATCGGCATTGTTTTCACGATGCCTGATGCCTGGCGACTAACCAAGGCTGTTGAATTGCGCCGCTCAAAAACGGCGCAATTCAATGCAATATCTGGATTCCAAATCAAACGCTGGCGCAGCCGGCAGGAACAAGTTCAAGATGCCCATCGGGACCACCGAAACCAGATCTGAAAGGCTTGCAGGCGTGGGCCGTCAGATTGTCATTGCCGCAAGCATCTTTCTGGCAGTGTGTCTTGCATCCGTGCAGACGCTGGCCCAGTCAGCCCTGCAGGGCGTGGATCTGACGTCGCCGGAGATGACCGAGGCGGAAATGACCCGCGCCCATGTGCTGGAAATATTGTCGGCTGCGTCGCAGCAAAACCCTGCCGATTTTACCCGCAAGCGGCTTTCCGGCCTGGATCTTTCCGGAATTGATTTCAAAGGCGCGATCTTGCGGTCAGCTCGCCTTAACAAGACAAACCTGAGCAACGCCGGTCTTGCAGACGCGATTCTCGACCAGGCATGGATGCTCGATGCAGATCTGAGCGGAGCGCAGATGCAAAGGGTCAATCTGTTTCAGACGCAGATGATCGGCGCCGTGCTTGACGGGGCGGATCTGTCGGGTGCGCGGATTACCGGTGATCTCACAAAGGCAAGCCTGAAGAATGCCAAGCTCATCGGCGCCGACCTGAGCGCCGATATGAGGAACCAGTCGATGGGCCTGATGCGCGGCATTTTGCGATCGGCCAATCTGGACGGTGCGGATCTGAGCGGCGCCAACCTTTCACGCGCCGATTTTGAGTTCGCTTCGCTGAAGGGCGCCAATCTGGAAGGCGCCAACCTGATGAGTGCCGAACTCGGCGGCGCGAACCTGACCGGCGCAAAAATCGGCAATGCCGATGTCAGTCTCGCCGACGTCACAAGCGCAACGCTTTTGTCGCTTGAGGGTGAGGCAAGATCCAACCTGTCGGAAGCGAAGAACCTGGCATCTGCCGTTCGCCGCTGACAGCCGGCCGGATGGCCGCCCGCACGTCGTTGTTCTGCCTGCCGCCGCCTGAAACAGCGTGAAAACGC
>CAMYKZ010000255.1 GCA_947259045.1 uncultured Afifella sp.
GCTGGCCGGTTCCATCCCCGAAACCGTGTTCAGCATGTTTCAGCTGACTTTCGCGATAATAACGCCGGCGCTGATTGTCGGCGGCTTTGCCGAGCGCATGCGTTTCTCGGCGATTTTGATGTTTTCCGCCTTCTGGTTGCTGCTGGTTTACCTTCCGGTATGCCACTGGGTCTGGGGCGGCGGCTGGCTCGGCGAACTGGGGCTGCTCGATTTCGCCGGCGGCACCGTGGTGCATATCACCGCCGGCGTGGCCGCCATCGTTACCGCGATGGTGCTGGGCAATCGACGCGGCTTTCCCCGCAGCGCGATGATGCCGCACAATATGACCATGACAATAACCGGGGCAGGCATGCTATGGGTCGGCTGGTTTGGTTTCAACGCCGGCAGCGCGCTCAGCGCGGGTGGCGATGCCGGCATGGCGATGCTGGTCACCCATATCAGCGCCGCCATGGGCGCCTTCACCTGGATGATGATCGAATGGAAACGGTATGGCAAACCCTCGGCGCTGGGCGCGGTCACCGGCATGGTCGCGGGCCTCGGCACGATAACTCCGGCATCGGGATTTGTCGGGCCGGTGGCGGCGCTGTTTATCGGGCTCGCCGCGGGCAGTGTTTGTTACTTCGCCACGGTCTTTATCAAGCAAAGGCTGCAGATCGATGATTCGCTCGACGTGTTCCCGGTGCATGGCGTTGGCGGCGTGATGGGCACGCTCGCGGCTGGTATTTTCGTCGCCAGTGAACTTGGCGGCGCGGGCCTCGCCGATGGTGTCAGCATGGGCCAGCAGCTCGGCGTGCAGGCGCTTGGCGTCGTCGCGGTGATTGCCTGGACGGTGGTTGTCACCTACCTGATCCTGAAACTGGTAGCGATCTTTGTCGAGCTGCGGGTCAACGAGGAAGATGAAACCGTCGGCCTGGATCTGACCGCCCACGAAGAGAGCGGGTACAACCTCTAGATTCCATGGCGCAATGATTTCAAGATCCCGCTCGGGAGGCGGAATGACTGCTCACCGAGTCATCTCTGCGTAAGCGGAGATCTTGCAGCAATACAGAAAGTGACCGTCAAGAGATTCTCGCTTGCGCGGAAATGACCCGTT
>CAMYKZ010000256.1 GCA_947259045.1 uncultured Afifella sp.
ACAGCCGCGGCAGCCGTCCCGCCAGACCCATCGTATGCCTGGCAAAGAATCGACGCACGCCGGGAATGAGATCGAAACCGATCATGGCGGCGTTTCTCAGCGCCCTGACCGCAGGTCGGGAATCCGCGAACAGGTGCACCAGCCCGTCCGTGAATCGCAACACCTTGTCCTGGTCGGACCTGCGCCATTCGGCATACGACTCGAGTACGGACGCGTCGCCAGGATCGATTCTGCCGGTCGATCCGGCGTCCGCAATACAGTCACACAGCGCCGCAACATCGCGCATCCCGAGGTTGAATCCCTGCGCGGCGACCGGGTGCAATCCGTGCGCCGCATTGCCGACAACGACACTGCGGCGTGCTATGAGACCGTTCGTCCTGGTCAGCGCAAGCGGATAGGCGGCCCGCTTGCCGATTTTGGAAAACCTCCCGAGGCGGTAACCAAAGGCGTCCTGAAGCCGGGCAGTGAAGTCCGCATCATTCAGTTCCAGTATCTCCCTGGCGGCTGCCGGAGCATTCATCCAGACAAATGCCGACCGTCCCCCTGCGATCGGCAACATCGCGATCGGGCCGTCTTCGGTGAATCGTTCGAACGCCCTGTTTTCCGGCGCCTTTTCCGGCAACAGGTTGCCGATGACGGCCCACTGCTCGTAGTCGACCCTTTGTGCACCGATGCCCACCATGTCGCGGACCGCAGAGTTGGCGCCGTCAGCTGCGATGAGCAGTCGGGCATTCGCGGACCGGTTTTTGCCGTCCCCCGAGATCGTGACGGTGACGAATTGGTCACCGGGACTGGCGGCAGTGATCGTCGCCGGGCAAATCATCTCTACATTGTCGGCAGCCGCCAGTGCCTGCTGCAGAACCTGGCCCAGTACCCGATTGATGACGACATAGCCGAGCGCTTCAACAGCCTGTTCTTTGGCATCGATGTGTGAAAAGCCGAAGCGCCCCCGGTCCGAAACATGAATGTGTTCGATCGGCGTCGACGCCGCCGCAATCTCCGGCCACAGGCCCATCGCTTCGAACATGCGTTGCGTGCTCCTGGACAAGGCCGTCGAACGGTCGTCGAAGCTGGGTTGCTGTTCCG
>CAMYKZ010000257.1 GCA_947259045.1 uncultured Afifella sp.
AATAAACTCGAAACGGATTTGGATTCGGCGATGCGCCGGATCGCTTCGCCGAGCAGCGGTGCGATGGACAATTGACGCACGTTCTGCGCAACGCGCACCGCCTCGGTGGCCAGGATGCTGTCAGTCGTCACCAGCATTTCCATCGGCGAGGACGATACCCGCGCAACCGCGCCGCCGGACAGGACACCATGGGTGACGTAAGCGGAGACGGCGGTTGCGCCGGCCTCCTTGAGCGCCACCGCGGCGTTACACAACGTGCCCGCCGAATCCACGATATCGTCCACCAGGATGCAGTTCTTGCCCTTGACGTCGCCGATGATGTTCATGACTTCCGATTGACCGGCCCGTTCGCGCCGTTTGTCGATGATCGCCAGATCCGCATTCAATCGCTTGGCGATGGCGCGCGCACGGACGACGCCACCGACATCGGGTGAAACGATGAGGACATCCTTGGTATCGCCGAAGGTCGAGATGATGTCCTTGGCGAATACCGGTTCCGCGATCAGGTTGTCGGTCGGTATATCGAAAAATCCCTGAATTTGTCCCGCATGGAGATCCAGGGTGAGGACGCGGTTGGCGCCGGCCATGGTAATCAGATTGGCAACCAGCTTGGCTGAAATCGGCGTACGGGGGCCGGTCTTTCGATCCTGCCGGGCGTAGCCGAAATAGGGAAGCACGACGGTTATCTGGTTTGCCGACCCGCGCCGCAGCGCATCGACGGCAACCAACAGTTCCATAAGGTTGTCGTTTGCCGGATAGCTGGTCGACTGGATGATGTAGATGTCCTCGCCACGCACATTTTCGAGAATTTCGACGAACACTTCCATATCCGAGAAGCGCCGGATGGATGCCTGCGTCAACGGAATATTGAGATAAGCCGAAATCGCCTCGGCGAGCGGGCGGTTGCTGTTGCAACTCAGGATTTTCATTATGACCTCGACGCCCTTCCGCCACGCCAATAACCGCTGCGAAACCACTGTAAATCTGCGGTAAATGACATAAGCGGCGTTTCGGATTGGAATGCGGCCACTCTATATCAGGGCCGTCTTGTCCTGTAAACGCCCTTGGGTCAATCCGCCACGGTAT
>CAMYKZ010000258.1 GCA_947259045.1 uncultured Afifella sp.
ACCGGCGCGTCGAAATCCGCCGTTGCTGCGGTTGAGAAAGCGGGTGGCTCACTCAATGTCACAACCGTGCCAGAGAGCGCCGGTTCGGCTGAGTAACGCCTTGTGAGCGGCGCGCTTGCCGCTTAAATAACGCAAAGGTTTTCCGCCGCCGACCGGGGACCGGTTTGGCGGCGCTTTCATAAGAGAGAGACGCATGGCATCCGCAGCAGAACAGATGGCCTCGAACGTCAGTTGGGGGATGTTGGGCAAAGCGACCGAACTGAGGCAACGTCTTCTCTTCACAATTGGCCTTCTGATCGTTTACCGGATCGGCACGTATATCCCAGTGCCGGGTATCGACGGCAACGCGCTTCGCGATTTCATGGAGCAGGCTGCCGGCGGCATCGCGGGCGTATTGGGGATGTTCACCGGCGGCGCGCTTAGCCGCATGGGCATCTTTGCGCTGGGCATCATGCCCTATATTTCGGCCTCGATCATCATTCAGCTTTTGGCGTCGATGTGGCCACCGCTGCAGCAACTGAAAAAGGAAGGCGAAACCGGGCGTCGCAAGATCACGCAATACACGCGCTATGGCACGGTCTTTCTCGCCACGGTCCAGGCTTACGGCCTTGCGGTATCGATGGAAGCCGGTGGTCTGGTTACCGATCCCGGCTGGTTCTTCCGCGCTGCGACCGTCATCACGCTGGTCGGCGGCACCATGTTCCTGATGTGGCTGGGCGAGCAGATCACCGCTCGCGGCGTCGGCAATGGTATCTCTTTGATCATCTATGTCGGCATCATTGCCGAGCTTCCGGGTGCCCTGGCACAATTCTTTGCTCAAGGCAGATCGGGGGCTCTGTCGTCTGCGGTGATCGTCGGCATTATCGTGATGCTGCTGGCGACTCTGGTTTTTGTGGTCTTCATGGAGCGAAGTCTCAGGAAAATTCACATCCAGTATCCACGCCGACAAGTCGGCATGAAGGTTTATGATGGCGGTTCGTCGCATTTGCCGGTCAAAGTGAACCCGGCGGGCGTTATCCCGGCGATTTTCGCCTCGTCGCTACTTTTGCTGCCGACAACGCTGAGCACCTTTTCGGGGTCG
>CAMYKZ010000259.1 GCA_947259045.1 uncultured Afifella sp.
TGGGAGTCGTCGCCGATAGGCCGGTTGGCAGCTCTTCCACGTGATCCGTCTGCATCACGACAATGAACCCGCGCAGCCGGTTGAAGGCGGTAAAGATCCGGTCGATCCGTATCGCCATCCAAATAAACAAGGGAACGCCAATCGCCAGCAGCGCGATGGCCAAGCCGATCCGCAGCGCACTCGGCACAAACGCGCCAATGTCTCCGAGTTCACCCAGCAGCACCAAACCGGCCAGCGCCGCCGCCGCCGCACCAAATGCCAGAAATACTCCATGCCGTGATCGCTGTCGCATGATCCTATGCCGTTATGGCGCTATTCGGTGAAATTCCCGGTGGGGCATCACCGGCGCCTCAAAACACGTCGCCGGTGAAATCGCTCCGCAACCGCTCGCGCAGCCCCTCGATAGCCCGGAAAGAATCGACAAGCGCATCGCGCTCGCGCGCCCTCAGCGTGTCCGGATGAAGATAGTTGCTGGTCGGTTTGCCGGCCTTGAAATCGGCGATCTGTTGCCGCAAGAGCAAGCGCGTGATGTGGCCGAATGCAGCAATCAAATAGTCGTGGACGTCCGAATCAATGACGCCGGCCCTGTGCAGTTTCTCAAGACGCATCGTGGTGGATATCTCCGACACGCCCGTCCGCAGCGCAAGAAGACGGGTTGCCTGAACCAGCGGGAGCGTGCCCGTGTGTTTCAAATTGATTTCGCCGAGATGATCCGGGTTGGATTTTTCGGTAATGAACCGGCCGAACCAGCCAAGCGCCACGCCGTATTCTTCGCCATCAAGATAGAGCGCCTCGAGAAAGGCGGGGCTCGATTTGAGCGCATCGGTGACATACGCGCGCAGGTCCGCGGCAAGATCGGGCGCACCGTAACAGGCACGAAAATCGAAGAAAATATCAGAGAGCCGCAAGGCGACCGTGCTGCGCCGCCGCAGCCACCCGGACAACTGCGCACGCCATTGCGTAGCCGTCTTACGCCACAGCGGATTGGTCGCCATGACATAGCCCTTGCAATAGGGAAATCCGACCGCGTCGAGATCCCGCGTCACCCGGTAGCCCAGTTCGATA
>CAMYKZ010000260.1 GCA_947259045.1 uncultured Afifella sp.
TTTGAAGTCCCGATTCCCGCAATTATGGCGCCTAGCATAGCCGCAGGGAGAATGGCGGGTACAGGGGTTAGTTGATGCGTTGGCAAGATCGCTGCTGCTAGTCGGCAGAGCGGCTGAGCCGGCGGTGAAAGTTGACATTTCCTTGGTTAATCCGCGCCTGCCGTCGTTGCCAGGCGAGGCGTTCCCGGACGTATTCCATATAGTTTTGGCGGCAGATCACCGTATCCCAATACCAAAGCGGCATTACGGCATATTGCCGCTCCAGAGCGGAGCGCCAGTCTCTGTAGTCAGGCAGTCCGTCCTTGGCCGCCGCTTCTTTCGCTTCGGCGAAACGGGCATAGGGTCCTGAATGCGATTCAGCGCTCAATGGTCCGCCCCGAAGCCAACCCGGCGCAACCGGCGGGTCATTTCGTCAAGCCATTGTGGATCCTCTGTAGAGCCATCAAGGGCGCCTTCATGGTCTTCGTCGATAGGGCCGGCATCGGCAATGTCCTGCCATTCGGCCTGATCCTGCCATTTCTCCCAGTCGGCCCATTCCGCCAGATCGGCGTCGCTGAGCCGGTCCGACGCCGGGTTTGGGAGCCGTTTTGCCGCTGTCATGAAATTTCCTTCCATTCGGTTGTCGAGATTCGAATTCACCTCAATCGACGAGGAGTAATGTACTAAAATGCCGTACAGTAAATTCGGGAATCCAACAATCGAATACGCGGCTAAATCGGTGCGCGATTCATTTCAAGGCGCTCTGAAACGGGTGTCGTGGAAGGGTCGAACACGCTGGCGGGATAGTTCGCTTAAGCGCTTCCGAAGATGTTCAAACGCGTACGCGCAGGCAAACGGCTACGAGTCGCCGGGATCGGCAAACAGTGCTGCTATCTCTGCGATATCATCGAACTCCGCATCGATGCATGCCGGACGGGCGGCCCGGGGGACATCTGCGACCCTGCCATAGATGCGGGATGCCAGATAAGCCCGTTGATGCGGCGCGAGGCCGGGCGGTCGGCCCTGTTCAAATCGGTCAAGCCGAAGCAATATTTCAGACAGGAGATCTGGATCAATTGCCACGGA
>CAMYKZ010000261.1 GCA_947259045.1 uncultured Afifella sp.
AACAAAGGCGCCAGGCGCCACCGCGAGCTCGGACGGCACCCGATACTCGTAGGTGCCTTCCAGCGGCAACGGCAGCAAAACCTGAACGCGTCGAGATCCGCCGTTGATCCCGGCGCCTGTTGTGGTATGGGGAGGCCGCATCGGATAGAGTGTATCGAAATGGTGCCAACAAATGCTATCCAGAACCGTCAGCCTGCACGAAGGAGCTTCGACCGCGCATGAAATTTTTCGTAGACACCGCGGAAATAGATGAAATCAGAGACCTTGCGGACACGGGTCTCGTGGACGGCGTTACGACAAATCCGTCCTTGATTCACAAATCCGGACGCAATTTCTTCGAGGTCGTTCACCAGATCTGCGATTTGGTCGACGGGCCGGTAAGCGCCGAGGTCGCCGCAACGGACTTCGACACGATGCTCGCCGAAGGCCGCAAGCTTTCGGAAATCGCCAGCAACATTGCGGTCAAGGTGCCGCTGACGCCGGCTGGCCTCAAGACCTGCCGGGCGTTGAGCCAGGGCGGCACGATGGTCAACGTGACATTATGTTTCTCGCCCAATCAGGCGCTTCTCGCCGCCAAGGCCGGAGCCCGGTTTATCTCACCCTTCGTCGGCCGGCTTGACGATATTGCCCATGACGGCATGCAGTTGATCGCCGAAATTTGCGAGATCTATGAAAATTATCCGAACCTGGAAACCGAGGTGCTGGTGGCGTCCGTGCGCCATCCGATCCATGTTCTGGAAGCGGCAAAATTGGGCGCAGACGTTGCCACCGTGCCGCCCGCCGTGTTGCACCAAATGTTCAATCATCCATTGACCGAAAAGGGTCTCGCCGCGTTCGTCGCCGACTGGGAAAAAACCGGTCAGTCGATTTTATAGCGGCTGGACAAAGCGATGACCCAACGACTTAAGAATTCCAAGCGGTCCGCCGGTGCAACCGCGGCGCAGGTCGTGGATTTTTTGCGCGAAAACCCGGATTTCTTCATCAAGTACCCTGAAAGCCTCGAGGCCGTGCAAACGCCGGATCGCGCGCTGGGCGACGGTGTCGCGGATTTCCAACAGGCGAT
>CAMYKZ010000262.1 GCA_947259045.1 uncultured Afifella sp.
TATCGTCGACCACTTTATCCGGCTGGGCAAGGAATGGCAGCTTGTCCATGCCCCACGTCATAGCGGTATCGACCGTGCCGGGCTTGACGGTGCTCACGTGAACACCGTTTCTGCCCAACCGATTTCGCAAACCGGACAGATAGGTATGAAATCCGGCCTTTGAGGCACCATAGACATAGTTGCCAAGCCGTCCGCGGTCGCCCGCGACCGAACCGACGCCGACAATTGTCCCCGTGCCCCGCTGCTCCAGCAAAGGCGCAAGCGCGGTCAAAAACCGAGCCGGACCTGCGAAACTGTCGGCAATAGTGCCGTCAATCAGGGCCGGGTCGGCATCAATTTCTTCCTGCGGCGGCATAGAACCGACAAAAACCGCGGCACTTAGCGTCCCTTCAATCTCGGCAGCGCGCGCAAGGATTGGCGCAAACGACTTGGGATCGCGGGCATCGAACGCCATTGCTTCGGCCAGCGGCGCCCCACGGGCCTCGCAATCGGCAGCAATCGTCGCAATGTCGTCCAGATCGCGCCCGGCCAGAATAACGCCTTCGCCACGCTCGGAGGCCCGGCGCGAAAAGGATCGTGCAATAGTCGAGGTTGCCCCGATTATGATCCATGTTTGTGGCATCAGGTCTTCCTCAACTTCAGACGACGTATAAGGTCCGTCATATAGGCACCGTCAGGATCGGCTGATTGAACGGCCTTTAACCATTTCCCGTGTTCGGGATACATCTCGCGGATTGTCTCGGCCGCGGCGAGCGAATCTTTTGCAAGATAGACACGTCCGTTCGCGGCAGAGGTTGCAGCTTCCAGCTCGCGGATCAGCTGCTCCGCTGCGCCGCTATTCGGAAAGTCCACCGCCAGCGTATACCCCTCCATTGGAAATGACCTGTATCCTGCCCGACCCGGACCCATTCGTTTCAGCACCGCCAGCGGTGACGCCAGCCCCGACGCGGCGATCCGTTCAAGCATGCTGCGCAGCTGGTTCGCTGCGTCGACCGGAACGACACACTGAAACTGATGAAAGCCGGACGTGCCATAAAGCCGGTTCCAATCGTGGATCTTGTC
>CAMYKZ010000263.1 GCA_947259045.1 uncultured Afifella sp.
TTGCGGCGGCGGCCTCGGCCCTGCTTCAGGAGTGACGGCATGATTCTCTGGCTACGTTCTCTGCTGGGCCTGATTTTCGGCTTGCTCGGATCAACCGGCATTGCCACCGTATTGCTGCTTTTGTTCTGGGCGCCGGCCAGCTGGCGTCGCTTCGTGCTGCTGCACGGCTGCCGCATGCTTGTCTGGGGGGGCGATTTTCTTTGTGGCATGAAGGTTGTTGTTGAGGGCACCGAAAACATTCCGGATTCGCCAAGCGTCATCATGGTGAAGCACACAACAATCCTCGAGACCTATGGTCACGTGCCGATATTTCCGCGAACGGCATGGGTCGTAAAGCGCGAACTGCTGTGGGTACCCATCGTCGGCTGGGCCATCGGCCTCGTTCTCAACCCAATCGCAATCAATCGGGGTAAGGGGCGGTCCGCCGTCAGACAGGTTATCGAACAGGGAAAGAAGCGGATCGCGGACGGAATATGGGTCACTATTTTTCCGGAGGGCACGCGCGTGCCCCGGGGTGAGACGCGTGCCTACGGCATCAGCGGGGCGGCGCTGGCGAACGCGGCCGGCGTGCAAATCGTTCCGGTTGCGCACAATGCGGACGACGTCTGGCGGCGCCGGGAGTTTTCGCTGCTTCCGGGGACGGTCCGGTTTTGCATTGGCCCGCCCGTCGACGCGTCGGCGCAATCGCCCAAGGAAACAAACCTGATTGTGCAGGCATGGATCGAAAGCAAGATGCACGAAATCAGCGCCGCGTACCAAAACAAGACGACGGCAGGCAACGCCGATAATTAATTGCCCGCGGCTATTCTCTAGCTGCTTTCCGCGGCTGACGCTTCAGCGAGCAACTTCAATTCCTCGGCGCCGGCCTCATCGATCGCGAATATTTTCTTGATACGGCATCCCCGGATCGTGTCGACGCGTGGTCGCAGCGTGTTTTTGTCATACCGTATGTCCGGTATCACGTTGTCGTTGAACTGGGGCGGGCATCGCTGAAATTCAACCAGGTAAACGTCTTTGCGGGTTTTCAAAATCGCGTAGCGTTCTGTAAGTTCCGAC
>CAMYKZ010000264.1 GCA_947259045.1 uncultured Afifella sp.
TGAATATCTCGGTCAATGCCACGCCACCGGAGGAAGGCGGCGGCGCTGTTATGACGCGCATGTCGCCGAAATACGCGATCGTCGGCTCGCGTTCCGAAACGCGATAACTGGCCAGATCCTCCGGCGTCCAGATTCCACCGGCTTGCTGCACACCCTCGACCAGCAGTTCGGCCGTTGTGCCGCCATAAAAACCGTCGAAGCCGTCGGCTGCAAAACGTCTGAGTGTGCGCGCAAGATCCGGCTGCCGGATGACATCGCCTTCTTCGGGGACAACCCCGGCCGGATAAAAGACCGCCGAAAATGCATTGTCCCCAAGCAGGGTTTTCATGCGAAATCTCAGTCCCACCAGGGCTCGTCGGGTCAGTTTAAAACCCTCTTCCGCATAGCGGATCGCGGGCGCCAGCGTTACGGTCAGCGGCAGTGTCCCGAAGTTTTCGGTCAGATAAACCATACCCGCGGGCTCGCCCGGAATACCGGCAGAAAGCGTACCTTCCATGGACAATCGGGGAACCGGTTGTCCATTCGCATCAAGGTACATATTTTTCGTCGCACCCAGGGGCGCCCTCTCGCGCGCATCAATGAAACGATATTCGTCATCACCGGCAAGGTAGAGCAAAAAGAAACCGCCACCCCCAAGCCCGGAAGCCGCCGGCTCAACGACTCCCAGTGCCGCCGCGACGGCAACTGCGGCATCAAAAGCATTGCCGCCCTGCGCCAGGATCTCCATTCCCGCAGCAGTAGCCATAGGGTCCGCACTGGCGATAGCGGCTTCGCCGGGGGCTGGTTTGCTCGTGCAAGCGCTTTGCGCAACGACTGCCAGCACCAGGATTAGTGTGCGCAGATACGAATTTACTGCCATACGATATATATCCTGAATTACTTACTGGTTGAACGTTATTAACAGGTGCTGTCATGAAGACCGGTCTGCGACTGTTTATCAGAGTGCGCCGATTTCTGCCAATGCCTGTTTGACGTCCAAAGGTGTCTTGACATGGATTGCCTGTAACCCGGCGGCTCGCGCACCCGCCACATTTTCTGCTGTATCGTCGAAAA
>CAMYKZ010000265.1 GCA_947259045.1 uncultured Afifella sp.
CGCCGGTTTGGATAGCCATGAATTCTGGCGGGACCAGATCCTTTCGCTCGTTCATGCGCTTGGCGCGCTTGCCGCAGTGGTGATCGCCTTGATCGGCGGTACGTGCGTCAGCGCGGTGGTCTTCGCGACACGGGGCGGCGTGGCGGTTCACAAGGAAGTCATCGAGGTTTTACATCTCATCGGCGCCACCGACGACTATATCGCCCGGCAGTTTCAACGACAGGCGTTCCGGATAGCCCTGATCGGCAGCCTAGTTGGCGCAATCGTGGCGGTCTTGACGCTGTTTGCGATCTCCCGATTCGTAACCCGATTGGATGCGGTCTTGCTGCCGACGCCGCAGCTGGCGATTTGGCAGTGGTGCGTCCTGGCGCTGGTTCCCTTGTTTGCCAGTTTTATTGTCACGTCCGCCGCACGCCGGACCGTTCTGCGCACCCTGCGCCAGATGCTGTAACCTTGGCCCGGCGATCGAACGCTCCAGTGTTTCGGCATTGGCCGACGGCATTCGTGGTCATCGGCAATCGTTGGTCATAGTCGGATGCGGCGCGGCAACATCAGATTTCGGATCGTATCGATCGCGCTGATATTGTTGGTCGTGACGTGGTTGGCCGGTCTGCCCTATTTCGCGGCAGGTATTCCACGGCAGGCGGCGCCCGCACTGGAGAAAGCGGACGCCATCGTCGTGCTGACAGGCGGCACCTTGAGGCTGGAGCGCGGTCTCGAACTTCTCGGTCAGGGGGTGGCGAAAAAGCTGTTCGTCTCCGGCGTGCACCGCGGCGTCGACGTGCAGCAATTGTTGCGGTTGTCGCGGCAATCACCGCAGGCGCTGGATTGCTGCATCGCTTTGGGCTACAGCGCTGATCACACCGCCGGCAATGCGGCAGAAACCGCTGACTGGTTGCGCAAACAGGGTTACAAATCAATCTATCTTGTAACCGCCAGTTATCATATGCCGCGCAGTCTGGTGGAATTCCGAGCGCGTATGCCGGCAATTCGAACCTTGCCCTATCCGGTATTTCCGGAGCATGTGAAGTTGGTCGGCTGGTGGCGATGGC
>CAMYKZ010000266.1 GCA_947259045.1 uncultured Afifella sp.
GATCTGCAGCGTCGAGTTGGGCCCTATGTCCATATCATAAAGCGCGATGGCCGGCTCAGCCCCTGCCACACCGGTGTAATACCCGCCTTCAAGGCTCCAGCTGCCGGATACGGCGGGCCGGAAATTATCGGCGATACCGTCATCGAAATCTTCGTAGTCCTGGTATGTAATCGCCGGCACCAGCGTCTTGACGACGACATTGTCGATCCGCGCGATGGCATTGTCTGCGCCCAGGCCGACCATGCCGTAGTTCAGGCCGTAGGTGTAGCCATCTTCATCGATGCGCGGATCATAGGCTTTGGAGAATACGGCGGCACCATCGACGACCAGTGTCGCCGTGAGGCCATTGATCGCCAGCATCATGTGGTACTCGGTACTGTGCTTCAGGAGTTTCGGTATCTGGGCATCGATTATCCAGTTGTCACCCTCTACATGGCCCATCTGCAGCTTGTTGATTGCGATATCAATGCCGGCAAACTTGAAGTCGGTCGGGCTGACGTAATCGAAGATGATGTACGAATTCGCCTTCAGGCCCGCCGTCGGCTTGACGGTACTGATGTCGGCTTCGATCTCGTAGTAGCCCGGCAGGTACTGGCCGATGTGGAATACGCTGGCAGCCTTGCCGCCGAGCTGATCGGCTTCGACCTGCAACGCACCCGCCGTGGCTGTGAAGCTGCCACTGTCGGCCGCGAAGGCCTGGTCGTTGCCGTTGTTGAAATCCGCACCACGCAACGTGAAGCGCGGCCCGCCCGGAATGTTGCCCGGCTGCGGATCATTGGGCGCACCCGTCTGGTCCTGCCACAAACCGCCATCTTTCTGCACGATCAGGCCGAGCTCGCCATCGGGCTCGCCATTGCGATCGGCGTTGGTGAAGGTATCGGCCGCACGGGTCGGGTCGGCACCCAGCGCTTCCGACAGGTCATACAGGAACTGGTACAAATTCGGCGGCACGCCGCGGCTGACCGTGAAGTTGCCAAACGGCGCGAACGGCACGATGAAGCTGTTGAACTCGCCCGCCCAGTCGATCAGCCGGTCACCGCCCGTGTT
>CAMYKZ010000267.1 GCA_947259045.1 uncultured Afifella sp.
AAGACCGGTGCGGTGAGACGGATGTCGTTCCAGCCGAGATTGGCGATCGCCTTCTGGCTGGTATCGCTCACGCTCATCCCGGCGACGATCGACAGCGTCAGCGCGCTATTGACCAGCGGCTTGCCGAATTCGCTCTTGGCGGCATAGTTCGCATCGAAATGAACCGGATGCTTGTTCATGGTCAGCAGGGTGAACCAGGTATTGTCGGCCTCGCTGATGGTCCGGCCCGGGCGATGTTCATAGACATCACCGATGGTGAAGTCTTCGTAGTAGCGGCCGATGTCTTCCCGGTACCGGTTCGGGCCGATTTCCTTGCTGCCATAGGTCATATGTCGTCCTCCCCGCTTGTGGAGACCTCCGCGTATGCGCGGCCTTGTGCTTCGTCAGGCTCAGCATGAGGCCACTACGTCCTTGATTTCCCCACCGCCTGCCTATTGATTGTCCTCATCCTGAGCCTGACGAAGGATGCGGACAATCATTCCGCACCGGTGTGTGTCGCAACCCAACAAAGGGTCGGGACGGTGTGACCCGGTTTGGCCTGCCGAAAAAAACTGCACGAAAAACGATATCACGGGGCCAATCGCAATTATTCAATAGGACCGTGGCATTCCCAGAACGTGCTGCCCGATATAGGCGAGGATCATGTTGGTGGAAATTGGCGCGGTTCGGAAGATCCGGGCTTCGCGCCACTTGCGTTCGACATCGTATTCGCGGGCGAAGGCGAAGCCGCCATGGGTGGTGAAGCACGCCTCCGCACAGGCCCAGACGGCGTCCGCCGACAGATGCTTCGCCATATTGGCCTCGGCGCCGCAGGCCAGTCCGGCATCGAACAGGGCCGCCGCCTTGCGCGCCATCATGTCCGCCGCCTGCGATTCCGCATAGGCTTTGGCGAGTGGGAACTGAATCCCTTGATATTGGCCGATCGGGTTGCCGAAGACGACGCGTTCCTTGGAATAGGCGACCCCCTTGTCCAGGAAAAATTTGCAGTCGCCCAAAGCCTCTGCGGCGATCAGGATTCGCTCGGCGTTCATGCCGTCGAGGATGTA
>CAMYKZ010000268.1 GCA_947259045.1 uncultured Afifella sp.
CGGCCGGCAAATCTTGTGGTCCCGCTGCGTTCGATTCCAAGATCGCCTGGTCTTGAGCCTCAAGGCGCAGAGATTCGATAATCAATTGTGGATTATCGGGGGCAAAACCGAATCGCGCCTGGTGCGCGGTCAAAAATTTTGCCTGGAGCGGTCCCAACTCATCCAGGGAGAGTTCGAGCGCAGTGTCACTGCCCGCCGCTTTCAGTGCCAGCCAGGTTGTCACCTCGATCGCTGAATCCGCGACGCCCTGTTGGCGCAGCACGTCCCGGCATTCTGATTCCAGACGGGCCAGAATAGATTGCAAGGCGAACAGCGAAGCCTCGTTGAGCGGCCGATTCATTGATTGCTGCCGGTAGCTTCGCAGTGGCGCCGCACCCATGCCCCATGCCGACAGCACGCCCGCAAGCGGGTCGAGCAGTATGCGGGTGATGCCAAGTCGATCGGCGACGTCGCAGGCATGCTGACCGCCGGCGCCGCCAAAGCAGCAGAGTGTGTAGTCGGCCGGATTAAGGCCGCGCTGTATCGATATGTGGCGCAGCGCATTCGCCATATTTTCAGTCGCGACACGCAGGAACCCGTGGGCAGTTTGTTGCGGCGTCAATGCCGCGCCCGTGGCCGTGGAAACTTCCAGCGCCAGATCGGTAAATGCCTTTGCCACAATGTCCCGCTGCAGCGGCTGATCTGCTCGCGGCCCGAAAGTTGCCGGAAAATGTTCGGCCTGTATGCGTCCGAGCAGCAGGTTAGCGTCGGTAACCGTCAACGGCCCGCCGCGCCCATAGCATTTCGGACCCGGATCAGCACCTGCCGATTCGGGCCCTGCCTGAAAACGTCCGTTGGCGAATTTGAGGATGGAGCCCCCGCCGGCGGCGATTGTATGAATACGGATCATCGGAGTGCGCAAGGAAATTCCAGCTACATCGGTTTCACTGACGATCTCCGGGTGACCGCTGAATACGGATGCATCGGTAGACGTGCCGCCCATGTCGAAGCCGATTAGTTTGCCAAGCCCCGCGCGGCTGGCTGCGGCCGCCATGCCGACCACGCC
>CAMYKZ010000269.1 GCA_947259045.1 uncultured Afifella sp.
GACACCAACGATGTTCTGATTTTGAGTGGCGGCGTGTCGATGGGAAAATACGACTACGTTCCGGCCATTCTTAACGAGCTCGGCGTCCGCGTCGTGTTTCATAAAATCCTGCAGCGTCCCGGCCTCCCCATGTGGTTTGGCATCAGTGCCGCCGGCAAACCGGTTTTTGCCCTGCCGGGTAATCCGGTGTCGACCATAGTCTGTTGCGTGCGCTATGTCATACCCGCCATTTTCCGGGCGATGGGTGCCAGCGCGGCGGCACCGGAGCGGGTCCGGTTGACCGATACAGTCAACTTCAAGGCTGATCTGACATGGTTTTTGCCCGTCAAAATACAGTGGGATGCTGACGCCAATGCGCTTGCAATGCCCCGGCCGACCAATACGTCAGGGGACTATATAGGGCTGCGCGACACGGACGGTTTTGTCGAACTGCCGCGCGGCAGTGACATTTTTCCTGCCGGGTTTGCGGCAAACCTCTATCGCTGGTAACGGCTCCGCGCTATACAATGACCAATGATGATTCGTATGCCCGCTATAAAAAGTCTGATGACGGCCTTCCCGTACTCAATCAGTGCGGGCGCGCCCGTTAACGAGGCCGTCGCATTTATGCGCGATCAACAGATACGCCATCTGCCGGTTACCGATGACGGCGAACTCGTCGGCGTGATCTCCGACCGGGATATCAAGCTCGTACTTGGCCCGGATTTCGCGTACCCGGATCCCGACAAGCTCACCGTCGCGGAAGCCATGATACGCGAGCCGTTTATCGTCGACCTGGATGAGCGGGCGGATAAGGTGCTGGAGCACATGGCAGAGCATCACGTCGGCTCCGCCGTTGTAACTCGACTCGGCAAGCTGGCTGGCGTGTTCACAACCTCAGATGCCTGCAAGGCATTTGCCGATTATCTCCGCGAGCAGTTTCGGCGCGCGGGCGGCGGGGATGCGGCCTGAAAGGACGGCCGTACCGACCTCAGGTGCCGCTTCGGCAGCGACACAAACCCCGCTGGCTGTGGGACAATATAACTTCTTCAAACAACCCGTCTGC
>CAMYKZ010000270.1 GCA_947259045.1 uncultured Afifella sp.
TCATCGATCCAACCGGCTACATCGTTACCAACAATCATGTGATCGACGGGTCTGACCAAATCACGGCGGTGATGCAGGATGGGCGGAAATTCGAGGCCAAGCTCGTCGGCCGGGATCCGAAAACCGATCTCGCCTTGCTGAAGGTCAAGACAAAGAAAAAGCTGCCGTATGTGCCGTTCGGCAAATCCGATGGCGCGCGCGTCGGCGATTGGGTCCTTGCGATCGGCAATCCATTGGGGCTTGGCGGTACGGTAACCGCGGGAATTATTTCCGCGCGCGGCCGCGATATCCGGTCCGGACCCTATGATGACTACATCCAGACGGATGCGCCGATCAATCGCGGCAATTCCGGTGGCCCGCTATTCAACATGAAGGGCGAGGTGGTCGGCATCAACACCGCGATTCTATCGCCGTCCGGTGGCAGCATCGGCATTGGCTTTGCCGTGCCGTCCCAAATCGCCGCCGGGGTAATCGAGCAATTGCGGAATTTTGGCTCCACCCGTCGCGGTTGGCTGGGCGTTCAGATTCAGGCGGTGACAGATGAAATCGCCGAGAGCATCGGACTGAAATCCCCGAATGGCGCGATGGTCGCCGGCGTGGTCAAGAAAAGTCCCGCAGAAGCCGCCGGTTTCAAGACCGGCGATGTGATTTTGACTTTTGACGGGCGCCGCGTCACGGAGTCGCGCCGATTGCCGCGCATGGTCGCCGAAACGGATGTGGGCAAGAATGTGCGCGTCGTGGTTTGGCGCAACGGCCGGAAGACGAATTTGACCGTCCGGCTGGGCGAGCTTGAAAAGGTCGATCAGGCGTCATTGAGCAGTCCTGCCGTGCCGCAGAGCACCGAAAAAGGCGGCAAGGAAATCAAAGAACTTGGGCTGACCCTGTCGGCGATTACTAAGGAACTGAAAAGCCGATATGAGTTGGCCGACGATCTCAATGGCGTCGTGGTTACCAAGGTTGAAAAGGAAGGCTCGGCATCGGAAAAAGGCCTCCGGGTCGGCGATGTTGTGGTCGAGATCAATCAGGAAAAGGTGAAATCGGTC
>CAMYKZ010000271.1 GCA_947259045.1 uncultured Afifella sp.
CGCGATTTCGCGTTCCAAAATGCGCCGGATATCCGGATACTCATCGCGCAAATAGACATAGATTTCATCGGCATCGACGGACCAAGCCGCGATCAGCATGCCTTCGACGAAGCGATGCGGGTCGCGGATCAGATAGTAATGATCCTTGAATGTACCGGGTTCGCCCTCATCCGCATTAATCGCCATCAATCGGGGACCTTGCTCTGCGCGCACCGCCTGCCATTTTCGGCCAACCGGGAATCCCGCACCGCCCAATCCGCGCAAGCCAGCGTCCTCGAGGATCTCGATTAGCGCTTCCGGCGTCCGCTCGCCGCCCCGGCAGCTGTCCAGGAGACGGTAGCCGTTATCGGCCATATAGGCCTCCAGCCCCGGATAGTCGGGGATATCAGGGCCCGCACTGGCAAATTTGGTGGCTTCGTCGCGGGTCATAGAGGTCATCGGGGCGGCATGCCGCTGGCCGATTTGCGCTACTGGTGCGTGGCCGCACCGTCCCATGCAGGGTGCCCGAACCATGCGAACCGAGGGACCAAGCTCCTTGTGCAGGTTTGCCGACAGAGCCTCCGCACCCGCCATGGCGCAGGTCAAGCTGTCGCAGACGCGGATTGTGATGGATGGCGGTCCTGATTCCTCCGCATCGACAATATCGAAATGGGCGTAAAAAGATGCAACTTCATAGACTTCCGCAATGGCAAGGGCCATCGCATCCGCTAGAGCGAGGAGGTGATCCGCATGAAGAAATCCGTATCGGTCCTGGATCAAATGAAGGTTTTCAATCAACATATCGCGCCGTTTCCAATGCGGCGCGCCATCTTCGGACAGCAGGCGCCGAATGCGCATTTCCGCCGCGGGATCGAGTTGCCGACCCTTTGGGTGCGCCGACGCATGCCGTCGCCCCGCGCCCGGATGCCGGAATGTCCGTATCGTGGTGTCTGTGTCGTTCATGCTTATGCCGGGTTCCTATTCAGGCGGATCGTGGAATATGCCGCGCCTATCGGTCTTTTGCCACTAAATTCAACGCAATGACGGTGAT
>CAMYKZ010000272.1 GCA_947259045.1 uncultured Afifella sp.
CAGCGCCGGATCGCCCGCCAGCGGGTTCGTATTGATCGCCGTTACAAAAATCGAGCTCGGCGCCGTGTCGGGCGTCGGAATGCGGCTGAATGGGCGCGTACGCAGTGTGGTCCACAAACCGGATTCGGCTAGCGTGTGCCGGATTGTCTCGGCATCGACGGTGCCGATTTTCCCCGGATCGTAAGAACGCCAGGTTTCCGCATCGTCGCCGTCGAGCTTGATGACAACTGAATTCAATACGCGACGTTCGCCACGATTGATCGCCGTTACCATGCCGCAGCCGGGCGCGGTGTAACGAACATCGGGATTACGCTTCCCCACGAACAGGACCTGACCCAGCTTGACGCGGTCACCTTCGGCAACGGCCATTTTCGGTTTGAGTCCTGGTGTGTCCCAGCCGACCAACCCGACGCTGCGCACATCCGCAGCATCCGAAATGACAAGCTCCGGTTTGCCGGAGATGGGGATATCAAGTCCCTTTTTTATTGTTATCCGCATTACCTATCTGCGCTTTATGCCCACCAGTGAGAATACAACATGCAGCCGACCAGCCAAATCGATCCGATCGTGTGAATTGCAAGGGTGCTCTCGATCGCGCCCGTCATGCGGCCACGGTCCTTGATGCCCTGACGAATCGCGGCGCCTGCTTTGAAAGCGAGAATCAGCAGCGCCGCCGGCACAATTGGTGCGAGCAGCGGTAGTGCCTTGCTGTAAGCCAGCCAGCCGGTTGCCGCGACGGCGGCCACGTGTAGCGAGACATAAACGACCGCCGTCCCGTCGAGGCCCAGTCGGACGGGCAAAGTGCGCTTGCCGGTTGCGCCATCCGCCGCGATGTCGGGAACCCCATTGATCAACAATATCGCTGCGACCCAGGCGCTGATCGGCAGAGAGAACAACAGGAGTTGCGCGTCCAGTGCGGCGCCTTGCAACCAGGCTGCGCCGGCCACCGGCACAACCCCGAACGCGATCGCGACAGCAGTTTCTCCGATGCCAAGCGAACTCAGACGTACCGGGCCCAGCGAAT
>CAMYKZ010000273.1 GCA_947259045.1 uncultured Afifella sp.
TCAGTGACTTTGAGGAAGGCGTGTCGTTGCCTGGCATGTTAGCCGAGGTCCGCATGTTGGCCGATTCGGGAGTCAAATTGCTTGGCCTGGCAGCATTGGATGATGACGCAAAACCGCGTTACCACGCAGGCAACGCCGCCGCGGCGGCCGCCGCCGGGATGTCCGTCGCCGCCGTCAGTACCGAGCGGCTGGCCGGGTGGGTTGGCGACCAGATTCGGGGGGCGAGCCGATGAACCCGTCGCGACCGACGGTTGATCCAGCGGTCCTCGTCGCTGCCATCGATGGAGCGCCCGCTCGCGTTCGCCGGCGGCTCGATCGCGACCCCGACGCCGCGTCCGGTTGGCAGTGGACCCCCGGCGATGATGGTTGGACCGTGGCGGCCGGCAACGAAACCGTGCACTTGCCGGCCGATCATATCGGCGAGCTTGGCCAGCTGAGCTGCAGTTGTTTGTTATCGCCGAATTGTTTTCACATCATGGCCTGTTTGACGGCGTTGGAAGTCGCGGCGGAACAGAACGAAAGTCATCTAGATGATGCCCCGATTGCTGACGTCCAGGAGCCGTCGAGCGAAGTTGATACGGTTACCGTGCCGGATGAACGGCAACAACGCGCGGCCGCCGACTTAACCAACAACATCAACCGACTGATCAGCGTTGGCATCAGCGGCGCCGGCGTTGCCGTGCAATCGGGGCTGATGCGCGCGGTCCATCAGTGCCGAGCGCAAGGGCTTCATCGCGCAGCAGCCGTAGGATTGCGAGTGATCGAAGGCACAGGGCAAGTACGCCGCCGAGCCTCACAGTCCGATCCGACACAGCTTGCAGAAGACATCACCGATTGTGTGGAAACGTCGCGCCACATTCGGAGTGGGAAACCGATCGAAGACTTTTGGATCGGGACAGCTCGCCGCAAACAGCGCGCCGTACGGCCAAAACGTCTGCACGGATTGCTCGCCGAACCGATCCTGACCCGCAGCGGATACGGCGGTGTTGCGGTTTATTTTTTGGGTGAAGATGACCAAGTCT
>CAMYKZ010000274.1 GCA_947259045.1 uncultured Afifella sp.
GAAATGCAGAGCCGGGCATCCAACTGGTAAGGTGCTGGGAACGCGTTGGTCGGGCAGACGTCCAGGCACTTGCGGCAAGTCCCGCAATGGTCGGATTCCGGCGCATCAGGCGCCAGTTCGGCAGTGGTGAAGATCGCGCCCAGGAAAAACCAATTTCCCAAATCGCGGCTCAAAAGGTTTGTGTGCTTGCCCTGCCATCCCAAACCTGCGGCCTGGCCCAGCGGTTTTTCCGGCACCGGCGCAGTATCCACGAAAACCTTCACCTCGCAGTTCGCCTCGGCTACCAGCCATCGCGCCAACTGCTTCAGGCGCTTTTTCAGAACGTCGTGATAATCTTTGTTCCGCGCGTACACCGAAATGGTACCGCAATCCTTGCGGTCCAAATTCTCCAGCGGATCGTGATCGGGTGTATAGGGCTCGGCCAGCATGATGACCGACCGGGCCTCTGGCCAAAGCTTGGACGGATTGCCGCGCCAGTTCGCGCGGTCCGCGAGCCAAGTCATCTGACCGTGCCGCCCTGCGTCCAGATAGTCCGCCAACCGCTGCGGAACCTCGGGCGCTGCATCGGGCGCGCAGACCCGCGCGCTCGCGAACCCTTCGGTACGGGCGGTTTCGATCAGGCGCGCTTTTAGATCTCCCGCCATCTTCAGCCGTTCCCGCGATCGCTGGGGGACTCCGCGCTTGCGTGCGCGGCGGATGGCGGACTTTCAGAAATCCAGATCGGCATAATGCTCCGGCGGCGGGAACCCCGGAACTGCATCCGCAAGCAGGTTTCGAAAGGCCGGTCGGGATTTAATACGCGCATACCATTCACGAACCGCTGAAAACTGATTCCAGTCAACATCGGAGATATAATCCAGCGACGACAAATGCGCGGCCGCAGCAAAATCCGCAAGGCTTAGGCTGTTCCCGGCCAGCCAGCGCCGCTGATCCAGCAACCAACCCATATAGTCGAGATGCATTTTGATCGCTCGCGCACCGGCCTTGACGTTCTTGCTGTCCGGATATCCCTCCTT
>CAMYKZ010000275.1 GCA_947259045.1 uncultured Afifella sp.
GTCGGCCTCGACCACAAAGAAGCGATAGCTTGCCTGTCGTCCCTGGCCATATTGCAGACCGAAGAGCGCATCGGGAATGAGATCCTTGGTCTCTGTCTTTTTCGTCACCGGGTTCTCATACGGCACCGGATAGCGCAGGACAGCATCGGCGCGCTGAAGGATCGACTGCTGCGGGATGTATGTGACATCGGGATCCTTGAGGCTCGCCAGTTCGACCGAGGCGGTAATACAGGCGACCATGTGCCGGTGTTTCCAGGTGCCTGATACAGCGGCCGCATGATCGCTCCAAAGAGCATTATCCTTCAGCGCCGCTTCGGCCGCCGGCATCAGGTCATAGACATTTTCCTGGTAGCGCGCATCGAAGGTGTCGAACTGCTGCCAGGGCCGGTTCAGGTAGGCGCCCCGGTGCGGTGTCCGCTCTTCGTGGAAGAGGTCGGTCAGCCGGTCGCGGGCGCGTTTTTCACTACGGCGCAGACCTTGCGTGAAGGCATGCAGATAGGATGACGGCAGCGGCCCGTGTTCGTGGATTTTCTGGAACCAGATCAAATCGCGTTGCTGTGGTGTTACCCGCTTGCCCGTTGGAGACCGGCGATCGCGGCGACGGCGTTTCAGCGTGTCATGGGGATGCGGACATATTGAACCCATACTATCATGAGGGGCCTACCATTTCGGCGATGCACCGGTGTCCGGTGTGTCGGGATCGCCCGGACCATCAGGACCGTCCGGATTGTTTGGATCATCCGGCTTCGGCGGTTTGGATTGTGATTGACCCGCCGCCGGCTTTGCTCCGCCCGGCGTTTTATTTTCGGATCGTCGTGGCGCATCCGCGCCAAGTCCATCGGCCACGTTATCGACGCTGCCCGCGTCCACGTCCGCTCCATCATCGTCCTCATCCGGCGCTTCGCCATCCTCCAATTCGGAATAATGGATGGCGTACTTATCGCGCATGACTTGCTTGAGCTCTTCGTGCTCGCTGTTCGACATGCGCGGCATCGCTTCCATCAGGCCATATGGGAATTTCAGCGGCACGGCGGATTTCGTCACGCCGCGGACATGGGCGGCGAAGGAGAGTTTGGGTTGGCTTTCGATCAGCCCCGGTTCGCAGGCCATCATCGGCGCCAGGCTGCGG